>JAVBUH010000053.1:0-12039 GCA_031555505.1 Tannerellaceae bacterium
TATTATGGGATTACGTAAAAATCTATGTTGACATACATTCAAATGGGGTCATTTTTATTTTGGTTAGAGGGGTCAACCTTATTTTGGAGCAAGGGGTCAAATTCGTTTGGTTTAAGGGGTCAATCTGAACTGGATTTTCCATGTATAGCGTACCCTCTGTTTTGATCTTCTTTCTCATGTACCCGTCGAACTTTACTATGTTCTCATACGTAACATCATCGAAAGTGTCAAGAAAACCGGAATCTTCCACTTTCTTAATGAAAGATCGGTTAGTAGTCTGCGTTAGCCACTCTACATTTTTCTGCAAAAGCAATTCCCGCATGAATATCACAAATGATTTCCTATTTTCCGGGATTGCATCCCATTTCTTCACATCATCCAGACATTTGCATTTATCGGAGTACATGAACGCTTCTACCTTATTATAGATGCTTCTCGCCTGTTTGTTGATATGTATAGCGTTAGGGTGCTTGACGCAGGTAAAACCGTTCTTATCCGAAAACTGACCCTTGTACAGGTGTACGCCGGTCGAGATATACACACATTTGTTTATTTTTTTGTCCCTGACTTCGATTTGAAGTAGGCCGGGAACGGTATCCGACATTTTCTTTTTTTTGTCGAACACGTAACGGATCGATAGGGTTTCCATATTTTGTCGTGTTTTCGGCAAAGATAAAACATTTTCGTACCGTTAAAATATGTTTTTCGTACTTTTGTCTGAAATGGTACGAAATTTATAGCCGATATGGACGAAATAGACTGAAATAGACATTTGCAGGATGTTTCAAAACCCGCTTTAAATGGGAAAACCCGCCTTTTGAGCGGGTTTGAGTGTGGAGCATATCGGACTCGAACCGATCACCTACAGACTGCCAGTCTGTCGCTCTAGCCAGATGAGCTAATGCCCCGTTTCGGATTTGTCAAAAAACGTATTCTCGTTGTTTTCGGGTGCAAATATAGGGCTTTTCCTGATATATGCACTATCTTTGTGTAGTAAATTTCAAATAAAATTGCATGATTGTTTACAACACTACATTTTATATTCAAAAAAATTGGGTAGAGCCCTGTTTGGACTACCTCAAGAAAGAGTATATACCCGCGATTGTAGCAGGGGGAACACTGGTAGAGCCCAGTCTCCGACGTGTGCTGGTAGAGCAGGAAGATGAAAGTGAAAGCTTTGCCCTGCAGTTTTTGGTGGCAGATGGTGATTTGTTGAACGAATGGCTTGAGAAAGAAGGCTATGGGATGCAAAAAATGTTGATAGACCGGTTTGAACGCAATATCGTGGGATTTTCCACCCTGATGGAGGTGGTGGATTGGGAAGCATGAGCAGTGAACGCGTTATATTGGGTATTGACCCCGGTACTATTGTGATGGGGTATGGTGTGCTGGCTGTAAATCAACGGAAACCACGGCTGGAGGCTATGGGTGTGTTGCAACTGGATAAGTATGAAGACCATTACCTGCGATTGCGTAAAATATTTGAACGCGTACTTGGACTGATCGATCAGTATCATCCTGACGAACTGGCTATCGAAGCACCCTTTTTTGGTAAGAATGTACAGAGTATGCTCAAGCTCGGACGAGCGCAAGGAGTGGCCATGGCAGCCGCCCTTCAGCGGGAGATTCCTATTTTTGAATATGCTCCGCTGAAGATCAAGATGTCTATCACGGGCAACGGCAACGCTTCTAAGGAACAGGTTGCCGGCATGTTGCAACGTATCCTTCATATCCCTGACGAGCACATGCTTCCACAGTTGGATGCTACGGATGGGCTGGCTGCCGCCCTCTGTCATTTCTATCAATCATCTAATCCATTGTCAGACAAAAAATATACCGGCTGGAAAGACTTCATTACCAAGAATCCCGGCAAGGTGAAAAAATAATCAGATGTAGACAGGTTTACCGGATAACGGAGTGAAATATAAAGGATCAAAGCGGTTCCCGGTGGGAAAACGCTTTGATCCTTTTTCTATGGAAGAAGCTGTGTCAGAAGTAGTCCGGCACACAGCCCCGGAATACCGGTTTCAGATCACGCCTTGCGCCATCATGGCTTTGGCCACTTTCATGAAGCCGGCGATGTTAGCCCCTTTGACGTAGTTGATATATTGCCCGTCTTTCCCGTAGGTGACACATTGGCTGTGGATGTCGTTCATGATCTGGTGCAGCTTGGCATCCACTTCGCTGGCAGTCCAGGAAATATGCATCGCGTTCTGTGTCATTTCCAGGCCGGATGTGGCTACGCCACCTGCGTTGACGGCTTTACCCGGGCCAAAGAGTATCTTGTGTTCGATGAACAGGTCTACCGCTTCGGCGGTACAACCCATGTTGGATACTTCGGCTACTAACAGCGTATTGTTGGCTATTAACCGGCGGGCGTCTTCTTCGTTCAGCTCGTTCTGGATCGCACAAGGCAGGGCGATGTCAACCTTTTGTTCCCATGGACGTTTGCCCGGATAGAAGGTTGCTCCTGGGAATTCATCTACATAAGGCTGTACGATGTCGTTGCCGGAGTTGCGAAGGTCGAGCATGTAGTCGATCTTTTTGCCGGAGATACCGTCGGGATCATATACGTATCCGTCTGGGCCTGAGATAGTCACCACCTTGGCGCCCAGTTCGACAGCTTTCATGGCGGCGCCCCAGGCTACGTTGCCGAAACCTGAGATAGCTACGGTTTTGCCTTTGATTTCGATACCCTGTGTCTGCAGCATCTGGTGAACGAAGTACAATGCGCCGAAGCCGGTTGCTTCAGGACGCAGGATAGAGCCACCGAATTCGAGTCCTTTTCCGGTGAAGGTGCCGGTGTTTTCGCGCGCCAGTTTTTTGTACATACCGTACATATAGCCCACTTCGCGTCCGCCCACGCCGATATCGCCGGCAGGCACGTCAGTGTCTGGACCAATATTGCGCCAGAGTTCCATGATGAAGGCCTGGCAGAAACGCATGATCTCACCATCGCTTTTACCGCGCGGAGCGAAGTCAGAACCACCTTTACCACCACCCATCGGCAGTGTGGTGAGTGCATTCTTGAATGTTTGTTCGAAACCCAGGAACTTCAATGAGGATAAGTTGACAGACGGGTGAAAACGGATCCCCCCTTTATACGGGCCGATGGCATTGTTGAATTGCACACGGTATCCGAGGTTAACCTGGACGTCGCCCCGGTCGTCTACCCAGGCCACACGGAAGGTAAAGATGCGGTCGGGTTCGACCAACCGTTCGATAATCTTTGCTTTTTCAAATTCGGGATGTTGGTTATACACCTCTTCGATAGATAAGAGGACTTCTTTCGCTGCCTGCAAAAATTCCTGTTCGCCGGGATGTTTTGCTTCCAGCGCCTGCATGATTAGTTCGGTCTTCATAGCACTTGTATTTTTATGATTGGATAACAATATGTAGGCAAATGTAGGGAATAATATGGAACGGCAGCAATTTTTTGCTTACTTTTGGGCACTAAATTTGCGAATAAGAGCCATGAGTGGTATTCCTGACTTTAAGACACTGGTGTTCAAAGATACGTCGTTCGCCAACCTGATGAACAAACGTATCTATAATGTATTGTTGATCGCTACCAAGTACGACGCTTTTATGCTGGAAGACGACGGGCGGGTGGACGAACAGATCTTTAATGAATATACGTCGCTCAGTTTGCGTTATCCACCCCGGTTTACACAGGTGACTACCGAAGAAGAAGCATTGGCAGAGTTGAGAGACCGGAACTTTGAGTTGATTATCTGTATGCCGAATATGGACGACCGGGACATATTTGCCGCCGCCAAAGAGATCAAGCGGCGGTATCCGAATATACCGATCGTGGTGTTGACCCCTTTTTCCAAAGAAGTGAACCGGCGTGTGGCCAATGAAGACCTGGAAGCGATCGATTATATTTTCAGTTGGCTGGGAAATGCCGAGCTTTTGCTGGCCATTATCAAACTGATCGAGGACAAGATGAACGCAGCCGATGATGTGGCCAGTGTAGGTGTCCAAATCATTCTGTTGGTGGAAGATTCCATCCGGTTCTATTCGTCGGCCCTGCCTCACTTATACCGCTTTGTGCTTGAACAAAGCCAGGAATTTGCCAAAGAAGCCCTGAACGACCACCAGCGTACGCTCCGTATGCGTGGTCGCCCCAAGATTAAACTGGCGCGTACCTACGAGGAAGCTGTTCGTATTTTTGACCAGTACCGGGACAATATGTTAGGGATTATCTCCGATATGAGCTTTATGAATAACGGGGTGAAGGACCCGTTGGCCGGATTCAAGTTCGGTAGTTATGTGCGCAAGTCGGGCCTGATCATTCCGATGGTAATGGAATCATCTGAGGCTTCTAACTACATCTATGCCGAAGAGTTGAAAGCTTCTTTTATTGATAAGAACTCGAAGAGTTACCCACAGGATCTGCGCAAGAAGATCATGCTGCATTTTGGGTTCGGCGATTTTGTGATCCTCAATCCACATACCCAGGAAGAGATCATGCGTATCCGCGACCTGAAAGACCTGCAGAAGAAGATCTTTGACATACCGGACGATTCGCTGGTTTATCACCTTTCGCGCAACCATTTCTCCCGTTTCTTTTACTCTCGGGCCATGTTCCCGCCGGCAGAAGTATTGCGCAATGTGGATGTGAGTGACTATGCCACTATGGACGAAGCCCGGCAGTTGATATTCGACCTGATCGTGCAGTATCGCCGGATGAAGAACCAGGGCGTAGTGGCGATCTATCAAAAGGAACGCTTCGACGAATACAGCAATTTTGCCCGTATTGGCGACGGCTCGCTGGGAGGGAAGGGGAGAGGCCTGGCATTTATCGGCGCCATGGTAAAACGGTATCCCCAGTTGGAATCTCCGAACTTCACAGTAAATATCCCGAAGACGGTAGTGATCTGTACCGATATCTTCGATGACTTTATGGAGCAGAATGAGTTGTATCCCATTGCATTGAGTGATATGGCCGATGAGGATATCCTGCGCTATTTCCTGCGAGCCAGCCTGCCTGCCTCCCTGATTGAAGACCTGATGGCCTTTTTTGATGTGATCCATAACCCGGTGGCCGTTCGTTCGTCCAGTTTGCTGGAAGACTCCCATTATCAACCCTTTGCCGGCATCTATTCCACCTATATGGTTCCTAAAGCTGACGATAAGTACGAGATGCTTCGTACGGTGAGTGATGCGATTAAGGCGGTATACGCTTCGGTATTCTTTAAAGACAGTAAGATCTATATGACGGCTACGTCCAACCTGATCGACCAGGAAAAGATGGCCATCGTATTGCAAGAGGTGGTAGGAAGCCGCTATAACAACCACTTCTACCCCACGATATCCGGTGTAGCCCGTTCACTTAACTTTTATCCGATTGGTAATGAACATGCGGAAGACGGGATAGCCAACATTGCCCTGGGGCTGGGTAAATATATTGTAGACGGCGGGATGACATTGCGTTTCTCCCCCTGCCATCCGCACAATATCCTGCAATTGAGCAGTATGGATTACGCACTCAAGGAAACCCAAACCCGCTTTTATGCCCTCGACCTGGCCAACCTGGCCGAGCGGTTCTCAGTGGATGATGCCTTCAACCTGCTGAAGTTAAGCTCGAAGGAGGCTGATCAGGACGGCTCATTGCGTTATATTGTATCCACGTACGATCCCTACGATCAAATTATCCGCGACGGTTATTATCCGGGTGGGCGGAAGATCATTTCTTTTGTCAATATCCTGCAACATGATGTTTTTCCGCTGGCCGAATCGTTGGACAATGTATTGAAAATCGGACAGTCTGAGATGGGACGCCCGATCGAGTTGGAGTTTGCTGTCAACATTGACCCGAAAGATCATACCAAGGCCGCATTTTACCTGTTGCAGATACGTCCCATTGTGGACAACAAAGAAGTCATGGACGAAGATATCTCCGTGATCGATCCTGCCGACACGATCCTTTCGTCTGCCAGTGTACTGGGGCACGGTATTATGAACGATGTGTATGATGTGGTGTATGTGAAGACCGGTGCATTCAATGCTTCCAATAATCAATTGATCGGTTATGAGATAGAGAAGATCAACCGGCAGTTCTCAGAACAGGAAAAAGGGTATGTACTGGTAGGTCCCGGACGTTGGGGCAGCAGCGACCATTGGCTGGGTATTCCGGTGAAGTGGCCGCATATCTGTAATGCCCGTGTGATTGTGGAATGCGGACTGGATAATTACCGCATCGATCCGAGCCAGGGTACTCACTTCTTTCAGAACCTCACCTCGTTTGGCGTGGGGTATTTCACCGTCAATCCGTTCAAAGAAGATGGCTGGTTTGATGAAGCTTTCCTGAATGCCCAACCTGCGGTGCAGGAAACGGATTTTATCCGCCATGTATGTTTTGATAAACCGGTCGTTGTTAAAATGAACGGAAAGAAGAGCCAGGGTGTAGTAATGAAACCGGGTTCGTGACGATTGAAGGTGATCCTTTAAAACAGATTAACGTATCAATGAAAGAGGCTGTGTGCCGGACTATTTTTGACACAGCCTCTTTCTATATCTGCTATTGTTAGTCTATTGATTCTCCTTTCGCAGCTTTCTTGCTATGAGCAATGGATTGCAGGGCGAGATAATTGTCGCCGAAGAGATTCATGTTGTCTATTTCGGTACCGAAATGATCCTGATGATCTTCTTCTTCGAGGATGATGTTTTCAAACAGTTTTTTTGAAGCCGAATCATTCTCGGCATCACATAATTTAGCCCATTCGTTATAATTGATCACTGTATCTGATTCCAATTTTTCGGCCATTTCGAGCATGGCTTTTACGTCGTGTATCTGTTCCACCTTACGGGATGGTCTCAGGTCGATATCTCCCTTGAGGAAGAGGATACGTTCTGCAAATTTTTCGGCGTGTACCATTTCAACAATACCAACCCGTTTGAAGTAGGCGGCCAGATAGTCATAGCCCATATCTTCCAACAGGAAGTGAAAATACATGTACTGATTCAATGCTGTCATTTCCTCTTGTACTGCTCTGTTAAGCAATTCGATGCTTTTTTCTCTTTTAATCATAATACTAACATTTAAAATATAACTTATACGTATGAGTCGCTTACACTGATTTTTTGCTGTATATATAACAAAAAAACAGGGATATTGTTTTGGCTTGCTGATTTATTTAGGGGTTACTTCATCTGCGGCTGAATATTATTTTCTACTTTTGCGCCGAATACAAAACTTATATCCTAATTTGTGCAAAATGAAAAGAGTGACCGTTTTATTCTTGACAGTATTTTTGACCGTTTTATTCAATGCTTGTAAACCACCCGTTCAACAGCCACAGGCGGATGTTCAGTCTTCCCTCCCCAAGCATGTTATTTTGGTAGGTTTCGATGGCTTCAGCGCCTATAGTATGAAACATGGAGTAGAAGTCCCAACCATGCGCAGGTTGATGGCCGAGGGCTCTTTCACCCTTGACAATCGTTCCGTACTTCCCTCTTCCAGTGCGGTGAACTGGGCTTCTATGTTTATGGGCGCCGGACCCGAATTGCATGGCTATACCACCTGGGGATCCCGCACGCCCGAACTCCCTTCACGTGTGGTCAACCTTGACAACCGTTTCCCGAATATCTTTGGCCTCTATCGTGAAAAAGCGCCTGATGCCGAGATCGGCTATATTTATGAGTGGGAGGGTATGAACTATCTGGTAGATACACTGGCTATGAGTTTTCGCCGCCAGGTAATGGTTGATGAAGCGAATCCGTATGGCTGTGCTTCCGTTGCTGTTCCTTATATCAAGGAAAAGAAACCGAACCTGTGTGCTATTATCTTTGACCAGCCGGATGGGATTGGCCATACATACGGTTGGACCTCTCCGGAATACTATGCGATGGAAAACCATCTCGACAGTTGCCTGTCACAGATTGTGACCGCGGTAGAAGAGGCAGGTATCATGGATGAGACCGTTATTATCGTCACGGCCGATCATGGCGGTATTGAAAAAGAACATGGGGGCAAGACCATGCAGGAGATGCTTGTCCCTATTATTTTCTATGGTAAGAATGTGCGGAAAGGGCATGTGATCTCAGAAAGTACCATGATCTATGACATTGCCGGCACCATCGCCTATCTGTTGGATGTGGAGCAACCGCAGGTTTGGATTGCCCGTCCGATCACTTCGGCATTTGTCAAATAAATGGACAGTTGTGTCCATTTATTTGACAAATGCCGGACGCTTTCTATAATTTAAAATGCTTATATTCAGTTGTTTGATTGTTTTGGCACGGGCTTTGCACTATCCTGGCAAATACAATCTAATTGAAGTAGTAAGCTATGAGCAGTCTGTTGAATTTGAAATCCTTTTTGAAGTTCCTGAGCCAGAATAAGGCGTATACGGCGATTGATCTATTTGGCCTGTCGGTGTCGTTGATGTTTGTGATCCTGATTGCCGTGTATACGGGTCAGGAATTGTCTACCGATAAATACCAGGATAAGGCAGACCGCATCTATGCCTTGGGGTCTGAAGACGGATTCGGTTCTGCTTATAAGCTGGCCTACCGGGTGGAAGAGCGTTTCCCGGATGTGGAAAAGGTGTGTCCTATGAACTTTTATGAACACACGCCGGCAACCATCAACGACAACCGCTGGAACATCGACCTGATGTTTGCCGACAGTACCTTTTTCGATTTCTTTTCATTCGAACTTATTCAGGGCGACAGGCAACGGGCACTCGAAGCGAAGAACTATGCCGTGATATCGGAAACCTTCGCCCGTAAAGTGTTCGGCAATGAAAACCCGCTGGGTAAAACCATCCAGCTACAGGATTCATTGTTTGTAACGGTGGATGCCGTGATGAAAGATATCCGCTATTCGGTGATCCCATCTTGCGATGTGCTGATACGGATGGATAACATTGCTTATTACAACTCCACCCTTGTTTCAGAAACGTTTAATAATGCATCCGGCTCTATCGTGTTCCTGATGGAAAAGGAGGGAGCCCGGCTCAAAGAACGCGAAACGGAGATGCTGACTTACTTCCAGGATATTTTCTGGATCTACAAGCGTGGTATCTCGAAGGAAGTGCAGCTGACGCCGCTTTCGGATATCTACTTCGCCGATAGGGATAATTTCAATTTTTTGCAGCATGGCGACCGGAAGTTTGTGTTGATCCTGCTTTCGATCGGTATTCTGATCCTGCTTTTTGCCATTATTAATTATGTGAACCTCACGGTGGCGCAAACCGGATTCCGTGCGAAAGAGATGGCTACGCGCCGTCTGTTGGGTTCGTCGCGGGAGATGTTGTTCACCCGGTTGATCATGGAATCCACGTTGCTGAGCTTCCTTTCCTTAGCGGTCGGCATCTTGTTGGCCTATGCCTGCGTTCCGTATGCCAATACATTGCTTGAAACGAACATATTCCTGACGGATGCCATCACACCGCTAACGGTGTTGTGTGTGTTGATTGTGACGGTGTTGCTTGGCTTCTTGTCGGGTTTATTGCCGGCTATCATTATCTCCAACGCCAAGCCGATCGAAGTGGTGCGCGGTAGTTTCCGGCAGAAAACCAAGATGGTGTTTAGCAAAGTATTCATCACCTTCCAACAGGTGATTACGGTCGCCCTCGTTGCTGCTTCGCTGACGATGGTGCTGCAAACCTGGCACCTGATCAAGGCGCCGCTGGGCTATAACACGACCAATATCATCGATATCCGCGTTTCCCGGTTGGGCGACAAGCAACAACAACTGACCCTGGGCAACGAACTGAAGCAACTGGCCAGTGTGAAAGGGATCGCTTATTCGCAGGGAACACCTTTCACTCGCGGAAACAACTGGACCTTTGAATATGAAAACCGGAATATCAGTATGCAGATCATCGAGTGCGAGCCTGCCTTATTCGATATGCTCGGCCTCCAGCTAGTACGGGATAACCAGGTGATCGAGGAGAAGAAGTATTACCTCACCGAATATGCCCTGAAAGAATTCAACCTCCCACCGGATGCCACATCGGTGAAGGTTGGCGAAGAGACGACACAAATCGCCGGCATTGTCCGTGATTTCCAATTACGCAATATTGCCCAAAAGAAAGAGGTGACCGCGCTCACCGTAGATAAAGTAGAAAATTTCTACCCCTGGAACCTCCTGGTGGAAATACAGGGCGATCCCTATACCGCCATGAATGAAGTACAGGCGGTGTATGAACGGTTAACCCGGCTCGAGTTCAACGGTAAGTTCATCGACCAGCAGGTGGAAGAAACCTTTGCCTCACAGAAACGGCTGGTGAAGATCGTGATCGTGTTCGGTATCATTGCCATCCTCATATCCATGCTAGGGCTGTTGGCCATGTCTACCTACTTCATCCAGCAGCGTTACCGGGAGATCGGTGTCCGCAAGGTATTCGGTTCTACCAACCGCGAAGTGCTGACTAAGCTGGTAAACGCCTTCCTCCGCTATGTGCTGGTAGGCTTTGTGATCGCCACGCCCATCGTGTGGTATATCATGAATGGGTGGCTGTCGGGCTATTCGTACCGGATACCGCTCAGCCCGCTGATCTTCCTGGCGGCCGGTGCTTTCTGCTTCCTCATCTCCTTCCTCACCGTCTATTGGCAAAGCTACCGGGCGGCAACAGCGAATCCGGTAAATAGTATCAAGAGGGAGTAAGAGTGATGGTATTACCGCACGCAGAACGCAGACTTATGCAGAAGATTTTTTAAAAAAAGTCTGCGTTAATCTGCGTGCAGTAATAGCAAGTGGTGCAAGCCTGTTGATGTTTCATATTGGGTTGGATTTGAAGTTTGTTACCTTCGATACGGAAATGTTTCAAATCCCGCAATCGCCACAAAAAAGATAATAACGATCCAAAACGATCGCCATAACGTTCGTTTAGGATCATCATAATCTTCGTTTTCGAACATTATGATCTTTTTTTTCGAAGATGATGGTGATTTGGAAGGGAAGTCTTGTTGATAGAAGGCCCGCCGAACCACCGGTTGCATCTACACGAACGAGTTACCTGATTGAGGCCTGCGCCTCGCGGAAGTGAGGCGCAGGCCTCAGGCAGGGTGAGGCGCAGGCCTCGTGGAAGTGTGGCGCAGGCCTCATTTGTGCAAGACCTGCATCTGATCATTCCATCGGCAGAGACAGCACCAAAACCTGCCTTGCAGTGCATATCCATTCGCAAAAACTGCTTACACGAGAGTTTCCTTCACCCTTTCACTTTCTGCAGGTGGTCAATGAGTTAGAGTGACAGCAGAGGCTTTTTCCCTGTTTTGCTATCACGCTCCTGTCACTCCTTTTTGACATCCCAACTAACATCAGGACGATAGCCTCGGTATGCAGTGACAGCACAAGTGACAGCAAAACCTCTTTTTGAACCTCCCTGTCACCCTAACCATCTGACTGACTGAAGAAAGTGACAGGGTGAAAGCAAATTTCCCCAATAGAATCGTTTGAGCTATAAGTAGGCAGTGTTTATCATTAAATTGGGTTGGTTTTCCTTTATAAAAAAACTTTTTTATATCCGGGGGTGTGTAAATCAACGCATTTTCATGTGGGTTTGAATGTTCAGGTTTTGTTGAACTTGAAAGCAGGCGGTGTTTCAGATAGGGTTGATTTTGAATATAGCTTGAAGACTATCTTGTAAATAGTAAACAAGAGTAATTTGGCTCCCCGCCTAGACAGGCGGGGGGACCATTGCTTGCAATGGTGGGGCGGTTGAAGTATTCCTGATAATATATTTGTGTGTGACGGGTTACGTGAAATTGACTGATAATCACAAGATATTCCGTTGAGTATATAAAATGGCAAAAAAGAGTCAACCGCCCCACCCCCGCAAGCGGCGGTCCCCCCCGCCTGTCTAGGCGGGGAGCCGGGTTACTCTTGTTTTCTATTTACAAGATAGCCTTATTTACTATTAATGTCACCACATAAAAAACATTCACATACGCCGGAACTTGAAGCAAGCCCACATTCAAGTTTTGCGGAATATGAATGTTCACACTCGTCAGGATGTGAATATATCGCCGTGTCCATAGCGACAATACCGCGTCAGCGGTATCCTGTTCATAGCCAGGGGTGCA
>JAVBUH010000052.1:0-30993 GCA_031555505.1 Tannerellaceae bacterium
GGCGGTTGACTCTTTTTTGCCATTTTATATACTCAACGGAATATCTTGTGATTATCAGTCAATTTCACGTAACCCGTCACACACAAATATATTATCAGGAATACTTCAACCGCCCCACCATTGCAAGCAATGGTCCCCCCCGCCTGTCTAGGCGGGGAGCCAAATTACTCTTGTTTACTATTTACAAGATAGTCTTCAAGCTATATTAAAATCCAACAAAAACTGAATATTCAAAATCAACCCAACCTGAATATTCCAACCCACATGAAAATGCGTTGATTTACACACCCCCGGATATAAAAAAGTTTTTTTATAAAGGAAAACCAACACAATATGATGATTAACTGCCAAATTATTTATCATACGGTTTTATTGGGGAAATCTGCTTTCACCCTATCACTTTCTGCAGTCAGTCAGGCACTTAGGGTGAAAGGAAGCTTCAAAAAGCGGTTTTGCTGTCACTTGTGCTGTCACTGCATACCGGGATATATCGTCTTGATTTTAGTGACAGTTTTTGGAAAAAGGTGTGATAGGAGCGTGACAGCAGGACAGAAAAACAGCCTCTCCTTTCACTGTAACTCATTGACCACCAGCAGAAAGTGACAGGGTGAAAGCAATTTCCGTGTATGATGTTTTAGCGGATGGATACTCACTGCAAGGTAGGTTTTAGCACTGTTCCTGCCGTTGAAATGACCAGATGCAGATTTTGCTCAAACGAGGCCTGCGCCTCACTTCCACGAGGCCTGCGCCTCACACCCCCTGAGGCCTGCGCCTCGTCCAGGTGAGGCGCAGGCCTCAATCATGTACTCGTACGTGTACATGCCGCCAGTGGAACGGCCGGTATTCAATCAGCAAGATGGGCCTTCCAAATCATCATCGTCTCCCGAAAAAAAGATCATACTGTTCCGAAGCGAAGAGTATGCTTATTTTTCTATCGCACTCACGTTAATTAGCAATTAGCAATTGCCAATTGTCAATTAATTCCTATTTTTGGCTGCAAATTAATAGACAATGAGAAGTTTCGCAAGTGATAACAATTCGGGTGTGCATCCCCTGATCATGGATGCTCTGCTGAAGGCAAATGCCGACCATGCGGTTGGCTATGGCGACGATCCCTGGACAGCTGCTGCTACGGCAAAGATCAAAGAAGTTTTCGGAGAGTCGGCCTCTCCCTATTTTGTATTCAATGGCACAGGCGCCAATTCGGTAGCCCTGCAGGCGGTAACCCGCTCGTTCCATAGTATTTTGTGTGCCCAAACGGCCCATATTTATGTAGACGAATGTGGTGCCCCGGTGCGGATGACCGGTTGTTCTGTCGTAGCCATTCCCACGCCCGACGGCAAACTTACACCGGAACTGATCCGCCCGCATCTGCATAACTTTGGCGTATGCCACCATTCCCAGCCTAAAGTAGTCTATATTTCGCAGGTGTCTGAGTTAGGTACCGTCTATACCATTGACGAGGTAAAAGCGATCGCCGATCTGCTCCATGCACACGATATGTACCTCCACATGGATGGAGCCCGGTTGGCCAACGCCTGTGCTTACCTCAAGTGCAGCATGAAAGCACTTACAGCAGACGCCGGTGTGGATGTCCTCAGTTTCGGCGGTACCAAGAACGGTATGATGATGGGAGAAGCTGTGATCGCTTTCCGCCCCGAGATCGACCAGAACCTGCAGTTCTACCGCAAACAATCTGCCCAACTGGCATCCAAAATGCGTTATCTTTCCGCTCAGTTTATTCCTTATCTGGACAACAACCTCTGGCTCGATAATGCCACCCATGCGAATGAAAGTGCTGCCAAGGTCGCAGCTCTGCTGCAATCCTATCCCCAGATCCGTTTCACCCAGAAGGTTGAAACCAACCAACTCTTTTTCACCATCCCTACCGAAGCTTTGCAAAAGTTGCAACAATCCTACTTCTTCTATATGTGGAACGAAGATGCAAACGAAGCCCGCTTCGTCACCTCCTGGGATACCACCGACCACGATATCGCCGGCTTGGAACAGGTACTGAAAACAATCGCCTAACTGTGCCCGAGAGGGAATGTGCTACTTATTCATACGGTATATAACCGCTTTCCTCAATCACGGCTTTCCCTTCGTCCGAAAGGAGTAGCTGGTAGAGTTGATATGCCATGGACGATTGGTCCAGGTCTGTGCATCATTTACGGTTTAATTGGGGTATCGCTTCCGCCTACTTCTTTCCAGTTGGTGATGTGGCCTGTGTATAAATAGGCATAATTAATGTCGTTTTGTCATTTGATTCGTATTGCGATATGACAAAATTGCCTGATTGATATGATTCTATTGATTGGTATTCTCTTTGTAGCTGATTAAGTGATAGATTAAAACAATAAATAGATAGTATTAACATTAATTTATAGGAGGAAAAAGTATGATACCTGTAAGAAGAACTCAGAACTGGTTACCTGGCGTTTTTAACGACTTCTTTGGTAATGAATGGATGCAGAAATCAACAACTGCGACTCCGGCAATGAATATTGCAGAATCGGATAAAGGCTTCTCTGTAGAACTGGCCGTTCCCGGACTGACAAAAGGCGATTGCAGTGTACGGCTTGAAAACGAGAACGAACTGGTGATCTCGGTAGAGAAAAAATACGAGCAAAAGGAAGAAGACAAACAAAACCGCTACCTGCGCCGTGAGTTCTCACATGCCCAACTTCAGCGTACGCTGATCCTGCCCGATAATGTGGACAAGGAAAAGATTGAAGCCAAAGTAGAACATGGTGTGCTGGGGATCCAGATCCCGAAGAAAGAGTACGTTGAACCGGCCAAGTTGAGCAAGCAGATCGATATCCGCTAATTGACCAGTTGGTAGCTAATCTTGTCAAGAATGAAAGGAGCCATCCGTTAAGGGTGGCTTTTTTGTTTCCGGGCGTCTATCCTTTTCATTATTTGTCCGTAAATGATCAAGGCAATGGCAGAGATGAGGGCAATAGCGCCGAAATAATACCAGATATAATGTGCATGTGCACTGGCTTCCAGCCATTCGGCGCGCGAAGCAAACAGGCTGGGTTCCGGGCAATACTTGTTCAACAGGACACCAGACAGTCCGAAACCGAAGATAGACGACAGGAAAGAATGCAAGTGACTGAATCCCAGATACAGTCCCTCTTCTCCTTTAGGCGCCTGTAAGGAGAAATATTCCAGATAGCGAGGCGAGATGAATGTCTCGGCCAATCCCTGGAATATAATGCCGATTACCATCATAAAGGCTACAGGGTGCATGCCGAGGATGGATTGGCTGTTGTCAAACAGATTGCCGTAGGCCATACAAAGCGCAGACACAGGCATAATGAACATACCCACGGCCATGGAGGTCAACGCGCTGCGATTACGCATCAGTTGGGTCACCAGGTTTACAGTCAGCACCACCACCAACGGGTTTACATTGGCATACCAGGAGGGTGATGCATCTTCGCCGGCCAACCGGAGCACGTATTTGGGCATGGTGGCGTACAACTGATGTTGTATCATCCAGAAACCGGTGATAATAAGGGTGAGTGTCACCAGCCGTCCGTTCGTGCACACCTTGAGTAACGATTGCCAGATCTGGCTGAATGTTTTTCCTTCGCCGGCATGTTGGGCGCTTTTATAGAAGAACCAGATAGCAATCAAAGCCAACAGCGTCATGGTGGCCGAGAAATAGTTGAGCGTGATCAAACCCTGGTTGCCCAATGCATTGCGCAGCGGCTCCACAATGGTCTTGCCGGAGAAAGAGCCGATGTTTACCATCGCATAGAAAATAGAATAACCCTTCGCCCGGGTTTCCGATGTGGTTTCCTTCGCCACCGTGCCCGATATAACGCTTTTAATGAATGAGCCTCCGATTACGATCAGAACCATGATAGGCAACACGCCATACCGCAGGTTACTATCTTGCAGACCGGTGAAATGGGTGGTCATCCCATAGTCAACCAAACCGGCCGAAGCCAGCCAGGTGGGGAAGAGGCCTAATCCGCTATATCCGATGGTCAGTAGCGTAAAAGCCAGTAACATGGAGTTACGGAAGCCGATTTTGTCGGCAATCGCTCCGGCAAACGTAGGCAGCAGGTATAGAAAAGCCGAGAAGGTACCGGCAATACCGGCCGCCTGGATATCATTGAATCCAAGTATTCGACTTAGATAGAGGGTGATCGCAATGAATACGCCATACCAGGCGGCCCGTTCGAACAGTTCTACTACGTTGGCTACCCAGAATGCTTTACTAAACCGGATCTTTTCGTTGCTGGTATGCGTATTCATTGTATCGGAGATGAGAGATGATTATTTCTGTACTGTATAAGCCTGGTGGATGGCCTTGTTGAAGGCTTTCCAGTGCTCGTCGGTCATGCTCTGGGGTGTGAACAGGCAAACACCTGCTGCGCCGCTTTCCATCGAACCGCGCACGGCTTCTTCTATCTCGGACGGAAGCAGGCCATGGCCTTCCGGATCTTTGATTGAGGCCTTATTTTGCCAGTCGCGGCAGATAAAGAGGCCGCTGAATATAGGCGCTTTACCGTTCATGGCTGCCACTTCTTCGGCAGTAATGGTACGCAGCCAATCGGCTCCTTCCAGGTAGAAATCATTGTAGTTCATGGGGAATACGGCATCGATGTCCCATTTGTTCCATTCCTGACGCACCAGTTGCTTGGCCAGTGTGGGTCCGGGGAATACGGCGGCACTTACTTTCTTGCCTTTGGCATGGATGGAGGCGGTAAGGCGGTTGACCAGTTTGGTGATCACGTCGTAGCGAAACTGTTTCCACTCCTGGCATTGCGACGGGTCTTCCATCGATTTGATATCGATACCGGTCGCCGCCTTGAAATCGCTCACGCATTTGTCGCAGTAGCAATAGTCGGCGGGGGGGTACTCTTCATTCATCACCAGCCCGTATTTATCCCACAGGCCGCGTGCCAGGATCACGTCTACATAGCGGATATAGTCGAAATGGACATAATCTACTTCCGGTATATCGGCAATCCGGCCATACATGGTTTCCAGGAAGTGATACACATCCTCATTGTTGGGACACATAAATTTGTAATAGGGAACGTAGGCCTGTACCGTATACGCGGATTCGCCGTTACGGTTCACCGCATACCAAGATGAATCGGCATCACCTTTCAGCATGGTGGGTATCCAGGCATGGTATTCGAGGCCGTTGGCATGTGCCGCTTTAGCGGCCCGTTGATGTTTGACCGGGTCTTGTCCGGCGTTGTAACACATTCCGTCCAGGCCATGTGCTTTCCACTTACTGAAATCGGCTTGTAAGGTTTCTTCGGTGGTGTTCCGGTTTTCACCTTGCCAACCGTACGCTTTGATCTTTGTCTCTTGAGGTTGGGAACAGGCGGAGAAGAGAACTGCCGCCAGTGCAATCCAATGTGCTTTCATAGAGTTTAGATAAAGACAGAGCCGCTACACAACGGCTCTGTCTGGGTTTATAATGCATTAAATTGTACAGGTACAGATGGTAGGGATCAGGTTGCGGTCGCCATACGCATTGTCTACGCGGGCCACGTTGATCCAGAACTTACCGTCGTGCAGCCAATCCAGCGGGAAGGCGGCTTTCGAACGCGGGTATGCGTGTTTCCACTCATCTGCCGTGATCTCGTATTCCGGGTGGGGCGCGTTTTTCAATACATTGTCTTCGCGGGAAGCCATCCCTTCTTCCACTTCCTTGATCTCATTCCAGATGCAGTCCATCACTTCCACGAAACGGTCGAGTTCGGCTTTGCTTTCCGATTCGGTAGGCTCGATCATCAACGTGCCGTGTACCGGGAAGGAAAGGGTAGGCGCATGATAGCCGAAGTCCATCAGGCGTTTGGCGATATCGCCTTCGTCTACACCCGAGCGGTCTTTGATGGTACGGCATTCGAGGATAAGCTCATGGCCTACGCGGCCGGTAGCGCCTGTATAGACGATCCCGTATGTATCTTTCAGCTTGGCTGCCAGGTAATTGGCGCTGAGGATGGCCGCTTTGGTGGAGATCGTTAACCCTTCAGCACCCAACAGACGGATATATGCGTATGTGATGCAAGCAATACCGGCGCTGCCGTAGGGTGCAGCCGATACGGTATTCTGATCACTTCCCCAGGCAACCGGATGCGAAGGCAGGAACGGTACCAGGTGTTCGGCCACGCAGATCGGACCTACGCCCGGACCGCCTCCGCCGTGAGGCGAAGCGAATGTCTTGTGCAGGTTGAGGTGGCATACGTCGGCTCCGATCGTTCCCGGGTTGGTCAGCCCTACCTGGGCATTCATATTGGCGCCGTCCATATAGACCTGCCCGCCGCAGGCATGTACGATGTCGCACATTTCTTTGATGCATACTTCAAAGATACCGTGGGTAGACGGGTAGGTGATCATGGTAGCAGCCAGGTTGTCCTTGTTGGCTTCAGCCTTTTGTCGGAAGTCTTCAAGGTCGATGTTGCCGCAGGCATCTGTTTGTACCGTAACGGTAGAATAACCGCACTGGATGGCGCTGGCCGGGTTGGTGCCGTGGGCCGATGCCGGTAAGAGTACAATGTTACGGTGTCCCTGTCCGATGCTTTCCAGGTAGGTATGGATCACACGCAGGCCGGCATATTCGCCGGCAGCTCCTGAGTTGGGTTGTAGGCTTACGCCTTTGAAGCCGGTGATCTCGGCCAGGTAGGCCGACAGGTTCTCGATCATTTCTTTATATCCTTCCACCTGTTCTTCCGGTGCATACGGGTGTATGTTCTGGAATTCAGGACGGCTCAGCGGGAAGAGTTCGGAAGCCGCATTCAGCTTCATCGTACATGATCCGAGTGAGATCATGGAATGAGCCAGCGAGATATCCTTGCGTCCGAGGCGGGTGATGTAGCGCATCAGTTCCGTTTCGGTATGGTATTTTTTGAATACATCCTGTTGGAGGAAGTCGGAGGTACGGGCAAACTTCGCGTCGAAGTAGGTCTTTACCGGTACGGCATCGGCCAGCATGTATTCTTTACCCGCTGCACCGGCAAAGATGTACAGCAGCACACCCAGGTCAGTCGGCAATGTTGTTTCGTCGATACTGATACCTACCTGGTTGGTATCGAAATAGCGGAAGTTTACTTTACATTCGAGTGCCAGTTCACGTAGGGTATTGATGGATATACCGGCAGGCAGTGCTACCAGCAGGGTATCGAAATAGTTTTTGTTGAGTTGCTTGTAGCCCAGTTTCTCCAGTTCGCCTGCCAGGAATCCGGCTGTGCTGTGGATACGGGCGGCAATATCGCGCAATCCTTCGGCACCGTGATATACCGCATAGAAGCTGCTCATAGTTGCCAGCAAGGCCTGTGCCGTACAGATATTGGAGGTTGCCTTTTCGCGTTTAATGTGTTGTTCGCGTGTTTGCAGCGCAAGACGGTAGGCTTCGTGCCCGTAGGCATCTTTGGAAATACCGATGATACGTCCCGGGATGGCGCGTTTGTATTCGTCTTTGGTCGCAAAATAGCCGGCCGACGGACCGCCGTATAACATCGGGACCCCGAAGCGCTGGCTGCTGCCGAATACCACATCGGCACCCCATTCACCCGGAGGGGTGAGCAGTACAAGGCTCATCAGGTCGGCGGCAACCGCTACCTTCGTACCGTTGGCATTGGCCTTGGATACGAATTCGGTATAGTCTTCAACCGAACCGTTGGCATTCGGATATTGGATTAGGGCGCAAAACACATCCGGTGTAAACGCAAATGTGCGGTAGTCGCCCGTTACTACCTTGATCCCCTGCGGGATCATGCGTGTATAGATCACGGCGAGGGTGGAAGGGTATACTTGTTGGTCTACAAACACCGTATTGGCCTCTTCTTTGATTTGTGACCGGCTGCGGGAGGCGTGGAGCATGGATACGGCTTCGGCGCCGGCCGTTGCTTCGTCCAGCAACGAGCAGTTAGTAAGCGGCAGGCCTGTCAGGTCGCAAATCATCGTCTGAAAGTTGATCAGCGCCTCCAGCCGTCCTTGTGAGATCTCTGCCTGGTAGGGCGTGTAAGAGGTATACCAAACCGGATTTTCCAATACATTCCGTTGGATGGGGGCAGGGCATACCGTATCATACCAACCCATACCGATGTAAGAGGTGAATACCTCGTTTTTGGAAGCCAGCTCGGCAAAATGTTCGGCCAGTTCACGTTCTGTCATGGGTTCCGGCAGATCCATCGGCGCTGTCAGGCGGATGTTGGAAGGAATGGTTTGCTCAATCAGTTGATCTACTGAACTTGCGCCTACAGCCGCCAACATGGAAGGAACGTCTTCCCGTGAGAGACCTACATGGCGATTGACGAATTTTGTTGTATCCATAGTATTTTAAAATATGATTTTATAGATAGGGATTGTTCATTTTTTCATTGAAGATAGTCGTCTGCGGGCCATGTCCGGGGCAGACGATTGTTTCATCAGGCAGGGTCATCAGTTTGTCGTTAATGGCTGCCAGCAGCACTTCCTGGTTGCCTCCCCACAGATCAGTACGGCCGATACTTCCGGCAAACAGAGCGTCTCCCGAGAATACATAGCCGTTTTTCTTATTGTAGAAAGCCAGGCTACCCGGTGAATGTCCGGGCACAAGCAGGGCTGTCAGCTCGGAATGCCCGAAAGTAATCGTTGCGCCGTTGACGATAAATTTCTCTACGGGTATATGCTTGACCACGATGGGTATACCAAACAGTTTGGCTTGTGTAGCCGGATCCGGCAACCCTTCTACATCGGCTTTATGGGCTTCCGGTTTGATGCCGTAGGTACGATACACAAAATCATTACCGAAGATATGGTCCAGGTGGAGATGAGTACACAGATACCGCTTCAGCGTCAATTTATTTTCGCTGATAAACTGGCTGATTTCTTTTTCTTCTTCTTCACGGATACAACCGCAGTCGATCAGGACCGCTTCAAGGGTGTCGTCGTACACCAGATATGTATTCTCAGAGAAATAATTTGTATTAAATGACTTAATGGTGATCATAAGGGTACGTACACAACTTTTTTAGTTTTAAAATAGGGTTCAGTAAAATGGGTATGTAAATCTATGGTGATGGCTTGATGGCGGAAAGGTAATACCTCATGAGCCAATTCGCCTCCTTTCAGGCAAATCAATCCGTTGGGCAAGGCATTATGCTGTGCCGCACGGATGTTTTTACGCACAATTTTAACCAGGTCGGCAAGCGGCATCACGGCACGGCTTACTACAAAGTCAAACTGGCCTTTCTCTTCTTCTCCCCGGCAATGACGGAAGGATATGTTTGTCAGCCCGATGGCTTCGGCTACCGCCTGGCCTACCTTGATCTTCTTTCCGATGCTGTCTATCAGGTGGAAATGTGTATCCGGGTACAGAATAGCCAAAGGGATACCCGGAAATCCACCCCCTGTGCCCAGGTCCATCACTGAAGAGCCTTCCTTGAAGCGGAGCATTCGGGTGATACCTAAAGAGTGCAGTACATGATGGAGGTAGAGATTTTCGATGTCTTTACGGGAAATGACATTGATCTTTGCATTCCAATCCGCATAAAGACCATAAAGCGCATCCAATTGGTGGCATTGTATTTCACTCAACTGCGGGAAATACCTTTTCAGGGCCGACAGTTGTTCGAGAGCGGCAGGAGGGAGAGCGGTTGATTGATCAGCTGGCATATTTATGTTGTCGGTCAATTGCCGGTTAATAGAGCGATCGGACTATCCTTTTTCAGCAGCATCGAGAGTTCTTTGTAGGAAAGATGTACGTTGGTGGCGCCTACTACGTATGCTGCGATCTCGTATTCATTAAATGTATAGGTGATCCCGTCGCCGTCCACCAGGAAGTTTCCGTTCGGATAGATCTCGTCGATACTGAAGAAACCTACATTTTCCAGTTCTTTAGGATCGGCTACATGGTTTTGTTCGGCAATTTTGTCTATCAGTAGTTGCGCCAGTGCATCCTGGAAGTTATCCACAAAAATATCTTCTTCGGTTAGATAAGCGCCTGTAGCCAGGTTGATCACATGGTTGTGGAAGGCATGTGCGCCGTGTGCGCCTCCGGTGTAGTTTTCAAAATGGACGATGAAGCATAGCAGTCCCCCTTGATTGTAAGTGATTTCGTTTTCCGACATCTCATAGTAGGAAAACCACGATCCAGCCGGTGTCTTATCCGCATTCTCAAGTTCTTTCTTATACTCTGCTTCCAGTTCCTTGTATGCATTCAGGTAATCTTCCGTGTATTTGGCTACGGCCTCTGCCGGAGAAAGGGTTTCGTAATTTTCACCAAAATAGGAACTGACAAACAATTTACTCACAGCCGGAAGTAGTGACTTATCGTCCATTTTCACCGGGAAAGTAAAATTGATTTGCAGGTTGCAATTCGGATTGTCGGGATTATTCAGTAAATGATAGGTTTTCTCCACCCGGAGTGAATCAAAGGCGATGTCGTTCGAAGTCGCTTTCTTCGGTTTGGAATCGCAAGAACTGATCAAAAGGCATATAAGTGTGAGGAGAATAATACTCCCGCTGGTTTGTGCTTTCATTGTTTTTTCTCCTATTCTTTTCAGGTGCAAAAGTAAGTGATTATATTATATAAACAAACGAGCAACAAGAAGTTTACCGGAAATATGATATTAAACACAAATAAACAAAGAGCGCGAAGGCAATGGCCTTATCGCGCTCTTTGGTCTGTCGCCGGCACAGACCTTATTGCGCAATGCTGAGTGTGCTGACTGTTTGTCCGTTAGTAATAAAATGCACTGTATCCACTCCGGTTGTATGCGGAAATTGGAATACAAGAACAGGTGTGATCGTATAAGTGATGGCATCCCCTTTTTTTACATCGTAATAAAGGTTGATGGCATTACCTGCTACTTCAGCTTTACTGATTGTGATCTCTGTTTGGTTTTGTACCGGCTTCATCGCGATGGCGCCAACTGTCTGCCCGGCAAAATCGGGCTTCGAGATCTGATTATCCATCGTTTTACCAACTCCCAATGCATTGTCAAAGCCTGCTTGGTTGGGAAAAAGGATGCAGTCTGTATCAGCCGTAAACTTGTAGGTGTTTTTGAGGAAATATCCCTTCAGAGGCGTTACAGTAATGGTGGTTACCGGTTGTTCGGCCACAGTTGCAGTTTCCACTCGGATAGAGTCCTGCTGTGAGTCGTTGTCTGCTTTTTTAGATGTGTTGCAAGCCGTCATCAGGATGGCAAGACAACCAATGAACAAATGTGTTCTCATTGTTTCTTCATTTTGTCGTTTATCTATACGCTACAAAAATACGAAAAGGAAAGACAAAGTAGTTAGAAATGGGAATAAAAAAAGCGATCCCATTCAGTAACCGCTTTTTCTATCGGTGTTAGTTTAGTTCTTCCGAACCAGGTCACATTGACTGCTTTTGTTTGATCAATAAATATATAGAGGCAGCCAACTCGGCTGCCTCTATATTTAAACAATACAATAAATTGTGCCAATTAGTAATTGGGGTTCTGTTCCAGTTCCGGGTTGATGTCGGTTTCGCTCTGCGGAATCGGACAAATAATGTCGAAGTCGCCCGGTTGACGGGTAGTGGCAGCATACGAAGTAACAGTCTTGTTATTCCGAACCAGGTCAAACAAGCGGTGGCCTTCGCAGAAGAGCTCAATCCGGCGTTCGTCCAGGATGTTGTCTAATGTAACGGTGGTTGCATCGGTATAACCTGACGAATATCTGCTTGCTCTCAAGCCGTTGTAATACTTCAGTGCATTGGTGGTGTCACCATTCTTTAAGGCTGCTTCGGCAGCGATCAGGTACACTTCGGCCAGACGCATCAGCTTGGGATTGTTGGTGTACAACGGAGTAGTAGAACCTGACTGTCCCGGATACTTGATTGTATAATAGCCCGTTCTTGTTCCGGTGGTGGAAGAGCGCTGTGTGATGGATTGCTTTCTGATGTCATTGTCATTCAGGCTGTTCAGGAAGGTGATCATTGGTTGTGAGGCACCCACTTCTGCATATCCGTTAGGATCCGTATAATATCCGACGGAGTTACGTTGCGGGTTATTGGATATATTATCCGAAGTCAACACTTCAACAAGTGACTCGGCAGCACCTACTTTAGACCAGGAGTCTACATACGTATCCGATGTAAATAATTTCGCTCCGCTGTTGTTGATCACATCGGTAGCCATATTGTATGCCTTTGCATTATCACCTGTATACAGATAGGCTCTTGCCAGGATCGCTTTCGCGCCCCATACATTCACGCTACCGGCCGTAATCTTGGTAGGCAACGCCGGAATGGCCTTTTCCAATTCGGTGATGACGAAATTGTAGGTTTCCTGCAAGGTAGACCGTTTGAACTTGCTGCTGACAGGGTATACGGCATTTGAAATAACAATACCGGAATTAGCTTTGTTCATATCCACGCCGCTTACTGTCGGCAGTTGCGCGAAAGTACGGGCTGCATCAAAATGTACAATGGCGCGGATCGCGATCAACTGTCCCTCCAAGCTTTTGTACTCGTCTGTTGTTAAACCCAACTTCTGGCCTGCTTCCAGCGCCATATTGGCATACGCAACCGCTTCATAAAAACCCTCATACATAGCATCGGGAATGACGCTTGTTTTTGTCAATTCATATTTTTCTACGGGAGTGAATTGCCCATTGTCGCCTATTGGCTGTACATCGCCACCCTTTCCGTCTGCATACAGCGTAAAATCACTGGCGTAGGCGCCTCGGCTAACGGAGAGCATTTGCATCACGCCATTGAATGCCAATTGCAAATCTTCCACACTTTGGATCGCTTCACCTGCAGGCAAACTGGTAGTCGGGCTCTGTTCGAGCTCATCACTACAGCTGCTGGTAAGAAGTAATCCGGCCATAACAAATAAATATAATATTCTTTTCATAATTTGCTATTCTTAAATAATTAGAAACTTAAATTCAAACCAAATGTAATCGTTCTTGCCAGCGGAGTATCCACGCTCTTGAAGCCGTTTAATGGGGTTTCAAGTTCAATATTTTTGGTTGCGGCATAGAGGAATGCAAGGTTATTGGCAACAATATTGATGCTCAGGTCGCCTACATGCATTTTGTTTGTCAGTGATTTGGGGAACGCGTAATATAAACCAACTTCCTTGAAACGGATGAAGTCTGACGAATAAATCCATCTGCTTGACATCAGGTCGGAAGTCTTGGACAGTGTAGTCGGACGCACGTTGTCTACCTTATCACCCGGTTTGGTCCAATAATTCCCGATAATATCGGCAGATTGGTTCCATCCTGCCACTAAACGTCTACCATCACTGTGCAGGAAGTAGCCGCCGTAATCATAGATATGCCCGCCAAACTGATATGTCAACAGGAAGTTCAGGCTGAAGCCTTTATAAGACAAGGTACTGCCAAATGCACCGGTGATATCCGGATAGGCCTTTGCCACGATGGAACGGGCAGCCTGTGCCTGGTTGGTGGTTACATTACCTTCTCCGTATGGCTTGGTGGGGTCGATCAAAAATTCACCCTGACCTGTTTCCGGATTAACACCGGCCCATGTCGGTACATAGAACGAATACAGGTCTTTACCTTCTTCATATCTGTACATATTATCAATAAAGCCGATATTAACAGCTTCACCGTTGGCCAGTTTGTCTACCTTAGCTTTCAAAGTGGAAGCGATAAAGTCAACATCCCACTTGAGGGGGGTGCTTAATACATCCTTACCATGGAATTCGAAGTCGACACCCTTGTTAGAAATATCCCCGATATTCTGCAGCGCGGAGGTGAAACCTGTAACGATAGAGGTCGGTACATTCATCAACAGGTCTGTTGTTTTCTTATTGAAATATTCAAGTGAGAAGCTGTAACGGTCAAACAGTGTCCAGTCTATACCAATATTCAGGTTTTTACTCTTTTCCCAACCTAAGTCGTAGTTGGCCGGCTGGGTCGGATAAATGGCTGAACTGGGGCCGTATTTTCCACTGAAAGTATATAGATCCAAAGAACCGTACATGGAACCGGGCAGGTTTCCGTTTGTTCCATAAGATGCTCTGATCTTACCATCGGTAAGAATCGGGTTCTCGGCCAAGAAGCTTTCTTCGGTGAATCTCCATGATCCTGAAACAGAAAAGAAGGTTCCCTTCCTGTTGTTTGCTCCTAATTTAGACGATTCGTCTGTACGGATATTACCTCCCAGATAATATTTTTGCATGTAATTATAGTTGGCGTTAAACAGCCAGGATTGCAAATAGTAGGCTCTGTGTTCACCCAGTGCACGGGAAGCGGTACCTACAGACAGATCCGGCAATTTGTCGGTCGAATAATTGTTGACAGCTGCCTGTGTAAAGTCCCAAAGGTATTTTTGAGCTTCGAAACCACCCAAAAGATCCACATTGTGTACATCGTTGAATGTTTTGGTGAACTGAAGGATATCGGAAGATGTCAGTGTGATCGTCCGGTAAAAGTCCTTTTGTCCCATACCATTTGCAGAACGTCCGTCGCCACTTTTCGGACCCCAGTATTCTGTGATCAGCATGTCTACGAAGTCTACACTGTTAACCGTACGGAATTTCAGGTAATCGGTAAAGTTTAACTCGATATTATAGTTCAAGATAGCTCGGGCATTATCCGTGTTAAGGAATTTATTCTTATTCCCTAATTCATAGACTGGAGAGAGGAATGTACCGCTCAACGATACTGCTTCATTGACAGAACCATCTTCGTTATAGGGAAATTTGGTAGGGTCGGTTTGGAATAATAAACCGGAAGGAGAGAACGAGCCGATACCACTACCGTCGGCGTTGTTCGTATAGCTGTCGCGAATACCTTGCTGGGTGGTGTAAGACAACTGAGCCTTTCCCTCCATTGCCAGCCATTTGTTAATTCGGGTGTTGGTATTAAATACACCTGAATAACGTTCAAATCCGGTGCTGCGAACCATCCCTTTTACGTTTTGGTACCCGGCACTGACATAGTAGTTTGTGTTCTCTGTGCCACTGGATACAGATATCTGATAGTTCTGGTCTGAACCGTTTTCATAAATGAAATCTCTCCAGTTTTCTCCATTCTGGCGAGTTAGTCCCCAACCATCCTGCAGGTAGCTGTCAGGAGTTCCGAATGAGGCGTAACCTGAGATACGAGCCGCATTACCATCATCCACCGTGTTTTGCAGAGTGGTTTTGAAATAATCATACATTTCTGTACCAGACATCATATCGTACGAGTTTGTTGCCATGGAAGAGACCCCATAGTTGGCTTGGAAGTTGATACGGGCTTTGCCCTGTTTCCCTTTTTTAGTAGTAATAATAACAACACCGTTGGCAGCTCTCGATCCGTACAAAGAAGCAGCGGCAGCATCTTTCAGTACTGTCATTGTTTCGATGTCATTAGGGTTGATTGCCGACAATATGCTTGTCTGGGCGCGTGAGTTGAAATTAGTAGTCACAACGGGTACGCCATCTATTACATATAACGGAGTAGTTGATCCTGTAATAGAACCGATACCGCGCACCTGTATTTCACCGGCAGATCCGGGGTCTCCGGAATAGGAAGATACACGGACGCCGGAAGTCTTACCTGCGAGTGCTTTATCCAAAGACTCTACCCGCGCATTTTTCAATGCATCCGACGATACCTGTACAGCCGATCCGGTGAAGGTGGATTTTTTCGCGGTACCGTAAGCGACCACGATCACTTCATCAAGCGCCTGTGTAGCAGCTTCCAGTACGATCCGGGAACTTGCTGATACTGGTACTTCCTTTGTTTTCATCCCTATGTATGAAACAACGAGTGTTCTTGCATCAGCGCTCACACCCAGGGAGAAATTACCATTCACATCGGTCACGGTTCCCGTCATGGTTCCTTTGACTTGAATGGATGCTCCGATAACTGGTTCGCCGTCTTCCGCAGAAGTAACGACGCCAGTTATTGTCCTTGTTTGTGCAACCGACAACCCTACACTAAGTATAGTGCATAGCATTGCCAGAAATAACTTTTTCATCATAAACGTCATTTTTTTTTGTTAATATTTAAGTGTGTGAATGAAATAAATACTATTTGAGTTGCTAATGGGAGGGGTAGAACCCCCGCATGTTGCTTAATTTTAGTGCGTTGCATATCTTTTTTTTTGTTGTGTCTGTAATAAACATAGTCGTGTTTATTTTGGTCTGCATTGCCAATTTTTGCAAAAATATGAAAATATTGTGACAAATTGCAATAATATGGTAAAAAAATGTTGTCCGGGCTTGTTAAATGTACTGAAAATGCACTGTCTGAAATGTTAATATTTTGTCTTTTTGCTGTGATTTTCTGTTTTTATACGCTTTTTGTAAGAAAGGTACCGTTTGCACTATCAATTGCTGCTTAAGGCACTGTCTTTTTGTTAGAGGGGGTGTCTTTGTGTATTTTAAGTAACAATTTGATATAAAACGATAGGCTCAGTCTGTTTTTTCTAAATATTTCCTTTGTAACCTAAAGAAAAAAAACGAATTTTGCCTCCATGATGGGTCAACCTTTAGCAGAACGTTTGCGGCCGAAAATGCTGGACGATTATATCGGGCAGAAGCACCTCGTGGGTGAAGGCGCCGTGTTGCGGAAGATGATCGAATCCGGCCGGGTTCCTTCGTTTATCCTGTGGGGGCCTCCCGGGGTGGGGAAAACCACGTTGGCACAGATCATTGCCAATAAACTGGATGCGCCCTTTTATACATTGAGCGCCATCAGTTCCGGTGTAAAAGATGTACGCGATGTGATAGAGAAAGCAGGTAGTAATCGTTTCTTCGGAACGGTGTCTCCCATCTTGTTCATTGATGAGATCCATCGTTTCAGTAAATCGCAGCAGGATTCGTTGTTGGGCGCCGTTGAGAAAGGGGTGGTGACGCTGATCGGGGCCACTACCGAGAATCCATCTTTCGAAGTGATTCGCCCCTTGCTGTCGCGTTGCCAGGTCTATGTACTCAAATCACTCGACAAGGAAGACCTGCTTACGCTGCTATACAAAGCCATAGCTGAGGATATGGTGCTGAAAGATAAGCAAATCGACCTGAAAGAAACAAACGCGATCCTCCGTTATTCGGGAGGCGATGCGCGTAAGTTACTTAATATACTGGACCTGATCGTGTCGGCAGAGGCCGGCCCGGCTATTGAAATAACCGACGAGAAAGTAGTCGAACGCCTTCAGGAGAATCCGGCGGCTTACGATAAAGGCGGGGAGATGCACTACGATATCATCTCAGCCTTCATCAAGTCCATCCGGGGAAGCGATCCGGATGCTGCCATCTACTGGCTGGCCCGTATGGTTGCCGGCGGTGAAGACCCCGAATTCATTGCCCGCCGCCTGCTGATATCGGCCGCCGAAGATATCGGCCTGGCCAATCCCAACGCCCTGCTGCTGGCGAATGCCTGCTTTGAAGGGCTGAAAAAGATCGGCTGGCCCGAAGGACGTATCCTGCTGGCTGAGACGACGGTCTATCTGGCTACTTGCGCGAAGAGCAACTCGGCCTATATGGCGATCGACACGGCGCTGGAACTGGTGAACCGTACCGGCAACCTGCCTGTGCCGCTCCACCTGCGCAACGCACCTACCAAACTAATGAAGGAATTGAACTATGGCGCCGACTATAAATATGCCCACAGTTATGCCGGCAATTTTGTCAAACAGGATTTCCTTCCTCCTGAGCTGCTGAACGAACGCCTTTGGCATGGGCAGGAGAATCCGGCCGAAAAGAAACTGGTGGAACACATGCAACGCCTGTGGGGAGATCGCTTCGGGTGATAAACTGTATTTCTTTTGCGACTTTGTCTGTCGAATTGGTTGCCAATCAAATCTAAAGGCGTACATTTGCCGCTTATTCGTTGATATTCGTTACTAAAACATATTTATAACATTCTAAATTAAATCAGTATGAAGAAGCACAATTTTTATGCAGGGCCTTCTATTCTGAGTGAATACACTATCAAAAGTACGGCTGCTGCCGTGGACAATTTTGCAGGAACAGGATTATCGCTTCTCGAAGTATCGCATAGAAGCAAGGAATTTGTTGCAGTCTGTGATGAGGCGCGTGCCTTGATCAAAGAATTACTGGATGTACCGGCCGGCTATGAAGTAGTTTTTCTGGGTGGAGGAGCCAGCATGCAATTCTGTATGGTACCCTTCAATCTCTTGAATAAGAAAGCTGCTTATTTAGATACGGGTACCTGGGCGTCTAGCGCTATTAAGGAAGCTAAATTCTTCGGGGAGGTGAATGTGGTTGCTTCGTCCAAGGAGGCTAATTACACCTTTATCCCCAAAGGATATACCATTCCCGAAGATGCGGATTATTTTCACTTTACCTCTAATAATACCATCTTCGGTACGGAAATGCGCTACGATCCGGATGTGAAAGTCCGGTTGGTGGCTGACATGTCGTCTGATATTTTCTCTCGTCCCATCGATGTGTCCAAATACGATGTGATCTATGCCGGTGCACAAAAGAACCTGGCGCCTGCCGGTGTGACGGTGGCTATTGTTCGCCAGGATGCACTGGGGCACGTAGGCCGTCCGATCCCTACCATTCTGGACTATACTACGCACATCAAGAAAGAATCCATGTTTAATACGCCCCCGGTATTGCCTATTTTCGCTGCGCTGAAGACGCTCGAATGGTATAAGGAACAAGGCGGTGTGGCAGCATTGGAAAAGAAAAACATCGAGAAGGCTGCCATCCTGTATGATGAGATAGACCGTAACAAACTGTTCAAAGGGACTACGGCGGTGGAAGACCGTTCCATTATGAATGTCTGCTTTGTGATGAACGACGAATATAAGGAGCTGGAAGACGAATTCAACAAGTTTGCTTCGGCTGCCGGTATGGTAGGTATCAAAGGACACCGCTCGGTAGGTGGTTTCCGTGCTTCTCTCTACAATGCTATGCCGAAAAGCAGTGTGGAAGCACTGGTCGCTACCATGAAAGAATTTGAAAAAACGCATTAACCAACAAAATTTATGACAAAAGTACTTATTGCTACAGACAAACCCTTTGCCCCCGTGGCGGTGAAGGGAATCAGAGAGGTGATTGAAGCGGCCGGTTTTGAACTGGTGTTGCTTGAAAAATATACAGAGAAGGCCCAGTTGCTGGATGCTGTGAAAGAGGTGGATGCCATGATCGTGCGAAGCGACATCATCGATGCCGAAGTGCTCGATGCCGCCAAACAACTGAAGCTTGTGGTGCGTGCCGGCGCCGGTTACGACAACATCGATATCCAGGCCGCCGCCGACCGTCATATTTATGTGATGAACACCCCCGGACAGAATGCCAATGCGGTGGCCGAACTGGTGTTCGGTATGTTGGTTTGCGGCGTGCGTGGTTTCTTCAACGGTGCTTCGGGCAGCGAACTCAAAGGCAAGAAGCTGGGTATCCTGGCGTATGGTAACGTAGGACGCAACGTGGCGCGGATTGCTAAAGGATTCGGCATGGAAGTGTATGCATACGATGCTTTTTGCCCGGCTGCAGCGATCGAAGCGGATGGCGTACAGGCAATGGCCTCGGCCGAAGACCTGTTCAAAACCTGCCAGATCATTTCGCTGCATATCCCGGCTACGCCCGAAACGAAAGGATCGATCAATTTTGCCCTGATGAGCACGATGCCCAAAGGTGCGATCGTGGTGAATACCGCCCGTAAGGAAGTGATCAATGAAGTGGGTCTGGAGATGATGTTTGCCGAACGTCCTGACTTCCGCTACTTCTCGGATATCCAGCCCGCGATCGATGTTAAACTGAAGATGGCTTATCCCGAACGTTACTTCAGCACTCCGAAGAAGATGGGTGCCCAGACAGCCGAAGCCAACATCAACGCCGGCATCGCTGCCGCCCGTCAGATCGTTGGATTCATTCAGGATGGTGAAAGGAAATTCATAGTTAACCCGTTTTAATACGCAGATAGTGCCGTTATGAGAATAAAGCCTTTTAAGGGTATACGCCCACCTAAGGATGTGATCGAGCAAGTAGCTTCCCGTCCCTACGACGTGCTGAACTCGGAAGAAGCCCGTGAAGAAGCCCGTGGAAATGAGAAGTCTCTCTACCATATTATTAAGCCGGAGATCGATTTCCCGGTCGGAACAGACGAACATGATCCGGCTGTATACGAAAAAGCAGCTGAAAATTTTGCCCTTTTCCAACAGAAAGGCTGGCTGGTTCAGGACGATAACGAACAGTATTATGTCTATGCCCAGACCATGAACGGACGTACGCAGTATGGCCTCGTGGTCTGTGCCTGTGTGCAGGATTATCTCGACGGGAAGATCAAAAAACATGAGCTGACCCGCCGCGATAAGGAAGAAGACCGGATGAAACATGTGCGCATTAACAATGCCAACATCGAGCCGGTGTTCTTTGCCTATCCCGATAATCCGGCAATTGAGGCGATCGTACAGAAATATACCGCCCGTGAGCCGGAATACGATTTTGTGGCCACTCTCGACGGTTTCGGCCATACGTTCTGGATTATCGACAATGCGGCCGATACGGAGCAGGTCACTGCACTCTTTGCGGCGATGCCTGCAATGTATATTGCCGACGGCCATCATCGTTCGGCCGCCGCTGCGCTGGTAGGAGCAGAGAAGGCGCACCAGAACCCGGCACATCGCGGCGATGAGGAATACAACTATTTCATGGCCGTTTGTTTCCCCGCCGGGCAGTTGACCATCATCGACTACAACCGGGTGGTGAAAGACCTTAACGGCCTTACTCCTACACAATTCCTGGCTGCTTTGGAGAAAAATTTTGTGCTGGAAGAGCGAGGTACAGCCATGTATACACCGGCTGCTCTGCACAATTTCGCCCTTTACCTCGAAGGTAAGTGGTATTCCCTCACGGCACGTCCCGGAACGTATAACGATAACGATCCGATTGGCGTGCTCGACGTCACCATCTCCTCCAATCTCATCCTCGATGAGATACTGGGTATCAAAGATCTGCGTTCGGACAAGCGGATTGACTTTGTGGGTGGCATCCGCGGACTGGGTGAATTGAGCAAACGGGTGGATAGCGGCGAAATGAAAGTGGCCCTCGCACTCTACCCGGTTACCATGAAGCAGTTGATGGATATTGCCGATTCAGGCAACATTATGCCGCCCAAAACCACCTGGTTTGAACCTAAACTGCGTTCAGGTCTTGTGATTCATAAACTGGTTTAAATAGTGATCATGAATAACGACTAATGAAGAATGGGATTGTCCCATTCTTCATGGGTCGTTAATCGTTTCTTTTTTGCTTATGATAAAGCATATCGTATTCGATCTCGGAGGTGTTATCATGCACCTCGACCATGAACGGGCAGTTCGCCGTTTTGAAGCGTTGGGCATCACAGACGTCCGCCAGTTACTCGATCCCTATGAACAGAAAGGCATCTTTCTGGAAGTTGAAAATGGCACGCTCGATGCCGAAGGTTTCCGCCGTAAGTTGAGTGAACATGCCGGACGGGAGCTGTCACTGGAAGAGGTCGCTTATGGCTGGATGGGTTTTATCGTGGATGTTCCCCAGTATAAACTCGACTATATCGAAGCCCTGCGCCGTCAATATCCTGTCTATATCCTGAGCAATACCAACCCCTACATCCTGGGGATGTGGGCACGTACACCGGCTTTTTGCGAAGCAGGCCGTCCCCTGTCTGATTACTGTGAAAAGATCTATGCTTCTTACGAAATCGGTGTCACCAAGCCTGACCGACGTTTTTTCGACTATATGTTCACCGATAGCGGTATGTTACCCGGCGAAACCCTCTTCATCGACGACAGCCGTCACAATGTGGAAGTGGGCGCTTCCCTCGGTATGACCACCTACCAGCCTGCCAATATGGAAGACTGGCGACCGGCCATCGACCGCCTCCTCCGGTAACCCCGTCCTGACGATTCTGAATCGTACCAACTATGCTCCGAAGGTTAAAGGTTATGTCACCTATCATTTGTGGATAAACGGGATTTTTCTTCCTATGCGTAATTGCGATGAAATCTCCTTTCACCCTTTCACTTTCCTCAGTCAGTCAGTTGCTTAGGGTGAAAGGAAGCTTCAAAAATCAGTTATGCTGTCACTGTAACTTATTGACCACCAGCAGAAAGTGACAGGGTGAAAGCAATTCCCGTGTAAGAAGTTATAGCAGATGGATGCTCACTGCAAGGTAGGTTTTAGCGCTGTTCCTGCCGATGAAATGACCAGATGCAGGACTTGCTCAAACGAGGCCTGCGCCTCATACCCCCTGAGGCCTGCGACTCACTCTCCCTGAGGCCTGCGACTCGACCAAGTGAGGCGCAGGCCTCAATCAGATGGGGCGTGCGTGTATATATTGTCGGTGGAATGTACGGTTTTCGATCAGCCGGATTGGCCTTCAAAACCACCATGGTCTCCCGAAAAAAAGATCATAATGACCCAAAACGAAGATTATGATGTTCCTAAACGAACATTATGACGATCGTTTTGGATCGTTATGATCTTTTTTGTGGCGATTGCGGGTTGATCCTTTATATCAAGCAAGTAATATTTTCTACTAAAAACTATACTTATCCGGAAATATCACTATCTTTGCTGCGTAAAACGAAAGTAAACATGAACGACATCTGCGCCATTAAGGATGTATACAAGGTATTATACCAATTCGAAAAAGACTTTGCCGAGGCGAATGAACTCACCATCAACGAAGCTATGCTACTTTGCTGCCTGAAAGAAGGCGAAGCAAAATCAGCCGGGACGATATGCGAATTTATCGGCTTGTCGAACTCCCGTGTATCCAAAGTAATCACCGGCATGGAAGACAAAGGATATATCCGCCGCAAGGTCAGCCGCGAAGACAAACGCCAGATGTTCTTCTCGCTCACGCCCAAAGGAAAAGAAAAGATAGAAAAGATGAAGCATGCCGACTTGAAGTTCGACAGTCTCTACAGCGAACTGCGCCGACTGGCTGAAAGGGATTGATCCCTTTTTTTGCCTAATTATTTTCCATCACGAAATATAAACAATAAACAATATAAAAAAGACATCGTATGAAGTATCTGATTATCGGAGGAGTTGCCGGAGGAGCAACCGTTGCAGCCCGCCTGCGAAGGATGGACGAAAGCGCCACCATCATCCTGTTTGAACGGGGACAGTATGTCTCGTATGCCAACTGTGGACTACCTTATTATATAGGCGGTACCATTCGCAACCGCAATAAGCTGTTTGTCCAAACTGCCGAAGGCTTTACCGAACGTTTTGCCATCGATATACGGACGGAGCAGGAAGTAACGGCTATTGATCCACAACAGAAAACTGTGACAATATATCGGTTAGCAGACAATAGCACCTATACCGAGAGCTACGACAAACTGGTACTCTCGCCCGGTGCCGAACCGGTGCGTCCGCCCATCGCCGGGATCGGCAGTGAACGCATCTACACCCTGCGTAATGTACCGGATACCGACCGGATCAAAGCACATATTAAACAAACAGCTCCCCGGCGCGCCGTCGTGGTGGGAGGAGGCTTTATCGGCATGGAGATGGCCGAGAACCTGCACCGGCAAGGAACAGAGGTAGCCGTGGTGGAAATGGCCAACCAGGTAATGGCACCGCTCGATTTCTCCATGGCCGCTATCGTACACCATCATTTGGCAGAAAAGGGCGTAACGTTACATCTTGAAGACGGCGTCACACGGTTTGAAGACAGTCCGCTTGGCACGACCGTCCACCTGAAAAGCGGCCGGAAGCTCGAAGCCGACATCATCCTGCTGAGTATCGGCGTACGCCCCGAAACGAAACTCGCCCGTGAAGCCGGACTGACCATCGGCAACCTGGGTGGCATCCGTGTAAACGAATATATGCAAACATCCAACCCCGATATCTATGCCCTGGGCGACGCCGTGGAAGTAAACCACCTCATCACCGGCCGCCCGGCGCTGATCCCGCTTGCCGGCCCGGCAAATAAGCAGGGGCGCATCGTGGCCGACAATATCGTATTTGGCAACATGCAGACCTATCCGGGCACAATGGGTACGTCCATCGCCAAAGTATTCGACCTTACCGTAGCCACAGCTGGCGCCAATGCCAAACTGTTAACGAAAGAGGGGATCGAGTTCCGGTCTTCATTCACCCACGCTGCCTCCCATGCGGGCTACTACCCGGGAGCGGTCCCTATGTCCATCAAGGTACTGTTCAGCCCTGACGGGCAGGTGCTCGGCGCACAGGTAGTGGGATTCGACGGTGTGGATAAGCGGATCGAAATGCTCGCACAGGTAATCCAGCGAAAAGGTACCGTATCAGACCTCGCCCGGCTCGAACAGGCATACGCCCCACCTTATTCATCCGCCAAAGATCCGGTAAATATGGCAGGCTATGTAGCCGAGAATATCCTTACAGGGAAGTCGCAGACCATCCATTGGCGCGACATTGCCACCCTGCCGGCCGACACACTACTTATTGATGTACGCACGCCCGAGGAGTACACCCTCGGCACACTGCCGAACGCCATCAACATCCCCGTGGATGAACTGCGTGAGCGGCTGGCTGAATTACCCCGCGACCGCCAGATCGTGGTCAGTTGCGCAGTCGGCCTCCGCGGCTACCTGGCCTACCGCATCCTCACACAACAGGGCTTCACCGACGTGCGCAACCTCTCCGGCGGCTACAAGACCTGGCATATCGCCACCACACCGCCGCAAGCAGGTATGGACGACCTCGTCTCCACCATCGACAACGACGGCACAGAAGAAACCGCCTTTCTCCACGCAGCGGTCGACGACATCCAAGTAGACGCCTGCGGACTCCAATGCCCCGGCCCCATCCTTGAACTCAAAAAGCACTACAGCGAACTGCGTACCGGCGCCCGCATGACCATCACTGCCACCGATCCAGGCTTCGCCAAAGACGTAAAGTCGTGGTGCAGCATGACCGGCGCCCGCCTGGTGGACGTAGAAAATAAAGCCGGTATCATCCACGCCCGTGTGGAGAAACAGGAAGCGCCCGCGAAATGCCCCACCGCCGGAGGACGCGATAACAAAACCCTCATCGTCTTCAGCGACGACCTTGACAAAGCCCTCGCATCCTTCGTCATCGCAAACGGCGCCGCCTCAACCGGAAAGAAAGTCACGATGTTCTTCACCTTCTGGGGACTGAATGTGATCAAGAAACGGCAGAAACCGGCGGTCGAGAAAGATTTCTTCGGCAAGATGTTCGGCTGGATGCTCCCCTCGCATAGCGGGCAACTCAAACTGTCGAAACTCAATATGTTCGGCCTCGGCAGCCGGATGATGCGGATGATTATGAAGCAGAAACGCATCGACAGCCTCGAAAACCTGATGGCACAGGCCGTAGAGAACGGCGTCGAAATGATCGCCTGTACCATGAGTATGGACGTGATGGGTGTCAAACGCGAAGAACTGCTCGACACCGTCACCCTGGGCGGCGTAGCCTCCTACCTCGAACAAGCCGAAGAATCCAATATTAACCTCTTTATTTGAAAAAGCCAAACGACTGAATTACCAGTAGAAAGTGTTACATTTGCTTATGATTCAAATAATTCTACTCAAATTGTAGTAATAAAGAAGAATAAAAAAGACCTTGAACTATTCTAAGATTAACTTCCGATCATTCTATTTGTCGGAATTGTTCGATTAGTTCTGGGGTTATGAGTAGTGTTATATAACTAAATGTTCCGTTTATTTGAAATGCAGGTTGAATCTCCCAGTTTGCAGGATTACCAAAATACTCTTTGGGTATTGATACTCCGTCACACTCTATGGCTGTGATATACTCCCATGGCGGAGTAAGAGACGAGGGAATCTTATAAGGATCGGGGGCATCACCCACCGATTTGGCAAATCCTAAAGAGGAGTTCGGCCTAATGGCTTCCTCTTGATGGAACTTGTAACCAGAGTCGTACATACCATTGATGTACATCATGTAACCACCCCATGACGACAAACTGACAGTCAGCGATGTGTCTTCGGTTTGGTTGTAAACTTCAAAACTATAACTTACATGCCCCTCTTTAGTGCATGAAGACAGCACACCAATAAGTAACAGAATAAAGGAAAATTCCGATGCAGATTTCATAAAAAATTATTTTGACTACAATATTGACAAAGTTATGCCATTCTATTGGTAAACCCTTGATGTATTTCAAGAATTTCATTTTTGTCGTAATTTTCTTCGGATATGACTGACTGTTTCAGTGGTAACACCGAGATGTCTGCTTCCAGTATCCATTGGGGAGAATACTTGCTTTCTTAGTCCGTGTTTTGCCGTTTTTCCGAGAGCTTTGCCTATCTTTGCGCCTTCTTTCGGCGTAAACAGGCAAACAGACAGCAATGATATCAATTGACGCATTAACAGTAGAGTTCGGGGGCAGCCCTCTTTTTTCAGATATATCGTTCGTAATCAACGAGAAAGACCGTATCGCCCTGATGGGGAAGAACGGCGCAGGTAAGTCGACCTTATTAAAGATACTCGCTGGTGCGCGTGAAGCCACCCGTGGGAAAGTGTCTGCTCCGAAGGATACCGTGATAGCCTATCTCCCCCAGCATCTCATGACGGAGGACGGACGCACCGTATTCGAGGAAACCGCCCAGGCCTTCGCCCATCTCCATGCGATGGAAGAAGAGATCGCAACGATTAATCAGGAGTTGGAAACGCGGACAGACTACGATTCGGACGAATACTATGCATTGATCGAACGTGTATCTACGCTGAGCGAGAAGTTCTACTCCATCGAAGAGATCAACTACGATGCCGATATCGAAAAGACGCTGATGGGGCTTGGCTTCAAACGTGCCGACTTTACCCGCCAGACCAGTGAGTTCAGTGGTGGTTGGCGGATGCGTATCGAGTTGGCCAAGCTGTTGCTCAAGAAACCCGACGTGCTGTTGCTCGACGAGCCGACCAACCACCTCGACATCGAATCGATCCAATGGCTGGAAGACTTCCTGATCGACAACGGACAGGCAGTGGTCGTCATCAGCCACGACCGGGCCTTTGTAGACCGCATCACCACCCGCACAATCGAAGTCACCATGGGTCGCATCTACGACTATAAGGTAAACTACAGCTCGTACCTCCAACTCCGCAAGGAACGTCGCGAACAACAGCAGAAGGCCTTCGACGAACAACAAAAGATGATCGCCGAAACCCGCGAGTTCATCGAACGCTTCAAAGGCACCTATTCCAAGACGCTGCAGGTACAAAGTCGTGTCAAAATGCTCGAAAAATTGGATATCCTCGAAGTGGATGAAGAAGATACCTCCGCCCTCCGCCTCAAGTTCCCGCCCTCTCCCCGCTCAGGCAACTATCCCGTCATGCTCGAAGACGTGGCAAAGAGCTATGGCGGCCATACCGTCTTCCGCAACGCCAACCTCACCATCGAGCGTGGCGACCGCATCGCCTTCGTAGGCAAGAACGGCGAAGGGAAGTCAACCCTCGTGAAATGCATCATGAAAGAGATCGAACACGACGGAACGCTTACCCTCGGACACAACGTCATGGTCGGCTACTTCGCCCAGAACCAGGCCTCGATGCTCGACGAAAACCTTACCGTCTTCCAGACCATCGACGACGTGGCTAAAGGCGAGATCCGCAACAAAATCAAAGACCTGCTGGGCGCCTTCATGTTCGGTGGCGAAAACTCCGCCAAGAAAGTCAAAGTCCTCTCCGGCGGCGAACGTACCCGGCTGGCGATGATCAAGCTGCTGCTCGAACCCGTCAACCTCCTCATCCTCGACGAGCCAACAAACCACCTCGACATGAAGACCAAAGACATCCTCAAGCAGGCCCTGCTCGACTTCGACGGCACCCTCATCCTCGTTTCCCACGACCGCGACTTCCTCGACGGGCTCGTCACCAAAGTCTACGAATTCGGCAACCAAAAAGTCACCGAACACCTCGAAGGCATCTACGAATTCATGCAACGCAAGAAGATGGAGAATCTGCGGGAGTTGGAAAGGAAAGGCTAAATCCTCACCCCCATCGTCAGCATCACGTCTTACGTATTCAGGTATTCTTTATATGAAAACCAAACGACATAATAAACTATTCCCTATTTTTGCATAAAAAAACAAAATGATAGATTTCATTACCATTTGCGACTATGTAGGGACGTTTGCTTTTGCCATTAGTGGCATCCGGTTGGCTTCAGCCAAGCAATTTGATTGGTTTGGCGCCTATACCGTAGGCGTGGTGACAGCTGTCGGCGGCGGAACCATCCGCGATGTCATGCTCAATACCTCCCCCTTCTGGATGACGCAACCTTCCTACCTCATCATCGCCGGGCTGGCATTGTTATTTGTAATCGCCTTCCGCAAATACGTAGTTAAACTGACCAATACATTCTTTATTTTCGACACCATCGGCCTCGGCCTCTTCGTATCTGTCGGCGTACATAAAACCCTCGAATTCGGCTTCCCTATGTGGGTCGCCATCGTTATGGGAACAATCACCGGCTCGTTCGGTAGTATGACACGCGACATCCTCATCAACGAGGAACCCCTCGTTTTCCGCAAAGACATCTACGCACTGGCCTGCGTCTTCGGAGGACTGATCTACTACGCCTGCATGCTGATGAACCTCACCCCGGCGATCACCCAGCTACTCTGCGCTGTAAGCGTAGTGATCATGCGCCTCATCGCCGTAAAATATCATATAAGTATCCCCGTATTGAAACGGGAAGAATAAAATGACTAACTTTGCACACTATGGTTAATACTCACGGGCAACAGGAAAAAGCCGCCATCTTATTGATCTATACAGGCGGGACAATCGGCATGATCGAAAACCCCGAAACAGGTACCCTCGAATCATTCAACTTCCAGCACCTCAAAGACAACATGCCGGAATTGAAGAAACTCGGCTACGCCGTCTCCACCATCCAGTTCGACCCCCCGATGGATTCTTCCGAAGTGGGTCCCGACTCCTGGATGAAACTCGTACACATCATCGCCGACAACTACACACTGTACGACGGCTTCGTGATCCTGCACGGCACCGACACCATGTCGTACACCGCCTCTGCCCTCAGCTTCATGCTCGAGAACCTGAGCAAGCCGGTTATTTTCACAGGCTCGCAACTCCCTATCGGCATGCTCCGCACCGACGGTAAGGAAAACCTCATTACCGCAATCGAGATTGCCGCTGCTAAAGAGAACGGCCAGCCTCTCATCCCTGAAGTATGTATCTTTTTTGAGAACAGCCTGATGCGCGGCAACCGCACCAGTAAATATAACGCAGACAATTTCAACGCATTCCGCTCCTACAACTACCCTGCCTTAGCCACCGCCGGCATCCATATCAAATACGATCTGGCACAGGTCTACCGCCCCGTAGCACGCAAACCGTTGAAGCCCCATTACCTCCTCGACCGCAACATCGCCGTGTTGAAACTTTTCCCCGGGATCTCCATCTCCATCGTGGAAAGCATCCTCAACATCCCCGACCTCAAAGGCGTCGTAATGGAAACCTTCGGCAGCGGCAATGCACCCTGCGACCCCCTGTTCCTCAGCCTGATCCGGCAAGCCGTTGAACGCGGCATCGTGATCCTCAACGTCACCCAATGCTGCGTCGGCAGCGTCGAGATGCACCGCTACGAAACAGGACGTAAACTATTGGAAGCAGGTGTGATCAGCGGATACGACAGCACCACGGAAAGTGCTGTGGTCAAAATGATGTTTCTCTTCGGACACGGCATGACGCCCGAAGAAGTCAAAGACCACATGAGTTGTTCCCTCATTGGAGAGGTTACCATACCGGAAACCATTCGTCTGTAATAAAACAGGATTGTTTTCGTTTTACTGTTGACAAGAAGTGAACGAGGGCAGATTAAAGATTGTATAAGATGAAACTATCCTTTTTAAGCTTAGCAAGCGGAAGCAGTGGAAACTGCTATTACCTCGGTACGCCCGAATACGGCATACTGATAGACGCCGGCATCGGCATACGTACCATACGAAAAGTACTGAAAGACTACAATATCGACTTCACGCGCATTATCGCTGTCCTCGTGACGCACGACCATGCCGACCACATCAAGACCGTAGGCTGCCTCGGAGAGAAGTTTAACATCCCCGTCTACGCCACCAACAGCGTACACATCGGCATCGCCAACAGCCGCTATGTAGAAGAAAACCTCACCGCCTCCCGCCGTATAGTCGAGAAAGAAGTTCCCTTCCAACTCCGCGACTTCCTGATCACCGCCTTCGAAGTCCCCCACGACAGCACCGACAACGTAGGCTACCATATTGAATACAACCTCCACCGCTTCACCTTCGCCACCGACGTCGGCCACATCACCGACACCGTCAGCCGCTACATGCAGCTCGCCAACAACCTCGTTATCGAGGCTAACTACGACGAAGAGATGCTCCGTTTCGGCACCTACCCTGCCTTCCTCAAAGAACGCGTAGCCAGCCCCACCGGCCACCTCAGCAACCGCGAAGCCGCCGAGTACCTTGCCACCCACTACAACCCTCACCTCAAAAACATCTGGCTCTGCCACCTCAGCCGTGACAACAACCACCCCGAGCTCGCCTACAAAACCGTCGACATCCGCCTCTTTCAGGAAGGCATCCGCGTAGGCAAAGACGTCAACCTCGTAGCCCTGAAGCGCACTACGCCTTCCGACCTCTACGAATTTGATGCGTTCGACGAATAAAATCGACGCACAAAAACATCAAAAAACAATTAAAATATTTGCATACCCAAATATATCCCCTATCTTTGCACCCGCAATGAAAAACCAAACACATTGCAAAAACAACCTAAAATGACTTGGTAGCTCAGTTGGTAGAGCAAATGACTCTTAATCATTGGGTCGAGGGTTCGAGCCCCTCCCAGGTCACTCAACAAAAGAAAGCGCAACTAAGAATCAATTAGTTACGCTTTTTCTGTTTAATAATTGCACCACATTTGCACCACATCTTGCCAAAGACGGACAAATGCACAAATGTTAATCAAATAGTCTCCTGTTGAATATCGTATGTTCTGGCACTGAGTTCCGGATGTCAAGCATTGCACTTGCAAGTTCCAGCTCGGACCGCTTGAAATATACTTTTCCTCGTTGGGAATTTCCGGTCGGGTAACC
>JAVBUH010000046.1:0-4376 GCA_031555505.1 Tannerellaceae bacterium
CTTCAACTTATTCAGCAAATGATGATTGAACTGGCTTGTGCTATTGTCCTGGCGCTATTACTTGCCTGTTTCTTTATTATCATAACTCGCCCTGCGTTTTCAGGAATGTTCAGGATTGATATTGGGCTATCGCAATTAATGCTTCATTTTGTGATTTGTGCAATAGGAGTGATGATGCTAACGCTATTTGTCAGTTTTATTATTTTCCGTCGATTGAGCCGGTTGGCGATTCGCTCTCAGTCGAAAAAAACGACAAATAGTAAAACAACTTTACGACGCACCGCAGTTATGTCTCAACTCGCTGTAGGTGTATCATTTATTGTGGCGGCATTAGTAGTTACAATTCAAATGAATTATATTAATCATAAAGATTTAGGATTCGACAGCACTGGAATTATACGTGTGTCAGGGATAACTTCAATTCCGATGGATAAAGCGGCTTCCATGATGTACGGAATGGCAACTATCCCACAGATTGAAAATTATTCTTTTACTCACTTTGAACCTCAACAGAATGTTAACTCTTCTGTTTTAACAGATAAAGTAGAATGGGAAGGAAAACAGCCGTCAGACAATCCTATTTTCCAACGAATCCCGACTGACAGCCGGTTTGCCGACACATTCAGGTTACATATGGTTCTTGGGAAATGGTTGGATGAACTTGGCGAAAACAATATCGTTCTCAATGAGGAAGCTGTTCAGGTAATGGGGCTTAAAGAACCTATAGGCAGTGTTATTCGCATGTCTTTAAATGATATGCAAGAATATACAGTAGTGGGTGTGGTAAAAGATTTTCATACATCATCACTTCGTAATCGCATCCTTCCAACAATCTTTCTTCCTTCAAAATATCCATTAGACATCCTATACGTTCGCGCAATTGCCGGACAGGAAAAAGAGGTGATACAACAAATGAATACTATTATTTCCGGAAATGGCGAGATAGAATTTACTCCTCTCCAGCAAATATATGATCAATTAAATAATTCCGAAAAGGTCGGTATGCAATTATTTTCTGTACTGGCAACGGTTTGCTTATTAATTTCGCTGTTTGGTATCTATGCTGTAGCTGCCGCATCCACTCAACGCCGTCGCAAAGAAATAGCCATTCGTAAAGTGGTTGGAGCCAAAGCCGGGACAATCGTACAACTCTTTTTGAGCGAATACACTTTGTTGGTGCTTTTTGCCGCCGCCATGGCATTGCCATTCGCTTATCTGGCAATGAATCATTGGCTGGAAGGATATGCTTATCGTATTCACATCCCATGGTGGTTATTGGCAAGTGTGCTGGTTGGAGTCTCTATATTAGTGTTGCTAACCGTGCTGGGTTTGGTTTTAAAAGCAGCTAATCAGAATCCGGGTGAAGTAGTAAAAAGTGAGTAAAAGAATGAAGGACAGCGTATTTTCCTGAGAAGAAAGAATGATACTTGAAATCTATCACTTACTTTTGCGCTGAATTATATCTGAAACTCAAGCTATCGGAAATATGGAACTACAACTGATACAAAGTAAGATTTACGAGATAAGAGGCCAAAAGGTAATGCTTGATTTTGATCTGGCGGTTATGTATGAAACGTCAACAAAAGCGCTCAAACAGGCGGTTAAGAGAAATATGAAACGATTCCCGGATGATTTCATGTTTGAGTTGACTAAAAACGAATGGTATGAACTGGTCACAAATTGTGACCACATACCTGATACGATGAAACACAGCTATATCTCGCCTTTTGCATTTAGTGAACACGGGGTGACAATGTTATCGAGCATCCTTCGCAGTGATGTGGCAGTAAGTATAAGCATACAAATTGTTAGAGCTTTTGTTGCTATGCGGCAATTAGTCTTAAACCTACCGACAGATAGAGTTAGCGAATTGCAGAACGAAGTAAAGGAACTGAAACAGTACCTTGAAGAAGTATTTGCCGACTACAACGATATCAACGAAGATACTCGTATGCAACTTGAGCTGATCAACGAAACTCTGGCTGAACTACACACCCAAAGTACCCGCGTAAACAAACCCAGACTGCCAATTGGCTACACTTCTCCCCGGTACAAAAGCAGCCACACAGACTTAGCCGGCGAATAAGACCTCTGCTCTACAGATTGTCCAATTATTTGACGTTTTTCACCGGACACGGTAAATATATGTAGTTTTTGTTGGTTGAATCGGAAGGGCTGTTTAGCTTTGAGGAAGAAGAAACGCACTACGATCATGCACGCAATATCCCTCAAAATGATCTTCCGGAACTGGCGGCGCAACAAAACGTTCGCCCTCATCTCCATCCTCAGCCTGGCGATCGGGATTGCCTGTACGAACCTGTTGATGGCGTTTGTGATTCATGAATATAATGTAGAGGCGGGAAATCCGAATCGCGACCGGATATACAGTTTGGTACAGGATTCTCCCTTCCAGACGGGTGATCAGGTCTTTTTAACTGCCGGCGATACTCCTCTGCAGATTAAGGATCGTTATCCGGAAGTCGAAGATTATCTGTGTCTCACGCTGGCTGGTACCAGTCAGGTGACTGTCGGCGAAACGATCCACGACGGGCTAACGCTCCTGCAGGCCAGTCCTTCCTTACCCCGGTTCTTCCCTTACAAGACCCTTGCCGGAAACCTCGAAGAGGCGTTGACTGAACCGAATAAAGTGGCCCTGACCGAAACGACTGCACGCCGGTTCTTCGGCGACGAAGATCCGATCGGTCAATCTATTTACATAGCCTATTCTCCAGCAGCGGGCATAACGCTTCAGGTTGTGGCTGTAATCGCAGCCTATGATCAGTCGGCTCTCACGTTCGACGCAGTCGCTGCCAGTCGGCCGGGCGCCGGCGGACAGTGTTTCCTGCTGATGAATCAATCGATCGATCCGGAAGCCTTTGCCCTGCGTATGCAGGAAGACGGTATTCGCACCATGCAGTTTAATCTTCGCCAGAAAGAAGATGGTATCAACACTTTGCAGATGGAAAAAGGACGTTATTATCTGTATACGTTGTCTGAAAATTATTTCAGGGCGCACCAATACAAGGGCGTGTATTATCCGCACATCATGAAGCAAAACAAACTAACACTGGATATCGGTCTGTTTGCTGCGCTGCTGATCCTGCTGATCGCCTGTTTCAATTACATCAACCTCAACTTCTCGCGCCTGCTTCAACAGGTACGGATGATACACATCCAGCAGTTGATGGGGGCCTCCCGCGTGGATATCAACAGGCAACTGTTTCTTGACATCTTCTTCACCGTGCTGGTAGCCTTTCTGCTCTCACTGCTGATTATGCGCGACCTGATTCCAGTGTTTAACTCGATACTGTCCGGACATGTGAGTACCTCCTTTATTTTCAGCGGACAGGTACTTCCTGTATTGATCGGACTGATACTGATCCTTTCCATCCTGCCGGCCATCTATGTGAGCCGTAAGATGGCCGTCCTATCCCGGCAGCACTATATGGAGTTGACCGGTGGACAAAAGAAACAGGGCATCATCACCACCCTGTCTATTATCCAATTCGCGATATCCATTGCTTTGATTGTTGCCACACTGACAGTCAACAGCCAGGTTGGTTTGATCCGCCAGGGAGGGGAGGCCTATCGCGGACTGATCGAGATCAATGACCTAAGCGGAGGGAACAAGCAAGAAAAACCATTCATCGAAGAACTGCGCTCACATCCTGAATTAGGGGAGATAAACACCTCTGCACTGCCCATATTCAACTACGCCGTCCGTCAGATAGTCATCACCCATCCCGATGGAAGCGAGAACTATTTAACGCTGGTGCAGCTCTATTGGGATACCGCCTTCATGTCTGTTTTCCATATCAGACTGCAACAAGGTTTGCCGCCGGAAGAAGCATTGGAACATTTTGCCCGGCCGGTTTACATCAATCAACGCTTTGCCGATGTGTTTGTCGGCAAAGAGGAAAACCCGATCGGGAAACCGGTAAAGAGCTTTGATATAGCGTACGATTCCAATAACAAGGAAGATGGTTCCAAAGAAAACCCAATCACCACCATTGTAGGAGTCGTGGATAACTTCTTTATCGGTTCGCTCGAGCAAGAGGTTCCTCCTACGATTATCCATGTGAATTATGACGTAAGCAAGTACAATGTGGCTTATTTCCGTTTAGATGCTAATCACCCGGAACGGCTGAACCAGGTCAAGCAAATTTGGGAGAAGCATCATCCCGGTCAATTATTCACATATAATAATGTATATAAAGGCTTCATCGACATGAACCAGAAAGCCTTCGGGCTGGCCGAACTGCTCCTGATGTATTCCCTGATCAGCATCTTCCTCACCTGCTTCGGCCTGTTCGGGATGACGCTCTATGTCACCCGTCAACGCACCAAGGAGATCGGTATCCGGAAGGTGAACGGCA
>JAVBUH010000002.1:0-20343 GCA_031555505.1 Tannerellaceae bacterium
GTCTATTTCACTTCGCAATACAGAAAAAAGTTCCGGTACTAACTGAATCTCGTCCAAACAAATTGTCGCATCCTGATTAGCTTGGAAGAATAACATAGGTTCTCTCAGCTTATTCAGGTCGTCCAAGTTCTGAAGGTCTAAATATAGATAGGCATCCGAATTTTGATAGAGCATTTTCATCAAAGTGGACTTTCCGCATTGCCTTGGGCCTAAAATGGCAACCGCAGGAAATACGCTTAGATTCTCTGTTACAAACGGTTCGATATTTCTGTCAATCAATTTTTGCATATCATAAATATGATTTCTATTTTGCACAAATGTAGCGATTGTATTTAAAACTACCAAAAAAAGAACCGCATTTCTTTTATTTCAGAGAGACCTGGAAAATCCACTCTAATTTGCCCCCTTATATCCAAACGAAACTGATCCCCCATTTCCAATTGAAATTGCCCCTTTCTTCCAATTGAAATTGCCCCCCCCCTAAAACCGTTAGATTGTCTTGTTTTATTGGTTGCTTAGTGCTATTTTATTTGTTAAAAATACAAAAAAACAGAAGTTGCATTGGAATATCCAGGGATTCCATCTGCTTTTCTTTCTGGAGGATTATGAGAGCCATCTGTAAGTTTAAGTAAAGCATCCTCCAGAGATATCCATGGTATAATCAGTATCTTTCTGTTCATTGCTTAAAACAGCTCTTTCGGGTTAATCTTCAAAAAATCTTCGTAGGGAATTCCGCCAGTACCGACCAATAGCATTTTATTGGGATGAAATCTCTCGTTAAATATCCCCATCCCTGCGTTATCTGCACTTGCACCACTTTTCACTTCCAACCCTATCACCTTATCTCCCTTCTCAAGAATGAAGTCGACCTCATTATTGCCCTCTCGCCAATAATGGAGATTATAGCGCTCAGAAATCACATGATTGAGTAAATGAGCACCAACAGACGATTCAACCAATCTGCCCCACAGCTTTGGGTTTACAATGGCTGTCGAGTAGGTTTCGTCATCCTGCGATGTTAGCAATGCGTTATTATATACCTGGAACTTCGGACTGGATGACCGTTGCCGGATTACGCTCCCTGCATATTTCTCCAATCCACCTAACAAACCACAGTCGGATAATAATTTGAGGTAATTTGCCAAGGTAGTTGTATTACCGGCATCCTGTAACTGCCCTGTGATTTTGGTGTATGAAAGAATCTGTCCTGAATACAAGCAGCCAAGTTCAAACAATCGTTTTAGTAATGCGGGCTTATCCACACGGGTCAACATCAGAATATCTTTGGAAATACTAGTTTCTATAAGCGAATCTTTTATATAGCTTTTCCAGCGTTCCTCATCATTGATCAATAAAGCAGAACCCGGATAGCCCCCAAAATAAATATACTGCTCGATTGACCAGTCAAAAGCGTTCTGCATTTCAGTAAACGACCAGTGCCCAAGATAAAATGTCTCGAAACGTCCGGCCAGCGATTCGGTTAAACCTTTCTGAATAAGGAGGCGGGATGATCCTAACAGAATAACCTTTATATTTACGTTCTCGCGGGTATCCTTATCCCACTGCTGTTTGACAACTTCGCTCCAGTTATCTATCTTTTGTATTTCATCAATCACAAGGAGATATTCCGATGCTCCAGAGGCTTTCATTTTCAGCCTGGCCGTCTCCCAAGCTTGCATTAGCCAAGCCGAGTTAGTTGCCGAGATAGCATCAGCTGACTCAGATACATATGATATAGACAATTGAGACAGTAACTGATTCACCATAGTAGTTTTACCCACTTGGCGAGGACCAAGGATTACCTGAATGAACTTTCGCGGCTCTTCTATTCTTGATTTAACCTGCTTCAAATAAGAACGTTCGTACATCTTGAAATAATTTACTCAATACTGCAAGCAAATTTACTCAAAGTATTCAGACTGACAAAATAAACTGGATTTTTTATAAGATTCTTCTCCACTGATCCAATCCTCTTCCGCCATTAAGCTGGCTAATACAGCCAATCGTAATTTAGTAAATAGCACGGAACTGTCGATTGTGTAAAGTCACACAAGGCATATCCTCCATTTGCACGACCATTAAACTTGATAAAACATGTCATCATTACACGTGAAGCCAAAACTCCCCACTTGGTATCTACGGAGCTTTTTGTAAAAACAATCTAACCATTACGATATTCGGCTTGTTTCTTTTTGGGTAATTTCAGAACTACTTCGTCTGCCGAATGTCGGATCAGTTCTTTAATCAGGTCGTCAGGTACGTCGCTTTCCAGTATAACCCAATTCCACAAAAGGGTCTTAAAATCGTCGGGGACGATGCCGTTGTATCTGTCACGCAGTTCAACCGACCTCTCTGCGTTGCATTTAAGGTATGCCCTGAATTTGCCGTTCTGGGGTTCTAACATTATATAGACAAATATCTTCCCCATCACTTTACACACCAGCACATTGCGGTGCTGCAAAGAGATCGATTCTTCTACACCTTTTACCGATAGGCAGTATGCACGAAATTCTTCAATATTCATTTCTCACTGATTAACAGTGGCAAGTTATAAAAAATATGGTAGAAATCAAAGCGAAAAAGCGAAAGCATTCTTACCGACTCTCAATGATTAGTTGTGCCTCCCTATATATTGCCTATACTTCTCCTATATCCCTCCTGTATCCTCTTTCGTCCGGAAGCCCGGACGTATGCAACTTTCTAATGAACAAACGTGATTTGTTCAACAGAATTTGGGTAAATTCGATTAGTAAGCGTTATCTTTGCACGCGAAAACGGCCGGGTGGCCGAAAGGGATGAAATTCTTAAATATACAGACGATATGATCTTATTTTTCAGGTCTTCAACAAAGACGGTGCTGGCAGTTGAGGCGGCACAAACATTCTCCCCCGAAGATATTCAGAAGTTGGTTTGGCTGTTCAGTGAGGCTTCCCCCGTGCAGGGAACGTCGATGGACGGTTGGTTCGTAGGGCCGCGTCGCGAGATGATTACGCCGTGGAGTACGAATGCGGTCGAAATCACGCAGAACATGGGTGTCCGGGGGATTAGCCGTATTGAAGAATATTTTCCGGCAACTTCGGGGGATGCAGCGCACGATCCGATGTTGCAGCGTATCTACAACGGACTGAACCAGGATATATTCACCATCAACAAACAGCCTGATCCGATTGTCTGTATCGACGATATCGCCGCCTACAACCAGCAGGAAGGCCTCGCCCTGAGTGACGAAGAAGTAGCCTACCTCAACGAAGTAAGCAACAAACTGGCTCGCAAGCTCACAGACAGCGAAGTGTACGGCTTTGCCCAGGTTAACTCGGAACATTGCCGGCATAAAATCTTCGGCGGAACATTCGTGATAGACGGCGTGGAACAGGAAAGTTCCCTCTTCAACCTGATCAAGAAAACTGCTGCCGAGAACCCAAACAAACTCGTCTCGGCCTACAAAGACAACGTAGCCTTCAACGCTGGCCCCAAGATGGAGCAATTCGCTCCACTGTCGGGCGACAAACCCGACTTCTTTGCCGTAAAGGAGATCGATACCGTGATCTCCCTCAAGGCCGAAACGCATAACGTCCCCACCACGGTAGAACCCTTCAACGGCGCTTCAACCGGTACCGGCGGCGAAATTCGCGACCGACTGGGCGGTGGAAAAGCATCCCTGCCGATTGCCGGTACAGCCGTCTATATGACGTCCTATCCCCGCACCGAAGGCGCTCGTGAATGGGAAAAAATTCTCGATCCACGCCAATGGCTCTACCAAACACCGGAGCAGATCCTGATCAAAGCCTCCAACGGCGCCTCAAGCTTTGGGAACCATTTCGGCCAACCGCTCATCTGCGGTTCGCTACTCACGTTTGAACACGCCGAAAACGGCAAGAAATATGGCTACGATAAAGTAATCATGCTCGCCGGAGGCGTAGGCTATGCCAACCGCCGGGATGCGCTGAAAGGTGATCCCCAACCAGGTGAAAAAGTGGTGGTGATCGGTGGTGACAACTACCGCATCGGTATGGGCGGCGGCGCCGTGTCGTCTGTCGATACAGGCCAGTTTACCAGCGGCATCGAACTGAATGCCGTACAACGCGCCAACCCGGAAATGCAGAAGCGGGCGGCCAACGTGATCCGTGCGATTGCTGAATCGGATGAGAACCCGATCGTCTCCATCCACGACCACGGTGCTGGCGGACACCTCAACTGCCTCTCTGAGTTGATAGAAGCTACGGGCGGACGCATCGATATGAGCCGGTTGCCGATCGGTGACTCCACGCTGTCAGCCAAAGAAATCATCGGTAATGAAAGCCAGGAACGCATGGGCCTGCTGATGAAAGAGGAAGACGTGGCTCGCGTACGCCGCATTGCCGAACGTGAACGTGCCCCGATGTATGTCGTAGGAGAGACCACCAACGATATGAAGCTTGTATTTGAACAAGCCGACGGCAAAAAACCCATCGACCTCAAACTCGAATACATGTTCGGTAAGCCCCCGAAAACTGTCATGACCGACCGGACAGTGACCGAAATCCACCAACCGGTCGTTTACAAGGAATCTAACCTGCATCATTACCTGGAGAACGTACTCCAACTTGAAGCGGTAGCCTGCAAAGACTGGCTCACCAATAAGGTTGACCGCTCGGTAACAGGCAAAGTAGCTCGCCAGCAATGCCAGGGCGAATTGCAACTGCCCTTGAGTGACCTGGGTGCCGTAGCCATCGATTACCGCGGAAAAGCAGGAATTGCCACCTCTATCGGCCATGCACCGCAGGTAGCCATGATTGACCCTGCTGCCGGTTCAGTAATGGCGATTGCCGAATCGCTGACCAACATCGTTTTCGCTCCGCTTGCCGATCACCTGGAAGGAGTCTCCCTGAGCGCCAACTGGATGTGGCCATGCCGCAACGAAGGCGAAGACGCCCGCTTGTATAAAGCAGTACAGGCCGCCTCAGACTTCGCCTGCGAACTGGGTATCAATATCCCTACCGGTAAAGACTCCCTGTCCATGACACAGAAATACGGCAGTGAAAAGGTCATCGCTCCGGGTACAGTTATCATCTCGGCAGGTGCCGAAGTGAGCGACGTACGGAAGATCGTATCCCCGGTATTATCCAAAGAAACAAACACAAGCATTTACTATATCGACTTCTCGTTCGATACCTTTAAGTTAGGTGGTTCTGCCTTCGCACAGGCCTTAAACAAGCTGGGCGATGAAGTGCCTTCCGTACAGGATTCGGAATACTTCCGTGATGCATTCAACGCCATACAGGACGCGATCGAAAAACGCCTCATCCTGGCCGGACATGACATCTCAGCCGGCGGTATGATCACCACCCTGCTGGAAATGTGCTTCGCCAATGTGGAAGGCGGCCTCGAAGTAAACCTCGACAAACTCGCCGAAACAGACATCGTAAAGATACTCTTCGCCGAGAACCCCGGTATCCTGGTACAGGTAAAAGAAAAGAAAGCGTTCGAAAAACTGCTGGAAGACGCCGGCGTAGGCTTTGCTATCATAGCGAAACCAACCAATGAGCGCCATATCCTGGTATCGAAAGACGGCGTACAGTATCACTTCGGCATCGATTATATGCGCGACGTATGGTACAAGTCTTCCTACCAACTGGATATCCGCCAGAGCGGTAGTGTATGTGCCGGCAACCGCTTCGAAAACTACAAGATGCAGCCGCTGGCATTCAAATACCCGAAACATTTCACCGGCAAGCTCTCGTCCTACGGCTTGACAGCAGGCGAACGGAAACCCTCAGGCATCAAAGCCGCAGTTATCCGTGAAAAAGGATCGCAATGTGAACGCGAATCCGCATACGCCCTGTATCTGGCCGGCTTCGATGTGAAAGATGTACACATGACCGACCTCGCATCCGGTCGTGAAACCCTCGAAGATGTAAACTTTATCCTCTTCGTGGGCGGCTTCTCCAACTCCGACGTACTGGGCTCTGCCAAAGGATGGGCCGGCGGCTTCCTCTACAATGAAAAAGCGAAGAAAGCCATCGACAACTACTACGCCCGGAAAGACACCCTAAGCAGGGGTATCTGTAACGGCTGCCAGTTGATGGCGGAATTGGAGGTGCAATATCCGGAGCATGAGAAAAAGCACAAGATGTTACACAACGACTCCCACAAGTTTGAATCCGAATTCGTCACACTGGAAGTGCCTAAGAACCACTCCGTAATGTTCAGTTCGCTGAGCGGCTCAAAGATCGGCGCCTGGGTAGCACACGGTGAAGGTAAGTTCTCCTTTCCCTACGAAGAAAAAGCCTACCACGTAATCGCCAAATACAATTACGAAGGTTATCCCGCCAACCCCAACGGCTCGCCATGGGCAGTTGCCGGCGTCTGCTCGGCCGACGGCCGCCACCTCTCCATGATGCCCCATCCCGAACGCGCCATGTTCCCCTGGCAGTGTGGCTATTATCCGGAAGACCGCGCCCGGACGGATGAGGTAACCCCTTGGATCGAAGCCTTCGTTAATGCCCGCAAGTGGGTCGAAGAGACAAAGAAATAAGACAGGCTGAGGCCCGAAATACTGAAAATAACGAAATAGGCTGTGTCCTTCTTTTCGTAATATACTTGCTTATGTTCTTCCTTTCTTTTTTGCAATGCAGCGAATACGGACAATCCTACATCTATTATGTTAAATGGTTGTTTTTTTAATTTCCCGTAACTCAAAATTGACTGACATGATGAAGAAGTGGATGTTGCTTTTTGTGTATGGTGTATGGTCGTTTTCAGGCTTATGCCAGCAGCCGAAGAACTATAAGAATGAGTTTCAGTTGACCGTAGGCCTGAATTCTTACATGGCTTTGGATGTTGAACCGACTTACTCGTATATGTTTTTAAAGTATGTAGGTGTGGTAGGTGGCTTCAAGGGAACGGCAGAGATCGTTGAGAACCTGCATTATCCGTTGAACGGCCCCGACTATCAATGGCGGTTAACCAATAGAGATGAAGCCGTTTCGTTATTGTTCCGGACCGGATTGCGTCTGAAGATCCCAATCCTGTCTGATGGCGTCTCTTTCGTTTGTGAGCCTACGGCCCTTTTCAATCTTATCCCCAACGAGTCGCTGGAGTTTTATTATAGAAATATGCATAATATCCTCGATCTTCCCTATTCGGGAAACTCCCGAACTGTGAAAAATACTGGAGGCGATGTCGTATTTTTCAGCTTGAAGAACCATGTCTCTATTGAATTCGACCGGTATGTCGCTATTCTCGGTTATGATATTTCCACGTATGATATCTATTCGAGCCGACGGAACATTGTGATTGAAGGGGATGCATTGAACGACTATCTTCCTTCCAAAACGAAGTTTATGCATTGCGGGTTTATTGGATTGGGGTATCTCTTTTAGATTCATGTATGGTGGTATGCACCGTGAATTTATGGAATTGTCACACAGGTGTACTCATCCAGCTATACGTAGCGTGATACGAAAGAAAATACTGGTACACGGTATTCGCTGGCGGTGAACGGAAATATGAACGGTGATTTTGTTTCGTCCAAAGATTTGGCTTATATTTACGACCCGAATAACGCTGATATGTCTGCATATCTGTGTAAAGGTATTCAGGCAATCCTACACATAAATCAGATACAATGAAAAGAGTACTAGTTATTGTTTTGTTTGTGGTTTGCTGCAGAGGCTTTGCCTGGTCGCAGCAGACGAAGGCTATCGCCCACCGTGGTTTCTGGGATACGGAAGGTTCGGCACAAAATTCTTTAGCCGCATTGAAGAAGGCGGGTGATGTCGGTATTTACGGATCGGAGTTCGATGTGTATATTACAGCCGATGGAGTGCTTGTGGTGAACCATGATGATTCAATTCCCGGCTATCGATTGGAAGATGCCGCCTATGCCCAATTGAAAGATGTGACTTTGTCGAACGGTGAGAAATTGCCCACATTGGAACAATACCTGGCCCGTGGCAAGCGGCAGGCCAATACAAAACTGATCCTGGAAGTGAAGTCGCATAAACGAGTGGTGAATGAAGACCGTGCTGTGAAAGCCATTGTGGAAATGGTGCGCCGGTATGGCCTGGAATACCAGGTGGAATACATTGCTTTCAGCATGAATGTGTGTAAAGAACTGAAACGACAGGCTCCTTATGCTTCGGTAGCTTACCTAAACGGGGATGTGAGCCCTGCAGACTTGAAAGCATTAGGTTTTGAAGGGTTGGATTACCATTATAAAGTTTTGCAGGAAAAACATCCTGAATGGATACAGGAGGCAAAAGACCTGGGTCTGACGATCAATGTATGGACTGTCAACACACCCGAACAGATGCGGTACTTTATCGATCAAAAAGTAGATTTCATTACTACGGATAAGCCGTTGGAGTTAAAAGCCATGCTGGCAGAGTAGGTTAGCGGACCACGAGCTTGCGTACGGTTTCTCCGATACGAACAATATAGATGCCTTTGGTAATATTTAGCGCATATTCGCCAGAGGCTTCTTTCATTTCTATTATTTTTACCGGGATACCTACCAGACTGAATATTTCCAGCTTACTGCCTACAGGGGCATTGGTTACTTTGATACGATTGTCTGCTACGGAAATTTCCAATTGATTGTCAGCGTCCTGTTGCTTCACTACAGGAGTTGGCTGATTGGTTTTTGCCTCCTGGGCAAAAATCATACTGCCTGTGCCGATACATAATGCAAATGCTATAATCAACTGTCTGTTCATCCTATCCAATCTATTCCGCACAAATGTAGGAAGTTTTCTGAAATTGGGAAATAACTTGATTGGTATTTCCGATCATTTATCATTTTATGTCACAGGGAGATCACCATTCCTTCTTCGGCCGATTGGGTCTCAGGGAAGATGACGGCAGCTTCGTTGCGTAAAGTATCCGCATTTTCATACCGGGCTGAGTAGTGACCGATGATAAGCCGCTTTACTTTTGCCATCCGGGCTATTTCAGCGGCCTGCCGGGCGGTGGAATGGCATGTTTCTCTGCTACGGGCAAGGTCTTTTTCACTGAAAGTGGCTTCGTGGTATAACAGGTCAACACCTTCGATGAAGGGTACTATGTCAGGAGCGAACATGGTATCCGAGCAATAGGCATAGCGTTTGGGGGGAGCTGCCGGATGTGTGAGGCGTGCGTTGGGGATACACTGTCCATCCGATGTCGTATAGTCGGCTCCTTTTTTAATATCTTTTATACAGCGGACAGGTACCTGGTAGAAGTCGATCATTTCGCGGATGATGTGCACCTCTTTCGGTTTTTCACTAAAAAGGTAACCGCAACAGGGTGTCCGGTGTTTGAGTGGGATAGAATAGACCTGGACCGATCGGTCTTCCATCACAAGGGTATGGGTGGCAGGGTCGATCAGATTGAGACGTACCGGATAGGGCAGGTTGTACAGAAATTGCTTCATCAGCGGATTGAGGTAGGCTTCCAGTTCTTTGGGGCCGTGGATCACCAGTTCGCCTGTACGCCCTAAGAGGCCAAGGGTAGAAATCAGTCCGGGCAGGCCAAAGCAATGGTCTCCATGAAGATGTGTGATGAAGATATGGGTGAGGCGGGTAAACCGGATACGCATCCGCCTCATTTGCAGCTGGGTGCCTTCGCCGCAATCGATCATGTATAGTTTGTCGCGCAGGTCGATTATCTGGGAAGAGGGCAGGTGACGGGTGGTAGGTAAAGCTGATCCGCAACCCAATATATTAATGTTGAAATTGGCCATGTTGTTTGTTGTTCAGTCTGCAAATATACGATAAACCAAATGATTATCAGTCTTGTTATACTCACAGTAAGTAACCAAAAGAAAAAATAACACATGCTTGCATTTATTAAAATTACACTGCTTGGCTTATCGTTTGTACTGCTATCCGGACCGGTTTCTTATGCGCAGAAAAAACATGTGAGTTTTCGTGACTCGATAGACCATCAATTTGACTTGAGCGATTTTATCATCAATCAGAAGGGGTTTGTGCCTGTTCCGGCTATCATCACCGAACCGGCATTAGGTGGATTTGGGGGTGCTTTAGCGCCTGTTTTCATCGAACCGAATAAACCGAAGGAAGTGGATGGGAAATTTTATCCGATGGCCCCCGATGTCACAACCGTCTTTGGAGGATACACTGTGAATAACAGTTGGGCTATAGGAGGTGCGCGTGTCGGCCTGATCCCGAAATGGGGAATTAAATATGCGGTGGCCGGCGGCTATGCCAATGTTAATATGGATTATTACTTCAATTTTGATAAGTTGAACCAATCAACCGATTTTGAGTTCAATATTAAGACGATACCGATCATGGCCTCGGTAACGAAGCAGTTAAGAAATCCGCGGTTCTCACTTGGTATCCGGTATTTATTTACACATAATGATTTGTCTATTAAGAGTGATAATGGGAATAGTGTGTGGAGGCAGAAACTGGATTCGCTTGTTGCAGACTATATCAGCGGAAATGTGGCTAAGTTGGGATTTCAGTCATCATACGATAGCCGCGATAATACGTTTACACCGGATAAAGGGATCAAGATTAATTTCTCGGCCGATTGGAGCCATCCCTGGGTGGGCAGTGATTACAAATATGGACAGTTTGAAGGGGCGGTTTATTACTATCTCCCGTTACGGCATAACCTGATAACCGGCCTGCGATTCGATATGCAACAGGTGGTGGGTGATGTGCCTTTTTATATCAAGCCTTTTATTGATATGCGTGGTGTGCCTACGGCACGGTATGCAGGTAAGACAACGATACTGGCAGAGGTAGAAGAACGATGGGATGTGGTACCCCGGTGGAGTGTGATGCTTTTTGGGGGTACCGGTAAGGCGTTTGACCAGTATAACCAGTTTAAGGATGCAGACTGGGCTTGGAGTTATGGTACCGGGTTTCGTTATCTGATGGCACGTAAATTGAAATTAAGGATGGGTGTAGATGTTGCCATGGGACCTGAAGGGTTTACCTACTATATCGTTTTTGGAAGCAGCTGGCTGAGGCAATGAGTCTCTTCTCCTGCAAATAGGTGTGATTGAAACAATTACATATCTTGTGAACGGAAAGAATATGTTGGTCTAACCATATTGATCGGATCGCAGGCTTTCTGGTCCATTTATTGTGAAAAATAGTAAAAAAACAGTTATTTTTATGGTATAAGACAATGAGAATACGTATATTTGTCAGGCTTCGGTTTTAGAAGCTATACGATATGATATCTTATTCTAATAAAGACAAAAATATAATTTTAAACCTTAGCTAACTTTTTCTTTTTGTTTAAAACGGTTAAATGTAGGAAACGGCCCGACGTGAGTCTTTGCCGTTTTCTTTTTTATACTACTATTTGGGCTGATGCTGCTTAATACGTATGGTTGTCTTCACGCATTTCCTGGCTATTGATCTTCCGGAGATCCAATGCTCTCCATGCATAGAAAATGTAAGCCAGGACAAATGGGATCAGTAATGAGACATAGCTCATCACTTTCAGTGTGAATGGGCTGGACGAACTGTTTTCGATGGTGAGTGAGCTTTGTAAGTCAACTACCGAAGGGTAATAAGCTGTATGATTCCAGCCTGCGCAGAGTAATAAGGCCAATACCGTGAGAACAGTCCCGCATCCTGCATACCAGATTCCTTTTTTCCATCCGGGGATGAATAATGAGTTCCCAATGCCCCAAAGCACGCCTACCACGCCGATCAGCAGCATCACCAGTACAGCCGGCATTTCAATCAGGTTGAATGCATATTTATAAGGTTCCATAAATACGATCCCGGATGCCGGATCTACGGCAAATCCTTTTGATAAAAGCAGGTGGAAGAGGAAGACCAGGAAGAAAAGGAGGAATAATACCGACTCCGGAAGCATTTGCTTGCGGCAGCGGGTTTGAATTTCTTCATCATCGATGTTGTTGATAAAATAAAGCATGCCCAGCACACGGGCCAGAAAGAATATGGCCAGACCCAGGCATACGTTCCAGGGAACCAATACGGCCTCCAGTCCATGCCAGGGATTAGCCCAACTGGAGATAACCGGGGAGGCTATCTGTGTGATCTGTTCTTTATTCACTACAAATTCGGCTCCGGTGAAGAAGGTTCCTACGGCTGTCCCCAACAGGATTGGGCCGGCTATTCCGTTGATAAGCAGAAATATCTGGTATGTTTTTTTACCCAGCAGATTTCCGTTTTTGGCCTGGTATTCATAAGAAACCGCCTGTATGACAAAACAAAGCAGGATCAGCATCCATACCCAATAGGCTCCGCCGAAACTGGTCGAATAAAACAACGGGAATGAGGCAAAGAAGGCGCCACCGAATGTAACCAGTGTAGTGAATGTGAATTCCCACTTCCGGCCTGTGGAATTCAATAACATTTTTTGTTGTAGTTCGGTTTTTCCGATAGTGAATAACAGTGATTGCCCGCCCTGTACAAACAACAGGAAAACGAGTAGGGCTCCCAACAGGGAAACCAGGAACCACCAATAGTGTTGCAAAAATATATATGTAGTATCCATCTGTGTATGATTTAATGTGTTTGACTGCTGGTTTCAGGACCTTTCCGGATGGTTTTTACCATAATGCCCACTTCGGCAACCAACAAGACCGTAAAAAGGATCAGGAACAGGAAGAACGTGAGTTGAACGGACGATACATCCAGTCGGGAAATAGCGGCACTCGACGGCAGGATATCCTGTATCACCCAGGGTTGACGTCCTACTTCGGCTACTACCCATCCGGCCTGTGTGGCGATATAGGCCAATGGGATCGACCACAGGCAAACATACTGCAGCCAGCGTGCATCGGCAAATTTCTTCTTTTGCCCCCAGTACAAAGCGATCAGGAATAAGAGGATGAAGTATCCTCCCAGGATCACCATGATACGGAACGAATAGAAGGTTAGGGCCACATTCGGGATCAATTCCGTGACATCCCTGATATATCCGTAGCCAAAGTACGGATAATTCTCTTCCAGCGTAGCACGGTGAAGCTGGGCCGCTTCTTCATCTTTCGCTTTTTTGGCCGCACGGTAATCGGCCAGCGCCTGGATGGCGGTTTGGCCTTTCACTATTTTCTCGGCGGCCGATAACGCAGTTGTACCCTGTTTAGTACTGTAACCTCCTTCAATCAGGTTGGTGATGCCGGGTACATATCCATCCATTTTCCGTTCGGCCAGTAAGGAGAGCATTTTGGGGAATTGGATGTTGAAGATAAAGGGATCCACGCCGTCGTCGTACCGTTGCTTTTCCGGATTCAGCAGCGCAATACCTACCAGCCCCACACCGTTGCCTCCTTCATACAAAGCCTCCATGGCCGCCAGTTTCATCGGTTGTTTTTGGGCTACTTCGTATCCGGATTTGTCGCCGGTGAAAGCGATCAGCAGGGAAGCGGCAAGGCCAAAAACAGCGCCTGTCTTAATGCTCGCCAGCGCAAATTCCGTATTCCGTTTTTTCAGCAGATACCAGCTGCTTACGCCAATCACAAACATGCCTCCCAGTACCCAACCGGACAAAACGGTGTGGAAGAACTTATTGATTGCAACCGGCGACAGGGCTACCGCCCAGAAATCGGCCATTTCGTTACGTACCGTATCCGGGTTGAATGCCATGCCCACCGGATATTGCATCCAGGCGTTGGCTATCAATATCCACAAGGCCGATAAGGTGGCCCCGATGACTGTCAGCCAGGTAGAAGCCAGGTGGAAACCTTTGCTTACCTTGTTCCAGCCAAAAAACATGACGGCGATAAATGTCGCTTCCATAAAGAACGCCAGTATACCTTCGATAGCCAGCGGCGCTCCGAAAATGTCTCCTACAAACCAGCTGTAGTTAGACCAGTTTGTACCGAACTCGAATTCCAGGATCAGACCTGTGGCTATACCAATGGCAAAATTGATACCGAACAGTTTCATCCAAAACTGAGCGGTTGTTTTCCAAAATTCTTTTCCTGTTTTGTAATAGATCGTTTCCATAATGGCCTGGATGATGCCCAAGCCCAACGTTAAAGGTACAAACAGCCAGTGATACATGGCTGTCAGTGCAAACTGTGCTCTTGACCAGTCAATCAATGCGGTGTCGATGCTTTCCATTTTGTCTGATTTATTATGTTTTTAAGGTATGACGGAACGTTCGATTAATTCTTCAGAGACATGTTGCCCTTTTGCCGACTTGCTGCCGAACTGGTTGAGAAAAGCCGGGAAGAAGAATAGTTTGAGAACGAAGAACATGATGAACAACTTGATCAGGATAATACACCACAACGTCTTACCCAGGGTCATTTCCTTGAATCCTTCCAGGTAAAAATGGCAGACGCGTATCAGAAAAGGTTTCATCCGATCTGTTGTGCTTTTATTTATAAACTATAGAACAGGTTGAAATGTTCGAACATTTCAACAAATATAGCTTTTTTTAGTTTACCGTTTGCCTATACCTGCATCAAATTTATCGATGCCGCTATCGACATTATCTATGACGAAATAAATGACATAAGTCAATTAGTGGGGATGGACTGTTAAAAAAGTTTATTTTCGGATAAGAAAGATCGTTTCCTGCCTTGACTGTCACACAGTATTGGTTATATTTGCGTCACTTTGTGTGGCTAAATGGACATAAATTAAAAGGGAAAACATCATTTTAAGTGTAAATCTATAATAAGTATTACTATGTCAAACATTTCAAGAAGAACCTTTCTTCAAAGAGGAGCAACTGCAGCTGCTGCATTGACAATTGTTCCGAACACTATTTTAGGTAAGAGCCACGGCTATACGGCTCCCACCGATAAGTTGAACATCGCCGGTATCGGTATCGGAGGTATGGGTAATTCTAACCTGCGTAACATGCAAACGGAAAACTTTGTTGCCCTTTGCGACGTGGACTGGAAATATTCCAAACCGGTATTCGACCATTATTCCCAAGCTAAGAAGTATTGGGACTATCGTAAGATGTACGACGAAATGGGTAAGTCCATCGATGCTGTGATGGTAGCCACGGCCGACCACACACACTGTATCATTGCTGCCGACGCTATTTCTATGGGCAAGCATGCGTATGTACAGAAACCGTTGACCCACTCTGTTTATGAATCTCGTCTGTTGACCAAATTGGCTGATAAGTACCAGGTTGCAACCCAGATGGGTAACCAGGGCTCTTCTGCTATTGGCGTTGACTTGGTTTGCGAATGGATCTGGAATGGCGAAATTGGTGAAGTAACAAAGGTAGAAGCCTTTACAGACCGTCCTATTTGGCCGCAAGGACTGATGACTCCGGAAAAAGCCGACAAGATTCCTTCTACATTGAACTGGGATTTGTTTACAGGTCCGGCTCAAATGCGTCCGTACAACGCCCTTTATCATCCTTGGAACTGGCGCGGCTGGTGGGCGTATGGTACAGGTGCGTTGGGTGATATGGCCTGCCACATCCTGCATCCGGTATTTAAAGGCTTGAAACTGGGTTATCCTACAAAAGTACAGGGTTCGTCTACACTGCTGTTGCAAGACTGCGCTCCGCAGGCTCAGCACGTGAAACTGGTATTCCCCGCTCGCGACAATATGGCGAAGGTAGCCCTTCCTGAAGTAGAAGTACACTGGTATGACGGTGGTTTGAAACCTGATATGCCATGTGGATGGCCTGCTGGTAAGAACATGAACGACAGCGGTGGTGCTGTAATCTTCCACGGAACGAAAGACACGCTGATCTGCGGTTGCTACGGTGTGAATCCGTTCTTGCTGTCTGGTCGCAAACCGAACGCTCCGCAGGTATGCCGCCGGGTAGACAAAGCGATGGAAGGTGGTCACGAACAAGACTGGATCCGCGCATGTAAAGAAAGCGCAGGTAGCCGCGTGAAGACGAAATCTGACTTCTCTGAAGCAGGTCCGTTCAACGAAATGGTAGTGATGGGTGTATTGGCCGTTCGTTTGCAGAACCTGAACAAGGAACTGTTGTGGGATGGCCCGAACATGAAGTTCACCAACCTTACGGACAACGAAGAGATCCGCATCGTAATCAAAGACGGTTTCACTATTAAAGACGGTCACCCGAGCTTCAAAAAAGACATGACCGATCCGATCAACGCAAAGAAATTTGCCGAAGAACTGATCAAGCACAATTATCGTGATGGTTGGAAGTTGGTTGATATGCCCAGATAATCGTACAATTAATAATTTATATCTGAAATGAAAAAAGTAATAGTTTTAGCAAGTGCAGCTGTTATGATGGGTTCATTGGTTTCTTGTGGTGGCGGAAGCAACATTGCCGTACCCGCCCAACCGTGGGAAGATATCACAATCCAGACACAGGAAACACCTGTGACTCCGGCAGATACAGTAATCCCCGCTTATACCATTCTGGATAAAACCCAGTATGACCTGGCTAAGTTTGACTTGGACAAGGATGGTTACTATATCCTGTTCGACGGGAAGACCTTAAATGGCTGGCGTGGTTACGGACGTGACAATGCGCCCAAACGCTGGGAGGTTGACTTGGCTGAAGGTGCCATCAAGTTTGTTGGCTCTGGTGCCGGTGAAGCGCAAGCCAGCGATGGCGGCGACCTGATCTTCGGTCACAAGTTCAAGAATTTCGAACTGTCTATTGACTGGAAGTGTGCCAAGGGTTCAAACTCTGGTATTTTCTACCTGGCGCAGGAAATTAAAGCGCAGGATCCGAAGTCTGGTGAAATGCGTTTGGAGCCGATCTATATCTCTGCTCCCGAAAGCCAGGTGTTGGATAACGCCAATCACCCGGATGCCAAGATGGGTGTTGACGGCAACCGTATGTCTTCTTCCTTGTATGACATGATCCCGGCCAAACCGCAGAACCAGAAACCGTTCGGCGAATGGAACAATACTACGATCACTGTTTTCAAGGGTACTGTATTGCACCAGCAGAATGGCGTCAATGTGGTTGAATACCATCTCTGGACTCCGCAGTGGCAGGAATTGCTCGACAAAAGCAAATTCAGCAAAGACAAATGGCCGTTGGCTTACGAACTGTTGTTGAACTGCGGTGGTGCAAACCACGAAGGTTACATCGGTCTCCAGGATCATGGCGACGATGTATGGTTCCGCAATATCAAAGTTAAAATCCTGGACTGATCCGGATATCCTATTAAACTCTAAATCATGGAACTACCCGAAGCTTGGCTATATGTTTAGGCTTCGGGTATTTTTATGTACGGAAACCTTGCTATGCTTCAGTTGCAAAAATAAATTGCTCAGACTCAATTGTTTTTTTTAGACTAAAGAAATACCAAAAGAAAGAAAGAATGAAAGCAGATTATAATTACTCAAAGGCTCAATTCACCTGGCTAATGGTGTTGCGCCTTTTTATCGGCTGGCATTTCATGTATGAAGGAATGGTTAAGATTTTGAATCCGCATTGGACCTCTTTACCCTATTTGTTGGATTCGAAAGGCCCGGCCTCTTCATTCTTCATTGAGATGACCCAAAATGCCGATTTAATGGTGTTGATCAACTACGCAAACGAATATGCGTTGTTGCTGATAGGCTTAGGATTAACGTTAGGGTTACTTTATCGTTTGTCATCCGTGTGCGGTATGCTGTTACTTGCCATGTATACCCTGTCGCATCCCTCTTTTATCGGTGCAGTTTACATGATGCCGTTTGAAGGCTCTTATCTGTGGATTGATAAGAACCTGGTGGAACTGGCAGCCCTGGGATTGCTCTGTGTGTTCCCTACATCGCAGATATGCGGTTTCGACCGTATCTTAGGCCGTGTGTGTCCGTCGTTGGTTAAACTTAAACTTATTTGATCATGTCAGAAGAAGTAAAAAAGGATCCCGAACAGGGACACGAGCCGGACAAAGGACGCAGAGACGCACTCAAGGCTATCGCCACCGTACCGGTATTGGGTGCACTGGCCTATGGCGTGTACCAGAAACGTAAAGATGCATTGAAAGATCGTAAAATATCCGACGTGTTCCAGTTGAGTAACCGGGAGGCTTCTTATCTTGAGCCGCTAGCGGGTGGCCAGCAGATCCGCCTGGGTGTGATCGGCTTCGGTATTCGCGGCAAACAGTTGCTGCGTGCTGCCGGCTTTGCCGAACCGTCGTGGATCGATGCACGTATAGCTGATGCCAAAAAGAATAAGAACGATAGCCGCTATCAGCAGTATATGGAGCAAGACGACCTGAACATCGTAATCAATGGCGTGTGCGACATCTTCGATGTCTTTGCCGACCAGGCTATACTTGCCTGCTCCAATATCAACCGTGAAGGAACGGGCGGTACATTCGGCAAAGCGCCGAAACGCTACCGCCACTATCAGGAATTGCTGGCAGCCGACGATATTGATGCCGTAATCATCGCCGCTCCCGACCACTGGCATGGGACCATGGCAATGGATGCTGCCAAAGCCGGCAAACATGTATATGTGGAGAAACCCATGTCGTGGACGGTTCCCGAAACCTATATGATCCGCGATGTGGTCAAAGAAGCGGGTATCGCTTTCCAATTAGGCCATCAGGGACGTCAGACTGACTGTTACCAGAAAGCCGAAGAAATTATCGGAAATGGTTTGTTGGGTAACGTCAACCTGATCGAGGTATGTACCAACCGTAACTCGCCCAACGGCGCTTGGGTATATGATATCATTGAAGGTTCCAATCCTACGACGATCGACTGGAAACAGTTTGAAGGTAACCCCGACCGTATCAAGGAATATATGGACTATATGATGAAGTATAAACTTGAGCGTTATGTCGGACCCGAAGAACGCAGCCAGTTCAGTCTCGAGCGCTTCTTCCGCTGGCGTTGCTGGTGGGATTACAGCACCGGACTGTCGGGCGACTTATTGACGCACGAATACGATGCCGTGAACCAGATCATGCACGTCGGTATTCCGCATTCGGCCACTTCGTCGGGCGGAATCTATTTCTTCAAAGATGGACGTACCGTGCCCGATGTGTTACAAACTACCTTCGAGTTCCCGAAGCAGAACATGACCATGCTTTATAGCGCCACCCTGGCCAGCAGCCGCAATCGTGGTAAAGTGTTCATGGGTACCGATGCTTCGATGGAGGTATCCAATATCCTCGAAATCACGGTCGACCGCGATTCACAACGCTATAAGGATAAGATTGCCCAGGGTGTGATCCCAACCGATAGCCCGTTCTATACGTATGTGCCGGGGCAAAGCAGTTCGGATACGGTGACATCGGCTACCGAGCTTTACTTTGCCAAACGTGGCCTTCTGTATACGTATGTAAACGGTAAACGTTACGATACCACCCACCTCCACATCCGTGAATGGCTGGAATGTATCCGTCAGAAGAAAACGCCGAGTTGCAACGTAGACCAGGCATTTGAAGAAGCCATCACAGCCCACATGGGAACACGTGCCTACCTCGAAGGCCGTACCATGTACTGGGATCCTGAAAAGGAAGAAATTGTTCGCGGCGAGTTGGCCTGATCAACAACCGTTACATTTTCGAATCAACTATACCAGGAGGGTATCTGCAATGGCCGGATACCCTTCTCGTTTTTATCCGTGTGGGATAAGATTCCCGTGTGGGTAGATTCATCTTTATCCCGATATGGAGGTTTGGCAATCCCGCAATCGCCACAAAAAAGATAATAATGATCCAAAACGATCGTCATACTGTTCGTTTAGGAACATCATAATCTTCGTTTAGGAGCATTATGATCTTTTTTTCGGGAGACGATGGTGATTTGGAAGGCCAATCTTGCTGATAGAAAGCCGATCGTTCCACCGGCTGCTTCTACACGGGCGAGATACCTGATTGAGGCCTGCGCCTCACCTGCTGCGAGGCGCACGTCTCAGTCGACTGAGGCGCAGGCCTCGTATAGGTCGAGGCGCAGGCCTCAAAGGAGTAAGGCGCAGGCCTCAACAGGCCTCGTTTAGGTAGCTCTGCATCTGCTCTTTCATCGGCAGGAACAGCACCCAAACCTGCCTTGCAGTGCATATCCATTCGCTAAAACTGCTTACACGAAAGTTGCTTTCACCCTGTCACTTTCTGCAGGTGGCCAATGAGTTAGAGTGAAAGGAGAGGCTTTTTCCCTGTTCTGCTGTCACCCTCCTATCACACCTTTTTCCAAAAACTGTCACTAAAATCAGGACGATATATCCCGGTATGCAGTGACAGCACAAGTGACAGCAAAACCGCTTTTTGAAGCTTTCTTTCACCCTAAGTGCCTGACTGACTGCAGAAAGTGACAGGGTGAAAGCAGATTTCCCCAATAAAACCGTATGATGAATAATTTGGCAGTTAATCATCATATTTTGTTGAATTTGAATATTCAGGTTGGGTTGGAAAGCTGGCGGTGCTTCAAGTTTGGATTTGAATATAGCTTGAAGACTATCATGTAAATAGTAAACAAGAGTAACTTGGCTCCCCGCCTAGACAGCTACTCTTTATAC
>JAVBUH010000012.1:0-39026 GCA_031555505.1 Tannerellaceae bacterium
GTGCCATGTGCAATTGACCGGTACCGCTGACGCGGCACAAAAAAACAGACCAATCGACTAACCAGGGGCTTGGCTTCGCCTGCACCCCTGGCTACGTACAGGATGCCCGTGACCGGGCATTCACACAAGCTATGGTACCACCCTGATAGGTTCATTTCATGGGTTAGGATGCTTCACTTTCCGTTAGTTTGCGTCGGATCTTTCAGATTTTGCGGAACTTGAAGCAAGCCCACATTCAAGTTTTGCGGAACTTGAAGCACCCCGCTTTCACATACGTCGGAACTTGAAGCAAGCCCACATTCAAGTTTTGCGGGATTTGAAACAAGCCCGCTTTCAAATACGTGGGAGTTTGAAACCGTTTCGTTGACCAAGCGCTGCCACTTTGGGGATGATTTGTTATTCTTTCGGAGTAACGAAAGCCGTGTAGAGTTGAAACAGGGCGGCAATGGTGAGGCAGATCACCCATTCCTTGCGTCCGGCAAACATAAGGCCGGAGGCGAAGATCATCAGGAAACTGGCCATGACGTTGTAGCGATGAAGGCGCCGCCGCCGGGTGTCCATCCCTTTCACGGAAAAGGTGAGATAACATACGGCCACTCCGGCAGCTCCGACAGCGAACAGCCAGGGTGCAACTGTGATTTGCGAGAAATGCAGGATTGCGCCTGCCAGCAATAAAAGGGCTGAGATGTAAAAAATGATCGTCCGGATCTGTGTGTTCATTTAGTTGTCTTTGATGATAAATACGTCTTCGTCTGCTTTTTTCATGAAATACTCTTCGCGGGCGAACCGTTCAAGCCCTTCCTTGTCGGTACGCAGGTTTTCCAGTTTTTGGGTGTTGACTTTGATCTCGTCTTCGTAGAATTTGATTTCCTTTTCCAGGCTGCGTATCTTTTCGTCGTACGTATAACGTTTATACAAGCTGCTGTCTCCGGCAACGAATGTGAGCGCGATGAATCCGATGGCAACCAGCCAGTAGGCGTTGATCCAGGAGAGGTATTTGTTGTAAAATTCTTTGATGCGTAACATAGGAGAGGATCGTTTTTGCAAATATAAACGAAATATTTTACATATCTTTGTGTGCCTGATAAAAAAGAAAAGAATGGATAATTATATCGTATCGGCAAGGAAATACCGCCCGTCTACTTTTCAGTCTGTAGTAGGACAGAAATCACTTACGGTGACGTTGAAAAATGCCATCCAAAGTAATAAGTTGGCGCACGCCTACCTGTTTTGCGGACCGCGCGGGGTGGGGAAGACTTCCTGTGCCCGTATCTTTGCCAAAACGATCAACTGCCTGCAACCTACAGCCGATGGGGAAGCCTGCAATGCTTGCGAATCCTGCCAGGCATTCAACGAGCAACGTTCGTATAATATTCACGAATTGGACGCCGCGTCGAATAACTCGGTAGACGATATCCGTTCGTTGATCGACCAGGTGCGTATACCACCTCCCATCGGAAAGTATAAGGTGTTTATCATCGATGAGGTGCACATGTTGAGTACGGCTGCTTTCAATGCTTTCCTTAAGACGCTGGAAGAACCTCCCCATCATGCCCTCTTTATCCTGGCTACTACAGAAAAGCATAAGGTGCTCACTACGATCCTGTCGCGTTGCCAGATTTATGACTTCTCCCGCATCTCCATTGCCGACATGGTGGAACATTTACAATATGTAGCGTCTTGCGAAGGGATCACCGCCGAAGCGGAAGCCCTGAATGTGATCGCCCAGAAAGCCGATGGTGGTATGCGTGATGCCTTGTCGGTATTCGACCAGGTGGCCAGTTTTACCAATGGGAATATCAGTTATCAGGCCGTAATAGACAACCTGAATGTACTGGATTACGAATATTATTTCCGGCTCACGGATGCGATCCTGTTAGCAAACGTCCGTGCCGCCGTGCTGATCCTGAACGAAATCCTGGGACGGGGCTTTGACGGGCAGAATATTATCACCGGGCTTGCCGGGCATTTTCGCGATCTGTTGGTGTGCAAAGATGCTGCTACGCTGGTTTTATTTGAGGTGGGCTCTTCCATCCGCGACCGGTATATTGAAATGGCTAAACGCTGTTCGGATCCCTTCCTATTCAGGGCGATCGATCTGGCTAACACCTGCGACCTGAATTACCGGGTGAGCCGGAATAAGCGGTTATTGCTTGAACTTACCCTGATCCAACTCTGCCAATTGAATATGTCGTCGGATTCTTCGGAAGACGAATCAAAAAAAAAAAGGATAATTGAGTCTATACCGGCTTCGGCCCCATCAGGGCAGCCGATGGCGGCCGCAGTCTCTGCCTCTGCCTCTCCCTCCGCCGTTGCGATGCCTCCTGCTGCACCTTCGGCTTCTTCCACTGGGATGGGGCGTAGTGTTTCCCCAGAACGCACATCGCACATCCCGGCATCGCCTGATTCTTCCCAATCCCCTGGAGCAGACAGCCGGAAAAAAATGCGACCGGTCAGCACATCCATCAAGGCGATGGGCAATAAGGCGGAGGAAACAGAAGCAGTGGCTGTGCGGGCCGACGAGCAGTCTGCCTCTTTCCATGCCGACGATCTGTTGCGTGCCTGGGATGCTTTTGCCGACAGCCTTTCTGAAAAAATCTACCTGAAGAACACCATGCTCAATAATAAGCCTGTATTGAAGCAGTCTCCCTTTTTTGAGGTCACGGTGCATAATCCGGGACAAGAGAATGAACTGACGGCTCATGCGGCTGATATCCTCACCTCATTGCGTACTCAATTGCAAAACACAACTATCCAGATGCAGATACGGATTGACGAGGCGAATGAGAAAAAACGCGCCTACACCGCTGTTGAAAAATATGAATATTTGCGGGAAGTGAATCCGGCATTGGATAAGCTGCGGGAAGAATTCAACCTGAAACTGGATTAACTGTCTTGGCCGGGAGCTACAATCGGATACAAAAAAGGCGGCCTTTATGATGGCCGCCTTTTTTGTATGGTTGGTGATTACAGTTCCCGTATCCAGATATTGCGGAAGCTGATCGGTTCGCTCGGGTCGCCATGGCTTTGCAGGACGATCGGGCCGGCACCGTGTGCCTTTACTTTCGGGAATCCGATGTATTCGGTGGTGCCCAGGATGGTAGTGTGGTTTTGCAGCACGATTCCATTATGGATGACAGTCACCGTAGGAGGTACCCGGTAGGTGCCGTCTTCTTTGAATACAGGAGCCGAATAGATAATGTCGTACACATTCCATTCACCCGGTTTGCGCATGGCGTTAGCCAACGGGGGAGTTTGTTTGTACACACTGCCGGTCTGGCCGTTCACGTATGTTTGGTTTTCGTAGCTGTCGAGCACCTGTATTTCATACATTCCCTGCATGAATACACCGCTGTTGCCACGTCCCTGGCTCTTGCCTGTGATGCCTTCGGGCACACACCATTCGATATGTAACTGATAGCTTTCGAATTTTTGTTTTGTTCGGATATCGCCGCTTTTCTTGTTCACCGTAAATACGCCGTCGTGTACATTCCACTGGGCCGGTCCGCCTCCGCGCACGCTTTCCCAGGCGTCGAGGTCTTTTCCGTCAAATAGCACTATCGCATCTGAAGGAGCGGTATTGGTTTGAATATTTCCCGGAGTGATCACCTTAGGCTGGGGAGTCCAGTATTCCGACATGCCCGGTTTCATGGGCTCGGGTTTCGGATACTCTGTTTCCTGTGCGCTCAGGCTTACACAGGCTGTACAAGCCAGTGCGGCAAAGAATGCTTTACATGCGATGTTTCTTTTCATGGTCTAAATTATTTAAGTATTAAAATTACGTTGCCACAAATATAGTTATTATTCTATCCGGATATACTACCGGAAGGTGGGAAAATAATCAACGGTTATGTTTGAACAGCCGTTTTTCGGCCAGTTTCTCATACTTGGTTCCCGGCAGGCCGTAGTTAGCAAAAGGATGGATGCTGATTCCTCCGCGTGGGGTAAAGATCCCTGTCACTTCAATGTATTTGGGATCCATCAGCCGGATCAGGTCTTTCATGATGATGTTGACACAGTCTTCATGGAAAGCTCCGTGATTACGGAAACTGAACAGGTATAGCTTCAGGCTTTTACTTTCCACCATGTTGATGGCAGGTATATAATCAATGTATATCGTGGCAAAGTCCGGTTGCCCGGTAATGGGACATAGGCTGGTAAATTCGGGGCAGTTGAAACGTACCCAATAATCATTTTCCGGATGCTTGTTGGTAAACGCTTCCAGCACCTCGGGGGCATAATCCTGGCGATATACCGTTTCACCGCCTAACAAGCTAAGTTCTTTCTTCTCTTCCATCTTATTCATCATTAATCGTTAACCATTAACCATTTCTTTTGTGTTCAAATACTTCTCCAGTCCTTCCCGGCGTAATTTACAAGCCGGGCATTGTCCGCAACCGTCGGCCATGATGCCATTGTAGCAGGTGAGCGTTTTTGACCGTACCAGTTCAAATACGCCCAATTCATCGGCCAGTTGCCATACTTCGCATTTGTCTCGTTCCATCAATGGCGTATGGATGACAAATTGTTCGTCCATTGCCAGGTTCAATGTAGCATTGAGCGACCGGATAAAGGTGTCGCGGCAGTCCGGATATCCACTGTAATCGGCTTCCGATACACCGGTGACAATATCAAAAATACCTTTACTGCGAGCCACGATGGCGGCAAAAGTGAGAAAGATCATGTTTCGGCCGGGTACAAATGTGTTGGGGTAACTGCCGTCCGGTTTTTCTTCGTCCATTACCAGTGTAGGGTCGGTCAGTGAATTGACAGACAATTGGCTGAGTACCGACACATCCAGCAATTGAAAGGGTACGTTGGCATCTGCCGCAATTTGCCGTGCTACTTCTATCTCTTGTGAATGCCGTTGTCCGTAGGTAAAACAAACTGCTTCAACAGCCGTAAACATTTTCTTCGCCCAGAACAGGCAGGTAGTAGAATCCTGGCCTCCCGAAAAGCAGACCAAGGCCGTTTTGTTTTTCTTCATCTCATCCGTTTTATGGAGGCAAAGATACGGAACATTTATCCTTTGCTTTGGCACAAAGGACGGGAAATGCGCAAAAAAAGCGCATAAGCCGCACATTTTAGTCCTGAATGTGCAATTCTAATGGGAAAACTTCTATCTTTGCCGCGTTTATAACTCCTTACGGGGAGTGCATTGTAAGTAATCACTAATAAAATAGTTTATGAAGAAAATTATCGCAATCGTATGCCTTTGTGTCTTTACATACTCGTATGCTTCGGCTGAAGGGTATCAGGTGAATTCGCAGAGTGCGAGGCAAGCTGCTATGGGACATGTAGGTACTTCCATGAAGTTAGGCGCGGAAAGTATGCATTTCAATCCGGCCGGATTAGGCTTTTTGGCCAACACGATCGATCTGTCTGCCGGTGTTTCGGGCGTATTTACCAATGTGAAATACTCGAATGATTCTTATAGTCAAAAGGCAGATAATGAGCCGAGTACGCCTTTGTATCTTTATGGAGCATTTAAAATATATGATTTTCTGTCGGCTGGTATCAGCCTGACCACCCCGTATGGCAGCTCGATGAATTGGGGAACGGATTGGGCCGGAGCCGGGTTGATACAGGATATTGCCTTGAAGTCATTTTCCATTCAGCCTACGATGGCCTGGAAAGTAACAGACCGTTTCAGTGTAGGTGCAGGTATGATGATCATGTTTGGTAATTTCTCACTGAGCCGTGCCCTTATTCCTCCGGGAGGCTTGGAAGGACTTCGTCCAATGACGGCTTTGAATCCGGTACTGGCTCCTATTCTGGACAAGTATACAGATACGTCTGCTGCTTCGGCAACTTTGTCTGGTGACGCCGGTGTGAAATTAGGATACAACCTGGGAGTAATGTTTGATATCACAGATCAGTTTACAATCGGTATGTCTTATCGTTCCAAAGTGATGATGAAAGTAAATGAAGGACATGCAGTGATGAATTATCCGAATGAAACTGAACTGAAAGGGATGATTGCTATGGTGAATCCGTACCTGCCCGATGAAAACAAAATCATTATTCCACCGTTTGACCAAGGTACTTTTGAGGCTGAACTGCCACTGCCTTCCAACTTTAATATTGGTCTTACATACAAACCTACTGATCGTTGGCAAGTGTCTGGCGAAGTGCAGTTTGTGGGCTGGGGTGCTTATAAAGAACTGAATGTGCAATTCTCTCAGGAAGAAGTATATAGTATCAATGCCGTGAAGGACTATCAGAATACCCGCATCTATCGTTTGGGCGCCCAGTATGCGGCTACTAATCGCTTTGATATTCGCTTGGGTACTTATTTTGATGAGTCGCCTGTAAAAGATGAATACTTGAATCCGGAGACACCGAGTATGAACAAACTGGGTATTGCTACTGGTTTTAGTTTCCGTCCTTTGGAATCATGGTCGATAGATCTTGCTTTGTCTTATGTGACGGGTTTTGGACGTGACGGGTCTTATCCAACACCAACAAAAGCCGATCCCAATAAGGTCTTTGCCGGCCATTATGATGTAAGTGCCTTTACTCCTACAATAGGTATTGGATATAGATTCTGATTAATATCGAATTCTGATCAAAATATAGACAATAAAAAACGCTGCTGAAATTCATTCAGCAGCGTTTTATTTATAGATAAATGAGGTTTCTGTCCGTTATTTGATCTCTGTTAACACTGTATAATTTACCAGTGCCTTACCATTGTAAGTTTCAGAGCGTACGATACCTGCATTAGGTGCATACCATTCGTTCCCCGTGTATGTAACCGTCTTCTTATCGGAACCTGTCACTTCGAAGTTGAATGTAATCTTGGCTGCATTGAACACACCAGCCTTCGTTGTTATCGTTTCATTACCAGTGTATTTACGGCCATATACACGTACATTCGTCAGTGCTTTCTTGTCGCCGTTTTTGTCCTTGATGGTAAATTCGCCACCACTCATTTTAAAGGTTGTTCCACCCGGTTCCATGTTTCCGAAAACATCGGGATAATCTAGGAAGTCACCTACCAGCTCTGTGTCTGTACTGAGGATGGATGTCACTTCCGGCGACATGTTGCGGTTCTTCATCTGCATATAGAATGAAGTGCCGTCGCATCTGGCATCGATGCTGCCGCTATCGATTACTTTACCTTGTCTGTTGGTCAGCATAAAGTTAATGGCCATGTCTTCACCGTCAATGTTATCATACACTGTTTCTACCTTGTACGTCATCGTACTGATGAGGTTGTTTTTGGCATCAAATGTTTTGTTGACCAGAATCGTCCCTTCTTTGTCCGGGAACAAACTCATGCAATCCTGTGCTTTTGCTGTAAAAATACTTGCAGCCGATAAAATTGTAAAGAATAAAAATAACTTCTTCATAAGAATATAACTTTTAATTAAATGGAAAATAAAACTAATCACATACTTAAAACAGCACAGGAGTGAAATTGTTTAAACAGTTTTGAGTTTAATGATTATGCTCTTGTTTCATCTGCTATAAATAGCTATTAGATTGTTAAAAAATGAGTTTTCGATGAGTATTTATGTCTTGTGATAACTTGTATATTAATTATTTTGAAGCTCATTTTTTTATGCAAAAATATGTTTATCGGTTGGAGGTGCCGGACTGTGTTGGGACACTGGAAGAATATCTTATACCGGTGTCACATATGTGACGGATTATCAGCATGCATGATGCGTAGCTTTGCATAAAAACTAGCGAAGTTATGTCAATGTTTTGTTATCAGTGTCAAGAAGCAGCCGGAGGCAAAGGCTGTACAGTAAAAGGCGTTTGTGGCAAAGAGCCGGAGACGTCAGCCTTAATGGATGTCCTTTTATATAGTGTAAAAGGGGTAGCGATTCTGAATCGCGCGTTACGTTCCGGTGGAATGGCGGATGTCGCTACCAACCGGCAAATACTCGATGCTCTATTTTGTACGATCACGAATGCGAATTTCGACAATGATGCGATCCGCAGACGAATACAGAAGGCATTGACGAATAAGAAGGAGTTGCTGATGCGTTTGCGCAAAGAAGGTATTCCTTTTCCGGATGCAGAGGAGGTGTCTTTTGATGTCGATCCTTCCGAATATGAGACTGTAGCCGAATCATTAGGCGTGTTGACAGAATCCAATGAGGATATACGCTCGCTCAAACAATTAATCATCTATGGTGTCAAAGGAGCGGCGGCTTATGCCGAACATGCCCTTAACCAGGGATATGAAGATGAAACCGTTTATGCCTGTATTGAAAACGCGTTGGCTGAAGTAAGCCGTAAGGATATCACAGCCGACGAGTTGGTTGCACTCACTCTTGCCGTGGGTGATTGTGGGGTGAAAGCAATGGCTTTGTTAGACCAGGCACATACTAACACGTATGGACACCCGGAGATTACAAAAGTCAATATCGGCGTGGGAAAGAATCCGGGTATCCTTATCAGCGGTCACGATCTGAAAGATATCGAAGAACTGCTTGAGCAAACAGCCGGCACGGGCGTGGACGTCTATACGCACAGCGAAATGCTGCCTGCCCATTATTACCCCGCATTCAAGAAATACTCCCATTTTATCGGAAACTACGGTAATGCCTGGTGGAAACAACGTGAAGAGTTCGCGCACTTCAATGGGGTAATCCTTTTCACCACCAACTGTATTGTTCCTCCTTTGAAGGATGCCTCTTATACAGACCGGATTTATACCACTGGGTCGGCAGGCCTGGCCGGAGCCACACACATACCCGCCCGCATAAATGGTTCTCCCAAAGATTTTTCCGCCCTGATCGAACACGCTAAGAAATGTGCACCTCCCGATGAAATCGAACACGGTGAAATTGTGGGAGGCTTTGCCCATAATCAGGTAATAGCCTTGGCCGATAAGGTGATTGATGCGGTGAAAGCAGGCGCTATCCGTAAGTTTGTGGTGATGGCCGGTTGCGACGGTCGTATGAAGTCACGTACCTACTATTCGGATTTTGCCTCAGCTTTGCCGCACGATACGGTGATCCTGACAGCCGGTTGTGCCAAATACCGCTACAACAAGCTGCCGCTGGGTGATATCGGAGGTATTCCACGCGTACTCGATGCCGGACAGTGTAACGACAGCTATTCGCTGGTAAAAATCGCACTCGCCTTGAAAGACGCTTTCGGATTGGATGATGTCAACGAACTACCGATCGTCTATAACATTGCCTGGTACGAACAAAAAGCCGTTATTGTGTTATTAGCCCTCTTGAGCCTGGGTGTGAAGAATATCCACCTCGGCCCTACCTTACCTGCTTTCCTTTCACCGAATGTAGTCAATGTCTTGGTGAATGCATTTGGAATCGGAGGTATTACCTCCGTGGAACAGGATATGGCATCGATGATAGAGGCCTGACCTGTTTGATTGATGGTGCAGGTTGTTTAAGTTGTCAGATTTTGCTTCACGCGGAATCTGACAATTTTTTTAATGAGTATGACTGGAATCGGTTTGTTAAGCGGAAAGCGAATGGTTCCGCCGATTGTTTTGTATGATACCAGTTCTTCTTTGAATACTTCAATGGCGTCTGGGCCGGGATAGAGACTGACGTGTTTGGTGAATCCGCCGAGATAGACCAATATTCCGTTCTGCTTGTACACAGGTAACTCATAATAAACACTTTCTTCCGCTTCCGGTGCGGCTTGTAGGATGGCATGCCGTAAATGCTCCAGGTATTCTCTAGCCTGAGAGGGGGCAGCGGCGATGTATTCGTCTACTGTGCGGGGTTTGGGGGTATCCATATCGTAATAGGAAAAAACGGGCATAAGCGTTTGATTCGCTTATGCCCGTTTTGAGGTCTTATTTGCTTGTTTCAAATTTCGGTTTCATCCCGGTGTTATACATGATGAAGGCGTAGATATCGGCTTGTTCTTCCAATACCTTGGCCAGGGGCTTTCCACCACCGTGTCCGGCTTTGGTGTCGATACGGATGAGGGTTGGGTTCGTGCCGTCGTTGCATTCCTGCAGGGTGGCGGCAAACTTGAAGGAGTGGGCCGGTACTACACGGTCGTCATGGTCGGCTGTCGTTATGAGCGTGGCTGGGTATTTGGTGTTTGGTTTCAGGGTGTGTAGCGGGGAGTAACCTTTCAGGTACTCGAACATCTCCTTGCTGTCGTCGCTCGTGCCATAGTCGCTTGCCCAGTTCCAACCGATGGTGAACTTGTGGTAGCGAAGCATATCCATTACGCCTACTTCAGGGATGGCTACGGCGAACAGGTCAGGACGTTGTGTCATACAGGCGCCTACCAGCAGGCCACCGTTTGAGCCACCCACGATGGCGATTTTCTTCGGATTGGTATATTGCTGTCTGATCAGGTATTCGGCCGAAGCGATGAAATCGTCGAATACATTCTGTTTCTGCATCTTCGTGCCGGCTACGTGCCACTCCTCACCATATTCACCACCGCCACGCAGGTTTACCTGTGCATAGATACCGCCGTTTTCGAGGAAAGGGATGCGCGAAGTGGAGAAACCCGGGTTCAGGCTTATATTAAAACCGCCATATCCGTAGAGAAATACCGGATTTGTGCCATTTTTCTTCAACCCTTTTTTATACGTAAGGAACATGGGTACTTTTGTGCCGTCTTTGCTGGTGAAGAATACCTGCTCAGTTTCAAATGCTTCCGGATTGAAATCTACTTTCGGAGCGCGGAACAGTTCGTATGTGTTGTTATCCATGTCGTATTTGAAGGTCGAGCCGGGGAAAGTGAATGACGTGAATCCGAAGAAACATTCTTTGTCGTCTTTGTCGCCACTGAAACCTACCGTACCAAGGCCCGGCAAATTGATCTCCTGTATTTCTTTACCATCGAATCCGTATATATAGGCATGATTGGCAGCATCTTTATCATACGTAAGGAACAGCTTTTCACCGATGATTTGCGAGCCGGAGAGGACAGACTCCGATGGGGGCACCAGTTCTTTCCAATTTTCCAATTTCGGCTGTTTGATATCTGCAACCATGATACGTCCTTTCGGCGCCTGATAGTTGGTCTGGAAATAAATCTGGTTGCCCATCACTTCAATCGGGTAATACCGGAATTCCATATCTGTGGTCAGTTGCACGATGGGTGCGTTGGGTTTCGTCAGGTCTTGCATATAGATGGTGTTTCCACGTTCGGCACCCGATTCGAAAAAGAAAACCACGCGTTCGTCTTCACTCACATTGGCGCTGTAGAAGCGTTTCGGATAGGCGGGGTTCTCATACATCAGTTTATCGGCCGATTGCGGTTCTCCCAGTTTGTGATAATATACCTTGTGGTTTTCGTTCATGTTCGAAAATTCTTTCCCGGCTTTTGGAGCATCATAGGCACTGTAGTAGAAGCCATCGCCTTTCCAGGACGCGTTTGAGAATTTGACCCATAATAAGTGATCGTCGAGCAGCTTGCCCGTTGCGAGATCCATCACATAGATCTCCCGCCAGTCTGAACCGCTGCGCGAGATGGTGTAGGCTGCGTATTTACCATCATTCGAGAAGGATAGTCCGGAAAGCGCCACCGTACCATCGTCCGACAGTTTATTCGGATCAAGGAACACGCGTGGTGTATCTGTCAGTGAATCCTGCACATAGAGGACACTTTGGTTCTGCAAGCCGTCGTTTTTACTGAAATAATACTTGCCATGTTTCTTGAACGGTGTACCGATCTTTTCATAATCGGCCAGCTTCGTCAGGCGATCCAGTAATTGGGTGCGGTAGGGAATATGCGACAGATACTCGTTTGTCACCTTGTTTTCCGCTTCCACCCAGGCGGCAGTCGCTGCGCTGGTATCGTTTTCAAGCCAACGGTAAGGGTCGGCTACCTGCGTACCGAAGTACGTGTCTACTGTGTTGTCCTTTGCCGTCTCCGGATAAACCAATGTTGGTTGTTTAGGGGTACATGCTACTGCCATGATTCCGGTAAGTAATAAGATTGCTTTCTTCATGATTCTCCTGATTAATTGAGATTTGGATATGCAAATATAGTGATTGCTCACGGACATGTTGTACGTAACAGGAAACTTTTGTGGATGAATGATTTACCCTGCCAACAGGAAGGCAATAACTGAACCGGTGGCCAGTACGATGCCGATGGCGGTTTCATACGGGATCAGTTTGAGACGGTTGTTGATGTTCGTATTGGTCACGCCACCGGTAGCATGGAAGAAGGAGCCGTGCGGTAAGTGGTCGAGCACGGTAGCACCCGAGTTGATCATGGCGGCGCCCCATACACCTGTTATTCCAGCGGCCACAATGGTCTCCGCGAATGAGGAAGAGGCCACTGTGGCGCCGGCGGTTGTAGATGCTGTAGCGGCCGACATCAGGGCGCCTGAGATAGGGGCGATCAGTATTTCTCCCATGTTGGTATAGGCCAGTACGTCGAGGAGTACGTCTTTGATGGTGGATGCTTTGATGACACCGGCGATGGTGCCGGTTCCGATGAGGAGTACGGATACCCACGACATCTTTTCGAGACCGTAAGTGAGGCTGTCTTTCAACAGGGGGAGTTTGCGCATGGCGAGTATGCCGGTAAGTCCGCCTACGGGCAGGGCGATCAAGGGGTCGATCACGATCCCGAACAAGGGGCGGAAGGAGAGGAGGAGGATGGTTATGATGGGGGCTACCATGCTGGTGGTGAAGGAAGGAAGGTCTTCCTGCCGGTCGCTGATCTCTTCTGCGGTGATCAGGTCGCCTTTCTTCGGGAGGAAGTGCGAGATGAGATAGACGGTGAAGAGGAGCCCGATGATGGCGGGGAGGATATTGACATACATTACGGATGGGAGGTCGGCTTGGAAGTTTTCGGCAGCGATGATGGTGTTGGGGTTGGGTGAGATGATGTTCCCGCATTTACCGCCTCCGATCATCATCAATAGGACGCTGGCGCGGGGGACGGCCAGTTTGTGTCCGAGACTGAGGGCGATGGGTGCGACGGTGATGACTGCCACATCGATGAATACGCCAATGGCTGTGAGGAGCATGGTAGCGAGCGCGAGTGCGAGATAGACATGCCGTTCGCCGAGTTTACGGACAATGGTGTTGGAGATGGAGGCGGCGGCTCCGGTCTTGACCAATACGCCTGACAACACTCCGGCTGTCAGGATACGGACGATGGCGGGTGTGACATCTTTTACTCCGTCGATCATCAGGCTGACGGTATTGGGCAGTGATACACCTCCGACCAGTCCACCTGCCAAGGCGCCTAACACCAGGCTGTAGAAAGGAGATACTTTCCGTATGATGAGGATGATTGCTAACAGTAGTCCGATAAAAGCTCCCAGTGCGCTCATGTGTGGATGGATTTAATGGTTGTTGTAATGGCGGATGATCCGCAGATGTTGTTCGAGTGTGCGTGTGATATTACGGCAGGTGAAGGCTGTGTCCATCGCCTGTTCCAGTGTGGCGGGAGCGGGCAGGATGGGGAGAACGGCCAGGAAGCCTTGTTGATTCAGGGCTTCGGTTTCCTCTACCGATCCTCCGATGGCAATCACGGGGATTTGCCAGCGGAGACCGGCTTTCAGCACACCGGCAGGCGTTTTACCCATGCCGGTTTGCCGGTCGAGCTTACCTTCGCCGGTGATGATCAGATCGGCTCCCCTTATCTGTTCATCGAAATGTAAGGCCTCTAATACCATTTGAATACCAGGCTTCAATGTGGCATGCAGGAAGGCGATGAAGCCGCCTCCCAATCCCCCGGCCGCTCCAGCGCCAGGTATTAGATCAACGTCAATCTGCTCTGTCTCCTGAATCACGCGGGCGAAATGTTTCAGCCCTTCGTCTAATTGGACGATCATGGCATCGTCTGCTCCTTTCTGCCGGGCATAGACGAAGGCGGCACCGTTGTTCCCCGAGAAGGGATTGTTCACATCGCAAGCCACAATGAAAGATGACTCCCGGAGTTGAAGAAGCGCCTGCGAACGGTCGATCGTGTGGATTTGATTGAGTATCCGGCCTCCCTGTCCCAGCTCGTTACCTTCCTTATCCAGGAAACGGAAGCCGAGGGCTTGTAGCATGCCGGTGCCGGCGTCGTTGGTTGCACTTCCCCCGATACCGATAAGGAACCGGCGGCATCCGCGGTTGAGGGCGTCTTTGATCAACTCGCCGGTGCCGTATGTGGAAGTCAGCATCGGGTTGCGCTTATCACCAGGTACCAAGGTCAGTCCGCTGGCAGCCGCCATTTCAAGGATGGCTGTCTGCCCATCGCCTGATATACCGTAGCAAGCCCGGATGGAACACATCAATGGGTCATTGACCGTACAGGAAATGATCTCTCCCTGCATGGCTGCGACCAGGGCTTCTACCGTTCCCTCGCCGCCATCGGCAACAGGGATCTTAACGACTTTGCTATCCGGGAAGACTTTCCGGATGGCTCTTTCGGCACTTTCTGCTACTTCGGCCGATGATACGGAGCCTTTGAATGAATCAGAGGCAACAACTATCTTCTTCATGTGCTGCTTGTATTTTTGTGGCTTCACAAAAATATAAAAAGATTACTCATAATAAGCTGAAAATGCAAACATAACACAATATAGTTGAAACTGGACTTCGAAAGCCTATATAAGTGCCATAGGCAACTAATTACTCTGAAGGCTTACCTGATTAATCATAAAATAAAAGATTGCAAGATATGATAAAAATCAGCTTCTTGCAACCTTTGCACGCTTCAAAGAGAGGCCTTAACTCAAATGGAAGAACTTTTTCAGTTCACTCCGTTATGGTACACCCTCTTTTTATAGTAGAAATGGCAGTGTTTAGGGGAGGTAATAGTTAACCAGCAAGTTCATTACTGATGTTTTCCAATGTCTTTCCTTTGGTTTCCGGAAAATATTTCCATGCGATAACCGCCTGTACGATCATCATGACTGAGAAGAACAGAAACATCCCCGCTGCTCCATACTTGAATTCCGAAGCAATGACAGGAAATAAGAACGTAATCAACGCAGCAAAGAACCAATGTGTGAAACTTCCGAATGATTGTCCTTTTCCCCGCACATTATTGGGAAATACTTCCGATATCAACACCCAGATAACTGTTCCGGTCGAAACTGCAAAAAACATGATATAGCCAACCAGGAATAGGAGTAAGATGTAACCCGAATTACTGTGTACAAAGAAACAAACTGAGACCAGGCATAGGAATACGGTCATGCCGATCGATCCGATGATTAATAATGTCTTTCTGCCTATCCTATCGACTATCAGCATGCCGAAGAGTGTGAATAGTGCATTGGTAATACCGATAATTACCGGATGAAAAAAAGCGGTGGATGGAGGGAGACCTGAAAGTTCGAATATACGGGGCGCGAAATACAGAATGGCATTGATCCCCGAAAACTGATTGAACATTGCTACCAGAAATGCAATGGATAAGGGTTTGAAGCAAATTCTGGAAAATAATTTCCCCCGCTTTTCGACAAGGCTTTTCTTTATTTCATCCACCGCTGCGTTTATATCGACAATACCTGTTTTGCTGAATATGGAGACAGCATGATCAATCTGATTGATCTTAACAAGATATCGCGGGCTTTCCGGCACAAAAAATAATAAAATGAAATAAAAGGCTGATGGGATTGCCAGCACTGCAAGCATCCATCTCCATGCATCTGCACCAACATCACGTAACAGGTAGTTTGACACAAAGGCCATTAATATTCCGAATATAACGTTGAACTGGAAAAGGGCGGTCATTCTTCCCCGCACATTTGCAGGTGCGATTTCCGAGATGTACATGGGAGCAACCACTGAAGATGCACCAACTGCAACACCTCCCCAAAAACGAAAGGTGATGAACATAGTTAGGTTCATGGACAAGGCTGTTCCAATCGAAGTCAAGGTATATATCAAAGCAATGGCATACAGGACCGGCTTGCGACCGAATTTGTCTGCCGGGCTTCCTGCCGTCATAGCTCCTATTATCGTACCAATCAGAGCCGAAGCTATTGCAAATCCGTGTAAAAATGATGACAAATGAAAGAGTTGTTGTATCGCTTTTTCCACTCCCGAAATAACGGCTGTATCAAAACCGAATAAAAATCCTCCAAGGGCCACTATCAGAGACCAGAAGAAAATACGAGTTGTTGTTTTCATATTGTTGTATTTTGTTTAATGATAATGGTATTGAAAGCCAAACTGATGATATTCAGGTAAGGTTCCAATGTTAGATTAATAGGCATTTGATGCAGCCATATCCCAGATTGTAATATTACTTGCCTGGATTGCTTCGTCACTCGAAAAAATCTGAATCCCTGTACTCTCCGGCAGTTCTGGATAGACAACCTGAGTCATACACTGCCGTCCATTTGCAAAAACTTCAATGATGGATCTGTCTATAAAAATGTCCAACTTGAGCCTTTCGCCTGGTTGTAAGGCCAGTGGAGCCCTCTGCTCACTGATTTCACCCTCCGCATTTTCTGCAGGAGGATAATGCATCATGCAATATTTAAGCATTTTTATGGGAGCATTGACAGACGAACGAATAAAATCGATGACCAGTTCTTTTGCCTGTGGATCATACTTGATAACAGTTTCCTCACGTTTATCGGGAGAACAGAATACCTTCACACCAAAAGGCGATTTTTGGCCACCTTTGATTTCCATTTTGATCTCCATCGATTTACCTTTGGCTTTTAATTGTAGTGATTCATTTGGTTTCATACTTATGGGGTCTTCATTCACAGGATTAAGCCTGAGGATTTTAATTTCTTCCGGAGGATTGATTAATAACTCATTTTGAGGAGAAAGAGTTAGTACCCTCGGGAGGCTCATGATTCCTGACCATCCAAAATTCGGCAGGTTTGCTGGTTTTCGTTCCAATACCCATCCCCAGATGATATTCCGGCCTTTGTCGTCTACTAATTGTTCGGGAGCAAAAAATGTTCCTCCCGGCCAGTTCATCCTTCCGTATTTTTCAATATGATACCGGTCGTTTGAAAAAGTACCGATATAATATTGAGTTCCCATGTAATGGCTTATAAACACCAGGATATCTTTATTCCCGATTTTGAAGAAATCGGGACAGGAAATATCTTCGAACAAATGATTTTTTCTGTTTACAGGACTGATGAAATCTCCCAGATATTCCCATTTATACATGTCTTTTGACTTAAATAGAGCTGCCGGATTACCGCCGGCTATCTGATAATAATAATCTGTTTTTTTATCATACCATCCTTCCGGATCCCAAGCGGTGTATTTTCCGGCCATGGGGCTGTTCTCGGCAGGTGTAACTAATATAGGGTTGCCTTCGAATTTTTTCCAGACTTTCAACTCATCATCGGTCGAATAGGCTACCATATTACTGGAAGCACCCTCGCCATGATACATGATATGCGGAATACCATCCCTGGACAAGAACGTACCACCACTGAAAATTCCCCGTTCGATATCACCATCCTTTATATTCAGCATGTCCGGATACAAGGTCCAGTGGAAAAGATCAGTCGATACCGCATGCCCCCAGACATGTTCGGGTCTGTTATACCTAAATTTCTGATAGATATATCCCAGATGGTATTTCCCTTTCCAATAGATCGCTCCGTTAGGATCGAAAGGGTATGCATGACCTTCGGGAGCTGTAAAGTGATAGATCGGCCGGTGAGGGTCGGATTGTATAAGAGCCTTCAATTCACGTGATTCTGAAATTTTTCTGTCAAGATCACTTTGTTGTGATGTTATAAGTTGTGCTGAGCTAATGAAAACAGCTAATAATATTGTTCGTTTCATTGTTTATTAGATTAATAATTGTTTTAATTCCATATCGATTTAAGGCCTATGAAATGAGCCTCCTTCAGGTTTAATGAGCTTATATCCGTAAAAAGTTCCAGAGTGTCAAACGGATCGGATGGATAAACCGTATTTGTCACAGCGATGCGGCATCCGTCTGCGAAAAACTCGATTGAATGTCTGTCCACAATTATCAGCCAATCAAAAGTTTGCTTTTGGGGCTTATAGTATATGTTGTATTTAAATGCGAACGCAGTGGTATGCATCTTGTCTGCGGCATTAGATCGATCTATTTCAAACGACTTTCGGATATTATTGTAATTGATCGTATAGTTTTCGTTCGATGAGTTCCGAAACGTGATACCATAAGTTTCTGGAAAAGAAATTGCATCTTGCCCGGAAATGTCAAACTTTAGCCTGATTTCTGCGGCTGGATAACCGGCAAGTAAATGTTGGAACAACTGAGTAGGTTTGACTCCTATTTTGCAATTCTCTATTTTCTTTTGATTGAGGTGCAACTTTCCCAGTTCCCTGACGGGTATAGTTGACAGTAAGTATAATTCATCATTCTGTATCAACGATAATTCACGAGGAAATGTAAGTGAACCACTCCATTTCCCAGAAGGTTCAGATCCGGAATAAGCCCAACTGTTCATCCAGCTTAACATAATTTTTCTGTTTTCGGGGGCATTAGCGCAAACCACGCTTTCACTGCAATCACTCCCGTAGTCAATCCAAAAGCTGTACAAATCGGTTGCCTCCTGCACAGGAATAAATGTAATGCCATTGAAATCTCCTACGATATATTCTGTTCCGAATGCTTGGCCGACGGGACCCACACGATTGGTAACCAATAAAATCCATTTGCTTTCATCTGAATTCGGATGTTTTAACTCTACCAGTTCTGGATTTTCCCAGTAACCTGTGTCCCAATCTTTAATGCTTCTAAACTCACTCCTATATAGCCAATGGATACAATCGGGCGACGTGAAGAATTTAATCCGATTGTCTGAAGCCAGACACATGATCCACTGTTGAGTTGGCTTGTGCCAGAAGACTTTCGGATCGGAACAGTAATCCTTACTCATTTTATTCAACTCGCCATGATCTCCTGTATATTTTTTCCAACTTTTTCCTTCATCCATACTGATGGTCATGGCAATGATTGGTACATTGTTCATGCCCGATTGTGTGAAATATGCGATAAAGGGCGGATTCCCTTTTGTACCTAAGCCGGAAGAGTTTTCCATATCTACCACAACTGATCCGGAAAGTATAGGCTTTTCCTTATCTGGTACCAGTGATGCTGGAAGTTCTTGCCAATGGATTAAATCATTGCTTACAGCATGCCCCCAGTGGATATTCCCCCATACGTTAGCCGAAGGATTGTATTCGTAAAACACATGGTACTTTCCCCGGAAGTGAAAAAAGGCACATGGTTTACCCATCCAGTTTTCGGCTGGTGAATAATGAATCTGTGGCTGAAATTTTTTGTTATGTAGTTGATAGTTGCCATTTTTATTGTCTTGCAACTTACAGGAAAAAAATAAGAATAGGGCAATTATCATACCCGTACTGGCTATAGAAAGATTTCTCATTGTTTGAATATCAAAACCCACCCCTACGGGAATTGAAGTATCCCTGGGGTGGGTAGGATGAATTAATACGGATTAGAAGGGAATATTTCCCATGCATTGATGCTTTTGACCACAGTGGTTGCATTGTCAGAGAATATTTTCACGTTTGTGCCTCGCAATGTCGGATAAATATGCCTGCCTATAGCCTGTTTGTCATTGGCAAATACTTCCACGATTGATTTGTCGATAAATATTCTCAATACAAGCGGTTCATTATTCTTCAGTTCCAATGGAGCTTCTTCTATCGTTTTGGGACCAAAACCGACACTTGATTTCCGAGTGTCGACCTTTAATTTTTTTGAAACCTGATTATACGATATTATGGTCTCTTCCGATCCATCGTCTGAAGAACAGACCTTGACCCCATATTCGTTTGCCTGAGTAGGTTGAAATGTAATTTCCAATTCCATCAGTTCCTTGTCCATCCCTTTCAAAAGAACATCCTTGCCGGAAGCAACACTGATATTGTTTTCACTTTGTTTATTTAAACGGAGTTGTTTTAATTCGCTTACAGGCTGCATTCTCAACGTACCGTCTTCCCCGAGCCATAGTGAACGTGGGAGTCCGTATGTGCCGGTCCATCCCCTATATTGAATTTCCATTTCTGGTCGTTCATCAAAAACCCACGCCCACATGATCTGGCGTCCTTTGTCATCCACTAATGCTTCTGGAGCAAAATATTTGTTATCGTTCCAGGTCATGCGTCCGTGAACCAGGGGGTTGAATTTGTCATTCCTTTTGTCGTAATCACCAATGTAATACTGACAGCCTTTGTTATGACTAATAAACAACATCAGATGTTTTTCACTGGTTTTTCCGCCTTCGGGACTTTCAGGGAGTGGTAAAAAACTGGGGCACATATTATCTTCTGAGGCATCAGTCCAGTCACGTCTCGAGTCGTAAAAACGATGGAGGTATTTCCAGTTTATCAAATCGTCCGATTCGAAAAGATACAATCTGTCTCCTTTTTCATTATCGGGCGAGTTCATGGCACGTCCGTATTTGTTTAATACGAGCAGATTCCCTGTAAGCATATAATATCGTCCGTCCTTTTTCCAGATGTTGGATGGATCGGCTGAACCTATATGGATCGAATCGGCTGTAGTCCCAATCATTTCAGTAATGCCCCACTCTGAAGACTTGACAACTGGATTATTTGTAAATTTTGTCCAGTTGTTGAAAGATGGATCTGTACTTTTTGCCAGTCCGATCCCTTTATCTCCCCATAACATCCAGTAGGAAAGAATAGCCGCACCATCGTCGTCAATAAATGCTCCACCACTGAAACACCCTTCATCACCCTCGCTGGGTCCGATGGCATCCGGGTGATTCCGCCAATGAACCAGGTCTTTACTGGAAATATGTCCCCAGGAGAAACCTCTCCCTTCGCGGTTATACAAGTACATCAGGTGATATTGTCCGTTGTGGTAAAAAGCGCCATTGGGATCGCCCGGTCTGCCGTTGTCTTCAGGTATGCAAAAATGATAGGCGGGTCGGTACGGGTCGCTTAACAACCGTTCCCTGAAAGCACGGGTGTTTTTGATGATTTCCTTCGAAACCGGCAGGTTTGATAATCCGTCGGGATGGGTGGTCTCTGATTGAGACTGTCCGTGTAATGGTAGCATCATTCCTGTTGCAATAGCAAAACCGGTTATTATAATATTCAACTTCATAGCGTTATAAATTTGTTAGTTAGCGAATGGAATTATACAAAAAATCTAATTGATCAGTAGCCATTGTTTTGTTTGTATAAGCCTTTACTCAGGTCGATTTGTTTTTTGGGGATGGGTAGGAATTCGTCTCTTCCTTTGGTAAAGTATGCACCTGTAAGGTGAGACCTGCGTACTCTTTCTTTCTCGAAATATTCGTTCATTGTTTCCGCCATGATCCCCCAGCGCATCAGATCGTATGCACGAAACCCCTCACAGGCGAATTCGAGCCTTCTTTCCCACTGGAGTGCTGTGAATGCGAATTCTTTTGTCCAATCACAATTTTTTCCTTCACCTGACGGGATATAAGGTTCAATACTGAAATTTCCAGTTGGAAGTCTGTTGACATCAATCAACCGGGCGGTACTTTTTCCTGCACGTTCACGGAGTCTGTTAATGTAAGGCAGAGCTTCATTGTGTCTATCTAGTTGGATTAGTGCTTCCGCCATCCATAACATCACGTCAGCAATCCGTATGACATCCCGGTTTTTGGAACTGTCCTTCCATGGGTTGACGGGTTGATAGCATTCACAATCATAGATTACAGTTTCTTTCATGGACAAAAATCCTCCGTAGGTCTCAAATTGTCTGGTCCATGTGAGTTCATCAAAAATGAAGTCTGCCTTGTATTTGTAAGGTAATCCGTCAATAGCTACGGTGTGAAGCAGACGAGGATCAATAGTGTATTCTTTTACGCCTTCAGCACCATTGATGTCCACATTATTAAAATTGTCGAAATCTGGCAACCCATTCACTGTCCGGAAGGCATTGACCAAGTTTTGGGAAGGAGAGTGATATCCGCAGCAACCATATTCTTCTACCATTGGGTAACAAACTTCAGTTGTCCCATTGATACGCCCTTTGGGAGTGCCGTCGTTGTGTGAGAATTGGATAGCCCAGAGTGATTCGATCCCGTTTTGTGTGTCACATTCAAAGTTATCACCGAAATCGGCAAATAGATCTTTTCCGGAACCTTGTAGTACATCTTCGCAGAGTTGAATGACCTCATTCAGTTTTTCCTTATTGATTCCTGTGACTTCATGGGATTCATTTTTTTCGTAAGAGGCAAAAAGTAACACTTTTGCCAAGTAGGCTTTTGCTGCATATTTGGTTGGTCGGCCGACAGCACCATCTGTATTGATCTCAGGTAGGTTTGCAACTGCAAAACGCAAGTCTTCGATGATCTTTCCCCATAACTCCTGATCAGGGAGGTCGTTGCCGACCAGGTTGTAATCTTCTACTGGTACATTTTCGTCGATATAGGGCATTCTGTCGAAATTGACTTTCAACCAAAAATAATTGTTGGCACGTAAGAATCTCATTTCTGCTATCCGTGCGGTTTTGAGTGGCATGTCACTATCGGGGACCTGATTAAGAATTCCAAGTGCTATATTTGCCCGGGCTATGGTGTTGTATTCCACTCTCCATTTACCTTCCACGCCATTTTCATCTGTAGTCATATTGCTGAACGTCTCGGCAATATGCCATTCGATCAGGTCGCCTGCACCAGCCCCTCCTTTGTAAGCATCACCGGAACGTAAGTCTCCATATGGCCAAGGAGAAAGAGGCATTGTGAAATAACGTTCATTCCCTTGTGCGGAATAAGCGGCAATAACCATTTTATCTGCATTGTCGGGTGTAATGAGTTGTTCCTCAAAAACTACTCCTTTGGGATTCCTGTCCAGGAACGAATCCGAGCAGGAAATGCACAATAACAAAAGAATATTCGTTATTATAAAACTTTTGAATCTCATATTCTTGAATTATTAAAATGTTAAATTTAAACCAAATGTAATATTCATCGGGATCGGGAAATCCTGGTTGGGTAACTGTGGGTCGTATCCGCTGAATGGGTTTTCTCCGAAGCCTTTAATGGTAAGCAGATTTTGTCCCTGCAGGTAGAAACGTGCATTTTTCAGCAGAATTTTTTTCTCAATGGATTCCGGTAGTCGGTATCCTAGTTCGATCGTTGCCAGTTTAATGTATGAAGCATTCTCGACAAAATAGGAAGAAAAGCGTTGTTCATTATTTACGTCTGTAGCAGAGATCGCAGGGATGGTAGATGACGTATTGGTAGGTGACCAACAGTCGAGTACTCTTTTTCCGTAATTTTGTCCTCCAAAGAACCCAAAAAAGTCGATAAATGATTTTGTACCTCTTACATCAACCATTCTCCCGAACGATCCTCTCCAGAACATGCTTAAATCAAAATTTTTCCAGGATACGTCCACATTCAATCCGGCGAAGATCACCGGTTCGTTGACTCCGATCCATGTACGATCGTCCGCATCAATTTTGCCGTCTTGGTTGACATCTTTGAACTTCATGCGTCCAACTCCTTTACCCGGTTGTTCGGGTGATGTATCCACTTCTTCCTTATTCTGAAATATCCCCTCGAATACCCAACCATACATCGAATTGAACGGGCGTCCCAAAATCGTCTGGTCGAAGCCGTTTCCGGGATAACCGCCGACTGCAGCCTCCGGAAGCGAGATAATCCGATTCGTATTGTGCGTAACCGTTCCGGTAACTGTGAATGCGACATCTCCAATCTTATCCAAGTAGGAAACAATAAATTCCCAACCCCAGTTTTTCATGGTTGCACCATTGAGCCATCTTCCGCCTCCCAAGCCAATAGTAGCAATATATGGTGGATTGACAAGGATGTCTTTTGTATTCTTAATGTAGTAGTCGAATGATCCGTTTAATTTGGAATTGAAAAAACCGAAATCCATACCAATATTATTCTGAGTAGTCGTTTCCCATTTTAAATCAGGATTGGAAAGGCTCAAGCGCCTGTAACCCGAAAGTAGCTGTCCCGAGTCTTTACCGTAGATATCATAAGCTGTTCCATTGTTGGTAGGCCAGTCGTCGTCGCCATAATGCGCTTCGTAAGTGCCCATAGAAGCGTAATAGTCGATTTCCTGATTACCAGTTTGGCCCCATCCATATCGGAACTTCAGGGAGGATATCCAAGGTATGGGTTTCAAAAAATCTTCTTCGCTGATAGCCCATCCCAATGAGAAAGACGGAAATGTAGCATACCTGTTATTCTTCCCGAAACGAGAGGACCCATCCCGGCGTAAGATGGCGGTTGCCAGATATCGATTGTTGTAGCTGTAATTGATCTTGCCGAAATAGGAATTCAGTGCGGCATCACCTCCACCACCACCGTTCCGGACATTTGATTCTCCAACATTCAAGTACATATAGTCGGGATTTTCTATAGCGAAACCGTCGCGTGCGCCGTACATATCAGCCCCTTCGAAATACACAGCTTCCTGGCCCACCATTAAGGCTACGTCGTTTTTATGGAGACTAAACTGATAATTGAATACATTGTTCCAGGTCCAACTACCCGAATAATTCGACCATTGTTCCATTTTTGCAGTTGTCTCCGACATGAAGCCGGCTTTGTAGGTATAATACATATTACGGTGCCAGCGTCCGTCGTAATCAACTCCGAACGTCGATTTGAAATATAGGTTTTTTATTATTTCTGCCTCTGCATAGATGGAACCAAGTATCCTGAGATCGTCCCAATGGTTCTGTTTATTGTTTTCAATCATCAAAACCGGGTTGTTTCGGTCGCTCATGCCCTGCACGGGACCTCCCCAGCCTATGCCATCGATCGTATGTACAGGGACGATGGGTTGTATATTTGCAGTGGATCCCAAATAGTTTCCTCCTGTTCCGCGCATTTTAATTAGGCTGATATCTTCTCCTATTCTCAGTCGGTTGTTAAACATAGAATAAGCAGAATTAACCCGTACGGTGATTCTGTTCCAGTCGTTTTCCTTCGTTGTACCTTGGCTGTCTAAGTAATCCATTGAAAAGAGAGCATTTCCTTTTTCTGTTCCCTGGGAGATGGCCAGGTTATAGTTTTGGGAAAATGCTGTTCTGCTGATCTCTTTTTGCCAGTCTGTATCGGCTGGTTTCATTGTATGCTCTACATCAAGCCATTCGGGGAGAATAATCTGATCTAGAACCCATTGCCCGTTTGCATCCTGATGATCTTCAAAACTATATACCCCGTAGTTCGGATTAACTCCATCATTACGAGCCGCCATCCATTGTGCTCTGCCATATTCCTGCGTATTCATCAACGGTAAGGGATTTTTGGGTAGAACTTTAACTGTCAGGGCTGATGAAAAGTGAACGGTTGTGCCTTGTTTGGCTTTTCTCGTAGTAATGATGAATACGCCGTTAGCTGCTCGGGATCCATAGATACTGGCTGCAGAAGCATCTTTCAATACCTGTATTGACTCAATGTCGCTGGCTGCAAGTTCATTTAGGCCACGTGTAGTGGGGATGCCATCAATAATATATATAGGGCTGGTGTTATTCAAGGTGCCTTTACCTCTGATCAATACATTGGAGTAGGCATCGGGTGATCCGGAATAAGAGACATCGATTCCTGGAATCCTTCCTTCTATTGCTTTCAGCACATTTCCTGTTCCAATACTCGAACTCTTAATGTCAGCCATATTAATTACTGATACAGATCCGGTCAAGCTGAGTTTTTTTTGTGTTCCATAACCAACTGCCACAACTTCTTCCAGCCTCATCGCATCTTCTTCCAGGATGATATTTAGATGTTTTGAGCCGGATACAAGGATATCTTGTGTGATATACCCGATATAAGAAATCTGAAGAGTTGCTACTTCAGGAGCATTGAATAAAGTAAACTGACCATCCAAGTCAGTAGTTGTTCCGATTGAAGTTCCTTTTACAACCACATTGGCGCCGATAATAGGTTCCCTGTTCGCATCAGTGATGGTTCCTGTTATCTGACTTAGCTGTTGTGTTGCTTTAGGAGAGGCATTCTCTGCATTTTTAGGGAGCAGCAAGATGTTTTTGTTTTCAATCACATAGTTGCAATCGGTCAATATCCTGTCCAGAATATTTCCTACGGTTTCATTCTTGACTTGTATTTCAACTGTACGGGCCACATCAATTGCCTGATCGTTGTAGAAGAATGTAAAATCACTTTTGGATTCTATTTCTTTGAAGACTTGCTTAAGCGGGAAATTTTTCACATCCAGATCAATCCGGGTACGCTGTGCATACGTTGTGGCCGCACTCTGAAACACCAACAAGGTTAAAATGAAAAAGACATGTCTCATAATGCGAATGTGCTTTTTTGTTAAGAAAAGGTAAATATGCCCTTTCTCAAATGATTTATTCATAACTTTGCATGGGTTTTAAATTAATGATACTCATTACTCTGGGGAGAGAATGTTTTGTTAATTGAAACTTGTGTGAATAGGTGAATGTTAGCGCTTTCGCCTATTCTTTATTTTTTTCTGTTGTTTTTCCTACATATTGTTTTCTGTTTAAGGTTAATACTATCTTTTATTACTCGCTTTTTTATCTGGGAGAGACAGATACAGTTTGTTATTTTCCCATTGATAGGACACAGGGATCGTCAATGACATGTATTTCAGTATTTCATCCAAGGATTCGTTCCTGATGGTAAAAGACATACGTGTACTTGCAGTTAACGATGTCGGTGCCACAATATCTACACCGTACCATTTTTGGATATTGATGATGATATCGGCAAGGAGGCTGTTATCGAATACCAGCTTCGAGTGGATCCAATTAGTGTAATCGGAACTGTTGACTGATTTGATATCCGTGTGGGTGTTTTCTTTATTATAGGTGATAAGTTGGCCCGGAACAAGAATAGTTGGATGGGGGAAATAACTGCCACCAACCTTTACGCTACCTTCTTCCAGCACGGTTTCGATGATTGCTTTATCCGGATAGTTTTGTACCTGGAATCGGGTACCAAGTACTTCGATATCCATCCCGTCAGCCTGCACCAGAAATGGACGGTCTTTGTTTTTCTTTACGTCGAATAACGCTTCACCATTCAGCCGCACCACTCGTTTTTCTCCTGTAAATGTTTCAGGGTATTCCAGCATACTGTTTGCATTTAACCACACCGTCGAACCGTCGGGAAGGGTAAATCGACCTTTGCTACGGTTTGCTGTCAGTAGTTTGTTCATGATAACAGGATCGCTCTTTTGCGAATCATGCAGCATATAGCCCGTATAGCCGGCGGCTAACAACAAGAATATAGCTGCCGCCATGCGGGTGATGTGATGCATAAACGTATGCTTGGGCACTTTTTGGTTGTTAGACGTGGATTGTATCCGCTGCCTTAATTGCGTTAGCGCTTCTTCGGTGTGGCTATTTTGGGTCAGGATGGCATTACTTTGTAGCCAACAGTCATACATCTCTTTGAACAGCATCCGGTTCTCGACGGATTGCTCAAGCCATTGTAGAAGATATTCCTTTTCTTCCTCAGTGGTCAGATTTCCACTTATATATCCGCTGATGATGTGTTTGATGTCCATGTTTGCTTGTGCCGGATAAGTTCGTTATAATAAGTAAAACAGGACCAACTACAAAATCCCTACCTTCATATCGAAAAAAAGAATGAACAGGGTATGGCGTCGAAGCATTGATCCTTATATATCAGATAAAGGAGAATAGTATCAATAGGGATATTTCTATACCGTTCAGTTTTGAGCGCAGTATATGCAGTGCTTTGGAAATGTGTTTTTCTACGGCTTTAACCGATATGCCTAACTGTTCTGCTATTTCCTTGTTTTTTAATTCATCTTTCCGGCTGAGCAGGAATACTTTTCTGCATTGAGAAGGCATAGAGCCAACAGTTTGCTGTATGATCTCTTGCAATTCTTTGAGGAACAGGTCGTTTTCCTGCTCTAACAGCTGTGATTGAATGTAAATTTGCTGGATTTTTGTGTCGAGGGATTGGTACAGTTCTTCATGCGTTAAGTATGCTTTGCTATGCAGATAGTTGAGCGCTTTGGTGTATACGGATTTGAAGAGGTAGTATTTTATGTATTGGTCAAACACCAGTGAATCATTTTTCTTCCATAACTCGTAATAGGCATCCTGTACAATATCTTCGGCCGTATTTGTATCGTTGATTATACGATACGCATAGGCACGTAGGATTTTGTAGTATTTTCTGAATAGTTCTTCGACCACTCCCTGGTTTGAATATGTTTTCTCATGCTTCATATTAGAGATGGCAACCTGCACAAACATACACAAAAATAAAATCATTTGTACAAGCGGAAAGTAAAGATTAGGGTCTGTTTACAGACTTGATAAGAAATGTGGTTGGCCTACGTATGTATTAAAGACGGGAACACAGTGAAGTTATATCTGTGTTAAAAAATGCATTTTTGACTTTTTTGGGAATAATTAAAGAAATAATACTACTTTTGTCCTGATAGGAGGATAAGCGATTCATTCATGGTTAATCAGGGCGTAAATAGTTTCAGCACTCTCTACACAGACTATTATCGGAAAGCTTTTCTGTTTGCGAAGTCGTATGTGCATGATGAGGTGGCAGCCGAAGATATTGCTTCGGATGTCTTGCTCAAGATGTGGACGATCCTGAAGGAAGAACAGATGGAGTTTTCCAAACTATTACTGTTTAAAATGCTGAAAAACCGTGCCCTTGACTATCTACGGCACCAACTTGTTGAGTCGGAAGCCTTGCGGCAGATGACAGCCCGGCAGCAACAGGAATTGGAATTTCGTTTTTCTACCCTTGAAGCCTGTGATCCGGATGAAATACTCTCCAACGAAGTAGAACGAATCATGATGAAAACACTGGCAACTCTTCCTCTCCAAACACGTCAGATATTTGAAATGAGCCGTTTTGAGACTAAAAACAATAAAGATATTGCCGACGAACTGGGTGTCTCAATCAAAGCGGTTGAGTATCATATCACCAAATCACTGAAAGTTTTGCGCGTAGCCCTGAAAGACTACCTGCCCCTCTACTACCTCCTGACCTCTTTCTCCTGATTTATACAACCCGATCAACCAGGCTTATGGGCATCTGAGCCTCTTGTGAAATCATGTCTCTGTCCAAATTTGTACCGATTGGGAAAGGGTACATCTTCAAGTCTGCGCCGATTGGCAGCTTTTGCATATCCTGCAATCGCCACAAAAAAGATCATAACGATCCAAAACGATCGTTATTATGTTTGTTTAGGTTCATCATAATCTTCGTTTAGGAACATTATGATCTTTTTTTCGGGAGACGATGGTGATTTTGAAGGCCAATCCGGCTGATTGAAAACCGTACATTCCACCGACAGTATCTACGCGCACACCTCACCTGATTGAGGCCTGCGCCTCACTTGGTCGAGGCGCAGGCCTCAGGGGGAGTGAGGCGCAGGCCTCAGGCAGGGTGAGGCGCAGGCCTCGTTTAAGCAAGTCCGGCATCCGGTCATTTCATCGGCAGGAACAGCGCTAAAACCTACCTTACAGTGAGCATCCATCTGCTATAACTTCTTACACGGGAATTGCCTTCACCCTTTCACTTTCTGCTGGTGGTCAATGAGTTACAGTGACAGCAGAGGCTTTTTTCTGTTCTGCTGTCATTCTCCTGTCACTCCTTTTCTAAAAAAGTTCGTCCTGAAATAGTCGGTTGCATGATTGAATGCCCCGTTAGGCAGGGTGTTCAGTTATGTGTTCCCGTTTTTGTGTGCGTATGCGAATGCCCCATCAGGGGCATCGTGTTCGTAGCCAGGAGTTCCTCGATGTAGGTGCGGTCGTTGCTGAGGCGGGGGATTTTGTGCTGGCCGCCGAGTTTGCCTTTTTGCTTGAGCCAATCGTAGAAGGCGCCTTCACGAGCGGTAACGATCTGGGGGAGTTGGAGGGAGATTTCCTTGTAACGCTTAGCCTCGTAGTCGGAGTTGAGCTTTTTGAGGTTCTCATCGAGCAAACGGGCATACTCGGAGAGCGAAGCCGGCATCTTGACAAATTCGATGAACCATTGATGGAATCCTTTGCCCTTGTCAAGCAGGAAGACGGGGGCGGCGGTATATTCCTTTACTTTGGCGCCGGTAGCCTGGTTGGTGAGGGAGATGGCTTTATCGGCATTATCTACCATCAGTTCTTCGCCAAAGGCATTGATAAAGTGGCGGGTGCGGCCGGAAATGATATACTTGTGAGGGAAAAGCGATGTGAAACGGACGGTGTCGCCAAGCTGATAACGCCAAAGTCCGCCGGCGGTGCTGATCACCATCGCGTAGTTCTTATCCGTCTCTACGGCTTCGACCGGCAGCACGGTAGGAGTGGGACTGCCTACTTCGTCAAACGGGATAAACTCGTAGAACACACCATAGTCGAGCATCAACAGGAGTGCAGGATCGGAGAGGTCGCTCTGGATACCGAAGAAACCTTCGGATGCGTTGTATGTCTCCATATAGTGCATCCGGCCGGAAGGGATCAAGGCCTTATACAGATCACGATACGGTTCAAAACTGATGCCGCCGTGGAAGAAGACTTCCAGGTTGGGCCATACGTCGGTGAGATACTGTTTGCCGGTCTTTTCCAGCACAGCCTTGATCAGCACCAACATCCAGGAAGGGACGCCGGAAAGGCTGTTTACATCTTTGTTCCAGGTGCTCTCAACGATAGCTTTTATCTTACTCTCCCATTCGTCCATCAGGATAATCCGTTTGGGCGGTACACGCACAAGGTTGACCAGCGGGTTGAGGCGTTGTAGCAACACGGCCGAAAGATCGCCCGTGTGCGAACGGCTGTTCAACGGCGAAGGGCTGTGGCTGCCCCCGAGGATCAATCCCTTGCGTGCAAAGAAACGGCTGTCTGGATTGTTTTGGAGATAGAGCGCCACACAATCCACACCTCCTTTATAGTGGCAGTTGTATAGAATGCTGCGGGTGACGGGGATGTATTTGCTGCGGTCGTTTGTGGTTCCGCTGCTACGGGCATACCATTTAACCACGCCCGGCCAGAGCACATCGCTCTCGCCGTTGATCATCCGGGTGATATAGGGATGGATATCTTCGTAGGTTTGCAGGGGGACGCGCCGGCAGTAGTCCGTATAACTGCGGATAGTCTTGAAATCAAATTTACGTCCCCATTCCGTATGGGAAGCTTTACGCAGGAGCGTGTGCAATTGCTCACCCTGGAAGGCTTCGGTTTCCTTGGCGAATCGTTCGATCTTTTTCTGCCTGTGCAGGAAGAAAGGAGATCCCATCATCGTTAAAAAATCCATACGTTCTGTTTTTGTCTCCGCTACAAAGGTAGCATTCCTTTTTTATTATATCTTTGCTTTAAACTAAAAATACACAAAGATGAGGATAGGCATCCTTTCTTCCGGCGGTGATTGTCCGGGAATTAACGCCACCATCCGGGGCGTAGGCAAGACGGCCATTATGCATTATGGCATGGAAGTAGTGGGGATCCACAGCGGATTCTCAGGACTTCTTAAAAAAGATGTGGAAGAATTTACCGAACGCAGCCTGTCGGGTATCCTCAACCTGGGAGGCACGATTCTGGGGACGTCACGCGAGAAATCGTTCCGCAAGCTGATCAAGCAGGAAGAGGGTGGACACGCGCCTGTGATCCATCAGAACTACCGCGAACTGGGTCTCGACTGTCTTGTCTGCATCGGTGGCAACGGCACGCAGAAGACGGCGAACCTGCTGTCGGAGATCGGCCTTAACATCGTGGGTGTGCCAAAGACGATCGATAATGATATCTGGGGCACAGACATCACCTTCGGTTTCCAGACGGCGGTAGATATCGCTACCGACTCGATAGACCGCCTGCACTCGACCGCCAGTTCGCACAAGCGGGTGATGGTGGTGGAAGTGATGGGACATCATGCCGGCTGGATAGCCCTCTATGCCGGTATGGCCGGTGGGGCAGACATCATCCTGCTGCCCGAACTGGGTTTTGACAGCACACAAGTATACGAAGCAATCCTGGATCGCGCCCGTCGCGGCAAGCCTTACTCCATCGTAGTAGTAGCCGAAGGTCTGCAAACACCCGACGGCAAAAGCCCGGCCGACTATATCACCCGCGCCATCGAAAACGGCACCGGCATTGAAACACGCAAAACGGTGCTGGGCTACACCCAACGCGGCGGCAGCCCGTCGCCCTTCGACCGCAACCTCGCCACCCGCCTGGGCGGGCATGCCACAGAACTGATCGCCAACGGGCAGTTTGGCCGTATGGTGTGCATGAATGGAGATACGGTATCCTCTATCCCCCTCAGCGAAGTAGCCGGGAAGCTTAAACTCGTCACCCCCCACCACGACCTGATCATACAAGGGAAACGGATGGGGATTATGTTTGGGAAATAAAAGGATACTATTCCGGGGTAATGCCCTGCTCGGCCAGTAATTGCAGGCCAACCTCTTTCAGCTTGAATTTCTGAATCTTTCCACTGCCTGTGAGCGGGAAGCCTTCGATGAAGAAGACATACTTCGGGATCTTGTGGCGGGCAATCTTACCGCGGCAGAAGTCTTTCACTTCGTCTGCCGTGAGGGAAGCGGCATCTTTGAGAATGATAAAGGCCCCTACTTCTTCACCGTATTTTTTTGACGAGATGGCCGCCACCTGGATATCTTTCACGCCTTCGAGGTGATAGAGAAACTCTTCGATCTCGCGCGGATAAATATTCTCGCCGCCACGGATGATCATATCCTTGATACGGCCGGTGATACGGTAATAGCCTTCTTCGTCTTTGATACCAAGGTCACCCGAATGCAGCCAACCATCCTTGTCGATGGCTTCGGCGGTGGCATTGGGGTTTTTGTAATAGCCTTTCATCACCAGATAGCCGCGACAGCAAATCTCGCCCTGTTCACCAACGGCGCATTCCTGGCCTGTCTCGGGATTCACCACGCGCACTTCGGTAAAGGGGTATTCCTTGCCTACGGTGGTGCAGCGTTTTTCAAACGAATCAGCGAGGACGGAGTGGGTCATACCGGGCGAACACTCGGTAAGCCCATACACGCTGGTGATGTGGGTGATGTGCATCTTCTCAGTCACGTTGCGCATCAGCTCGATGGGACACAGGGCGCCGGCCATGATGCCGGTACGGAGTGAGGTGAGGTCGAACATGGGGAACATCGGATGGTTCAGTTCGGCAATGAACATCGTAGGCACACCGTACAGCGCCGTACAGCGTTCTTTATGAATAGAAGCCAGTACCACCAACGGATCGAACTTCTCCACCATTACCTGCGTACAGCCATGGGTGAGTACATTCATTGACGCCAGCGTGATACCGAAGCAGTGGAAGAGCGGCACACAGCAACACAGTTTATCATCAGCCGTAAAACCCATACCGTCGCCGGTGAAGTAGCCGTTGTTGGTAATGTTATAGTGGGTAAGCATCACCCCTTTGGGGAAACCGGTGGTGCCGGAGGTATATTGCATATTCACCACGTCGTGGCACGAGACTTTGCTTTTGGCTTCCACCAGCGTTTGATCGCTGATGTTTTGTCCCAACAGGAGCAACTCGGGCGTATTATACATACCGCGGTATTTCTCCTGACCGATATAGACCACGTTCTTTATACGCGGGAATCGGTCGCTGCGGAGGAAGCCACGCTGGGTTTCCTTCAGTTCGGGCAGCATGGTATAGGTCATGTCGATATAACTACCGTCGAACACCCCTTCGGTGATACAGAGGGTGTGGATATCGGCGTTCTCGACGAGGAATTCGACCTCGTTCTGCTTGTAGTTGGTATTGACCGTCACCAGCACCGCGCCGATCTTGGCCCCGGCATAGACAAACGTCAGCCAATCGGGTACATTGGTAGCCCAGATCCCCACGTGCGTACCGTATGTGACGCCGATGGAGAGGAGGCCTTTGGCCATATTATCTACCCGTTTGTTGAATTCGCTCCAGGTGAAGCGCAGGTTACGGTCTGAATAGACCAGGTATTCTTTGTCGGGTGTGGTCTGGGCCCAATGCTCGATCCAGTCGCCGACTGTTCTTTCACTTAATTGCATATCCGTTTGTCAGAGATATAAGGTATAGATACATATTAATAAGGGGTATAAACCACGCCCAGTATGCGGGCGGTTTCGTTGGTGGCGGCATGCACGTGGTGGGCGATGATGGAATCGTAGTAGATACTGTCTCCTTCCTCAAGGATAAAGGTACTTTTACCGTAATTGATCTCGATCACACCATCGAGCACATAGATAAACTCTTCGCCCTCGTGGGTGGAAAGGATAAAGTCCACACCTTCCTCCGAGGGGCAGACATCGATCAGGAATGGCTCCATGTGGCGGCCTGACTTGTCTTGTGACAGGGCATGGTAGCGCATGTGCCGGCGACCGTGCGCCTCATTGTTAGTAAAATCAATCCCGCCCTCATCACAACAGGCATCCTGCTTGCGGCTGATCACGGGACCCAGCTCGGCCTGGTCGTCCAGAAACGTGCCCAGACGCACACCCAGCACGCGGGCAATCTTGATAAGCGGAGCCAGCGATGGAAAGTCTACATTCGATTCGATACGTTCGATCTGCTCCATGCCCAGCCCGGAACGCTCGGCTACTTCGGCCGTCGTCAGCTGCTTGGAGTCACGGATGCTCTTGATTTTCTCTCCTATGATTTTATTTGTTCCCATATTTTTTGTACTATTAATTGCACACCAACACAAGATGTATTATTATGATTTGTTACCAAACGGCGCAAAATTACAATAATATTTCATTATCCATAGCCTTTTCCCAAAAATTTGACAGATCACAAGCAGAAAAATTCAATCCCCACCGAACGTATACATTCCTGAAATCTGTGGGGAAGCAAATAGAAAGGGCCTTGAGGCGGTGAAGCCTGCAAGACCCTTTAAGCCATCGCCAAGTGTTGTTAGAGCGAGAACCAGTAGTTGAGTTTCACCATGAAGACGTTGTTGGGGGTGTAGCTGAACAGTTGTTCGGTATTCTGGCCGAATTTTGAGGTATAGAAGGAGTCGGAGCCTGAACGGTCTTGTCCCCAAACGAGGTAGATGGTGGAGTTGGGACGGTATTCCCAACGGGCTACGAGGTTGAAACGGAACTCGCGGAAGCTGAAGTCGGGGTTGTCGAAGGAGTAACGGTCGCCGTTCTTTTCCACTACGCTGTAGTTGTTGTCGGCTTCATTATAGGTCAGCACATCATCGCCCAACGGACGAAACCGGTTGTTGTACGAGGCGTCGAGCGTGTTGGTGGCACGTTTGAAGTCGGTGTACTTGCCGTAGGAGATGAACGGGTTGCCGTAGAACTGGATCGACAGATCGGGTGTGATACTGTAATCCATACGGAAAGTAAGCCCCATGATGGTGTGGTTGATGTTGCTCATCACATACGCTTTGCTGTCTGTCGACTCGATATCGGGGCTGGCGGCATACTCCATCCCTTTGTTCCAGTAGGTGTAGTTGAACCGGGCCGAGAGTCCGACGTTTGGCAGTGGGCGGAAGTTTACGGTGGTATTGAAGAACTGGGCATAACGCTGGTCGCCGAGCACGGTACCATGGTACAGTTGTCCGGATACTTTCTTGGACTGGTCGGTCTCGAAGTTTAGGTCTGTCCCCCAGCGCGGATTCAGCAGCAAGGGAGGCCCACCGCGGAGCATACCGGTTTCCACGGTTTTGAAATCATAGAATCCACAGAGATATAAGTAAAGTTTGTTCGTGAACGAGAGATTAGCCTCCATACCGGCGCGGGAGAAGGTATTCATCCCGCTGTAATCCCACAGGAAGCGATAGAATACATCATAATTATAATTGCGGAAGATGTTGCCTGAAGGTTTGTTTTCCACCCAGGCTACATAGCCGCGGAACATCTTAAAATCGGCGTTGGATAGATAGCCGGCATCGTTTAGTTCAAAGCCCGGCGTACGCCACATGAAAATCTGTTCAGACACCAACTTGTTGTCGCCACCCCGTCCGATAAGGAACGTCCCGGCATTACCCGTGAGGCTGGTGCGTGAGCTGTCTACCGACAGGTGTGGGGCGCCTTCGCGCTGGAAGTAATGCACCGGCGAGCGCTGTAGGCGCGTCATGGCCTCCGTAGTCCCTTCCACATAGCTATACTGGAAGCTACCCATGGCATAATACTCACGGTTGAGGAAGTATTGGCTGAAGTCCAGCGCCCCGGTATAGGCATTGCGCGTCATGAACTTCAGGTGTTCTTCCTTGAGCGAACGGTTCACTGAGGTGACGAAGCCGCCGAGGATGGTATTTCCGCTGAAGAGGTCTTGTTGCACACGCGCCACGGAGTAACTGGTAAGCGGCTGTGCCGTCATCTCATATTCGCGGTCCTCTTTGGTGATCTGTGCCGTTTCTTTGGCGGTGATGCTGTTGAGTACCGACAGGGAGAGCCCTTTGCGGCTCTTGCCTGACACCTTGATCGCACTGATGATGTTGGTCTCGTTGGGTATTTTGCTGTAATCTGCATCCTCATCGTCGGGATGCCATTGCGGGCGGGAGCCGATGCGGCGGGAGTAGAACATATCTTCGCCAATCATCCCGTAGATATTTTTTCCTTCGAGGAAGAAGGGGCGTTTTTCTTCGAAGTAAGTCTCAAACGAGGTGAGGTTGATGGTAGACGGGTCGGCTTCCACCTGACCGAAGTCGGGATTGATGGTGAAGTCGAGGGTGAAGTCGCTCGACAACCCTATTTTACCGTCCAAGCCGGCGCCATAGCCCCATTCATGTCCGGATTTATAGGGATTGCCGGCCTCCTTTTCGGAAGTCATGTATTTGAGTGATGTATAGGGGGTAAGTTCGATGCGGCGTGAGCGAGGCAGGTCACTGATGCCTGTGAGGGTGGCAAATTCGTACACATAGCCTTTGTTCTGGCGTGGGATCATGTGCAGGTGGGAGTTCTCCTGGTAACGGTCTATCCAGCGGAGGGCATGTACACCCCAGAGTTGTTCCACATTCTGGTTGGAATAGCGGAGCTGTGAAAGGGGGATGCTGAACTCGGCATACCAGCCTTTGTCGTCGGCCGAGGTACGACCTTCCCAAACGGCGTTCCAGGTATAGTCGTCGCGCGAGGTGTTCTGGATCAGGAAATCCAGGCGCGTCCCTCCGGCTGTGAGGCCGAAGGTGAAAGCTGTACGGTGGTCGAAATAACTGTCGAAGCAAATGCAGACGCCATCCCCTCTGAGCTGGTCGCGCGGGGCAAGCCAACGGTTGATCTTGTCGGGCTCATTGTCGTAGTTGCGGAAAGCCACATATATATTATGGTTGTCGTAGAGTATCTTCACGTGGGTTTCCTGCCGGGAGGGTTTGCCTTCGTCGGGTTGTTGCTGCGTGAAGGTGCCGGACCATTCGCCGATGCTGTCCCAGCAATCGTCGTTGATCACCCCGTCTATCGAGGGTGGCGTCTCTACCCGGTAGGCGCGGAAGGTACGTTCGCCGGAGGGAGCTGTAGTTTCACCGGCAGTCTGTGCAAATACACACGGCGTCAACAGAAGCAGGCCGGCGGTGAGAAGTGAGGCAAGTGGTTTCATGGATAATCGTTTATTTCTATTTGATGGATGCTGAATTAAAAACACAGTCTCGGATATACGACAAACAAACGGATGAAAAATAACATCCGGTGGCTGTATTACTCCTTGTTACCAGTATAGACGTAAAGCCGGTGGAAACGTTGCATGATCGCCGGTATTTAACAGAAAAATAATGGGTATCATACGTTCCCACCCTTCCGGCCGGCTGATTGTTGTATGCGTATGGAGTGTAATACGGAATTATTTCCATAATAATTTGTCCACTATACGTATTTCGCATACCTTTGCGGGTGTTTTTTCAAGGAAAGACACCCGCAAACGCTGTTTGCAGAAAGTAGCAATTAGAAACTAATACATACTAATAAATTATTATCTTATGTGGTTACTTAATTCTTCTATCGGGAAGAAACTGATAATGAGCTTATCGGGTATCTTCCTTATCCTGTTCCTGGTGTTCCACCTGGCGATGAACATGACGGCCGTTTTTTCGGAAGAGGCCTACAACATGATCTGTTCGCTGTTGGGAACGAACTGGTATGCGTTGGCGGGTACGCTGGTACTGGCTGCCGGCTTTGTGATTCACATCTGCTACTCGATCATGCTGACGTTGCAGAACCGGAAGGCGCGTGGTAACAGCCGTTATGCCGTAAGCGCTACGCCGAAAAACGTAGAATGGTCGTCGCAGAACATGTTCGTGCTGGGGCTGATCGTGGTTGGCTTCCTGTGCCTGCACTTCTCACAGTTCTGGTACAAGATGATGTTTGCCGAACTGATGGGCCATCACGAAGTAGCGTTGGGCAGTGCGATGGTATCTCCGCAAGACGGTGCCGCATTCATGAACTACTACTTCAGCAACATCGTAGTGGTAGTGCTTTACCTCGTATGGTACGTGGCTTTGTGGTTCCACCTCACACACGGTTTCTGGAGCGCTATCCAGACAGTTGGTTGGAACAACAACAGCTGGATCAACCGCTGGAAAGTGATCTCCGACATCTTCGCCACATTGATCTGTCTGGGTTTTGCCCTTGTGACTATCGTATTCTATCTGAAAAACCTTTGATAAATAGCAAGATATATGACTACCATAAATTCAAAAATTCCCCAGGGGCCGTTGGCCGAAAAATGGAAAGAATATAAAGCTCACCAGAAACTGGTGAACCCTGCAAACAAACGTCGTCTGGATATCATCGTCGTAGGTACGGGTCTGGCCGGTGCATCAGCCGCCGCTTCCCTGGCCGAGATGGGATTCAATGTGTTGAACTTCTGTATCCAGGACTCTCCCCGTCGGGCACACTCTATCGCCGCACAGGGCGGTATCAATGCCGCCAAGAACTACCAGAACGATGGCGACTCTGTATACCGTCTGTTCTACGATACGATCAAAGGGGGCGACTACCGCGCCCGTGAAGCCAACGTATACCGTCTGGCTGAAGTATCCAACTCGATCATCGACCAGTGCGTGGCACAGGGTGTACCGTTCGCACGCGAATACGGCGGTCTGCTGGACAACCGTTCGTTCGGTGGTGCACAGGTATCCCGTACGTTCTATGCCCGCGGTCAGACGGGCCAGCAGTTGTTGCTCGGCGCTTACTCGGCCCTCAGCCGCCAGATCGGATTGAACAAGGTGAAGATGTATCCGCGCCATGAAATGCTCGACGTAGTGAAA
>JAVBUH010000054.1:0-18621 GCA_031555505.1 Tannerellaceae bacterium
CTGGGTGGGTTTGCTCCGTTTTTTAGCCCTTTTTAGCCCTTTTTGAACGGATATGATCCGTTTTTCGGGCGGTTTTTCGGGGTTTTAAGAAGAGTAATTAGGCGTTTCTACTGGGTGGGCATGCTCCGTTTTTTCCAAACTGCCGAATACTATTACATAGGGGTGTCTCCAGTCGGGGGAATTGATAAAATTATGGTATTTGATAAAAAGGGCAGATACATGTATACTTTCGATAATAGGGGGCAAGGCCCAAATGAATATGTAAACCCGACAGATTTTTATATTAAGGATGATCATGAGCTTATTGTATCTGTTTCTTTCCATATTCTTACATACAACCCTGTTGAAAAGTCCCTTCTTCATTCTATTGAAACAGATTCTTATAGCGGATTCCTCTTGAAAAAGGATAATGATCTGTATTATTATAATAAAGGGAATACGATTGTATATGGCGAAGATCGCACTTTGGGGAGTGTGTTGTTTCGGATAGGGCCGGATGGGACGAGGACAGCTCTGTATAGCCCTACATCTGATGAACAGATCAGGATGCTGCATACTACAATCTTTCACCCCCTGACCCTGGTTGACGATCAGGTTTATTTTCGGTATCCACGAAGTTCTACCATTTTTGAAATAAATGATAATGTATTGTCTCCGGCATACGAAATAGATTTTGGTGATAAAAAATATCCGGACGATTTGTTTGCCGGTGTGCAAGATCTGGATGATATTTATAATAGAATAGAAGAGAATAAAGGTGTTAATAATATCTGGGCTTTTCATGCTACGAAACAATATCTATATATTGGCTTTAGCGATTATCAGTACAATGGCTATGTGTCTTTTCATGATCCTAAAACAGGGAATACTAAGACAGGGCATATCATTGTAGACGATATGTTCTTTCTTGGGAATCAACTTGTTCTGAAACAATGGCCGCTTCCTGGTGGTCTGGATGGAGATGAACTTTTATATCACCTTGAACCTCAGGTATTACTGGATGGATATAAGAGGTATAAAAATGCTGTTTCTGACCCAACTGTATGGAATGCCTTTGTTTCTAATCATGCTGAATTAGTATCATTGTGTGAAAACATGAAAGAGGATGACAATCCTATTCTACTAAAAATAAAAATTAAATTATGAAATTTGATAAATTATTTATTTATTTGGTTTTTGTTGTTGTTTTGATAATATTTAATATAGCTTCCGTTTATCAGTTGTTTGCTGAAAGAGAAATGAAAAAAAAGGTTTACTCTCTTCTGTTAGAGAGCAAGTCCGATTATGAATTAATTGTCGATAATAATAACGATCTGGTGACGATTTTGCGTATGCAGATTTCTGTTGAAGGTGAACATCTTGATAATGTAGCAATCACGAATTTGCCTGGTGAAAACGACATGCTGAAAAATCTGTTTTCTGATGAGTACAAATTAGTCTACTTTTTCCCCGAAAAAGGATGTCCTTCTTGTTATGAACCTTTTTTGTTGAAGCTTTTGGAAATGCGTGATTCAATAGGAAAAGAAAATATAGTACTTATTACTGATTTTAATTTAAGAAGTTTGAAGTCGTTTTGGGTAGATAAAGATAGCGAGATGTTTCCTTTTCGTTTGAGCCGCAATTGGGGGATACCTCAAACTGAACCAGCTTTTGCATATGCATTTTTACTAAATAAGGATATGGTCGTACGAAAAATAATAATAACAGACAAAATAAATGTTGATTTTTGTAGTGAATATTTGAATTATATTGTTAGTTATTTTAATAATGTTGATCTTAACAGGTGAATAAATGCATTTTGAACCTTCACGATAGCCTTGTCACATGCTCCTACACACAGGGTTCTTCTCTCTCCTGCAGGATCACCTCCGCCAAACGGTCGAAGGGCGCTCCTGCCGGACGTTAGAGGGATTGCTGTAGTGGGATGCCGGAAAATAATAGGGAAATGCTTTTTTATGGCTATATCGCTGCAAACTTTCGCAGGTTTCTGTCCCATTGAGGTAGTGAGTGGATCAGTGCTACTGCTTCCTCCGGCGTTTGGGCAACGGCCCATAATCCCTGGTGCTGGGGGCGCATGAATTGTTGGGCTACGGCACGTTCCAGCATGGCGAGCAATGGCCCGTAGAAACCGTTTGTGTTTAGGATCACGACGGGGTTCACATATAAGCCCAACTGTTTCCAGGTGATGATCTCCAACAATTCTTCCATAGTACCACAACCACCCGGGAGGGCGATGACGGCATCCGACAGGTCGGCCATCCGCTGTTTGCGTTCATGCATGCTGTCTACCACGATGGTTTCGGTGAGGTAGGGGTGATGCCAGTTTTGTTCTACCATAAACCGGGGGATGACGCCCGTTACCGTTCCGCCAGCTTCGAGGGTGGCATCCGAAACCGTTCGCATCAGTCCGATCGAACCGGCGCCGTTGACCACACACAGTCCACGCCCTCCGAGCAGCCGCCCCAGTGAGGCGGCCGCTGCAAAGTAAGTGGGATCTATCTTGGTGCTGGAAGCACAGAAAACGCAAACGGATTTGATCGTGTGCTCCATTACAGTTTGTGTATGACTTTCATCAATTGTTCGCCCAGCCCGATGGTATATCCCTGCGATACAAAGACCACACGGTTGAAGGTATCGGCAATGATGAAAATGGGGAGTGAGTTGGGATTTTGCAAATTCATTGCGGCGGCGATCTCTTTCTGGATCTTGTTCCCTTCGTCGATACCAAATGTAATGGTGCCGGGCAGCCCGCCGAATTCTTTCGGATCGAAGTTCTTGTATCCCTGTTCGTCGGGGAAGAGTAATACCAGGCCGTGTCCCCAGGCTTCGAGGTCTTTCTTCACGGCGGCGATATCGCGCATGGCGTGGTTGGTCGGTTCCTGGCGGGCGCCAAGGATGGCAACCACAAAGTATCCGCGTCCGGTAGTGAGCAACACGCTGGTTTCTGCACCGGTATCGGCCCGTTTGAATTTATTTTCGGAATTGAAGCTCCCTACCACACTGATCTGGTCTGTGCTTTCGCGCATCACCAGCCGGACGGGCGTTATTTTGCCGGCTTCCACATCAAAGAAAGAGAGCGTTGCCAGCACGTTGCCACTGGCCATACGCATCCCTGTTACCATGGCGTAATGGCCTTCGTCCAGGTCGAACGGTGCCTTCAGCAAAGCGCTCCAGGTATCGCCGGCGCCCATATCCACCGTGGTATTCCGGCGGTGCAGGTTGAGGGTTTGCAGTTTGCCGTTGTCTAGTACCTTGGCAATGGTGAAGTGGTTGTCGTACTTCGGGTCGTCTAATGCTTTGATCGGGGTGTAGGCGGCCACTACCTTTCCTTGTGCGGTAATCGACTGTTCGGCGGCTTCGAAATCCACATCCATCCAGTTGCCATCCTGATAATACTGTATCTTGCGGGCCACGGATTCGATCCGCGCGGGTATACCTAGGCTGCGTGCTACGGCAATAAAGAACGTATTCCGCGAAGCGGTGTCGGCCACACGCGATTTCCACACGCCGATAGGCATTACCGGTATCTGTTGCGGGTTCAATGCATTATTTACCGTGATGTTGTTCTTTACCCATGTTACGAGTGCCTGTGGGTTTTCTTTCGCTTCTTTGGCCAGAGTGGCATCCAGGTTTGTTTGGAAAAAACCTTTATACGGGGTCAGTAATTCATTGGCTACGCGCGGATTCAAGACGTAACTTATATACAACGGATCGGATGACTCGGGAGCCAATGCCAGATGGTCGGCCAGTACGGAGGCCGGTGTGTCGCGCAAGTCTTTAGCCGAAACAGCCTGAAGCAATGCCATCGCTGTGGCGCGCTTATCGGCAGCCGCTTCGCGCAGGAATTTTTCGATCTCGCGCCAGTTGCCCCGGCTGCCGATCATGATCTGTACGGTTGCTTCCGGATCAATACCCAGTTCAGCTGCCAATGCCTTGGCTTTCTCTTCGGTGTAGAAGGTGGCAACGTATGCGTTGCGGATATCGTCTTCGGCCAGCATCCGGCGTGTATTCTCTGTTTTTTGCTCGGGTGTTACCTCAACGGGGATCATGTTTTCATCCGGAGGCACAATATCCAGTTCTACAGAACCTTTATCACCGGGTTGTTTATCCAGTGCAATGGTTACTTTCTCGTCCTTGCCGAATGACACCTTGCTGTAGCCGAACTTCCCATCCTTGGTGGCCCATACCAGCATATCGCCTTTACCGGCGGAGAGGAAGGTCTCGCCATCAGCGTTGGTTGTTTTGGTGGCTACGGAGAAGAATTCGGCATAGTTGTATATCTTAAATTCTACGCTGGCGCCTTCCACCGGTTTGCCTTCCGTGTCGGTAATGGTAATGAATACCTTGGCCGAGGGAGCATAGTTGTCTATCACATTGATCTCTGTATAGGCGGCCGTTGTTTCCATCACTTCTTCCGGTCCGTTGTATTTGCCGAACGCTTTGGTGTGCATCAGCATACCCCGTGAAGCAGGGGCGTTGAACCAGCCGAGGTTGAGCACCGGTTCCGGTTCGCAGGCGCCGAGGAAATACCACTTGCCGTTTACCCAGGCCTCTACCCAGGCATGGTTGTCGTCCGTATGCGCCCAACGCGGCGTATATACCTGGCGCGCCGGAATACCTACCGAACGCAATGCGGCAGTGGTGAATGTGGATTCTTCCCCGCATCTTCCGTAGGCTGTGCATACGGAGGCCAGCGGCGAGCTTGTCCGCGCATCCGACGGTGTATAGATCACCTTTTCATGGCACCAGTGGTTTACCTCCAGTACGGCATCATAGAGTGACAGGCCTTTTACCCGGTCTTTCAATTCTTCGTAGAATACCATACGGCTTTCGTCCATATTCTCATTGTTCACGCGGACAGGCAGTACAAAATGGCGGAAGATCCCTTCAGGGATATGCGGCCCCCAAGGCATTTCGTCGCGGGTTTTGAATGCGGCGCGTACATTGTCCAGATAAAACTCACCACTGTAGTCGGTAATATCACCTATCGGCATATAAGCGTAGAGAAAGGTCATCGCTTCTTTCTCTTCCAGTGTCATGGGTGTGTTGAAGATGGAAAAAAGATCACCTTGTGGCAGTGAGGCTTGCTTGGCGGCAAAGTCTTGTTCCACCTGTGCACGGTAATCGCCCTGGTTCATGAAATGTTTCTCGTTCTGACAAGCCGACACGGTTAGCAGGACGGCCAATGTTGTGGATAAGATTGTTTTATTCATATTCAAAAGGACGCCATTCTGTTTGGCAATTGTATGCAAAAGTAGGTGATTTATAGTTCAAAAGCACACGAACCCAATGAAAAACAAAGGTGGCGTGAAAAAAAACGAGAACTTCCCTTGTACGAACACCGTTTTTTCTTATTTTTGTTAACTCGAAGACCCCATTTTTTCACCGTCGGGGGGCGCTGTCGAGTAATTACGTACTAATTTGAGCCTATGTTCCATAATGCGGAAGAGGTGCTGCTGACAGCATCCATTATCTTGTTTTTGAGTATTATTGCCGGTAAAGCCGGTTACCGTTTTGGATTGCCTGCCTTGTTGCTTTTCCTCGGCGTAGGAATGTTGTTTGGAAGTGATGGATTGGGCATCCAGTTCAGTGATCCCCATATCGCACAGTTTATCGGCATGTTGGCATTGAGTATCATCCTGTTCTCAGGCGGGATGGATACAAAATACCGTGAGATCAAACCGATTGTGGGGCCTGGTGTGATGTTGGCTACGCTTGGGGTATTGGCCACTACGTTTATTACGGGAGGCTTTATTTACTATATGTCGTCTCATTTCGGAACGAAAGTGCTTCTTACTTTTCCCGAATCATTGTTGATGGCGGCTGTTATGTCGTCTACAGACTCGGCTTCGGTCTTCTCTATCCTCCGAAGCAAAGGGGTACATTTAAAGGAAAACCTGCGTCCGGCACTGGAGTTGGAAAGTGGTAGTAACGACCCGATGGCGTATATGCTCACCATCATTCTCATTGCCTATATCCAGGCGGGGGGGATGAATCTATGGGATGCATCGCTGCAGTTGGTGGTTCAGTTGTCGATTGGTGCGGTTGCCGGTTACCTGTTAGGCAAATTGGCGGTACGGATCATGAATAAGATTAATATCTCGAATGCTTCGCTTTATCCGATCTGCCTGTTGGCTGTGGTCTTCTTTACCTTTGCGGCTACCACATTGATCAAAGGGAATGGCTATCTGGCTGTATACCTTGCCGGTCTGGTGGTGGGTAATGCAAAGATCGAGCATAAGAAAAGTATCAGTACCTTCTTCGACGGCTTTACCTGGCTGTGGCAGATCGTGATGTTCCTTACGCTGGGGTTGCTTGTGAACCCCCACGAACTATTGCCTGTTGCACCGGTTGGCTTGACTGTTGGCGTCTTTATGATCCTGGTGGCCCGTCCGGTGAGTGTATACCTCAGCCTGATCCCATTCAGGCATTTCACCAACCGGGGTAAGCTGTATATTTCATGGGTGGGACTGCGTGGCGCCGTTCCCATCATCTTTGCCACTTATCCGATGATTGCCGGCGTACAGTATGCCGGATTGATCTTCAATGTGGTGTTCTTTATCACCATCCTTTCGCTGCTCATCCAGGGGACTACCGTCACTACGGTGGCCAAATGGCTGCACCTGGTGGATGCCCCCGAACGAAAAGACCAGTTCGGCATTGAATTGCCCGATGAGATCAAGAGCGCCATGAGTGAGATCGAAATTACGGCTGAAGTGCTGCTTCACGGCAATAAACTGATGCAGCTAACGTTACCAGATCATACACTGGCGGTAATGGTGAAGCGCAACGGTCGTTATTTCATTCCGAAGGGAAATACGGAATTGCGCGAGAACGATATCCTGCTGATGATATCCGATAACGACGAAGCCTTGCTCCAAGCCTACGACTCGTTGGGTATTACTGATTATACAATGAAAAAGAACAGTTAGAAAGGAGTTACACTATGGTTACCCGTAAAGACCGGATCCTTTGGGCCGACGACGAGATCGACCTGCTCAAACCGCATATCCTCTTCCTACAGGATAAAGGCTATGAAGTGGTGCCTGTGGTAAGCGGGCAGGATGCCATCGACTGCTGCCGGGAAGAACAGTTCGATATTATTTTCCTGGACGAAAATATGCCCGGGCTTACCGGCCTGGAAACACTGGCGCAGATCAAAACCATCAACCCCAATGTGCCGGTGGTGATGGTCACTAAGAGCGAGGAAGAGAGCATCATGAACCAGGCCATCGGTAACAAGATAGCCGACTATCTGATCAAACCTGTCAACCCCAACCAACTCCTTCTTTCCATCAAAAAGAATGTACACAAGAATGTGATCATATCCGAGACAACTACCGTAGGGTACCGCCAGGAGTTCTCCCGCATCGGCATGCAGATCAGCGATTCGCTGACGGCCGACGAATGGATGGAGGTATACAAGAAACTTGTCTACTGGGAACTTGAACTCGAAGCCAGCCAGACACAGATGAACGACCTCTTGCTGATGCAAAAGAAAGAGGCCAACAACGCTTTCGGCAAGTTTATCCGCAAGCATTACGCCGACTGGGTACAGCATCCTGAAAGTCGCCCCATGATGAGCCCTGATCTCTTCAAGAAGAAAGTCTTCCCATTGCTCGACAACGACGAGAAGGTATTCTTCATCCTCATCGATAACTTCCGCCTCGACCAGTGGAATGTGGTCAAAGACCTGCTGTCCGACTATTTTACCTTCGACGAGAGCCTCTACTACAGCATTCTGCCTACGGCCACACAATATGCCCGCAATGCCATCTTCTCCGGCCTTATGCCGATCCAGATAGAAAAGATGTTCCCCGATCTTTGGGTAGACGAAGACAGTGAAGAAGGCAAGAACCTTAATGAGGCTCCGCTGATCCAGACACAGATCGATCGCTTTCGCAAGAAGTACACCTTCTCGTACCATAAGGTATACGATGCGCAGTTTGGAGAAAAACTGATCGGGCAGGTACCGTCGCTGCTTCACAACCAGTTGAACGTGATCGTGCTCAACTTTATCGATATGCTCTCCCATGCCCGTACCGAAAGCCGGATGATCCGTGAACTGGCGCAGAGTGAAGCCGCTTACCGCAGCCTCTCGCGTTCATGGTTCCAGCATTCTACCGCGCTCGAACTCTGTCGCCGCATTGCGGATAAGGGTTGTAAGATCGTGCTCACTACCGATCACGGTACGATCCGTGTAGATTCGCCCATCAAGGTGATAGGCGACAAAAACACCAATACCAACCTCCGCTACAAAGTGGGGAAGGCGCTCAATTACAACCCGAAGGAAGTATTCGAAATCCGTGAGCCGGGCAAGTTCGGTCTGCCGTCGCCCAACCTCAGCAGCCGGTACATCTTTGCCCTTGAGCAGGATTTCTTTGCTTATCCGAACAATTACAACTACTACGTTTCCTACTATAAGGATACCTTCCAACACGGCGGCATCTCCATGGAGGAGATGATGGTTCCTTTTATCGTATTAGATCCCAAGTAGCAGTTCCATTTAACGTATTACGATCCCACATATATAAATATCAACAATAGTATTCCATCTCTATGACATTACAAATAAAAAGCCTGGATACCATCCACGAAACCGCCCGCGAATTTATCCGCCTCATGGGCGACCATACCGTCTTTGCCTTCTACGGCGGCATGGGCGCTGGCAAGACTACATTCATCAAAGCTGTTTGTGAAGAACTGGGTGTAATGGATGTAATCAATAGCCCCACCTTCGCCATCATCAACGAATACCGTAGCGATACCACAGCCGAACTCATCTACCACTTCGACTTCTACCGTATCAACAAACTGTCTGAAGCCGAAGACATCGGTACCGAAGATTACTTCTACAGCGGCGCCCTCTGTTTTATTGAATGGCCGGAAAAGGTAGCCGAAATGCTTCCCTTCGACGCAGTCTCTGTAACGATCTCCGAAAACCCGGACGGTTCACGGTCGGTAGAAATCAAAGAGCCTGTAGCCTAATCTCTAAACTTATCTTATTATGAGCCTCGCTGAATATTTTATCTACTTCCTCTTCCTCTCCCTCGGCAGCCTTACTGTACTGGCCGCCTTACTCAACTTCGACTGGTTTTTCCAGACAGCCAGCGCTACGCCTTTTGTGGGCTGGCTTGGCCGGAGAGGAGCCCGGTTGTTTTATGGCGTGTTGGGAGTGGTGATGATTGTGTGTGGGGTGATGGGGTTGCTGGGGCCATCGAATGTGTAGTATGAATTTACCTAAGCAGTAGACAGTATTACTCGTATTTTCGAGCAATCAGTAATGAGAAACTACCATGCAAAAGAAATATCCGACAGTAGTCTTATTGTTTCTCCTGTTCTGTTGCCAGACCGCCATATTTGCGCAGACAGGACAAGATCAATTATTTAATCCACCAACATGAAGTCCAGCTGTTTGCGTTCGAGGTTGGCTTGGGCTACTTTGATGGTGATGGGGTCGCCGAGGCGGTATTGGCGCTTTTTGCGGCGGCCGGTGAGGCAGTAGTTCTTTTCGTCAAACTCGTAGAAGTCGTCGTCGAGGTCGCGGATGGGCACCAGGCCTTCGCATTTGTTCTCGTTGAGCTCTACGTAGAGGCCCCATTCGGTAACACCGGAGATGACGCCGTCGTACACCATCCCGAGGCGTTCACTCATGTATTCCACCTGTTTGTATTTGATGGAAGCGCGTTCGGCGCTGGCGGCGGTTTGTTCCATGGACGAGCTGTGTTCGCACAGGTCTTCACACTTGTTCTTCTGCACGCTGCGGCCACCGGCCATATAGTTGGCCAACAGGCGGTGCACCATCATGTCCGGATAGCGGCGGATGGGCGAGGTGAAGTGCGTGTAGTAGGGGAAGGCAAGCCCGTAGTGGCCTACGTTCTCCGTTGTATAGATCGCTTTCTGCATGGAGCGGATGGCAAGGGTTTCGATCAGGTTCTGTTCCGGACTTCCCTGTGCCTTGTCGAGCAGTTGGTTGATGTTGCGCGACACCTCGTCTTGCTTGCCTTCGGTCTTGAGCTTGTAGCCGAAGCGGCGAATAAAGGTGGCGAAGTTTTCCATCTTCTCCGGATCGGGCGATTCGTGGATACGGTAGACAAATACTTTGGGCGTCTTGCCTTTGCCCGGATTGCCGATACACTCGGCCACGGTGCGGTTGGCCAGCAACATGAACTCTTCGATCAGCTTGTTGGCATCCTTCGATTCCTTGAAGTATACGCTGAGGGGCTTTCCTTTCTCGTCAATTTCAAACTTCACTTCGTAGCGGTCGAAGTTGATGGCACCGTTCTTGAATCGTTTCTCGCGCAGTTTCTTGGCAAGGGCGTCGAGGGCGAGTATTTCTTCCTTGTAATCGCCTCCGCCGGTTTCAATCACTTGCTGGGCTTCTTCGTAAGTGAAGCGGCGGTCGCTCTTGATCACGGTGCGGACGATGCGCGATTTTTTTACTTCGGCGTTCGCGTCGAGTTCGAAGATGGCGGAGAAACAAAGCTTCTCTTCATCCGGGCGGAGTGAACAGATAAAGTTGCTCAGCCGTTCAGGTAGCATGGGGATGGTACGATCCACCAGGTAGACCGACGTGGCGCGTTGCTGCGCTTCGCGTTCGATGATACTGTCCGGTTTCACATAGTGCGTTACATCGGCGATGTGTACACCCACTTCCCAGTGGCCGTTGGGCAGCAGACGTGCCGAGAGGGCGTCGTCAAAGTCCTTGGCATCTTTCGGGTCGATGGTGAAGGTGAGTACGTTGCGGAAGTCCTCGCGGCGGGCGATCTCGTCGGCCGGGATCACTTCGGAGATACGGTCGGCAGCCTTTTCCACAGCAGCCGGGTATTTATACGGCAGGCCGAACTCGGCCAGGATGGCGTGCATCTCGGTGGTATTCTCTCCGGCTGTACCGAGGATATCCACCACTTCGCCCAACGGGTTTTTAGCTCCGTCGGGCCATTCGATGATGCGGACGATGGCTTTATCGCCGTTTTTGCCGTTCTTCAGTTTGTTTTTGGGGATAAAGATATCGTTAGCCAGGGTCTTGTCTTCGGTTACGAGGAAGGCAAAACCTTTTATTACCTGCAGTTTGCCTACGTAAGATTTGTCTTTGCGTTCGAGTATTTCCACTACGGAGGCCTCTGGTTCGGCGCCACGGCGTTTGGCCAGCAGCTGCACCTTTACCTTATCGCCATGCATGGCGTGGCCGGAGTTACGCTCGGCAACGAATACCGGGGTGCCGCCTTCTTCGGGAATGAAGGAGTTCTTCCCGTTGCTGCGGCGCGAGAATGTACCTATGGCCAGTGTGCCGAGGTTGACCAGGCGGTAACGGCCGCGGTCTATCTCGGTGATGAAATGGTCGGCCGCCAGGTCGTCCAGTATCTCGGCTACCTGCAGGCGTTGCACCTGGGCTTCGATGCCGAGCATCTTGCTGATCTGTTTGTAGTTGAACGGTTCGTTAGGTGAAGACTGGAAGGCGGCCGTGATCGCCGGGATCATCGCATCTTTTCTCATTCGTTTGGCACTTCCTTTTTTATGTTCTCTTTTTTCGTGATTTCCTTTTGGTTTATGCTTATTGTTTCTTGACATACTTGTGTTACTTTTTTTACTTTTTAAATCGGTTTGCCGGGACGCCGGTGACGCCCGGTTTACAATAGAACAAACTTCCGCTCAATGGGTTCAGGGCGATATCCTCTGCCGATAGCCGGGCACGTGCGGTGGTGATATACAGGATATCGAGGTTTTCACCTCCGAAAGCGCAGGAAGCCACATTGCGGGCGGGGACTTCCACTTTGGTAACGAGCTCGCCGGTGCTTGGGTTGTAGCAGTACACGCCTGATCCTCCCCACTGGGCTACCCAGAGGTTGCCATGGCTGTCGATCGCCATACCGTCCGGACCACCTGTCCCTTTGGGGATCGATACGGCGATGCCGTCGTACATCACGTCACCTGTGGCGGCGTCGTAGGCATAGCGGGCTACGCGTCCGGTGGGGGTATCGTTGTAATACATGGTCTTCTGGTCGGCAGTCCACACAATGCCGTTGGAGGTGGTGATGCCTGTGAGGCGGGTGGCCACCGTCCCTTTTCCGTCGATGGTATACAGTTCGGCCGATCCGCGCGGTGCGCCCATCGTCATCGTGCCTGCCCAGAGACGTCCCTGGGGATCGCACTTGCCGTCGTTGAAGCGGTATTTGCCGCCACCATCGTCGATCTTTGCGATGGAGGTATGGCTGCCATCGGTAAGATTGACCCGGATGATCTCATTCTGAAGCGCCACGATCACTGTGTTGGCAGTCTCCGGAACCACGGTCGTTACCATCCGGTCGAATGTCCAGGTGCGGCAGTCTTTCTTATCGGGCATAAATTCATAGAGTGTTTTGCCTTCGATATCTACCCAGAAGAGTGTTTTGCGGTCGGGATGCCAGATAGAGCCTTCTCCCGTAGTAGCTTCTGCCTTGTAGGCCAGTTCGGCAGTAATGGTCTGTGCCAGCCCCACGCCGGTGGTGCATACCCAGAGGAAGCAGGCGGCAACCACCACATTGATCCGTTTTTTCATGACGGGAATCGTTGATGTGACAACTTATTTCACAAAGGTACGTTTCTTTTATCCTGTAGAGGACGTTTGTTTGTTAAGTTATCTTAAAACGGATGGTTGAAAGTGATCATGCTTGCTATATATCTTCTTATTTGTATAAGGAGCGTGCGAGCAAAAATAAGGCCGGGTGTTTGTTGGTTGGATAAAGCAAAGTTGCGTGGTGCATCACCGGCACCACTGACGTGGCGCATGACGATGGTATGTACGCATTCAAACCGGAGCAGACTTGAAGGTCTATGCTTTCCAATCGGAGCAAATATGAACCTTTTGTGAGGCAGGCAAATGGAAGTGCTTACTTCTTCGACACGTTGATGGCGATCATCCGGTCGAAGGCAAAGCGGCCGGGGCCGGTGGCATACATCAGGACAAAGACTACGAGGTAGATAAAAGCCAGTTCTTTCACGGCAAACGGATCGTTGGCGTGAATCACGAAGAAGGCCATACCCATCGTAAAGATCATCGGGATCAGGGCCAGGCGGTACAAGGTGCCGGTGATAAAACCGAGCGAACAGACCACTTCGGCAAAGATAGCCAGGCCCAGTGAAGTACGGGGGCCTACACCCAGCGGGTCGGGGAAAGTAGTTTCCAGGGCATCAAAAGCAGCCCATTTCTGGAGTCCGTGTGTGAGGAGCAATATGCCGAATAATAAACGTAGTCCCAGCAGGAACCATGAAGTTGGTTTGTTTTCCGCTTTCATCGGAAATAAAAACCGGAGGATAGTTGTAATCATAATTTCTTAGTTTTATTAACTAAACAAGTAATCCCCGCAAATAGTTCTTGCAGGCGGATGGGGGAAAAGACAGGGTCGGCCTCTCCCGGTTCAGAGGGGAAAAGACACAATAGCAACAAATTGGGCTATGATGCCTTTTATTTCGGGAAATCAAATACCTCGTCGGTTGGGTCGATACCGGGTTGGACAAGGATTGTATCGCCGTTTGCAGGTCGTGCAATCCCGGTACCGTTATTGTATGAAATGACACGTCTGGCCGCCCCATTGGCCGAAATCACCGAACCATCCAACGCATTGCGTCCCACACTCTCACCGGTACCGTTCACAATGTGTGTGCTACCACCGCGTCCGCCCAGTTCGGTGGTGATAACGTGCTTGATCGTAACGCCCGGTTTATTGGGCGCCTCTACCGCATTGGCAAGATACACATATACGGGTGGTTGCTGCTGCTGACGGTTGAATACGCCATAACAACCCAGGCCTACGGCATCATGGCGGTTCACCTTGTTTCCCACTTTATACGCCGCATAGCCATTCACCGTACCGTCATGGCTCATCCATACGGATTGCACCGGAGGGTCGTACGGCAGTTCGTTCTGATAGAAAAACGTCTGGCCGTTTTCACCAAGCCAAAGCGTTTGGTATTTCTGGTAGTGTTCCACAAACAAACCGTACATCGTCACATCGTTGCCCGAAACAATCAATCCGTAATTGCCGGTATTCGTATACCAGCCCACGCCGTTGCCGTGGTCGGCCCGCCAAATCCATAAATGGTCGCCAAGCACGTTGTTCGAATTGATCTGTACGGAAACGTCGGCATTCACCGGTGTGGTTTTATAACCTCCCACGCGTATAAACACATCCGACAGGAGCGTGGGGTTTGCCGCATGATCGTTGTTGGCTCCCCATTCTCCGACCCGGATCAAATAAGAGGAGTTAAAATGAGCGTCGAGCATCAACGAGGCCACCGTTACGCCGGGAACATCGTCGATGCGTATCGCGCCGTCGTGATTACCTTCTCCGGGGAACAGCGTAGCGTAGCCGGAACCTATTAATATGGTACCTGCGCGAGAGACGTGGAGGGGCACTTCCAATTCATACCAGCCGGGTGTAAAGAAAATATGCCGGCCCTGTTTGAGTTGGGCATTCAGCTGAGCGGCATTGTCGCCGGGCTTGGTCACGTAAAAGTCTTTTTCGAGGTCGAGGACGGTTCCCTTACCCCTATCGCCGGTTTCATCGTTCCAGGTAATGCCGCGCGAGTGGTGGCGCAGTGCGGGCACGAACACCTTGTATGTATCGCCATCCAGGTAGAGGAACGGCTTTTCACGGATAAGGGGTACTTCTTCGATATCGGTCCGTGCACCGCCCGTGGTCCAGTTCGACGTGTAGGGATGACCGGTAACACCGTGCGTTACCCTGTTCCAGTTGTCGCCCGAAAACGCCGAATGCCCGAAATGGCTGTTGCGTGTGTACCACTGCTGCTGGCTTTGCGAACCAAGCGGAGCCGTAAAGCGGCTGTCCGACAAAAAGCCGCCCGACGACCAGGGGGTATGCATGCCGGGCACGCCCACCCAGTCGAACTGTGTACGTACGTTGACGCTGAGCCTTCGGGCAGGCGCTGCCTGCGAGACGGCCCACCGGAACATCGTTGTATCATCGGAAGCAGAAAGGGGATTTAATTCAAAATTCTCTACGGAACGCCAAAAGGTGCACGTCGCGTTTCCGCCTTTTAAAGGAGCAGGGATGGTGATCGAACCGTATAGTTTCGTGTCGGTAGGGAGTGCGCCAAGCCCTGCGAAAGACGTATAATAGCCTATGCGCAAATCGCCGAAATCCGTATAGTCGCCCGGCTTCAGATATAGCGAATAACGCCTGGAAGAGAATTGCCCGCCGGCAGGGCCGGCGTCTGGCGAGAACATCTCCTCGTCGTGGATACGGTTGATTTCTTTCGCAATCGACTGGCCATCGTCAAATCTCGCATCGTAAAACAGCATATTGCGGCCAAACATTTTTTGCTCAAACGAAATGGTCTGCACTGCCGAAACAATCGGTGTGCCTTGTGCATCTACCGCAACGATGCGGTAATGGTTTTCATATTTCCCCGCACGGGGCGACGTATGCGTATAGCCGAATACCACCTGTTGTCCGAATCCCGCTTCCGGCCTGGTGTTGGCCACATCTACCGTGGCAATCGGCTGCCGTGCGCTCAGACGTGAAGGGCCATGACAGACTACATAACTTGCCGCACCCTCCACCCTTGCCCAGGTGATTTTAATAGCACGTCCTTCATACCTGATATCTAACGCATCGGGTATTTCCGGGTCAGGGCTACTGCCCGCCGAAGCATACGTAAACGTCAACAATGCCATAAACGCCAAAAGTAAAACGCCGGATTTGCTGTGCACACAACTGTTCCCTTTCATAACACATCCTCCCTGTAAACTGATTTTTCCGCCTTTGTAATTACATGACAAAAATAATCATTCTTTCCTGAAGCAACGAATCGCTTTCAACCAAAAAACGACTACACCTGAGAACAAACGGCAGATTGACAAGAAATAAACCTTTTATGTCAGTTCTCAAACCTGCCGCCCACCAACTTTGCGTAGTATTGCAAGGAACAATCTAACACAGGAAATCATGAAAAAACTTGCAGGGATCGCCCTCCTTCTTCTTTTCCCGTTCAGCCTCCTGCAGGCACAGGTAGACGAGAAACTGAAAGCAGACATCCGCAACACCGGTTATGTACACAGTCCGCTGCCGTTGGACTACAGCCAATCGTTCGAAACCTTCGGATTGACCAAGACTGTTCTTGCTTCCGATGTGCTCTGTGATATGGAAGAATTGAACAAATGGTCGCATAAAGGGATCGGCAGTATGTCGCTGTCGGCCGAGCGGAGTAAGTCTGGCACACACTGCCTGTTGCTGGATGCACCCACCGTGGTCAATGAATTCCTTGGCTGGGGACTGGGACGCGGTACCTCCATGGCTACCTATGATGTGGGTGGCGCTAACTGGGAGAAATACAACCGGCTGCATTTCTATATCTATCCCGACTGTGAAGGCGCCCGTAGCATCTACCTCAATCTCTATGTAGAGAACGACGGGAAGATCAAAGTGCCCGACCCCTACGGACGGGAAGGCTATCACGAGATCAACCTCGTGAACGGACAATGGAACGAATGCTTTGTAGAAATGACCGAACTGGCACGAGACAAAGTAACCTGCATCAAATTTGCCATCGAAGTATTCGGTAAGGAACGCACCATGGGTGATGCGCTGAAATTCTATATAGACGATGTGAAACTCCAGTTGATTGAGCATCCCGAAGTGGTTTCAGGCTGGCAACCGGCTGCCAACCGCATCATTTTCTCAACCACCGGTTATGGCCCCGACAGCCGCAAGACAGCCATCGTCAATGTAGACAAACACGACGGCACCTTCCAACTGATTGATTATACCACCTCGCAGGTAGCGTATGAAGGGAAAGTCACCCCGGCGAAGACCGGCATCGGCTCGTTCGAAACGATAGACTTCACCCACTTCAACCGTCAGGGACAATACCAGATCCGCGTAGGCGGTGTTACCACCCGCCCGTTCTATATCAACCGCAATATCTGGGACGACTCGGCCTGGCGCGTGTGCAATTTTATGTTTGTGGAACGTTGCGGCTACCCGGTGCCTGAGAAACACGGCGCCTGCCATACCGACCTCAACGGCGAACACAACGGCATGATCTTCACCGTAAACGGCGGCTGGCACGATGCGGCCGATATGTCGCAACAAACGCTGCAAACCGGTGAGATTGCCTATAACATGCTCGAAATGGCTCTCAATGCCAAAGCAAAAGGCAATACCGACCTCTACCTGCGCCTGCTTGAAGAAGCACAGTGGGGATTGGATTACATCATGAAAACCCGGTTTGGCGACGGTTACCGCGTACAAACGTGGGGAACCAACCTGTGGACCGACGGCTTCATCGGGACCGTAGACGATGCCGGCCGCCGCCAGGTGCGTGTACACAACCGCGCTTTTGAAAACTTCTTCTTTGCCGGTATCGAAGCCTACGCCTCGATGGCCATCGAACGAGACGGGATGCTGAAAGCCAACCTGTGCAAAATCGCGAAAGAAGACTTTGCATTTGCCACCAAACGGTTTGACGAGCTTGGATTTGCCGAACTCCTCAGCGGCGGTGGCGGTGGCGACCATGCCGCCATGGCTCCCCAAAGCCAGTATATGGCCAATATCTCGTGGGCAGCCAGTATGCTGTACAAACTCACCGGCGAACAGTATTATGCCGACAAAGCGGCCGAAGCCATCCGGCTCACCCTCCAGTGCCAACGTACCGAGCCGCTGAAGGATAAGAACAAGACCTCCGGTTTCTTCTACCGCGATCTCAGCCGGAAATCGATCGTACACTACAACCACCAGTCGCGCGACCATTATTATATGATGGCTCTCACCCTCCTGTGCGAAACCCAACCCCAACACAAGGACTATCCGCAGTGGGCAAATGCCATCAAACTATACGGTAACTACCTGAAGAACATCATGCAGTACGTACAGCCCTACGGCATGGTGCCGAGCGGCGTATATCATATAGACGAGGTGAAAGACTCGGCCAACTTCTACATCGCCCAGGTGGGTATCCGCCGTGGTGCCGATGCCGACTACAGGCAACAGCTTGCAAACGGCGTGAAGCTGGACAACGAACATTACCTCAAGATATTCCCCGTATGGTTCTCCTTCCGCGGCAATGCCGCCGTTCACCTGGCTACCGGTAAAAACGCCGCTCTGTGCGGAAAGTTCCTGAATGACCCGGAACTGATGCACATCGCCGAAGAACAGCTCATGTGGATCGTGGGTAAAAACCCGTTCGGACAGTCTCTCATTTGGGGCGAAGGTAGTAACTATGCACAGCAATACACGGCGTTACCAGGTGAAACGGTAGGCGAAATACCCGTCGGCATGCAATCGCGCTTCAACGAAGATACACCTTACTGGCCGCAGTTCAATACCGCAACATATAAGGAAGTATGGGGTTCGTCGGCCGGCAAGTGGTTCACACTGATCTCCGAATTCTAAACCCGTAGGGTTGTTCCCTCTATAACCATACAACCCGACCGGCATTCCGTAACTATAGTCAAAGCAACGAATACCTTCATATTCCGCAAAACTTGAATGCTGCGATATATTCACATCCTGACGAGTGTCCTCTATAAAAAACCGTTTTATATCGGGGGGGAGTGTGCAAATCATCGCATTTCCATGAGGGTTTGAACATTCAGATTCCGGCGTATGTGAAAGCGGGGTG
>JAVBUH010000004.1:0-100194 GCA_031555505.1 Tannerellaceae bacterium
CTTGGCTTCGCCTGTACCCCCGGCTACGTACAGGATGCCCGTGACCGGGCATTCACACAAGCTATGGTATCACCCTGATATGTTCATTTCATGGGTTAGGATGCTTCACTTTCGTCGGAACTTGAAGCACCCCGCTTTCACATACGTCGGAACTTGAAGCAAGCCCACATTCAAGTTTTGCGGAATATGAAACAAGCCCGCATTCAAATGGAGCGGGATGTGAAAGAGATTACGACGATAGGCCCCTTATGGGATTAGGGGGTGTTTACTGCTGTTTGAACTTCAAGTAGCCCAGTTTGGTGTATTGGGTATGGTGGGAGATGTACTGTTTGAGCACTTTGGCTGATAGGAGGTGCAGGTATTCGCCGGGTGTGTATATATGGCTGCCGGTGGCAACTACCTGCGAATTGAGACTGCGGTCGGCCGCTTTGATGGTGAGGAAAAAACGGTTGTCGTCTTTATCTACGGCGGTGATCAGTTGGTCTACATAGTAGTGTACGATGCTGTCTATAGTCCGGGTGCGGTAACTGTCGTCTTCAAACCGTACATGCACGATTTTCAGGTGAAGGTTGGTTAGTTTTTCGCCAACGGCACCGACAAATTGACTGGCGGATTTTTTGTAATTTTTCCCTGTTTTCAGGTCGAGGAATACTTTGTTGTAGCTTATGGCCAGTTCCTTAAATCGATGGTCGTTGCGTGTTTTCACCTCGAATTTTTCGGCAATCCACTGAATATAGTGGGGATCGATGCGGTAGATCTCCCACAGGTGGTAGCCGCGGTATTTACCGAAGAGGATAATGTCGTCGCCCTGGTCGGGTGGCAGGGTAAGCGCATCCATGTATGCCAGCGGCAAGAAAGAGTTGGCTATTTCCTGCATAGCCGATTCAACGGAACTGAGCGCATTGAGCTCCAGGTTGAACAGGTATATATACGGATAATGCGCCGCTTCCGGATGCTGATACCAGAGACTGAAATACAACACACCTTCACGGGGCGCTACCACGATGTACTGCCCTTGCGCCGGTGATCGTTCACGGTTATGGTCCGCGAGTTTTTGCTCGATCAACCGCTGTATTTCAGGTGAAATATCCGGTGACCCCATTTCGTGTTTCCCCTTATCCCCTTTTTTAACTAAGCAAATATAACGAAAAGAGGTTACTCTTTATACCTTTACGCCAAAATTATTCGGAAATGGCTAAAACAAAGACCGTGTATGTATGTACGCAGTGTGGTGCTGACTCGCCCAAATGGATCGGCAAGTGCCCGAATTGCGGCGAGTGGAACACGTATGTAGAGGAGGTAATCGCAAAAGAACCAACCGCCAAACGTTCGCTCCCCGGGCTTTCGGGTGGCGATAAACCGCGCCCTGTACTCCTGCGTGATATCACGGCCACCGAAGAACAACGTATCGACCTGAACGACGCAGAACTGAACCGTGTGCTTGGCGGAGGTCTGGTGAAAGGCTCGCTGGTACTGATCGGCGGTGAGCCGGGGATCGGCAAGTCTACACTGGTGTTGCAGACCGTGATGCGGCTTGCTTCGCTGAAAACCCTCTATGTCTCCGGCGAAGAGAGCGGGCAGCAACTCAAGTTGCGTGCCGACCGCCTTTCCCATGCGAATCCGAATTGCTACGTCTTGTGTGAGACCAATCTCGAACAAATCTTCGTTCAGGCACAGAACGTGCTGCCCGACCTGTTGATCATCGACTCTATCCAGACCATTTTTTCCGAGTTGGTAGAATCGTCGCCCGGCAGTGTGTCGCAGGTGCGCGAGTGCAGCGCCTCTATCCTCAAGTATGCCAAGGAAACGGGTGTTCCCGTCCTGCTGATCGGCCATATCAATAAGGAAGGCAGCATTGCCGGCCCGAAAGTGTTGGAGCATATAGTGGATACGGTGCTCCAGTTTGAAGGCGACCAGCATTACCTCTACCGTATCCTGCGTAGCATCAAGAACCGCTTCGGCAGTACGTCCGAACTGGGTATCTACGAGATGCGCCAGGAAGGATTGCGGGAGGTGACCAATCCGTCTGAACTCCTACTCACGCAGAATCACGAAGGACTGAGCGGGGTAGCTATTGCAGCCGCCATCGAAGGCATGCGTCCGTTCCTGATCGAGACACAAGCGCTGGTGAGTACGGCTGTGTACGGCACACCACAGCGTAGTGCGACGGGATTCGACCTGCGCCGGATGAATATGCTCCTGGCCGTACTCGAAAAACGTGCCGGCTTCAAGCTGGGGCAGAAAGACGTATTCCTTAACATCGCCGGCGGACTGAAAGTAAACGATCCCGCCATCGACCTGGCGGTGATCAGCGCCATCCTCTCGTCGAGCCTCGATATCAGCATCGAGGCAGGAACCTGTCTGGCAGGTGAGGTCGGATTGTCGGGCGAGATACGTCCCGTCAACCGTATCGAACAGCGGATTCTGGAAGCCGAAAAGCTGGGTTTCTCCCGTATCCTGATCCCGCACAACAATCTGAAAGGCTTCGATCGCAGCAAATGCCGTATCGAAGTGGTACAGGTGAAAAAGGTGGAAGAGGCCTTCCGCCAGCTGTTCGGATAGACCTGATTATTCTTAATTATTACGCTGTTTATATGAAGAAAGTACTGTGCTGTTTGTTTGTATTGTTGCTGTTATTCGGGTGTGAGTATGAGGTGCACGACAATTATATTGAACTGGAAAAGCCTGCGGATGAAGTGGCAGTGGTGGTGGAATTGGAGGCAGCGAATGACGGGGAGTCCATTTATTTAGATCAAAGGGAAACCACTGTCCGTGTTAACATCACCGTAGGGGGACGCCGGCCGGAAATGTGTGCCTTCCGCTTGGGTGAATATACCTGGGATATCGTCGGCGGATCGGGTAGTTTCACCATCAACAATTCCTGGTTGTATGATCCTGAATATACATTGACCTGTGAGATGTATGCATCTACCGGTACCGGCAGTATTGCCGAACAAGCGGGGGAGGAATGGTATATGGGATCGTATAGTTGGCCGGTCAAAGTGATAAGGGAAGGCGAAAATGCGGAATATCTGGCGCATCAGGTGAATGCCGAAGGCTATTTCGAACTTTCCTGGAGGAAGTTTCCGCTTAACGAGGATGTATTCGAAGGCTATACGATAGAGGTCGCTTCCGCCAGTGGTACCCGGTTTGCCACTTATGTGTCGGATGTCAACGAACTGTCGCATGTGTATAAATCGTATGCAGGGCAACAGGCAGTCTTTCAGGTTTCCGCCCGTGTGAAAGGGCGGGAAGAACCGTGGAGGATCGGCCGGTTGGCATTAGATGCGTATACTATCGGCATGACGTGTGACTATCACCGGGACGACAGTATCGTTGTCCGATGGGATAGCCCATATCCCGCAGCGGTCGTTACGGCTATGGGAGCGTATGAAGAGATACTGAAGGCGAAGACGCGGGACAGGGAATTTTGTGTGTCGTATCCGCCTTTCGGCAGTGATGATAATGCCTTGGTACTACGTTTGGAGTCTGCTTTTTCCGTCGACAACGAGCAATGGCTGATGTATGACTATGCCTCCGGCGGACGGCGCAGTAAAGGCGTAATGATTGCTCCCAGGGGCAACTGGGCGCGCTTTGGGTATAATCCGGTCGAAGATGTGGTGTATGTCAGTTCCTATGGTGAGAGTACGGCCCTGCAGTGTCCGGGGTTTACGTCGCTGGGTACCTATAATGGGTCGTATGACAGTAATGTGCTGCTCTATGGCAATTCGCAATACAGCAGCCGGACGATTGCATGCCATGCCCACTCGGTGGATATATTCGAGGGAAAGCACATGCGGCAGGTAGTCACTATACCGCTGGAGGTTTTTCAAGTATTGGAAGGCGTCCCGACATTGACAAAGGACGGGAAACTGGTGGTGTTCAAAAGCGGGTTTGGGAAAGCAAACGTCGTTCAGTTCTATCAGGCGGAAACGGGAGCCTTGGAGGCAGAGACGCCATTCCCGTATTATATGAATATGGAGATCGGTATCACCTCGGATGGCGCTTACCTGTTGTGCCAAACCAACGGAAGCGATATTGTAGTAGTCGCCATGAATGGATATGCGATAGGGGAGACCCGGAGATTGTATTTCCCCAATCCGGTGATGTCCTGGTGTACGAGTCCAGTCGACCCGGATGATCTGTTTGTGTCTGTCGGAGATGAAATCCGGCATTATCATGTTCGTGACCTGTCGTTGGTCAATACCTGGAAGATGCCGGATATGAAGATTGGAAACATTGATCCTAAAACCGGTAACCTGCTTGTGTTTAATTCGAAGAAGATGTGTGTAATTCATCCGAAAACGGATAAACTGATTCATCGTATGGATATACGCATCTATAACGAACTTAGCCTGTATGGGAATATATTGATCTCAGATACCGGCTATGCCCTGAACCTTGAAAAAGAATTGCAGCCATGATGAAACGATTGACTTTTATCGCCCTATGCCTGCTTGCCCTGATGCCATCCGTGCAGGCACAACAGCTGACGCTGGAATACAATCTCGGCTACGGCACCTTTGCCATGGGTGACCTGAAAGAGACCCTGTCGCAAAGTGACGTCTCGCTGAATAACCTAAAGGTTACGGATAATTTCCCGGGGTATATAGTGAATCAGGCAAAGATCGGACTTGACTTCAAGCAGATGCACCATACCGGGATCTTGTTGGATTTCATGAGTACCGCAGGCAGTAAAGGTGTTTCGGATTATTCCGGTTCCTATCATTTCACTATCCGTACCAAAGGGACACGACTGGGAGCTTTCTACCGGTTTACGCCGCGGGGCTGGCAGACGCATACCATTCGCCCTTATCTTCAACTGAGCGGAGGTGTGATTTTTAATAATGCCGAGTTGGAAGAAGAATTAGTGATAGCAAAAAAGCAGGAGCACTTGGACAGAATGTCACTTGGCGGTCTGAATTCCTATGTGGAACCGGCTGTGGGTTGCCGTATTCGCCTGCTTGCCCATCTGGATTTGAATGTCAGTGCCGGCTATGAATTCGATCTTACCAAAAAGTTTACCGATAAAAGCGGACAATACACGGCAATAGCCATATCGCCCGACTGGAGCGGCATCCGCCTGACGGGCGGTCTCATTTACAGTATCCCTTTAACACGTTAATTCATTCACTTATGATCCGCGAACTCCAACTCCGCCTGCTGCCCGAGGAGACAGCCAACGAACAGATATTAAAACATGTCGTAGTACGTGAAACGGGCCTCCGTTTGGACGATATCCGTGCCGTCCGTATACTGAAACGCTCGATTGATGCGCGCCAGCGTACCATCTACGTCAATCTCAGGGTGCGGGTGTTTGTGGGAGAGGAACCAGCGGAAGCGGAGTTTCCAGTGATCGAATACAAGGATGTATCGGCTGCAAAGCCGGTGATTGTGGTGGGCGCCGGTCCCGGCGGATTGTTCGCTGCCCTCCGGTTGATCGAGATCGGGCTGCGTCCTATTGTGGTAGAACGCGGAAAGAATGTACGCGAACGGCGGAAAGATATCGCCCTGATCAGTCGCGAACATACGGTGAACAGTGAATCGAATTACTCTTTTGGCGAAGGCGGTGCCGGGGCTTATTCTGACGGCAAACTCTATACCCGCAGTAAAAAACGGGGATCGGTAGACCGCATCTTGCAGATATTCTGCCAACATGGTGCTTCAACCGCTATCTTGGCTGATGCCCATCCCCATATCGGTACCGACAAGTTGCCGCGTGTGATAGAGAACATACGCGAACAGATACTTCGGTCGGGTGGAGAAGTGCATTTTGAAACCCGGATGGATCGCCTGATCATCCACGATGGCGAAGTGCTGGGGATTGAGACAAATACCGGGCAGGCTTTTCACGGGCCCGTAATCCTGGCAACCGGCCATTCGGCAAGGGATGTTTACCGCTACCTGCATGAGCAGCAGATCCCCATGGAAGCCAAAGGCATAGCCGTGGGTGTGCGTCTGGAACACCCGCAGGCATTGATCGACCAGATCCAATACCACCGTAGGGAGGGTAGGGGAGACTATCTGCCGGCGGCCGAATATAGTTTTGTGGCGCAGGCCGGTGGCCGGGGCGTTTATTCGTTCTGTATGTGTCCGGGTGGTTTTGTGGTACCGGCTGCCAGCGGTCCCCGTCAGGTGGTGGTCAATGGTATGTCGCCGTCCAACCGTAGTTCGGCCTGGGCTAATTCGGGCATGGTGGTAGAGGTACACCCCGAGGATTATGTTACCCTGATGGGGGGTGAACCGTTGCCTGTCTCTGCAAACTCCCCACTTGCCCTGATGGCTTTCCAGGAATGGTTGGAAGAACGTTGCTGGCTCAACGGCGGTATGAAACAAACGGCGCCCGGGCAACGAATGGCCGACTTTGTGAATCGAAAGAACTCATCCGATCTCCCTGTATCTTCGTATACCCCCGGCTTGTTGGCTTCGCCGCTCCATTTCTGGATGCCTGAATTGGTGACATCCCGTTTGCGTGACGGTCTCCGTTTTTTTGGCGCTTCCTCCAAAGGTTTCCTTACGAACGAGGCGTTGATGATCGGTGTCGAAACCCGTACTTCTTCCCCTGTCCGTATCCTTCGTGACCGGGACACCCTTCGCCACATCACCTTCAAAGGCCTTTATCCTTGTGGGGAAGGCGCCGGATATGCCGGTGGAATTGTCTCGGCTGCGATTGATGGCGAGCGTTGTGCCGAGGCTGTTGCCGCTACGATGTAGCGCTTCGTCTCCAGGCTGGGGGCGTGCACTATAAATGCTATCTATAGTCATATAAATTATTCTCAAAAACTATGTTGTATAACATATAGTTGTATATACAGAAGCGAGAGAGAAGCAAACAGAACTCGCAACGATATATACAAAAAGTAGTTTAAGGTTTAATTTAAAAATGATGAGTTATGAAACAATTAGTGATAGCAGTTGTGGCTTTAACAATGAGTACAACAGTAGGTTTTTCCCAGAATGCATCTTCAAACATTGACGAACCTTTCAATCCCAATGTGGTGCAATTGAGCAAGTATCTGGAATTGAGTGCCAATCAGTTTGATGATGTTGTATTGATCAATGAGTACTTCGTAGACAAACAACGTGATAGTCTGACAGGCAAAGAGAAGCACCGTGACAAGAAAATGTATATTGCTGTATATGGCAACCTCAAGTTAATGAAGGATGTGTTGGACGAAGATCAGTATCGCAAGTATGTGACCGTGCTGAATGTGACCAACAATAATAAGAAATCGGCAGGTGTGACCTCCATGATCGATTCATACCTGGCCCAGAACGACTAAGGTTCATAGGAATATAGATTTAATAAGGAAAAAGACTGCATACCGTGTGTATGCGGTCTTTTTTTATGGCTATCTTTGCACCGCTTTGAGTAAATGTATCTAAAGGAATATGAAACAAGGACTAAATATTCAGTCTCCTGCTGCCTGGAAAGCGGGTGCTAAAGACTATTCACTGATTGTAGTAGGTGCTTTTTTGCAGGCATTGAGTTATGTGCTTTTCCTGGCTCCGTATAAAATCGTACCGGGTGGTGTGTATGGTGTTTCCATCGTATTGCACTATTCTACGCAAGGCATGTTCTCTTTCCTTCCCGACGGGTTGCCGATGGGTATCACCGCGCTCTGTTTTAATATTCCGTTAATGATCCTGGCCATGAAGAAGATCGGCCTGGCTTCAGGCCCGAAGACGGTGGTGACGTTTGTGCTGATCTCTGTTTTTACCGATTCATTATCGTATATCCTGACCGAACCGTTGTTGCCTAATGATACGTTTATTGCTGCGTTCTACGGAGGTGCTTTGCTGGGACTTGGTGTTACCTGTGTGTTCCGGGCGCAGAGTACCAGCGCGGGGACTGATGTGTTGGCGCGCGTAATGGCCAGTAACACCAATATGAAGGTGAGCAATATGATTATCCTGCTCGATTCGGCTGTCGTGCTGCTTGGATTGCTCGCATTCAAAGATTGGACTGTGCCCTTGTATTCGTGGCTGACGATCTTTATCTATGGAAAGGTAGTGGATATGCTACAGGTGGAAAATCCGAACCGGGCTGTCTTCATCGTTTCCGGTAAGACGCAGGAGATTAAAGAACTGATTGTAGACGAGATGGGGATGAGCGGCACTTACCTGCATGGCCGCGGTATGTACGAAGGCAAAGAACGTGAGATTATTTTCACGATCGCTGAACGGAAAGATATGCCGAAACTGAAGGAAGAGATAAAGAAAATCGACCCGAAAGCTTTCGTCTCCACCATGCATGCCAGCCGGGATTCAGCTCCTCCGGGAAGATAATACCGTGTTTTCTTTTGCTTCTGATTATAAATGCGCTATTTTTGCAACAAAAATATAGTATATGCCCAGTATTTCACAGCGCGGTGTCAGTATGCCCGCTTCGCCTATCCGTAAGTTAGTTCCCTTGGCCAACAAGGCCAAAGCCAAAGGGATCAAGGTGTATCACCTGAATATCGGTCAGCCCGATATCGAAACGCCGGAAGTGGCATTGGATGCGGCGCGTCATATTGACCGGAAGATATTGGAGTATTCGCCCAGCGAAGGTATCCGTTCATTCCGTGAAAAGTTGGTGAAGTATTATGCTAAATTCAATATCCAGGTAGATGTAGACGATATCATTATTACCACCGGAGGATCCGAAGCCGTATCTTTCTCATTCATGGCCTGTCTCGATCCGGGTGATGAGATATTAGTGCCTGAGCCTGCCTATGCCAATTACATGGCGTTTGCTATTTCGGGCGGTGCGGTGATCAAGACGGTGCCATCATCTATTGACAAAGGTTTCTCGTTGCCTCCGCTGGAGGAGTTTGAAGCGTTGATTACTCCCCGTACAAAAGCTATTCTGATCTGTAATCCCAACAACCCGACGGGCTATCTCTACACCCGCCGTGAGATGGAACAGATACGAGACTTGGTGAAGAAATACGACCTTTTTCTCTTCTCCGATGAAGTATATCGTGAGTTCTGCTATACAGGTGCGCCCTATATATCTGCTTTTCACCTGGAAGGGATCGAGAATAATGTGGTATTGGTAGACTCCGTATCCAAGCGATACAGTGAATGTGGTATCCGTATCGGTGCTATTATCACAAAGAATGTGCAGGTGCGTGAGAATGTGATGAAGTGGTGCCAGGCGCGCCTCAGTCCACCGCTGCTCGGGCAGATCGTGGCCGAGGCTTCATTGGATACGCCTGACGATTATATGCTGAATGTATATAACGAATATCTGGAACGCCGTAACTTCCTGGTAGATGGCATCAACCGTATTCCTGGTTGCTATTCGCCCATACCTATGGGTGCTTTCTATACGGTAGCCAAACTGCCGGTGGATGATTCGGACGCTTTCTGCGCCTGGTGTCTCGACAAGTTCAACTACGAAGGACAAACCGTCATGATGGCACCGGCCTCCGGCTTCTATACCCATCCCGGTCTTGGGCGTAACGAAGTGCGTATTGCGTATGTACTGAATAAGGAAGATCTGGGGAAAGCATTGGAAGTGCTTGCAAAAGCCCTCGAGGCCTACCCCGGACGAATACTATAGCCATTGCGTCTTGAATATTTCATAGCGAAGAAAATCCAATTCAGTCAGGATGGTAGCCGTCAAGTGACTCCTCCGGCTGTGCGTATCGCCATGGCGGGAATTGCTTTGGGGTTGGCGGTGATGATTTTGTCCGTAGCAATTATTGTTGGCTTCAAGAAGGAAGTGCGGAATAAAGTGATCGGCTTTGGTTCACACATTCAGATCACGAACTTCGATAGTAATGCGTCGTATGAATATGCACCGATTGCGGTGAGTGATACGTTGCTGGCTGAATTGGCCGCATTTCCCGGTATCCGCCATGTGGAGGCCTTTGCCACTAAGCCGGGAATGATCAAGACCGAAGAAGATTTCCAGGGAATTATCTTAAAAGGCGTGGGGCGGGAGTATGACTGGACGTTCTTTCGCAATAACCTGAAAGAAGGCGAATTGCCTGTATTCGAGTCGGATAAGAGTTCTACTGATATTTTACTTTCCCGTTATATATGTGATCTGCTGGGGTTGAAACTGGGTGATCCGGTGCTGATGTACTTCATCCAGGACGATGTGCGTGCCCGCCGTTTCCATGTGAAGGGTATTTACGATTCGGGTTCGCCGGAGTTCGACAAGTTATACGCATTGGGTGATATCCGTCAGGTGCGCCGGTTGAACGGGTGGGAGGATGACCAGGTGAGTGGTTTGGAATTGTTGGTAGACGACTACAATAAGTTGGACGCCATCTCTGAAAACCTCTACTTTTTCATGGCAGAGAAGAAAGACCGCTTCGACAATCTGTTTTATACAAGGTCGATCAAAGAACTGAATTACATTATTTTTCACTGGCTCGGCGCACTGGATATTAATGTGGTGCTGATCCTGATCCTGATGATGGCCGTAGCCGGATTCACGATGATATCCGGATTGTTGATCATCATCATGGAGCGCATCAATATGATCGGGGTACTGAAGGCGCTGGGTCAAAATAATGCCAGTATCCGGAAAGTATTCCTGTATATCGCCTTTTTCCTTATAGGGAAAGGAATGCTTTGGGGAAATGCAATCGGTATAGCTGTCTGTCTGGTACAGGAACATTTTCGCCTGTTCAAGCTTGACCCGTCGGTCTACTATGTGGACGCAGTGCCTGTTGAGTTCAACCTCCTTCACTTGCTCCTTATTAACATCGGTGCACTGGCCGCCTCCATGGGTATGATGTTCGGTGCTACCTATATGATATCCAAAGTGGAACCGGTGAAAAGCATCCGGTTCGATTAACCGGCTGCTTCGCGTTGGTCAGTAGACGGCTTTCGCCACCTTATACACACTCTCCGAGGCCAGGAATGTATAGAAGTGAAGGCTGGGTACGCCATGGGCGATCAGGTCTTTGCATTGTTCGATGCACCATTCCACCCCTATGGCTTTGGCTTCGTCGTCTGTCTTGCACTTGCGCAGTTCGTTGGCAAACGGTTCGGGGATATCGCACCGGAACACTTTGGGCAATACCGTCAACTGGTCGCGCAATACCACCGGCTTGATACCCGGGATGATGGGGATGGTAATTCCCTCGGCGCGTAAACGGTCTACAAAGGCGTAGTATTTGGTGTTGTCGAAGAACATCTGTGTGACCAGGTATTCGGCCCCGTTTTTCACCTTCTCTTTCAGGTAGTGGATATCCGATTCCAGGTTCGGCGCTTCTTCGTGTTTTTCCGGATAACAGGCCATCCCGTATGAGAAAGGTGTCTCATTCGGCTCGAAGCGGCTGCCGTCTACTGCAATCCCCTGATTGAAGTCGTTCACCTGTAGCTGGAGATCGGTGGCATGATTGTGAAATTGTTCGGGTCTCTCCGATGGTTCGAGCACCTTGTTGTCGCCGCGAAGCAACAATAGGTTATATACCCGCAGGAAATTGAGATCTATCAGCCCGTATTCGGTTTCATCTTTGCTGAATCCTTTACATATAATATGTGGTACGGCCGGGATGCCATAGATGGTCTGGATAGCCGAAGCGATAGCTACAGATCCGGGCCGCTTGCGGGTATTGATCTGGTGGATTGTGCCGTCGGCCAGCGTTTTGAACTGGTTCTCGCTGTGGTGCGAGGTGATGTTGATATATTTCGGGTCGAATGCACGTAACTTGTCTATTACATCATACACCCGCTGGATGTTGTTCCCTTTCAGCGGGGGGAGTATCTCGAATGAAAAAGCGGTAGATGTTGTGTTTTTAATCAGATCACTTACTTTTACTTTCATTTCTCTTTATTTTTAGTGCAAAAGTAACACATCCCGGGCGAAATTCCTTACTTTTGCCTGTGTTATCTAAATTCAACAGTTATGGAAAATATAAACTGGTCTGATCTTACGTTCGGTTACATGAAGACAGACTACAATGTGCGTTGCTACTACCGCAATGGTAAATGGGGCGAATTGGAAGTATCGTCTTCCGAGATTCTGAATATCCACATGGCGGCGACCTGTCTGCATTACGGGCAGGAGGCATTTGAGGGTTTAAAGGCATTCATGGGCAAAGACGGCAAGGTGCGCGTCTTCCGCATGGATGAAAACGCAAAGCGTATGCAGAGCTCCAGCCGTGGTATCAGGATGGCCGAGCTGCCGGTCGAGATTTTTGAAGAAGCCGTGCGCAAGGTGGTGAAACTCAATATGCGTTTTGTTCCGCCCTACGGCAGCGGTGCTTCGCTTTATATCCGTCCACTGTTGATCGGCCTCGGTGCCCAGGTAGGTGTGAAGCCGGCCGACGAATACATGTTCATGGTATTTGTCACGCCGGTGGGTCCGTATTTCAAAAGCGGATTCAAACCCACACAGGTATGTATCCTTCGCGACTACGACCGTGCCGCTCCGCAGGGAACAGGCTCCTATAAGGTAGGCGGGAACTACGCCGCCAGCCTAGCTGCCGGCGAAATAGCCCGTGAGAAAGGCTACGCGGCTGTGCTCTACCTCGACCCGAAAGAAAAGAAATACCTCGACGAATGCGGCCCGGCCAACTTCTTCGGTATCCGTGGCAACAGCTATATTACACCACAGTCTAACTCTATCCTCCCATCTATCACCAACAAGAGCCTGATGCAACTGGCTACGGATATGGGGCTAACGGTAGAACGCCGTCCCGTTCCGGTGGAAGAACTGGCTACGCTGGAAGAAGCCGCCGAGTGTGGCACCGCTGCCGTGATCACGCCGCTCGCTAAGATAGACGACCTGGATGAAGGCAAAACCTACCTTTATGCCAAAGACGGCAACGCCGGCCCTGTATGCACCAAGCTCTACAATAAGCTGCTCGGTATCCAGACAGGCGACGAAGCTGATCCGTATGGTTGGGTGACGGTGATTGAGTAAGAAGAAACTTTACTTGTATCGTATAGATAGCCAGGAGTATACGCGCCTGGCTATTTTTTTGTCTCCTTTATGCCAAAGACGGCAACGCCGGTCATGTATGCACCAACTTGCTAACTCTAAATGGATACTATTACGATTTTTTTGCTATCTCTGTATTGCAAAACCAGGAAAGACGCCTATCTTTGCCGCGCTGATATAGATAATGGATAAGACCAAGTGGAATCATTTTTTCTTACACACAAATATTTAGTGGAGCACCTTTACTCGCCGGTGCGGCGGGTATTGATGGATGAAATCGACTGGAACGACCGGCTGATCGGCATCAAAGGTTCACGGGGTGTGGGAAAAACTACTTTCTTGCTGAGCATTGCCCGTGAGTATTTTGGAGCCGATAATAAGGAATGTTTATATATCAACCTCAATCACTTTTATTTCACCGAACGCACGATTGTGGATTTTGCGTCTGAGTTCCGTGCCAAGGGTGGTAAAGTATTGTTGATTGACCAGGTATTCAAATACCCCGACTGGTCCAAGGAATTGCGCTATTGCTTCGATCACTTTACGGATCTGAAGATCGTTTTTTCAGGATCGTCGGTGATGCGGTTGAAGGAAGAAAACCCCGACCTGTCGGGTAAGGTCGCTTCCTACCAATTGCGTGGATTCTCGTTCCGCGAGTTTCTCAACCTGATATCCGGCAACGATTTCCAGCCCTATACGCTCGAAGAAATGCTGGCCAACCATCAGGAGATTGCCACCCGCATCTGCTCGGTCGTAAAGCCAATGGCGTATTTTGAAGACTACCTGCACCACGGATTCTACCCGTTCTTCCTCGAAAAGCGGAATTTTTCGGAAAACCTGCTCAAGACGATGAACATGATGCTTGAGGTGGATGTGTTATACATCAAACAGATCGAACAAAGTTACCTGCCCAAACTGCGCAAGCTACTTTATCTGCTGGCTATCAATGCTCCCTGTACCCCGAACGTGAGCCAGTTGAGTAAGGATATAGAAACTTCACGCGCCACCGTCATGAATTACATTAAATACTTGACGGATGCCAGATTAATGTCTATCTTGTACCGCGAAGGCGAAACGTTCCCGAAGAAACCATCGAAGGTCTACATGTACAATTCCAACCTGATGTACCCCATCCGCCCGGAAGATGTCAACATGCAGGCCGTACGCGAGTCCTTTTTCTTCAACCAACTGATGAAAGACAACCGGTTGAATGAGGCCGACAAGAACGCACACTTCCTGGTGAATGGCCGCTATAGCTTCCGGATTGAAGAAAACGCACGCGTAAAGAATAATGCAGAGTTGTGCTATGCAGTTGATAAGACCGAGATTGGAGAGGGCAATGTGATGCCCCTCTGGCTGTTTGGTTTTTTGTATTAAGTAAGCGAGTATAATAAGTTAATTACATACTAATAGTTTATTGGGTTTATGACGAAACAGAAGAAATTTTTAACCTGTGATGGTAACCAGGCTGCTGCACATATCTCGTATATGTTCAGCGAAGTAGCTGCGATCTATCCCATCACTCCGTCGTCTACTATGGCAGAATATGTAGACGAGTGGGCTGCCGCCGGACGTAAGAACATCTTCGGCGAAACAGTATTGGTGCAGGAAATGCAATCTGAAGGCGGCGCAGCAGGCGCTTTGCACGGATCGTTGCAGGCCGGTGCGCTGACCACCACCTACACCGCCTCTCAGGGCTTGTTGCTGATGATCCCGAACATGTACAAGATCGCCGGTGAATTGCTCCCCTGCGTATTCCATGTGTCGGCCCGTACGTTGGCTTCACACGCCTTGTCTATCTTCGGCGACCACCAGGACGTGATGGCTTGCCGTCAGACTGGCTTCGCTATGTTGGCCGAAGGGTCCGTACAGGAAGTAATGGACCTCGCTGCCGTAGCTCACCTGGCTACGCTTAAATCACGCGTGCCGTTCCTGAACTTCTTCGACGGTTTCCGTACCTCACACGAAATCCAGAAGATCGAAGTGTTGGAAGGGGCAGAACTTGCCCATCTGATTGACCAGAAAGCCCTTGCCGAATTCCGCGCCCGTGCACTGACACCGGAAAATCCCGTTGCCCGTGGTATGGCCGAAAACCCCGATGCCTTCTTCCAGCACAAGGAAGCCAGCAATGGTTTCTACACCGCTGTTCCTGAAGTTGTGGAAGCATATATGAACGAGCTGTCTGCCATCACCGGCCGCAAATACGGTCTGTTCGATTATTACGGCGCACCGGATGCCGAGCGCGTGATCATCGCGATGGGTTCTGTTACGGAAGCTATCCGCGAAACCATCGACTACCTGGCCGCTCAGGGCGAAAAGGTTGGGTTGGTTGCCGTTCACTTGTATCGTCCGTTCTCGGTTAAGCATTTCCTGGCAGCCGTTCCCAAGACAGCGAAGCGTATTGCCGTGCTTGACCGCACAAAAGAACCGGGCGCACTGGGCGAACCGTTGTATCTCGACGTAAAAGATTGCTTCTATGGTAAAGCTGACGCTCCCGTTATCGTAGGCGGCCGTTACGGTCTGTCTTCCAAAGATACCACACCGGCTCAAATCCTCGCCGTATACGAAAACCTGGCGATGAACGAGCCGAAGAACGCGTTCACCATCGGTATTGTAGACGACGTTACCTTCACCTCCCTGCCCCAGAAAGAAGAGATCGCCATGGGTGGCGAAGGCATGTACGAAGCCAAATTCTACGGTTTGGGTGCTGACGGTACGGTAGGAGCCAATAAGAATTCCATCAAGATCATCGGCGACAATACCGACAAATACAGCCAGGCTTACTTCTCGTACGACTCGAAGAAGTCGGGCGGTTTCACCTGCTCGCACCTTCGTTTCGGGGATACGCCGATCCGTTCTACCTATCTGGTAAATACGCCGAACTTCGTGGCTTGCCACGTACAGGCTTACCTCCGTATGTATGACGTGACCAAGGGCCTGCGTCAGAACGGAACCTTCCTGCTCAACACCGTGTGGAGCGGCGAAGAACTGGCTAAGCACCTGCCCAACAAAGTAAAACGTTACTTCGCTCAGAAGAACATTTCCGTATATTATATCAACGCTACACAGATCGCGCAGGAAATAGGACTGGGCAACCGCACGAACACCATCCTGCAATCGGCCTTCTTCCGTATCACCCAAGTGATCCCGGTTGACCTGGCGATCGAGCAGATGAAGAAGTTCATCATCAAATCCTATGGCAACAAGGGTGAGAGCGTGATCAATATGAACAATGCCGCCGTAGATCGTGGTGGCGAATACACACAACTGGCTGTTGACCCGGCATGGGCTACACTGGCAGACGACGTAGTGGCTCCGAACAACGATCCGGCCTTCATCAATGAAGTGGTACGTCCGATCAATGCACAGGATGGCGACCTGCTGAAGGTGTCAGCCTTCACCGGTATCGAAGACGGTACTTGGATGCAGGGAACGGCACAGTACGAAAAACGCGGTGTGGCTGCCTTCGTTCCGGTGTGGAACAAAGACAACTGTATCCAGTGTAACCAGTGTGCTTATGTATGTCCTCACGCTTCGATCCGTCCGTTCGTACTTGACAATACGGAAGAAGCGGGTGCATCGTTCGATACACTCGATGTAAAAGCTCCGGCTACGCTGAAGGGTATGAAATTCCGTATCCAGGTGGACGTACTCGACTGTATGGGTTGTGGTAACTGTGCCGATATCTGCCCGGGCTTCCGTGGCGCCAAGGCATTGTCGATGACCGACCTCGAATCGCAACTGCCCGAAGCGGCCAACTGGGACTATGTGGTTAAGAACGTGAAGACCAAACAACATCTGGTAGATACCAAGATGAACGTGAAGAACTCTCAGTTCGCTACGCCGCTGTTTGAATTCTCCGGCGCTTGCTCAGGTTGTGGCGAAACACCGTATGTGAAGCTGATCACCCAGCTCTTCGGCGACCGTCAGATGGTAGCCAACGCTACAGGGTGTACCTCGATTTATTCAGGTTCCGTTCCTTCTACCCCGTATACCAAGAACGAAAAGGGACAAGGTCCGGCTTGGGCGAACTCCCTGTTCGAAGACTTCTGCGAATTTGGTATGGGTATGCAGCTGGCCAACGAAAAGATGCGCGAACGCCTCGTACGCCTCATGACCGAAGCCATGGCGAAAGACTGCCCGTCGTGCGACACGAAAGAACTTTTCCAGGCATGGATAGACAATATGAACGATGCCGACAAGACACGCGAACTGGCTGATCAGATCAAACCGCTCCTCAGCGCTAACGCTGCCAACTGCCCAGTCTGCAAACAGATCAACGATCTGAGTCATTACCTGGTGAAACGTTCGCAGTGGATTATCGGTGGCGACGGTGCTTCGTATGATATCGGTTACGGCGGCCTCGACCACGTGATCGCTTCCGGTAAGAACGTCAATATCCTCGTACTCGATACCGAAGTCTATTCCAACACCGGAGGACAGTCGTCCAAAGCTACTCCGGTAGGCGCAATTGCCAAGTTTGCCGCTGCCGGTAAGCGCGTGCGTAAGAAAGACCTCGGTATGATCGCCACCACCTACGGATACGTGTATGTAGCCCAGGTAGCCATGGGTGCCGACCAGGGCCAGACCCTCAAGGCTATCCGCGAAGCCGAAGCTTACGACGGCCCGTCACTGGTAATTGCCTACGCTCCGTGTATCAACCATGGCTTGAAACTGGGTATGGGTAAGAGCCAGCAGGAAGAAGCCGAAGCCGTAAAATGCGGTTACTGGCATCTCTGGCGCTATAATCCTGCACTGGAACAGGAAGGTAAGAACCCCTTCACCCTCGACAGCAAGGAACCGGAATGGGATAAATTCCAGGACTTCCTCAAGGGCGAAGTGCGTTTCTCTTCTGTCGCTAAACAATACCCCAACGAGGCTGCCGAACTCTTCCAGGCCGCCGAAGAAAACGCCAAATGGCGCTACAACAGCTACAAACGGATGCTGCAATTGAACTGGGGCGAGTAAGCCGTTGTTTACGATTAATGATCAATAGAAGAGAGGGGCTGTCCGATTTTTTTGGACAGCCCCTTTTATTTGGCCTTTGTGGTTACTTTTTCCGGAAGTCTACCGGTGTAATGCCGAACTGCTTCTTGAAGCATTTGCTGAAATAGGCCGGGTTGGTAAATCCGAGACGGTAGGCTATTTCGGCGATGGTGAGGTCTCGATCTTCCGTCAGCAGGCGCATCCCTTTTTCCATTTTCAAGTGGAGGATATAATCGTTGGGGGTCATGCCCGTGATCTGTTTGATTTGGGTGAACAGACGTGTACGACTGATACCCAGATCGCGGCTCCAGGCCGTGGTGTCGTAGTCGGTATTACTACAGTTGTTCTCGATGGCCTGGTTGGCTTGTTCGAGGAACCCCTGATCGCGGCTATTGGTAATAAATTCCACTGTCTCACCCTCCGGCCTTTTGGCCAGGTTTTGTAATATCTTCTTCCGGTTACGTACCAGGTGATTGCAGCGGAGGAAAAGTATTTCAATGTTGAACGGTTTGATAATGTAGGCATCTGTACCACTCCGTATACTTTCGATGTGTTGTTTTTCGGAAGGTTGGGAGGTCATCAGTACCACTGGGATGTGCAAGGTGTTGATATTGGACTTCAGCATCTGGCACATTTCCATACCTGACAGTCTATGCAGATTGATCTCGCTCAGGATGATATCCGGATGTTCACGGGTAGCGTATTCGTATCCGGCTTGGGCGTCGTTGACGGCTGTTACATCGTACACTACTGAAAAAGCTTCTTTCAACATCTCACGCATCTCATCATTTTCTTCAATTAGCAACATGTGTACGCCTTTTTCTTCGTCTCCGGTCAGGATAAGCTCGCTTCTGAAGCTCTCTTTTTTTACTTCCGGATGGATGAGTGACAGTGGTTCTACAGGTTCAGATGTATCCTGTAGTTCCTTCTCTGTGAAATGCGTGTTGCCCAGCAGTAACCGGATGATGTACGTGCGTGTATGCTTTTCTTTTTCATCCAGGATATCTATCTCACCCCGGTGTAGGGACAGGATGCCTTTGCTGAAAGCCAGTCCGATCCCCCCTTCCGGTAACAGGGAAAAATCAGATCGCATATTGGTCTTGTTGTTCAGGAAATCAAACAGGTAGTTGTTCGATTCGCTATCGCTGATGTTTCCTTTCCGGGTGATACGTATCTCGGCCCATTTGCTTTGTTGATGCAGGGAGAGCGTTATCGATTCTTTGGCGGTAGTTTCCTTGAATACAAAGGTGAGCAGGTTGTAGATCGTTTTCTGTATTTGTTTGAGATCAAACCACACCTGTACAGGCGTATGTAAAGGAACAATCCGGTAGATAATTTGTTTTTCAGACGCATATTTTTGATAAAGGCTTCCTATTTCTTCCAGATGATGTGCCAGATTGTGTTCCTTCACCCTCAGGTGGAGGCGGTTTTGATCCAGCTTTCTGAAGTCGATAAGTTCCGTTATCAGGTCTTGTAGCCGGGAAGCCTGTTTCTGGATCCGGTCGATCTTGTTGACGGCAGAGGCGGGGAGATCATGTGACAGGCGGTCTAGTTGCGAGAGGATCAGTGTGATCGGGGTACGGAACTCGTTTGACAGGTTGACAAAAAAGTTCAGTTTGTTCCGGTTGGCTTCTTCGATGCGACCTACTTCCTTACGCTCGCTTTCCAATGATAACTGGAGTTTTAGTTTACTTTTGTTGAAACGCATAAACCACCAAAGGATCAGCAGGATGATTGCTGTATATATCACATAAGCCGGTAGTGTGGCCCAAACCGGTGGTTTGATAATGATTGCTAACTCTGTACTTTTATTTGTAGCAGGCTCTCTAACCACCAGCTTATAGTTGCCGGGACGGAGTGAATTGAATATAATCGTTTTATAGTCAGTCTCCGTCCAATAATTTTCCAATCCTTCCAGTTTGTATTCATACCGGTTTGTGTGCGATGAGAGGTAGTTGGACGAAGCAAAAGAGATGGCCAGGGTATTCTTGTTGTAAGGCAGCGTGATCTTGTCTGCTGTATACAAGCTGTTTTTCAATAAAGGGGAAGAAGCCGATATAGGTTTGTTGTTGATCGATAAGGACGAAAAATAGAGGGTGTAGTCACTAGACATCTCCGTTTGCAGGATATCGCTTTCCGAGAAGATGAGCAGGCCATATAATCCACCTACATAGATGCGGTCTCGCATGTAGGAGCTATACAGCCCGCAATCGATGCTTAACGCCGACAATGGAAAGGTGGGGCTCAGGTGAAAATGCCGTGAAGAGATGATCTGCCTGCTGTCGTCAATACTCAAAATGGAGATTCCCTTGTTGGTGGTGACGATTAAGTTTCCATACCACGAAAAGGTCATATTATAGCAGATGCTGCTCAACAGATGCTGCTGCTCAGTGGCAAAAGGATGGAAGGAATCATTCTCCATATCATAACTGACGATACCCGATTTAAGTGTAGCCAGGAAAAGTCCTCGTTTGGAATCACCACAGATGTTTACAATGGCGCTGGGGATGGCACTACTTTCCCGGATGCCATCACCATAATTCCGGATGATTTGCAGGGTATCCAGGTTGATAGTAAGCAATCCGGATCGGAAAGAAGATATCCAGAGCACGTTCCGGTCGTCGATGTAAATCGTCCGAATGATGTCTGAAGAGGCTTTCCGTAGAGTCGGTTCATCAAAGTACCACGAAATCTTCAGTGATGCTCTGTCCAGCCTGAAAATACCATCTTGGGTGAGCAGCATGAGATCGTCTTTATACGGATGGATCTCTTCCACGATACGTTGCAGGTTCGAGTTTAGGTCTCCATACGGGATTCGATGTATCTGGCGGGTTTTGATATCGAGATAACACATACCGTCCATATAGGTCCCGATAAAGATGCGGTCGTATTTCTCGTCATACCAAAGGCTTCTTATTTTGCCTCTGGGCAAGCCGTCTGCGATAGTGAGGTGAATCACCTTATTGCTGCCTTGGTGCATGATGTTGATGCCACTCCCTTCAGTGGCAATGTACAGCGTCTGGTTTTTGTCTTTCACGATCGAGCCGATCACAGCCCCATGGAAGCGGTCCGGATGATTGTCGTCAGATTGGTAATAGGTGTAATTGTCTACCTCCGGGTTGAAGAACCTTACATCTCCGTAAAACGACCCGATCCAAACAGACCCTTGTCGGTCGGCAAACAAGGCAAAGATGGTAGCCTCGGGAAGTACGTGGTTGCGGATATAGACATCCCCCGCGTCATTATATCCTCGTGAAAGTTGGAAAATGCCGGATAAAGTACCTACCCAAAGGCTTCCTTTGCGGTCTTCCACCAAGCTGTATATAGTAGTGGGAAATGTATCCGGTGTAGGGCGGTTGGCTACCCTTACCAGTTGCATATCCCCCTCGGGCGTGGAAACGTACAACTTCCGGGAGTCGCTAATCGCCCAAATCTGGTTTTGTGAGTCTTTATACAGTGAGGTGATATTTTCATTGGGTAATCGTTTGGCAATGACTCTTTTCTGATTGCTGTCTATTATATAGATACCTGCCTGTGTACTGATCCAGAAAACACCTTCGGTGATGGAGGATATGCCTGTGACGGAAGTTACATCTTCCGGAAGTGTCAGGATGACTGTTCGTTCGTCTGTTTCCTGATTGTAGAGGTAAAAGTCGCCATCGGCAAAATAATAGAGCTGGTTGCCTTTGCAATAGATCCGGCTGGTTGTAATCCCTGGCAGACTGAATGTCTCCGTGCTTAGGTCGAAACAGATCAGATGATCTTCTGCAATGACATAGAGTGTTGACGCATTACCACAGATGGTGTGTATATTTGAATCTTCCACACCTCGAAAATACTCGGAAAGCCGATACGTTTTTACCGTTTCCCCATCGAAACAATTCAAGGCGTCATTGCCTATCCAGATGCGACCAATCGAATCCTGCCAGAATGAAATAGCCGACGACTGGGAGAGGCCTTGATTGGCTCCCAGTGTTTGGAAGTAGATATCCTGTCCCCATGCAGGAATCAAATGAAGCAGAGATGCCAGGCATATCAGGAGTTGTGATCTCATATCGTCGGTGAAATTTAATTTAAATATTTTAGCAATCTCATGGCGATTTATTAGGGTAAAATCGTACAATTATATGTACAAATCGTACACAAAACTATAATATAATATGAAAGGATGTATCTGTTTATGCGAGAAAAACATAATTTAATACTTTTGAAATAAAATCTAAAGGGAGGTTTGTTCCATGAAAAGGCGAAAACAAGCGTACATGCCCATAAGCCCTGAAGAACCATAGAGGTTGCCGGGGTGTTGCATGACGCGGAATGTTTATGGAATAGTCTCTCAAATAGTAAACAAATATGTATGTATGTAATGTTAAACTATTAATTTATCTGTTATGCCAAAAATGGAAACAAGCAAAATTTTGTGTGTGTTGATATTGGCTGCTGGTTTATGCTTTTCCGGAAGTATATATGCTGCAGGCAATAATCCGGCAGGAAAGAGTACGGAAGTGTCTCAACAGAAGAGAACAATCAAAGGTACTGTTACGGATGAGCTGGGTCCGGTAACCGGGGCCTCAATTGTGGTGAAAGGAACCACGCTGGGAACCATTTCCGATTTGAATGGTCTATTCAGTATTGAGGTAAGCGAAGGACAAACACTCGTTGTCTCTTTCATCGGATATGTATCCCAGGAAATACGAGTAACGAATCAAACGTCGCTGGACATCAGATTGGTGGAAGATGCACAAACACTGAGTGAGGTGGTGGTCACCGCCTTGGGTGTAAAACGTGAAAAGAAAGCGCTGGGCTATGCCGTGCAGGAGTTAAAAGGCGATGCCATCATCGAATCGCGCGAAGTAAACGTAACCAATGCGTTGTCTGGTAAGATATCCGGACTACAGGTTATACGTTCAAGTAATGGTCCGGCCGGCTCGTCTAAGATTGTGTTGCGTGGATATACTTCGTTGACTGGCGACAACCAGCCACTCATCGTAGTAGACGGTGTGCCGATGGACAACAAGGCCGGTGCTGAGAACAACGACTACTGGAACCCGTCTCCCGATATGGGCAACGGCCTGTCTGACATCAACCCTGAAGATATTGAAAGTATGTCAGTATTGAAAGGAGGATCTGCAGCCGCTTTATATGGTTCGCGTGCTGGTAATGGGGTGATCCTGATTACCACTAAGACCGGTAAGCGTTCCGATGGTTTGGGCATTACCCTCTCCTCTTCCGTTGCGTTCGAAACGGTATTTATGTCGCCTAAGATGCAGTCTGCTTTCGGGCAGGGTGAGAATGATATTTTCGACAATCGTTCTAACTATAGTTGGGGGCCACGTATTGAAGGGCAATCTGTTACCAACTGGAATAATGTGTCTGAGAAGATGGCTGCTTATGACAACATCAAAAATTACTTTGATACCGGTACTAACCTGACGGAAAGTATTACGTTCCAGCAGCAATACGGCAAATCGTCTATCTATACGTCGTTAACACGTACAGACGACCATAGTAAGATACCCGGTTCTACCTATAAACGAACAAACCTTACCGCCCGTGCCGTATCCACTTTTGGTAAAGACGACCGGTGGACTACCGACACCAAGGTGCAATTTATCCGTTCCGATGCTATGAACCGTCCGTCAAACGGAAACAATGCCTCCAACCCGTTCTTTACCATGTATCTGTTGCCACGTTCGATGGATATCCGTGGATTTAATCCTCCGACGAATGAAAACGGCTCCATGCTCTGGTATGGTGGCAGTTCGCAGGTGAACCCTTATTGGGCAGCCAAGTACAATCTGAATCAGGACGTGAGGGATCGTTTCCTCATGTCGGGATCGTTGAAGTATAAATTCACCGACTGGTTGGATGCCGAAGTGAAAGGCGGTACCGACATGTACACCACCCAGGTCGAAAACAAACTGTATGCCGGTAGCCCGCTGAGCGCCACGGGCCGCTATACATTCGGCGACGATACGTTCTATGAAAACAACTTTAGTTTTCTTGTGTCGGCCCGCAAAGACAATCTGATCGACAAATTGGGGGCTTCCGCTTCATTTGGGGGTAACCTGATGTCGCGCAAATATACCCGGATCAGAGGTAATTCGGGCGACTTAGAAGTGCCCAACCTGTTCTCTATCAACAACGGACAGAATAATCCAACGGTAGATGAAGGCTACTACCGGAAAAAAATCAATTCGTTGTACGGTACAGTTCAGTTAAACTGGGACGGTTATCTCTTCCTGGATGGGACGTTCCGTAACGACTGGTCGTCTGCCCTGAGCAAGGCTAACCGTTCGTTCTTCTATCCTTCCGTGAGTGTGGCTTATGTCTTCTCTGATATGATGAACAAGATGGATATGGAGTTGCCTCAGTGGATTTCTTTTGCCAAAATACGCGGATCATTTGCACAAGTAGGTAATGACTTGGATCAGTATCAGTTGTATAATACCTACGTGATCGGTAAAGACCCCAACGGCAATACCACAGCCAGAAGTCGCGATACGCTGTTTGATTCGAACGTGAAGAGCGAATTGATCACCACTTATGAAGCCGGTGCCGAAATACGTTTCTTCAATAACCGCCTCGGTTTTGATTTTGCCTGGTATAAATCAAATGCTACCCGGCAGTTGATCAACCTGCCGATGGATCCGTTGAGTGGATACAACTACCGTAAGATCAATGCCGGTGATATCCAGAACGAAGGTATAGAGTTAATGATGAATGCCCGTATCCTGGAAATGAAGAACAGCCTGACCTGGGATTTGCTGGCAAACTTTTCGACCAACAAGAATAAGGTGAAGTCGCTGGCCGATGGGGTAGAAAGGTATGCTATCGGTAATTATGACACGGATGTAAGCATTCTGGCTGTTGCCGGTGGTGATTACGGTGAGATCTACGGTACTACATTCAAACGTGTAACCGACAAATCGAGCCCCTACTTCGGAAAGATGATCGTAGACGATAACGGACTTCCCCAGCGTGAGACTAAAAAGAGCAAGTTGGGTACTCAGCAGGCCTCTTCATTGCTTGGTGTCACCAATACGTTTGGTTTCAAGGGTTTCTCACTGAGCTTCCTGATTGACTGTCGGTTTGGCGGACAGATATTCTCGGGCACCAACAATGCGATGCAGTTTAACGGTACCGCCGAAGCAACAGCTCCCGGAGGAAACCGCGACAAACTCGTAGTAGATGCCGTGGTGCCGACAGGCAATACCTATGCAGTCAATACCAAAGAGATCACTGCACAGGACTATTGGCGTGCTTTATCTGGACAAGGCAACCTGGGTATTATTGAGAACAATATCTATGATGCCACCAATATCCGTTTGAGGAATATCCAGTTGAACTACAGTTTTGCAAAGCGAATGTTGGCAAAAACTCCGTTCCAGCAAGTGAAATTGGGCGTTTCCTGTAATAATGTCTGGATGATCAAGAGCAACCTGAATGGTGTAGACCCCGAATCGGTATTTGCAGCCGGCTCGAATGCTGTAGGATTTGAAAATGCAGCCTCTCCCACGTCTCGCAGCTATTTGTTTAACGTTACACTCGGTTTCTAATTATAATACGTATGAAGACAATGAAAAATATCAAATACCTATCGCTTATTGCCGGATCACTTCTTCTGGCCGCATGTAGCGACTTTGATGAAGTAAATACCGATCCGAAAGCCGCGAATGTGGATCAGGTTCAGGTTGAATATGTGATCAACCAATCCATCACACAGGCTCAACAAGATCCGGATGTGGCCGAACGTTCCTTTATTCTGTACTGGAAAACTGCTGCTCGCCAGCACCGTCAGACCGGTTTTTCCAACGGAGCCGATAATGACGGCTGGACTACGAATTACTACAACCAGATCGCCGGTTGGCTCACTGCCGCAAACCTGGCTATTCAAGTGGCTGAAGAACAGATTGCAAGTGGTACAGCCAAGGAGTATACGCCTAACCTGATGCAAGTGGCCCGTATTTGGCGTGCCTATCTGATGAGTGAGTTTACAGACAACTTCGGCCCCATGCCGTTGGATGGATTTCAGGGTACAAATCCTACCTTCTCTGATGTCGAATCCGTATACAACTTCATATTGAGCGAATTGAAGGATGCTTCCGCCAAGTTGGATCTCAATGTTAAGAATACTACCGAGTCCTTTACTAAACTCGACCGGGTATATGGTTTTGACTTTGCCAAATGGCAAAAGTACGCCAATTCCATGCGGCTTCGTCTGGCCATGCGCCTGTCTGAAGTTGATCCTTCGAAAGCACAGTCTGAGTTTGAAGATGCCGTGAAAGGAGCTTTGATCCAGAATGCCACCGAGGCATTCACTGTGGCCGAACGTCCGGGATGGGATGCCCTGACCGGTGTGATGACCCGTGAGTGGAACGCCCAGTTGATGGCGGCTTCCCAGAATAATATCTTTATCGGACTGGGCGGTATCAAGACGGCCGATCGTATGCCTTCGTACGCTCCTTATGTGAAGCCGGCCGACTGGATGGGTATCAAGTACGACCAGCATTTCTCTTCTATGACCAACGACCCGTCTGCCGGTTTCTGGTACGACGGTATCCAGCCGGTTATGGATCCGCGTGCTTATTCGTTATACATTGCTCCGGGCGATTTTGACAATCCGAATTTTAACGCATATCCCTCTTGGGATCAGACCGCCCGTACAGTACAACGTGATCTGGTCGACGCCAATGGCGCCACCGTGGTGACCATTGATGCCTCCTTTACCTGGAACGGCGCTCCGCTGGGCGACTGGGGAGAGAAAGGATCGAAGAATTTTGTCTACAGCTATAATGGAACCAATCCGCGCCTGAGCAATCAGTTCCGTGCCAGTGCCAGTTCTCGCATTTTCTTTGCCGAGTGGGAAACCTACTTCCTGATTGCCGAAGCTGCCGTACGGGGCTGGTCAGTTCCGATGGATGGCAAGACAGCGTATGAAAACGGGATTCGTGCCAACTTCGCTTATTGGAACCTATCTCAGTTTGTCGATGCCTATATTGCCTCTACCGATTTTAACCGTGTAGGTACATCGGTAAGTTGGACACATACCACCGAACCTTCCGGCACAAAGGCCATGCGTTACAAAGATGGATATACCGGCGCCGAAGGTGTATACCAGATGCCTTATCCTACCAACACGATCTATAAGAATGGTACTGTGAAGAACGACCAGTTGACAAAGATCATCACCCAGAAGTTCATTGCACAAGCCCCGTGGCTGCCGATGGAAGTATGGAGCGATCAGCGTCGCCTGGGTCTTCCGTTCCTGGAAAACCCGTGTGTGGAAAAGCCGTTGCTTGATATGCCGGCATTGACGCAAAGCAACTACATGACCAACAGTGTGGCTTTCTATCCGCAGCGTCTGAAATATCCTGCCAGTCTGGAAAACAGTAACCCGGAAGGGTATAGACAAGCTGTTTCGCATTTGGGAAGCGGCGGGGATTTTGTTCTCACACCACTGTGGTGGGCAAAGCATTGACAACACTGCCTCTAAAGAGGTAACGTACGTATAAAGAGGAGAGGAGCCAGGGTACTGTAAACCCGGCTTCTCTTTGTTTCTATATGTCTTCTGTTGTTACCACTTCCGGAAATCCACCGACGTAATGCCTAATCTATTAATCCGTCACAAACCGTGGGCTGGTCTCGGCTACGCCTTCGCCTGCGGACGTGACAGCCCTACGGGCTTTGTCGAAAAATGACTTCGGATTATTTTCATTTCCAACTAAACTTCCTCTATGAAAAACCGTTTTTATATCAGGTGGTGTGCAAATCAACGCATTTTCATGATTGTTTGATACACCGTCTGCTTTCACATTCAACTATATTTGATGATTAAGACAGTCTGGTAATACCCCCTAAGTTGATTATTTGGAAATCTGTTTTCACCTTTCACTTTCTACAGCAGTTCAATAAGTTAGCGTGAAAGGAGGCTTCAAGAAGCCTTTGTGCTGTCACTTTTGCTGTCACCGCAGAAGTGATTGCAGCAGTGACAGCAGAAGAGGAACTGCGCCCCTCCTTTCACCCTAAGTGGCTGACTGGCTGCAGAAAGTGAAAGGGTGAAAGCAAATGTCGTGCAAGAAGTTATAAAGGAAGGGTATGCACTATAAAGCAGGTTTTAGCGCTGCTCTTCCTGATGTAATTATCAGATGCAGGCCTTGTCCAAACGAGGCCTGCGCCTCACCACTGGTAACACGTGCGCCTCAGCTTTGTGAGGCGCAGGCCTCATTTAGTTGAGGCGTGCGCCTGGCGGAAGCTACTCGTGCGTGTAGATTTACCCGGTGGTGCGTCCGGTTTTCCTGCATATCGGTGTAATCTTCCTTTATAAAAAGCATTTTATACGCGGGGTGTGGCAATCAACGCATTTTTTCAGGGAAAGACAGGTGCTGTTTACAATTGCAATTTGTAGCTTTGTATCCGGACATATAATAAACAGAACCATGAAGAAACACTTCTTTTATTTGCTGGCAGTAGCAATGTGCCTGCTGGCACCGGATGTAATCCTGGCGCAGGTGGCCGGGACGGGGCAGAATACCCTGCGCATAATGAGTTACAACGTGCGCAATGGCAAAGGGATGGATCTGGCCACTGATTTAGACCGGGTGGCTGTCGCCATCAACCGGATACGTCCGGACGTGGTGGCTGTGCAGGAACTGGACAGTGCGACAGCGCGAAGTCAGGGTGTGGATGTGTTGCGTTGCCTGGCTGAACAGACGCTGATGCACCGTGTATACGGACCGGCTATCCCGTTTGACGGCGGGAAGTACGGTACAGGTATCCTTTCGCGTGAAAAACCGATGGCTACTTATTCACTCCCTTTGCCTGGCCGGGAAGAACAACGGGTACTGCTTGTGGCTGAATTCGAGCGCTACATCCTGGCCTGTACCCATCTGTCGCTGACAGAGGCCGACCGCATGGCTTCCCTCCAACTGATCCGGCAGGAAGCAGCGAAGGCGCATAAGCCATTCGTATTGGCAGGCGATCTGAATGCGCGGCCTGACTCGCCTTTTATCTCCGCCTTGCAAGCCGATTTTATGCTGCTCAACAATCCGAAGAAACCGACCTTCCCTTCCGACGAACCTCGTGAATGTATTGATTATATCGCCCTCTATAAACCCGGCAGTGAATCTGTGACGCTACTGGCAGGCGATGTGGCCGACGAACCGATGGCCTCGGATCACCGCCCTGTGTGGGTGGATGTTCGTTTCCGGGCCGACCGGGATGCCATTTTCCGCAGCCAGCCCTACCTTCAGAATCCCACCGGAGGCGGTATCACGGTGATGTGGCAGACCACTGTCCCGTCTTACAGCTGGGTAGAATACGGAATCGATACCCTTCACTTGCAGCGGGCACGTACACTGGTAGAAGGGCAAGTGATCTGCAACGACGTGTACAACAAGATACGCCTCGAGGGATTGCTGCCGGGGCAGACCTACTACTACCGTGTCTGCTCACGCGAGATCATGCTGTACCAGGCGTATAAAAAGGTGTTCGGTGAAACGGCCGTGTCGTCTTTCCGTTCGTTCACGCTGCCTTCGGAGCAGACGACGGATTTCACCGCTGTAATATTCAACGATCTGCACAAACAGGAAGCTACCCTGAAGGCGCTATACGCACAGGTAAAAGATGTGCCATACGACTTTGTGGTCTTTAATGGCGACTGTATAGACGATCCGGCCACGGAAGAAGAAGCCTTGTTCCATCTCTCTATGCAATGCTCAACGGTGGGAGCCGACCGTGTCCCGGTGTTCTACCTGCGTGGTAACCACGAGATACGGAATGCGTTCTCGATCGGACTGCGTAACCTGCTCGATTATGTGGGCGATAAAACCTACGGAGCATTCAGTTGGGGTGATACCCGCCTGGTGATGCTCGATTGTGGCGAAGACAAACCCGATACTACCTGGGTTTATTATGACCTGAACGACTTTACCGGCCTGCGTCTTGAACAGGTGGATTTTCTGAAACAGGAATTGGCGTCGCCGCCCTTTACCCGGGCATCGCGCCGGATACTGCTCAACCACATTCCCTTATATGGCAACAGTGATGCCTATCGCCCTTGTTCCCAACTCTGGGGTCCATTGCTGGACAGGGCGCCGTTTGATGTGAACATTAGCGCCCATACCCACCGGTATGCATACCTTCCGAAAGGTACTGCCGGGAATAACTTCCCCGTGTTGATAGGTGGTAGCCAGCAGGTGGACGGCGCCACAGTGATGATCCTTCGGAAGAAAGGTGACAGGCTGACCCTCCGGATGCTGAATGCAGCAGGTGAGGTGTTGCATAAAGTGAATTTGTGACCCGGACGATCGGTGTCTCGTAATTATTCGTAGATTTGCCCCTCTTATATATAACTAATTATCATGAAGAAAACGATAGGAAGGATCCTCTTTGCAGCGCTGTGCTGTGTGATCTGTTTGCCGGGATGCCGGAAGGTGCAACCGTTAGGGAGCCAACATCCCGACGGGCTGATTCGCAGTACGCCCGAAGCGCAGGGTGTGCATACGGAAGGTATCTTCCGTTTCTTTGAAGAGGTGGAAAATAAGGGCATCGAGCTGCATAGTTTTATGATGCTCCGGCACGGGAAGGTGATCACCGAAGCCTGGTGGTATCCGTACCGGCCAAGCATCCCTCATATCATGCACTCGGCAAGTAAAACATATACGGCTACGGCAGTCGGTTTTGCCGTAGACGAAAAGTTGTTGACGGTGGATGATAAAGTAATCTCTTTCTTTCCCGACGATCTCCCCGCCGAAGTGTCTCCCTGGCTGAAAGAACTGTCTGTCAAGCATCTGCTCACCATGACGGTCGGCCACGCCAAGGCTCCGGTGTACAATGCGTCGGATGATCACTGGGTGAAACGTTTCCTGGCCGAACCGATCGTGAACGAACCGGGAACTGTTTTTCAGTATAGTACGTATGCCACCTATATGCTTTCGGCGATTGTGCAGAAATTGACCGGGCAGACCGTCTATGATTACCTCACGCCCCGCCTCTTTGAACCGCTTGGCATCAACGATATCTCCTGGGAAGTGAATAAGGAGGGTGTCAATACCGGCGGCTGGGGATTACGCATCAAAACAGCCGATCTGGCCAAGTTGGGTATATTCTACCTGCAAAAAGGGAAATGGAACAACGTACAACTGCTTTCCGAAGCCTGGTTTACGGAAGCCACCACTCCGCAGATCTATCAGCAACCTCAGCGGACGCCCGAAGAGAATGCCGGCGACGATTGGGCGCAGGGCTATGGCTATCAGCTGTGGATCTGTACCCACGGCGCTTACCGTATCGACGGCGCTTACGGACAATTTGCCGTGGTTATTCCCGGCAAGGATGTCGTAGTGGCCATTACCGCCCGTGCAACGGATACACAGCAGGAATTGAAACTGATCTGGGAGAACCTGATACCGATGATGGACGACAAATACGTCCCGGTAGACCTTGTACAAAATGACCTGCTGAAGAGTTCGCTCACATCCCTTCAGATCACCGATCCGTTCCGGACCGTCGAAGACCTTGCGTTCCCACGTGGAGAGACCCGCTCGTACCGGATGGAACCGAATGCATTGGGACTGTCGGCTCTTGCCTTCCGTTTCCTCGAAGACGGCGCCTGTGAACTGACATTAGCCAGGGACGACCAACCTGCATATACATTTACTTTCGGACAGGATGCCTGGACGTATGGCAAGACGGAAAGGCCCGGCCCTTATTTCTCTTCGCCCCGCCGTTCGGCCGACGGCCTGCCGCCGTTTGATGTGGCTGGCTACAGCAGTTGGACGGCATCCGACAAGCTTCAATTGCGGCTGCTTTACCTGAACGATGCTCAATTTGAAACCTATCGTTGTACGTTTACAAACGATCTGGTGTCCCTGGAAGTGAGCGATTCAATGGATGCTCAAAAGGCGCCGGTGTATTTGACAGGGAAGAGGAGTGAATAATGATTGACGATTAATGATTAATGATTAAATAGAAGTACTGATATGAAGACGAACCACTTTTTGAGACTTGTTTGCGGCCTGCTGTTACTGGCTGCTTCCCTGCCGGCAATAGCTCAGCAGGCCAATCCGCGCCTTATTGTCCGCGGAGATGATATGGGCTCTTTCCATGCGGCCAATGTGGCGAGCATTGAAACGGCTGTCAACGGTATTGAAACATCCATCGAAGTGATGGTAGTCACACCCTGGTTTCCGGAAGCCGTCCGTATGCTGCGCGACAATCCCGGTATCGATGTGGGGTTGCATCTGACCATTACCAGCGAGTGGGACAATATCAAATGGCGTCCGCTCACTCCTTGTCCGAGCCTGACCGACGCCAACGGCTACTTCTTCCCGATGATGGGAGCGAACAAAGCTTATCCGGGTTTGGCTATCATGGAAAATAAATGGAATATTGCCGAGATTGAGCAGGAATTCCGTGCGCAGATAGAACTGGGGCTGAAGAATATCCCGCAGATCAGTCATCTCTCCGGGCACATGGGATCGACAGGCTTTGATGCCGAAGTGGTGAGGCTGGTGAAACGCCTGGCGCAGGAATACAACCTCCCGGCGATGGACCGGATGGATGCGATGAAAGAATTTGGCTTCTCGTATGCCGGCTACGACGGCCCAACGAAGACACTGGCCGAAAAGGAAAGTTCTTTTATCAAGATGCTGGATAAGCTGGAAGGCGGTAAAACGTATATGTTTGTAGATCACCCGGCGCTGGATAATGCCGAGATGCAGACCGTTGGCCATATCGGTTATGAACATGTGGCGGTAGACCGCCAGGGTGTGACCGACCTGTTCAAAAGCGCCAAAGTGAAGCAGGCCATTGCCGGCAAAGGCATAGAACTGATCAACTTCAACGACCTCACCAAAGCCCTTCCCCGCAGTACCCCTGCGGCCGAGAAAGTAAATGCGAAAGCCATAGATAATTACTTTGATGCAGTGAAGAAAGCCGGACAGGATCTGCACAGCCTGATGATCGTCCGCCATGGTAAGGTGGTGGCCGAACGCTGGCTGGGTGATAACGCTGCCAACAAGCCGCATATCCTGAACTCCGTCAGTAAGACCTATACTGCTACCGCCGTTGGTTTTGCCGTGGCCGAAGGCCGGATCAAAGTGACTGATAAAGTGATCTCTTTCTTCCCCGGCGATCTGCCTGCCGAAGTAACGCCTTACCTCCGGGAAATGGAGATCCGCCACCTGCTTACTATGTCGTGTGGCCACGATACCGATCCCACCCGTATGGCTTTTGGCGATGCCGGTAAAGAGATTGACTGGGTGAAGGCTTTCCTGGCTTATCCGATCGAACACAAGCCCGGCACGGTATTCTGCTACAACAGCCTGGGTACCTATATGCTGTCGGCCATCGTCCAGCAAGTGACCGGGCAGAAAGTGATTGATTATCTCTATCCGCGCCTGTTCCGCCCGTTGGGTATCGTTGGCGCTAACTGGCAGGAAAGCCCGCAGGGTATCAATGCCGGTGGTTGGGGGCTCTATGTGAAGACGGAAGACATGGCAAAGCTTGGCCAGTTCATCCTCCAGAAGGGTCAATGGAACGGTAAGCAACTGCTGCCCGAAGCGTGGTTCGACGAAGCCACCACCTCGCACATCGCCTCACTGCCTGCCGGTGTGAAGCGCGAAGACCTCAAGGTGAAACCCAAAGACAGCGACTGGCTCCAGGGCTACGGCTACCAGATGTGGCGCTGCCGCCACAACGCCTTCCGTGCCGACGGCGCCAACGGCCAGTACATCATCATCCTGCCCGAGAAGGATGCCGTCATCGTCACCACCGCCAACATCCGCGACATGCAGGGCGAGATCAACCTGATCTGGCAATACCTGTTACCGGCGTTGAAGTGACCATTATTCAATAGGAATATTCCAGAAATAATAACCGGTTGTCATCAACAATAAGATGAAAAAGAAAATCATATCAATCGTGTTTGTGGCTGCTATCGCTGTTGCGGCAGCTTGGAATGTAAGTCAAAAAGAGGATAAAGCTACTTTGTCTGACATAGCTTTGGGTAATGTTGAGGCGTTAGCAAATCAGCCGTTACCAAAGGGGACATTATATGGGAATGATGCAGGAAATCGTTTTGTTGTTGCCCGGGAGGCAATGATTGTGGTGCCGCTGGATGCGGAGGATGCTAAGTAAATAATTTAAGTCGTGTAATGACTGTTTTGTTATTACACGGCTTTTTTGCTGATTTTTAATAATGAATAATACATAATGATATGAAAAATATAGTTGTTTTAGGATTAGCTGTCGTTGTATGCGGGTTAATGAGTTGTGCGGGATCGAAAGGGAGTGATGAAAAAGTGGCAATACTATCCATCCAGCAGACAGTGACAGATGTGATGCCTTTGTCACAGGTCTTTGCTGATATCCGGTATGTGCCGCTGGAGACGAAAGACAGTTTGCTTATCGACCGGATTACCAAGGTTATCCATCGTGACAGCTATGTGTATGTGGCGGACAGGGCGAATGTGTACAGGTTTAGTATGACTGGTGTGCTGTCCGGGCAGATCAATAAGCAGGGTCAAGGGCCGGATGAATATGTGAGCGTAACTGATTTTGAGGTAGCTGAAGATGGCTCCATCTGGATACTCAACCGGAATAATAAACGCTTGCTTCACTACTCATGGGAGAATGAATTGCTGGAAACGGTCGATATGACTTTCTGGCCTAAGAATATCTACCTCTATGATTGCGACCGTATGTTTGTCTATATTGGGAATGAGATCGATGAGGGGAATACAGACCAATTGAAGCTTATAGACCTGAAGACAAAAACGGTGGAACAAGGTTTCCTGCCGATAGATGAAAAGAAAGCAAAGTACCTGCATGTGAGTACGGCAAATCACTTTAGCCAATCTCATGATGGGAAGAAACTATATTTCTTCGATGTATTTACTGATTCCATCTATGATTTGTCGGGAAAAGGCATTCATCCGATGGCTCAGTTGGATCTGAACGGCAAGAATATTCCGCCCTCATTCTTCGATGGATCGTATGATAATATTGCCGTCTTCTTCCAATCGCTCTTTCAGTATGATTATGCGTATGCCGGAGGTTTCTTCTTGGACAATCGGAATACGTATCTGCTTTCGTATCTCTACCAAAAGAAGCAGTGTTTTGCCGTGGTTGACAAGGCGACAAATCGCTCCGTCCTCGAGTTCAGGCAACTGCGTGACGATGTGAATCTGGCAGGTTATCCTATCAATCTGACCGGACAGCAAATCTTCATCCAGCGTGATCATACGCTTGCCTTACCGCTTATCCCAGGTGATATTATCGATTATGCCGAGGCTAATCTGGATGCCGGTGCTATTCAACAAGTAAAAGAGGCTATACAGTACGCAGGTGAGGATCAGAATCCCGTGATATTGATCATGGCAATGGGGGATCGTTGATTTATATTAGGGCTTTTTGCCCGCTTTTCCGATAATTCTCTTTACATTTGCAGGTCATAGAAGCGAGCAAACCGTATGACCCCAAATGTACTATAATGGCAAAGAAAACGAATACCGCCACTACCAAACGCACGGCAAAAGAAGACAGCACCTGGTGGAAAATAAAGGCTTTTTTCACGAATGAGCGTACCCGGTTCATTACCGGGCTGGTGATCTGTTTCCTGACGATCTACGTCGGGTTGTCGCTCGTCTCGTTCTTCTTTACCGGAGCAGCCGACCAGAGTAAGATCGAGAATGTGTCGCTCACGGAGTTGGTCAACAATCGTGGATCGGTGGAAAACTGGACCGGTGTGCGTGGCGCGTGGCTGTCGGATCTGTTGATGAACCGCTGGTTTGGGGTCTCTTCGTTTTTCATCCTGTTCTTTTTTGGGTCGTTGGGCGCCCGGCTGATGAATATGAACCGGGTGTCGCTGGTGAAGCGCTTCCTGTTCTGCTCGGTGATGCTCGTGTGGGGTTCGCTGTTCTGCGGCTTTTTCTTTATCAAAGGATATGAAGATTCCTTCCTGTACCTGGGTGGGCAGCATGGTTTTTTCCTGGCCGAAATGATGATCAGTAATATTGGCGTACCGGGGACTATCCTGCTGCTGGTAGGCTCTTTCCTGATCATCGCTGTGTTTGTGAGTAAGCGGACGATCCCTTTCCTGCAGAAAACCCTTGGTCTTACCTGGTTGCCTCGGTGGAAGAGAAAGGAAAAACCGGCAGTTGCCTACGGACCGGATGACGACGATCTGCCTTTTGACGATGAAGACCTCCATACTATTCCTTTCAGCAAACCATCGGCTGCGAATGGTCTTTATACTGGTAATCCGACGGTGTTGAAAGAGGAAGAAGAAGTGTTTGAGATCACTATTCCTGAAGATGAAGAGGTATATATGCCCCCTGTATCTGCTACTGACCCGGAAACCTCTTTCTCCGTGGAGGTGCCTGCCGGTGATGAAGAAAATTATGACGGTTCGGAACAGGGTGAATACGACCCTAAGCTGGATCTTTCTTCCTTCCGCAATCCTTCGATCGACCTGTTGAGGAAATATGACAACAGCGACCATCAGGTCGATATGGAAGAACAAACGGCCAATCAGCGCAAGATCAAGCAGACGCTTGAGAACTTCGGTATCAGCATCGCTTCTATCAAAGCTACGGTAGGACCTACGCTTACGCTTTATGAAGTAGTGCCCGATGTGGGTGTGCGTATCTCCAAGATACGTAACCTGGAAGACGATATCGCCCTTAGCCTTTCGGCGCTTGGTATCCGTATCATTGCTCCGATGCCGGGTAAGGGAACGATCGGGATCGAAGTGCCGAACAAGGATCCGCAGATCGTATCGATGCAGTCGATCATCGCTTCGCGCAAGTTTCAGGAAAGTAAATACGACCTGCCGGTAGCGTTGGGTAAGACCATCACGAATGATATCTTTATGTTCGACCTGTGCAAGACGCCTCACCTCCTTGTGGCAGGCGCTACAGGGCAGGGTAAATCGGTAGGGTTAAATGCGCTGATCACTTCGCTGTTGTATAAGAAGCATCCGTCGGAATTGAAATTTGTATTGGTCGACCCCAAGATGGTAGAGTTCAGTATTTATGCCGAGATTGAGCGTCATTATCTGGCTAAATTGCCCGATATGGACAAGGCCATTATCACTGACTTTACCAAAGTGATCCAGACACTCAATTCGCTTTGTAAAGAGATGGACGACCGGTATGATTTGCTGATGAAGGCGCATACCCGTAATATCAAGGAATACAACGATAAATTTATCAACCGCCGTCTCAACCCTGAAAAAGGGCACCGCTTTATGCCGTATATCGTGGTGATCATCGACGAGTTTGGCGACCTGATCATGACGGCTGGTAAAGAAATAGAACTGCCGATCGCCCGTATCGCCCAGAAAGCCCGTGCGGTGGGTATCCACATGGTGATCGCTACGCAGCGTCCGTCTACGAATATCATTACGGGTACGATCAAGGCCAACTTCCCTACGCGTATTGCGTTCCGTGTATCGTCCATGATCGACTCACGTACGATCCTCGATTCGCCGGGTGCCAACCAATTGATCGGTCGCGGCGACTTACTCTTCTCGCAGGGTAGCGACATGGTGCGTGTGCAGTGCGCCTTTGTGGATACGCCTGAAGTGGAACAGATCTCCAGCTATATCGGCGAACAGGCCGGTTTTGCTACAGCCTTCCTGTTGCCAGAGTTTGTGGCAGATGGCGAAGGCGACAAGGGGCCAGGGGCTGTGGACCTGTCGGATCGCGATCCGTTGTTTGACGAAGCTGCCCGCCTGATCGTGATCCAGCAACAAGGATCCACCTCGCTTATCCAGCGTAAATTCGCCATTGGTTACAACCGTGCCGGGCGCTTGATGGATCAACTGGAAGCTGCCGGTATTGTAGGCCCCTTCGAAGGGAGCAAGGCCCGCCAGGTAATGATCCAGGACGAGTACAGCCTGGAGCGTATATTGAACAGTTTGAAGTAGTGTGTGTAGTAGTATAAGACGAAAAGAGTGCTGAAGATGAAAAAAAGAACGCTATGGTTCGGTCTGCTCTGTTGCCTGTTGGCCATACAGGCGAGGGCGCAAAGCGCAACCGACATTGTTGATAAAGCGGCGGCCGCGTATGAAAATGCGAATGGTATCTCCGCCACTTTTGCCCTGCATACCCAGATGGAAGGGCAGGGGGCTGAAAGTTTTGAAGGACAGATTCAAATGAAAGGCGATAAATTCACGCTGTCAACCCCTGATATGCAGATCTGGTATGACGGACAGACGCAGTGGGTGTACGTAGAGCGTAACGAAGAAGTAAACGTTACGATCCCTACCGGGGAAGAATTACAGACAACCAATCCCATCGTCCTTCTTCGTACCTATAAAAAAGGCTTTACGGCCACTCTTAAAGGCGAAAGTACAGCCTCTACCGGCAAATCGGCTTACGACATCGAGCTTTCCCCTAAGAAGAAAGGAGATATTACCCGTGTGGAACTCCAGATAGAAAAACTTTCCAGTCAGCCATCCCGCATTACTGTCTGGATGAAGAATGGGGTAAAGACCACGATCCGGATCAGCCGCCTGCAGACGGGCGTCAACCAGGCGGATAGTGTGTTTGCCTTTTCACCAAAGGCTTACCCCGATGCTGAAATCATCGACCTGAGATAACTTGTCAGCCAGCCAAGTCTTTAAGGCCTTTAAAGCCCTAAAGGCCCTTGAGCCCTTAAGCCTTACATTACTTTAATAATAACAAAAAAATTACATAATGAGCAATCAACCCCTTGAAACAGTACGCTGCCTGATCATCGGTTCAGGCCCCGCCGGCTATACAGCGGCCATCTATGCATCCCGTGCCAACCTTAGCCCGGTGCTTTATGAAGGTATCCAGCCGGGTGGACAGTTGACCATCACCACTGACGTAGAGAACTTCCCCGGTTATCCCGAAGGTATTTCCGGCCCTCAGATGATGGAAGACCTCAAAAGGCAGGCCATTCGCTTCGGTGCCGATGTACGTGCGGGTATTGCTACAAAAGTAGACTTTTCTGCCGCTCCCTATCAGGTAACGATCGACGGTAGCAAAGTAATTGCCGCCGAAACGGTGATCATCTCCACCGGCGCTGCGGCTAAATACCTTGGCTTGGCCGATGAGCAGAAATATGCCGGTATGGGCGTATCGGCCTGTGCCACGTGCGACGGTTTCTTCTACCGGAAGAAAAAAGTTGCCGTAGTGGGAGGTGGGGACACTGCTTGCGAAGAAGCTTTGTATCTTTCTTCATTAGCCTCCCAGGTATACCTGATTGTGCGCAAGCCCTTCCTGCGTGCATCGAAAGTGATGCAGGAGCGTGTATTCAAAGCTCCTAATATCGCTGTATTGTTTGAACATAATACGCTTGGCCTCTTTGGCGAGAATGGGGTAGAGGGTGTCCATCTGGTGAAGCGCCAGGGCGAAGCGGATGAAGAAAAGGTAGATATTGCTATCGACGGCTTCTTTCTGGCTATCGGGCACAAACCGAACTCGGACATCTTTAAACCCTGGCTCGAAACGGATCAGGTGGGTTATCTGAAAACGATCCCCGGTACGCCCCGTACGCATATCCCCGGAATCTTTGCTGCCGGTGATGTGGCCGATCCGGTATACCGCCAGGCTATCACTGCGGCCGCTACCGGCTGTATGGCGGCTATCGAAGCCGAACGTTATTTGTCTGAAATCGGGAAATGAGATATATCCTTTCTTTTTTGCTCGTGTTGAGTGTTTGTGTGTTGCAGGCTGTCGAAGCTCCAAAGACGGAGATCCGTGCAGTCTGGCTCACTACTATTTATGGCCTTGACTGGCCGTCGAGTCCGGCAACGGGAGCAACGGGAGCAACGGCTCAGCAGGACGAATTGTGTGCCATACTGGATAAACTGGAGGATGCCCATTTCAATACTGTTTTTCTGCAGGTGCGTATGAGGGGCGATGTGATTTATCGCTCGGCAAAGGAACCGGCTTCCCGTACTTTCTCAGGCAAATATGGCGTGATGCCTGCTTACGATCCGTTAGCTTTTGCCATTGAAGAATGTCATAAACGGGGGTTGGAATGCCATGCCTGGTTTGTTACCTTTCCGGTCGGAACAGAAAAGACAGTAAAAGAACAAGGATCGCTATCTGTCGTAAAAAAGCAACCCAAACTGGTGAAGCGGCACCGGGGCGAGTGGTATCTGGATCCCGGAGTGCCGGAAACTACTGATTATCTGCTTTCAATGGTTCGGGAACTGGTAGCGCAGTATGATATTGATGGTATTCATTTTGATTATATTCGTTATCCGGAGAATGCCCATGCCTTTCCGGACAAGAACCTTTATACCAAATATGGTAAAGGCCAGTCGCTGGCCAACTGGAGGCGGGATAATATCAACCGTTTGGTGAGCCGCTTGTACGATGGGGTGAAACAACTTAAGCCCTGGGTACAGGTAAGCAGCTCTCCTTTGGGAAAATACAGCCGCATCGAGCGTGTGCCCAATGCCGGATGGACAGCCTACGAAAGCGTCTATCAGGATCCGAAGTGCTGGATGGAACAGGGTAAACAGGATATGGTAGTGCCTATGATGTATTATTTGCATGATGATTTCTTCCCCTTTGTAGATAACTGGGTAGATAACAGTAACGGTCGGCTTGTTGTACCGGGACTGGGTGTTTACCGGATGGAGGCGAATGAAGCCGACTGGTCTGTTACCGACATTACTGATCAGATTGACTACAGCCGCTACTACGGTACGGCCGGTTGCGCTTTCTTTCGTACGGAACAAGTGATGAATAATCGTAAAGGTCTGTATGATGAACTGAAAAACAATTACTATCATTATCCGGCTCAACTGCCACCGCTGCATTGGCTTGACGATACTTTACCCGCCGCTCCCGCCGAGCTCCGGGTAGAGCGGGTGGGTGAGGCGTTGAAACTCTCCTGGAACAAACCGGCAGTGGAGTCGCAATCACTGACCTACACTGTCTATTATTCGCTCACCGATTCTATTAATACGTCATCGCCTGCTTCCATTCTTGCCACTCAGTTGCGTGCTACCGAATTATACCTACCCATTACGTACGGTAAAGAGCGAGGTTTTACATTCAGTGTCACCACTTCCACTCGCTACCATATCGAGAGTCTTCCCTCTCCCGATACCTACTATTATCAGTCTGAGTTTGTGAAATAACTGCCTCTCTATACTTATTCTCTACCGGCAGGGAGTGTTTCATTCATGGGTTTTCTGTCGCCTGTCATATTGTAGTTGATACGATAATGAAGTGTCAGATAAATAAGATGTTGTGTATGCTGTATAATATGTTTTGAAATATTCTCCTATTTGTTTTTATTCCTATATTTGCAGCGATAGTTTATGTACGTTGTACAAAAAGGATAGAAGTTATGAAGGAGATGTTTTATCCACACGTTTCGGTGGATTGTGTACTGATGGGGATTCAAAAAGACAAGCTGTCGGTATTGTTGGTTGAACGACGGGATACAGAAAATCGCTTGGTGGGATATAAATTGCCTGGAAGTCTGATCTATGAATCGGAAGATCTGGATAATGCGGCCTACCGTGTGTTGAATGAAGCAACCGGCTTGAAGCGTGTGCCGTTGAAGCAATTTCGCAGTTTTGGTTCACCCAAACGGACAAATAATAAAGAGGATGTGATATGGCTCGAAAATGCATCGAAGCAGAAGATAACCCGTATTGTTACCATTGCCTATCTGGCGCTCTGCAAGAATAACCGGAAAGCGTCTCTGCTCAAGCAGGATTCAGTGCGTTGGTGTGGTGTAGACGAGCTTCCTCGTTTGCCGTTCGACCATAAGGAAATTGTGGAGAAGGCCGTAGAAGAGATCCGTTTACTGGTGGAGAAAGAACCGTCGATTATTTTCGAATACCTGCCCATCAAGTTCACGGCTTCCCAGTTGCGGCGGACGTTTGAAGTAGTGTATGGCAAAGTAATTGACGTGCGCAATTTCCACAAGAAGATGAATTCGCTGGAATATGTGATCCCGATGGATGAAACAGAAGAAAACGTAGCGCATCGTGCCGCTCGCTTTTACCGGTTCGATAAGGTGATCTATAATAAACAACGTTCGAAGTTAAACAAGTATAAATTGATGTGATATGTATCTATTAGGTTGTGATATAGGCAGTTCGTCTGTAAAGGTTTCCATTGTACATAAGGAAACAGGGGAAGTGGCTGCTGCTGATTTCTTTCCGAAAGAAGAAGCGCCTATTAAAGCTGTAAAAGCCGGGTGGGCCGAACAGGAGCCTGAAGACTGGTGGAGTTACCTGAAGCAAGCATTGCAGGGCGCCTTGGCGAGTGGACATGCCAGGGGAGAAGAGATCGAAGCCATCGGTATCACCTACCAGATGCATGGGTTGGTGCTGGTAGATAAAAAGATGCAAGTGCTTCGTCCTTCCATCATCTGGTGCGACAGCCGGGCGGTAGCTTATGGCGAACGTGCTTTCCGTAATATTGGCGAAGAACAGTGTCTCTCACACCTGCTTAACTCGCCAGGTAATTTTACCGCTTCTAAACTGGCTTGGGTGAAAGAATATGAACCGGCAGTGTACAGTAATATATATAAATGTATGTTGCCCGGCGACTATATAGGCATGAAGATGACGGGGGATATTGTAACTACAGTCTCCGGACTGTCGGAAGGCATCTTCTGGGATTTTGCTGAAAACCGCCTCTCGGATGATCTGATGAACTACTACGGTTTTAGTCGAGATTATATCCCCGATATCCGCCCTACATTCGGCCTGCAAGGCGAACTGTTGGGCTCTGTGGCAGCCGAGCTGGGTTTGAAAAAAGGTACGCCGGTTACCTATCGTGCCGGCGACCAACCTAATAATGCCTTGTCACTCAATGTGCTCAATCCTGGAGAAATAGCAGCTACGGCTGGTACGTCGGGTGTGGTGTATGGTGTGAACGGCACCACCAACTATGATCCGTTGTCGCGTGTCAATACCTTTGCGCATGTCAATCATACTACTGAACAGGCCCGTCTCGGCGTTTTGCTTTGTATCAACGGCGTAGGGATCCTAAATTCGTGGATCAAACGCAATATAGCACCTGCCGGCATCAACTACGCGATCTTGAACGATCTGGCTGCTTCTGTGCCTGTTGGCGCCGAAGGTCTGTCGATCCTGCCTTTCGGTAATGGCGCTGAACGTATGCTCGAAAACAGGGAAAGCGGTTGCTCCATCCATGGGCTTAACTTCAATATCCATACGCAGGCGCATCTGGCACGTGCCGCTCAGGAGGGCATTGTTTTCTCCTTCAAGTATGGAATGGATATCATGGACAGCATGGGTATCGATATCCGTGTGATCCGTGCCGGCCATGCCAATATGTTCCTAAGTTCGCTTTTCCAGGACGCCCTGGCGGGTGTGACCGGTGCCGCGATCGAACTGTATGATACCAATGGTGCTGTAGGTGCTGCCAAAGGTGCAGGTATCGGCGCCGGTGTGTATGCTTCAGCCGAAGAAGCTTTTGCTTCCCTGAAGAAAGTAAGCGTGATAGAACCCGACGGCCTGAAAGCCGATAAGTATTGTGGTGCCTACGAGGTATGGAAAGAACGGCTAAACAAAGAAATATCTAATTGTTAACACATAAATTAATTGAGTATGAACTATTTTAAAGGCGAAAAGGAGTTCTTTCCCGGAATCGGAAAGATCCAGTTTGAAGGGCGTGAGTCAAAAAATCCGTTGGCATTCCACTGGTATGACGAGAACCGTGTGGTGATGGGCAAGACCCTAAAAGACCATCTGCGTTTTTCCATGGCTTACTGGCATACATTGTGTGCTGAGGGTGGTGACCCGTTTGGTCCTGGTACAAAAACATTCCCCTGGAACGACAGTGCAGACGCTATCACGCGTGCCAAATATAAAATGGATGCCGCTTTTGAATTTATGAGCAAATGTGCGATTCCCTATTATTGCTTCCATGATGTAGACGTAGTAGACGAACCGGATACCTTGGCTGAATTTGAAAAACGTCTGCACACCATGGTGGAGTATGCCAAAGGATTGCAACAGGCTACCGGCAAGAAGCTGCTGTGGTCTACCGCCAACGTATTCAGCAACAAACGCTATATGAATGGCGCGGGTACCAATCCCAACTTTCCGGTGGTTGCCTGTGCGGCTACGCAGATCAAAAACGCCATCGATGCCTGTATCGCACTGGATGGTGAGAACTATGTATTCTGGGGTGGACGTGAAGGCTACATGAGCCTCCTGAATACGAACATGAAGCGTGAAAAAGACCATTTGGCCATGTTGCTTACCCTGGCGCGTGATTATGGTCGTAAGAACGGTTTCAAAGGTACGTACCTGATCGAACCGAAACCGATGGAGCCGACCAAACACCAATACGATGTGGATACGGAAACTGTGATCGGCTTCCTTCGTCACTACGGACTGGATAAGGACTTTGCCATCAATATTGAAGTCAACCATGCCACGTTGGCCGGCCATACCTTCGAACATGAATTGCAAGCCGCTGTCGATGCCGGCATGCTGTGTAGTATCGATGCGAACCGTGGCGATTACCAGAACGGTTGGGACACCGACCAATTCCCTGTAGACCTGTACGAACTGGTACAAGCCTGGTTAGTGATCCTCGAAGGAGGCGGTCTCACTACTGGCGGTACGAACTTCGATGCCAAGACACGCCGTAATTCTACCGACCTGGAAGATATCTTCATCGCCCATATCTCCGGTATGGATGCATTTGCCCGTGCCTTGATCGTGGCTGCCGATATCCTTGAAAATTCTGACTATCGCAAGATGCGTGCCGACCGTTATGCCAGCTTCAATAGTGGCGACGGCAAAGCTTTCGCCGACGGCAAACTTACGCTCGAAGATCTGCGCGCCATTGCCTTCAAGAGTGGAGAACCGGCACAGATCAGTGGCAAACAGGAATTGTACGAAATGCTTATCAATCAGTATATTTAATAGCGAATGGTTGCTGATGAATGATTACTGTTTAATCGTTCACCAGCAACCGGTAAGGTAGTACTGTTATGAAAGAAAATAAGTATAATGTAGGATATGTCTTCGGCATAACCCTGGTAGCAACGTTGGGCGGTTTGCTCTTCGGATATGATACGGCGGTGATATCGGGTGCCGAGAAATCAATTGAGGCATTCCTGGTCAAACCGCTGGGATTGAGTTCGTTCATGCATGGGGCAACGGTTTCAAGCGCATTGATCGGTTGTATTATCGGTGGTGCGGTGTCGGGGGTCATTTCTTCCCGCCTGGGACGTAAGAAATCGTTGGTGCTGGCGGCTGTGCTGTTTTTCCTTTCGGCGCTGGGGTCCGGATTCCCTGAAACGTTGTTCTTTACCCGTGGAGAAGCATCCATGGCATTGCTGGTTATGTTCAACTTCTACCGGATTATTGGTGGGATTGGCGTGGGCCTGGCTTCGGCCGTATGCCCGATGTATATCGGCGAGATCGCACCGGCTGAGATCCGTGGACGCCTGGTTTCATGGAATCAATTCGCCATTATCTTTGGTATGTTGGTGGTCTACTTCGTGAACTGGGGTATTGCAAACGGACAATCGATCGAGTGGATCAACACGATTGGTTGGAGATATATGTTTGCATCCGAAGCTATTCCGGCTGCCTTGTTTGGTATGCTGGTATTATTCGTGCCCGAAACGCCGCGCTATCTGGCCTTGGTACACAAGGAAGATAAAGCGTTGCAAGTACTGGAGAAGATCAATACCTCCAAAGAAGCAGCTCGTGTTATCCTGACGGAGATTCAGGCTTCGGTGTCAGAAGCCACAAAGGGGAAACTATTCGCTTACGGGACGAAAGTAATCGTGATCGGTATCCTGCTTTCCGTATTCCAGCAGTTTGTAGGGATTAATGTGGCGCTCTACTATGCCCCGCGTATCTTTGAAAGCATGGGCGCTGCGAAGGATGCTTCCATGTTGCAGACTATCGTGATGGGGTTGGTAAACGTGATCTTTACCGTAGTGGCTATTATGACCGTAGATAAGTGGGGACGCAAGCCACTGCTTATTGTCGGCTCCGTCGGTATGGCTGTCGGTATGTTTGCCATCTCCGGACTGTCTTATTTTAATATCATCGGGATCAGCACGCTGGTGTTCATTATCATCTATACCGCTTCGTTTATGATGTCGTGGGGGCCGATCTGCTGGGTGTTGATTGCCGAGATCTTCCCTAACAAAATACGTGGACAGGCCGTTGCTATCGCTGTTGCTGCACAATGGAGTGCCAACTATTTCATTTCGTCCACTTATCCGGCTATGATGGAGTTCAGTGGTGCCATGACGTATGGCTTCTATGGCCTGATGGCTGTCCTCTCCGCTTTGTTTGTCTGGAAGATGATCCCTGAAACCAAAGGGAAGACATTGGAGCAGATGGAACAATATTGGAAAAAATGATATACATACATCCGTTATAGGAAGGGGCTGCATCATTGGTTTGTATGCAGCCTTTCTTTTTTCTGTCCGTATCTCTTTATTATTGATCAGAAAAAGTTATTTTTGCGTTTATTGTTACTTAAATCTACTTTTGACCATGAGATATCTGTTTGCCGTACTCTTGTTATGTTTGTTTGTATCTGCCAATGCCCAGGAAACGTCTGCGATTCCTTTCGATCAGGCGTATAAACGAAAATATACAATTACGAAGATTAGCGGTGAGAAACCGGTGATCGACGGTCGCCTGGACGAAGAACTGTGGAACAGCCGGGGAGAGTGGTCGCAACCCTTTGTGCAGGTGTCTCCGTTAGAACGTACGCCGTCTAATTCGCCTACCTACGTTAAGCTGTTTTACGACGATAAGTATATTTACATCGGTATTCGTTGCATGGATGCCGAACCGGAGAAGATGAACCGTTTCATTAATAACCGGGACGACAACAGCATTGGCGACCTGGTAAGTATCGCCTTTGATACGTACCATGACTTCCGGGCGGCTCCTGAGTTCAACCTCAACCTGGGTGGCAACAAGACCGACCTGATTGTGACCGACAAACTGGAAGTGAACAGAAGTTGGAATGCTGTATGGGAAGCCCGTACCTATGCCGATGTTTCCAACTCGTGCTGGACAGCCGAAATGGCCATACCTTTCAGCCAGTTGCGCTACAATCAATTGACCGAAGACGGTATCTGGGGATTACACGTTCGCCGTATCATCCGCCGAAACAACGAAGTGCAGAACTGGAGTATGATCCCGTTGAAAAATAACGGTCATGTCTTTTCTTTCGGTGAACTGCACGGAATGACGGAGTTGCCCAAATCGCGTGGTATTGAATTCCTTCCGTATGTAATGGGCAAGTATGCACACGCGCCGAAGATAGCCGGAAGCCCTTATCAGAAAGGATCGACCTGGAATGGTGACGCCGGTTTTGATGCCAAGTTCGGGCTGTCTGATTATACCCTCGACCTTACCGTCAATCCCGATTTCGGACAAGTTGAACTTGATCCCTCGGTCATGAACCTCACGGCTTATGAGACATTCTATGATGAGAAACGTCCCTTCTTCCTCGAAGGAAAACATATCCTGGACTTCAACAACGGCAACGATATGATGTTTTATACCCGCCGCATCGGCGCCACGCCCACTTATCAACTGGCGGGTATCGATAATGTGAACAATTTTGCCGAGACAGCGCAAAATGTACCGATCATTGGGGCGTTGAAGCTGACGGGAACGAATAAACGCGGAATAACCATCGGTCTTGTGGAAAGCCTTACCGCCCAAACATCACTGGATGTGACCCGCGGTGGCGTAAAGCTAAAGGAGTCGGTAGAGCCGCTCACCAATTATATGATTGCCCGTGTACAAAAAAACTGGAAAGGCAACGTCTTGTTGGGGGGGATGGTTACAGCTGTCAACCGCAAATTGGACGAATCTTATCTGAAGGATCTGATGGTGCGGAATGCTTATACAGCGGGTATCGATTATACGCAATATTTCAAAAACCGTCTCTATTACATCGAAGCCAAGGGTATGTATAGTTATATGGATGGCAGCAAAGAAGCCATCACCGCCCTCCAGCGGAATGCCGTGCATTACTACCAGCGGATATCAGGGGCAGATTACCTGGGAGTGGATCCGAACCGTACTTCCCTGGCCGGTACCGGGGGCTATGTGAAGGCCGGCCGGAAAGGGAATGCCAAGTGGACATTCTCGGAAAAATTCGGTTGGTCGTCACCCGGCTTTGACCTGAATGCGATCGGTTACCAGAAAGAAACGGATTATTACCTGAATGAGACGGAGATCGCTTTCCGTCAGACACAACCCTGGAAAGCATTCCGCAGCAATACGTTCACCATGATCCAGATGAATAAATGGAACTTTGGCGGTACATCTATTTCGAATACGATCTCGCTGAGTTGGAAAAGCATGCTGTGGAACCGCTTCGAGATAGACCTCAAAGAAACCTGGGGGATGAATACACTGGGACGTAAGTTGCGCGGTGGTCCCGAACTGCGTACAAGTCCTTACTATGTGACCGATGTGAAACTGAATACGGACAAAGCCCGGCGTGCTGTGTTCACCTTTAATTATGTCTTTGATTATAATGCAAATAAAGTCAATGTATTCCATACCTTTATTCCCGGTATGACACTTCGTCTTGGGAACCACCTGTTGCTTTCGGGCGAATTAGATTATGACTGGCGGCCGGAAGATCTTCAATATGTCGCGACCATTCCCGGAACGGCAAGTATCCCTTCGGAAGAGGCTACCTACATCATGGGACATATAGACCAACATACATACGGCATTACCCTGAAGGCACAGGTGAATGTTACGCCGGATATTTCCCTTCAGTTCTATGGCTCTCCGTATACGTCTACCGGTAAGTATAAGGAGTTTAAGGTGATCACCAATCCCACCGCTCGTGAATATACGAATCGTTTCCACCTGTTCACTCCGGAAGAGATTACCTATACCGACGGGCGTTATTCGGTTGATTATGACGGCCGGCAATATGGATTCAAGAATCCCGACTTCAGTTTCAACGAGTTTCGTTCCAACCTGGTAGCCCGTTGGGAATACAAACCGGGCTCCACGCTATATCTGGTGTGGGAACATACGATGTCGAACCGCGACACATACGTAATGCCGGGCTGGGGCGACAATCTTGACCGTATGTTCGGCCTTCCGGCAAAAAATGTATTTATGGTCAAACTTAATTATTGGTTTAACTTGTAAGTGTTCATACGGATTACTACTTTTGTTTTATCGTTTTAAAAACAATAAAATATGGCAACGAAAGAAAGATTGACGCGTTCGAAAGATAAAATGATCGCAGGTGTATGCAGTGGCATAGCGGAATACCTGGGATGGGATCCTACCATCGTCAGGGTTGCATGGGTGTTGCTGAGTATTTTTACTGCTTTTGCAGGGGTTATCGCCTACCTGGTCCTTTGGATGGTGATGCCTCAGGAATAAAAACCGGGTATGAATTTCGAATTAACGTCTTCGTTTAGTCCCACCGGCGACCAACCTGAAGCGATCGCGGCTCTTGCGGAAGGGATACGGTCTGGTGTGCCTTATCAGACCCTGTTGGGTGTTACGGGATCAGGAAAGACGTTCACGATCGCTAATGTGATCAAAGAGGTACAATGTTCCACGTTGATACTTAGTCACAATAAGACCTTGGCTGCCCAATTGTATAGCGAGTTCAAATCCTTTTTCCCGCACAATGCTGTGGAGTATTTCGTATCCTATTACGACTACTACCAACCGGAAGCCTACCTTCCTACCACGGATACGTATATAGAGAAAGACCTCGATATCAACGAAGAGATCGATAAGTTGCGCCTGCGTGCCACGGCCTCTTTGCTATCGGGGCGAAAAGATGTGATTGTTGTTTCCTCCGTGTCGTGCCTGTATGGTATGGCTGATCCGAGCGCTTTTGCCGAAAAAGTGGCGCATGTGAAGAAAGGGATGCAGATCAACCGTGACCAACTGCTACGCAGGTTTGTGGAAGCGCTGTATGTGAATAATAAGGTGGAATTCCAGCGTGGCTGTTTTCGTGTGAACGGTGATACGGTGGATATTTACCCGGCGATCGAGACCTTTGACGAAGTAGCTTATCGTATTGAGTTCTGGGGCGACGAGATAGACCGTATTTCTTCCTTTAATCCGTTGACGGGTGCCGATATTGATGAACAGGACGAACTGAATATCTACCCCACCAACCTTTTTGTTACTACACAGGAACGAATTAACATGGCCATCGGCCAGATCGATGTGGATCTCGGTACCCAGGTGGAGTTCCTGAAACAGACAGGTAAGCCTTTTGAAGCCAAGCGATTGTATGAACGGGTTACCTTCGACCTGGAGATGATCCGTGAACTGGGACATTGTTCAGGTATTGAGAACTACTCACGCTACTTCGATGGTCGTGGCCCCGGTGAGCGTCCTTTCTGCCTGTTGGATTATTTTCCGAAAGACTTTCTGCTGGTGGTAGACGAAAGCCATGTCACTATTCCGCAGATACGCGCCATGTACGGAGGCGATTATGCCCGAAAGAAAAACCTGGTGGAGTATGGCTTCCGCCTGCCGGCAGCCATGGACAACCGCCCGCTTACGTTTGACGAATTCGAATCGCTCACCCCATTAGCTATCTATGTCAGCGCCACGCCGGCCGATTTTGAACTGGCTAAGAGCGAAGGGGTGGTGGTAGACCAGTTAATCCGTCCGACCGGATTGTTGGATCCGATCATCGAGATTCGCCCGACGCTGAACCAAATAGACGACCTGATGGAAGAAATCACCCATGTGGCTGCACGCAACGAACGGGTATTGGTCACCACACTAACCAAGCGTATGGCCGAAGAACTGACGGCTTACCTGGACCGTATGGGTGTACGTTGCAATTATATCCATAGTGATGTGGAAACACTGGACCGTATCCAGATCATGGACGACCTGCGAAAGGGTGTGTATGATGTGCTGATCGGTGTAAACCTGCTGCGTGAAGGGCTTGACCTGCCCGAAGTCTCGCTTGTTGCTATCCTGGATGCCGACAAGGAGGGGTTCCTCCGTTCGCACCGTTCGCTCACACAAACGGCCGGCCGTGCAGCGCGTAATATTAATGGGAAGGTGATTTTTTATGCCGACAAGATCACTGAAAGTATGCGGCTTACAATGGATGAGACCACTCGCCGACGGGAGAAACAATTGGCCTATAACGAAAAACACGGCATCACGCCGCGTCAGATTGTGAAGACAAGTATGTCTCTGTTAGGCGAAAAACCACAAGCCGCCGAACCGTATGCTTATCTGGAGCCTGAGTTGAGCCTGGTGGCCGATCCGGTTGTGCAGCACATGACGCGTCCGCAATTGGAGAAGGCTATCGAACGCACGAAGAAGCTGATGACAGAGGCTGCCAAAAAACTCGAATTTATGGAAGCCGCACAGTATCGCGACGAGCTGATCAAGTTGCAGGATATGCTGGCTGCCAACTAATTTACGTATCGTTCTTATAAAATAATATGCGTATGAAAAGATCTGTTATGTTCCGTTGGACCGTTGGATACTTGATACTATTGTGCTGCTTCACGGTTAAAGTAAGCGGGCAATCCGCCAACGGTCGTCCGTTGTTTTGTACGGATGAAGACCGTGCTATTTTTGCCCGTTTCCTCCGCGAAATGGATGATAAACGATCCCTGCCTGTGGAAGCGCTCACGATCGAGGTAGCGCGTTTCTTCCTTGGTGCCCCGTATGTGGCGGCTACGCTGGAGAAAGAACCGGAAGGATTGGTTGTGAATTTCCGGGAACTCGATTGTACCACGTTTGTGGAAACGGTGCTCACGCTTACACGTACATTGAAAGAACCGGATCCTTCCTTCGATACCTATTGCCGGTTGTTGCAGGGACTGCGTTACCGCAACGGTATAGCAGGCGAATATACGGATCGGTTGCATTATACGTCGGATTGGTTGTATGAAAACGGCCGAAAAGGCATCGTGCAGGATATCACCTGTACCATCGGTGGTGTATCTCATCCCGTTACACTCTCTTTCATGTCTACCCATCCGGATAGTTATGCACCGTTAAAAGACCAACCTGAACGGATCGCATTTATGGCTGCCAAGGAAAAAGAGATCAGCGCCCGAGCCTATTGTTACATACCGGAGGCCGATATCGAGCGGCTGGGAGCGGGGATGCACAGTGGGGATATGGTGTGTTTTGTGACGTCGATTGCCGGATTGGATATATCCCACGTAGGTATTATCTGCCGCACGGAAGGCAAACTGACTTTTATCCATGCCTCTTCATCGGCAAAGAAGGTGATACTGAACGATGATCCATTGGCTGTCTATGTGCAGAAGATCAAGAGTAATACCGGTATAATGGTAGCCCGGTTGAAGTAAGGTCACTGGAATAATTCGAAAGCAAATTTAAACCCCGCCCCCTGGTACTCGTGCCGGTCGAAGGCGGCAAAGGCAGCCACACTGAAGAGGTGGTTGCCAAATCCGTAACCTATTTCCGTATAGCAGGGCAGGGCAGGTGTCCACAACTGCCCCAGATACATGCGTTCGGACAAGACGTATTTGGAGGCGCTGCGCTTGAGCCATTGGAAAAGCAGGAATGGTGTTTCATACAGCAGATGCGCCTGTACATACTTATCGGCTGCGTTGTACCATTCCCGGCCGAGAAGATTGAATACGCCACCGATCTGGTCATTCCAGGAGTCGGGGAAGTTACGCCGTGCAAAGTACGTAAAATCAGCAAAATAAGTAGACTTGGCATTGAAATAGGTTCCCCCGCTGACATAGTAATTCAATCGTTTCAGTAAGCCCATTGGCAGGCTTTGTTCCAAGCTGGCTTCTATCCGTCCATAATCGCCCGAACTGTTGAAAATACCCGGGATAGCACGTGCAAGTTCGACGGACAGCGTGGGGTAGTAGGAGTATACATATTCTTTTTGCCGGCCGATCATGCGGTAAAACTGCCGGGGGGTGTATACGAAACCCAGGGTGGGGGTGAAGTCGTTGTATGTGTCATGGATCAGGTTTTCCACATCGTCGCCGGGATCGATCTCTGTTTGCTTTGTTACCGGAATGCGGCTGTGGTAAGAGATGCCGGTATTGAGCAACAGGCCGTTGGTGAGCTCAATTTGGTTTTTCAGTTCGGCAAAATAATGGCGGAAATACGGCAGATCCAAATCACTGAAATTGAAAGCAGAGTCTTTCAGGTGCATATTGATCGAATCCATCATCTGCGACGGGTAACTGTCGTTCCCGTTGGCTACAAGCAGGCTGATGCCGCCTTTTTTCTCCGGCTTGTACTGCCAGTCGCCGTACACTTTGAAGAACACTTCTTTCCGCTTGAATACAAAACCAACCTCGGGACGGAAGTAAAACGATTGTCCGTCGTTGAATGTTTTGTTGATCCGCAGCCGTTGTTTATAGGTGATCCCGTTGCGGGCCGAATACCCCAGCTGTGCCGGATTAAGGAAGCCGGAGTAGCGGAAGCGGGTCTGCTTATAGTCGAATCGCTTACTGCTGGTGAGTTGCTCCGTCAGGTCCATGTAGCGTAACATCTGGGAGGTGTCTGTACGGTACACCACCGGCGCAACGGTGTGGAGCAGCTTTTGTTCTTCCGCTGTCAGAGGTGTATCCCGCTCATTGGCCCAGTAAGCCGAGTCGTTTACGATTGGCACGGAATCCATGGTAATGGTGTAGTATTGTGTGAGGTCTAACGGTTTCCATTTATCAGCAAAGTAATCTTCCGTCACCCATTCCACTTCATTAAAGTTGAACGCTATGTGGTAATTGGTTTCCACCACATTGCCCAATACCTGGTAGCGCAGCTTGAGGTCGGCTACCTCCGGCATGATTAGTTTCTGTGAGCCATTGCCAAACTGCAGCATGATATTAAATTGAGCAAATTGTACCCTCCCGTTGAAATCGATCTTCTCAATTTTCCAGGTGCCGTCGCGTACCCACATATCTCCGCACACCAGCTTCTGGCTCCACTGTTTAGGCAGGAAGCGGATCTGATAGACAGGTTCGCCTTGCGTCGTGTCTATATTCTCCACATTGAAATGGTAATGGCGATAGGCATTACGGGCGATAGGCATGATGATCGCATCATTGTATGCTGTGGGCGAGTAGATGTTGATATTGAGGAAGTTAAGCGCTTCTTCGCACTTGTAGCGGTCGGGGATGGAATTGCCGTGTACGGCCTTGATCGTATGGCGAAAGCTGTTTGGGGCGTCGTATTCGGTGTCGGTAACGATCTCGAACAGCATATCCTTGTTTCTCCGGTTTACCGGGAAGATCCGGTTGGCATATCGAATCAACGCATTTTTTTTCAGTATCTCTGTCCGCCCCTTAATATATATTTCCGATTGGTATCGGGAGATTGCATCGGCATAAAAGAGGGCCTTTGATGCGACCACATGCATCATGGAATCGGCTTGCCGCCGTGAATCAGGCGTGGCGTGTCCGAATGCCAGGATACGGTTGTCAAAAGTGTCCTGCGCAAAAGTAGGCACACTTAAGAGGGTAAGCAGTAAGGTCAGTATGCAGATTAGCTTTTTCAATGGCAACCCTTTTGAACAAAATTACGGTTTATAATCTATAAACTAACAGCTTATCTGTTAAAATGTTCGTACAATATATAAAATTATCTGATGAAACATGAGCAGGTATCGAAAGAAAAGCCGTATATTTGTGCTTCATAAGTATGTTATAAAGCAGTCGTGGTTAAACAACAGAAAGAGGAAGTCGATTTATCGGCCAGTTTATCAGAAGTTTGGAGAGTATTGACCGACAAGGAACGGGATATTCTCCGTGCAAGCTCCAAAATACAGCATTTCAAACGTAACGAGTTGATCTACTGTGAAGGTGATGAGCCAAAGGATATGATGTGCTTATTGAAGGGCAAAGTCAAGATCTTCAAAGAAGGTGTTGGAGGCCGTAGCCAGATTATCCGGATGATCAAGCCAGTACAGTATTTCGGTTACCGGGCTAACTTTGCACAGGAAAACTACCTGACCAACGCTTCGGCTTTTGAATCATCGATCGTATGTCTGATTCCGATGACGGTTGTTACCGAGCTGTTGATGGGTAACCCGCAATTGGCTCTTTTTTTCATCCGTCAGCTTTCTGTAGATTTGGGTATTGCCGACGAACGCACGGTGAACCTCACCCAGAAACATATCCGTGGCCGCCTGGCTGAATCCCTGCTCTTCCTGATGGACAACTATGGCCTCGAAGAAGACGGCGCCACCCTCAGTATCTACCTGGCGCGTGAAGATCTGGCCAATCTCTCCAACATGACCACCTCCAATGCCATCCGTACCCTTTCTACTTTTGTGGCCGAGCATATCATTGCCCTCGACGGCCGCAAAATCAAATTGATCGACGAAGACCGCCTCCGCAAGATCAGCAAAATGGGCTGATAAGAATAGCTCCCGTTACCCTCTCCATTTTTCTCTACTCCCCCCTATTGGATATGTATGTATAATCCACCAGCTATAAATGCAGGAATCATCTCTTCGTTGAGCGATCCTACTTAAAAGGTGTAGGAGAGGTGCAGTCCTGCGCCGCCCGGATGGAGGGTGGGGGCGAGGAAGAGGGCGGTGTTGTGGCGTTTGAGGTTGAGGCTGCGCACAACGGCGTTTCGGATAGGGAAGTAGGCCAGGTAGGCCAGTTCTACGGATAAGATACCGAAGCCGGCGCCAGCTACCACATCGGCCACCCAGTGCCGCTTGCCATACACGCGGGCAAAAGCCACGAAGGCTGCCAGCGGGTAGCCTGACAAAGCCTGTAGCATTGACGTGTCTTTGAATTCCCTGAAGTTGAGATGGGCGCCCAGGAAGGCGTTAGCCGTATGGCCCGACGGGAAGGAATATTCGAAGGAGTTGGGGCGTGGCTCGTTCACCCACCGCTTGGTAGTCTGCACCATGAGCGCATTCATCCCTTCGGCCAAACCGAGCAGGAAGAACTGGTCTGCCCAATTGTGTTGCTCTTTGCCGATCAAATCATTTACGAATACCAGGCCGAACAGGCCCCATTCCAGATAGTCTTCCACTTTGAGCGGCTCGTCGCGTTCGCTGCGTGTGAAAAGGTGGTAGTCGTTCATCCCGTCAATGGCCGTGCCGAGAGCGCCTACGGCAATGAGCGATACGGGCAGGATGAGGCGGGTGGCTTTGAAGTCGTAGTGTATCTCCGGGATGGTGTCTGCCGCTGTGGCCGGTTGCCTGTCGGCTGGACTTCCCGGAGTGATGCCTGCCGATGTAGCCTGTGCAAACAGTCCACCTTGCGAGGCCAGTATTACACCTGTCGCCCACAGCCACATCCATCGTTTGCCTATTCTCTTCATCTTCCGGTTCATTTTTACGACTGCAAAGGAAAGGAAAACTTTTAAATGTCCTATCTTTGCCTTTCGTAAAAAAACGATCGATCATGGAACATCCTTTGCACATCTACAATACGCTATTGCGGAAGAAAGAACAGTTTGTCCCCCTGCATGAGCCGCATACCGGCATGTACGTCTGCGGACCGACAGTCTACGGTGATCCGCACTTGGGCCATGCCCGTCCGGCCATCACGTTCGATATCCTCTTCCGCTACCTGCAACACCTGGGATATAAGGTACGTTATGTGCGCAACATCACCGATGTGGGCCATCTTGAGCATGATGCTGATGCCGGTGAAGACAAGATCGCCAAGAAAGCCCGCCTCGAGCAGCTCGAACCGATGGAAGTGGTACAATACTACCTCAACCGCTACCGCGACGCCATGAGGGCGCTCAACGTGCTCCCGCCCAGCATCGAGCCGCATGCATCGGGGCATATCATTGAACAGATCGAACTGGTAAAGCATATTCTCGACAACGGCTTCGCCTACGAAAGCGAAGGCTCTGTCTACTTCGACGTAGAGGCGTACGATAAGAAACATCACTACGGCGTCCTTTCCGGCCGCAACATCGAAGATATGATCAACACCACCCGTGTACTCGACGGGCAGGAAGAAAAGCGCAACCCCATCGATTTCGCCCTCTGGAAAAAGGCGCAGCCCGAACACATCATGCGCTGGCCTTCGCCCTGGAGCGACGGTTTCCCCGGCTGGCATTGTGAATGTACGGCGATGGGAAAGAAATACCTCGGCAGCCACTTCGATATCCACGGCGGCGGTATGGACCTGGTATTCCCGCACCACGAATGCGAGATCGCACAGGCCGTAGCTTCGCAAGGCGACGATATGGTGCACTACTGGATGCACAACAATATGATCACCGTCAACGGACAGAAGATGGGCAAATCGCTTGGCAACTTTATCACGCTCGATGAGTTCTTCAATGGCAACCATCCCATGCTGGCACAGGCTTATGCGCCGATGACGATCCGCTTCTTCATCCTCCAGGCGCACTACCGCAGCACGGTAGACTTCAGCAATGAAGCCCTCCAGGCTGCCGAGAAAGGACTGGCGCGGCTGATGGATGCCTGGAAGAGCCTGCAAAAGCTTCAGTCGGCGGCTACTACGTCTGTCGAAATCGGCGGCCTGCGTGTCAAATGCCTCGAAGCGATGAACGACGACCTGAACACACCCATCGTTATCTCCCACCTTTTCGATGCCGTGCGTGCCATCAATACGGTCAAAGACGGTAAGGGAACGATCTCGGCTGCCGATCTGGAAGAAATACGCAGTGTATTTCAGCTCTTCCTCTTCGACACCATGGGGCTAGCCAACGAAACTGCTGCCGGCGTAGGCGGCAGCGAAGCCTTTGGCAAGGCCGTCGACCTGCTCCTCAGCATCCGCCAACAGGCGAAGGCCAACAAAGACTGGGCTACGTCAGACAAGATACGCAACGAACTCACCGCCCTCGGCTTCGAGATCAAGGATACGAAAGAGGGTGCCGAATGGAAACTGGCTAATTAAGGGGGCGGTATGACGATCAACGACTTTTTCCAGGGCGACCGTTTCGCTCGCTTTGCCGGCGTAGAACTGCTCGAAGCCGGCAATGGCTATGCCCGTGCCCGGATGGAGATCCGTGAGATGCACCTCAATGGCGGCAACGTGTGCCAGGGCGGTGCCCTCTTCACACTGGCCGACTTTGCCTTTGCTGTAGCTACCAACAGCCATGGCCGGCTCACCTTTTCCATCACCTCCCATATCAGCATCTTTAAATCCGAAAGCAAAGGTTTCCTTTATGCCGAAGCCAAGGAAGTATTTGACCACAAACGCCTCTCCAGTTGTGATGTGCGGCTCACCAACGAAGCCGGCGAACTGATCGCCGTCTTCAACGGCACCGGTTATCGCAAAGACAGCGCCCTGCCATTCGAACCGCTGATTGATTGACCGAGTAGGAGAAAGACTTCATATTCTCCCAGGGTATAACACCTTGCCTTTAGCCTTTCAGCAGGGGTGTAACTCTCTTGCGTTCAGCAGTTAAAGACTGAATCCTCGCCCTTCAGTCTTCCCTTCAGCCCTTTTTCAGGGATCGTATGCTAAATCTTCTATCGGCAGCATCCTTATGAAGTATTGTCCTCATCCTTATGATGTATTGTCGTCATCTGAATGATCATTTCATTCCACAATTATGGAGATTCCGTTCCGCTGCTGTGAAGATTCCTTTTCACAGCTGTGAAGCTTACGCTCCATAGCTGTGAGGAGAAGGCGTCACAGCTGTGAGGAGAAGATATCACAGTTGTGAAAAGGAAAGGTATTGCTAATGCCGGTAATAGGACTCCTCATTCCCGACAATAGTTGTAGCAGATGCCGACGATAGATACTGCAGGTTTCGTCAGAAAAGGTGATCAACCTGCCGGAAGGTAGACCGGGAAACAGCCGGAAAAGGCAGAACCGGCTGAAAGCAAAACTGAAGGGTCAGTGTTTAGGCCTTAACTGCTGAAAGCAAGAAAGTTACACCCCTGCTGAAAGACTGAAGGCAATGGTTGATTCCCTGGGTAGAGAAAGGCGGTTGTTGCCGAAACCTTCGAATGCGTGGAGATTGGATAGCAGGCTTCGTTTCAAATCGGAGTAACTATGAAACTGTATACGGGGAAGTGGGCATAACAAAAAACGGGATGCCTTGTGGGGGGCGTCCCGTTTTTTGCTATGGATGGATGGTTGAACCGTTCCTTATTTATTTGTATTTCTTCCAGTCCACATTATGCATATCGCCGCTTGTGGCCAGTTCCTGGTGGAAGGCAAAGCAAGCTTGCAGGTTTTGCGGGGTGTGGCCTTTGACGCCCATTTCGAGGTATTCGCGGAGCAGCGGACGGTAGTCAGGATGCACACAATTGTCGATGATGGCGTTGGCACGCTGGATCGGCGATTTGCCACGCAGGTCGGCAACACCGTATTCAGAGATCATAATCTTAACGGAGTGTTCGCTGTGGTCCATGTGTGATACCATCGGAACAAAGGCGCTGATCTTGCCCTCTTTCGCTGTAGATGGCGTGGTGAAGATAGACAGCATGCCCGAACGGGTGAAGTCGCCTGAGCCCCCGATGCCGTTCATCATCTTCGTGCCCGATACGTGGGTAGAGTTGATGTTACCGAAGATGTCTGCTTCCAGTGCTGTATTGATTGTGATCAGGCCCAGGCGGCGTGCCACTTCGGGATTATTGGAGATTTCCTGCGGACGGAGCAATATCTTGTCGTTGAAGAAGGCGAGATTGCCGTAGATTTCTTCGATCACTTCGTTGCTGACAGACAGTGAGCAGCCGCTGGCAAACTTCACGCGGCCTTCTTTCATCAGCATGATCACAGCATCCTGGATTACTTCCGTATACACATTGAAAGCGGGGATTTCTTTGTTTTCTCCCATACATCCGAGTACTGCGTTGGCAACATTGCCTACACCGCTTTGCAGGGGAACGAATTCTTTCGGCAGACGGCCGGCTTTGATCTCGCTTACCAGGAAGTTGGCTACATTACGACCGATAGCCATTGTCACGTCGTCCAGCGGGGCAAAGGGACTGCCTTCATTGGCTTCGTTGGTTTCTACTACAACGATCTTTGCCGGATCAACCTTGATATAGGGGGTGCCGATGCGATCGGACGGTGCATAGATAGGTATTTCACGACGGTAGGGGGGATCTGCCGGTTCGTAGATATCGTGCATGCCACGGATCTCTTTCGGGTGGAAACGGTTCAGCTCTACGATCACTACGTTGGCCATGTGGCAAACGGTAGGAGCAATACCTACGCCACAGGTAGGAACGATCTCGCCGTTCTCGGTTACGTCACAGGCTTCCACAATGGCTACGTCTACCTTACCCAGAAATCCATAACGCAGGCTTTGCGCCAGTTCAGAGAGGTGCATATCGTAGTAGTGCGTCTCGCGGGCATTCAACAGGTTGCGCAGGTCTTTGTTCGACTGGTACGGGGTGCGGAATTTGATGGCATTGGCACGTGCCAGTGCGCCATCCAATGAATTACCGGTGGAGGCTCCGGTGAACATACCGATCTGGAAAGGATTGCCTTTGGCATGTTCGGCTTCCGCTCTTTTAGCGATTGCCGTGGGAACTACTTTCGGGCATCCGGCCGGGGTAAAACCGCCGAAACCTACATTGTCGTCGTGTTTGACGAGCAAAGCTGCTTCTTCAGCTGAGATGAATTTTAACGCCATGATTTAGATATTTTGTTTGTATGGTACTTCGTCCTAAAATCCGGCGCAAAGGTATTAAAAAAGAATAGGATACTAATATTTCCGGTTGAGTATTTCGGCATAAATGACGGCTTTTCTCAATTCTTCCGGATCGGTAAACGTTTCCGGATTGAGAATTGGCTCAGGGGTGGGTTCGATTACAGGGGGAGTGGGACGAGTTGTTTGCCTGAATGTTTTTTCGCCTTTCAGGAAAGGCGAACCGGCTTTAACCTGATGAGTAGCTTTGGCGGCTTGCTCCTGTTGTTGGCGGGCTTGTCGCTGTTTGGCCTCTTCCTGTTCCTGCATTTCTCGCAAGACATCCCAAAAGCCCTTTTTTTCGTCGGTTTCAGGCAGTGCTTCTTCTTCCGGATACGGCATTTCACGCGGTGCCGTTTCCTGCTTTTTCTTTTTGCGGGAGTTGAGTAAACTGATCACAATGGCTCCTGCCATCAATGCAATATAAAGCCAATCGCCAATATTATCCATAACTTTGATTATTTTTGTACGCTTTTTTATCGGAAAAGCTTTACGTCGTCTCATAAGAACCGGGAAGTTCATGTAAACACCGGAGCTTTATGCATGCCTGAAAGCTCTTTCGCCTTAATGAAGCGTTTATGCCCTTCAAAAATACGTATTATTTGCAAACAAAATGGAATGGAATGGTATAAAAAGTGAATAAGGGTAACTTCACAGCCACCCTTATTCGATTTAACCAAAACCTTAACTATGAAAAAATTTACGTTTTTCAAGTGCAAATCTAAGGGAAGAATTTGACTCGGGCAAGTATTTGTCTGACTATTTTGCCAAAGATGTGTAATTTTAAACTTTATTAATAATTAAGGGATGGATCAACAAGAAACAGGCGCAGACTTAAAATCTGTTGCCGGTAAAGAGGAAAAGAGGTTATTCATAGAGACTTATGGCTGCCAAATGAATGTAGCCGACAGTGAAGTAGTGGCCTCTGTGATGCAAATGGGAGGCTATGTGGTGACGGAGGATATCCGGGAAGCAGATGCTGTTTTTTTGAATACCTGTTCGGTGCGCGACAATGCGGAGCAGAAAATTTACGGGCGGTTGGAGTATCTTCGTTCGTTGCGGAAGAAGAAAAAGGGGCTGATCATCGGCGTGCTTGGTTGTATGGCCGAGCGGGTGAAAGAAGAACTGATCGAAGTGCATGGGGTAGACCTGGTGGCCGGTCCTGATTCTTACCTGGATCTGCCGAATCTGGTGGCCGCTGTGGAGCAGGGAGAGAAAGCGCTGAATGTAGAGTTGTCAACGCAGGAAACCTATAAAGATGTAATCCCGCTCAAGGTAGGTGTACGGTTGTCAGGGTTTATCTCTATCATGCGCGGGTGTAATAATTTTTGTACCTATTGTATTGTACCGTACACTCGCGGACGCGAGCGCAGCCGTGAAGTGGAAAGTATTCTGAAGGAGGTGCGCGATATGCGTGATAAAGGATTTAAAGAAGTGACTTTGTTGGGGCAGAATGTCAATTCGTATTGCTTTGAAAGTGGGGGTGAGACGGTAGATTTTCCCCACCTGTTGGAAAAAGTAGCACTTGAAGCACCGGAGATGCGGGTGCGCTTTACTACGTCGCATCCAAAAGATATGAGTGATGATACGCTGCGGGTGATCGCGGCCTATCCCAATATTTGCCGTCATATCCACCTGCCGGCCCAGTCTGGCAGTTCACATATCCTGCAGGTCATGAACCGTAGGTACACACGTGAGTGGTATCTGGATCGTATAGCGGCCATCCGCCGTATCCTTCCCGATTGCGCCATCTCTACCGACCTGTTCTGCGGTTTTCATTCGGAAACGGAGGCGGAGTATCAGGAGACATTGTCGTTGATGCGTGAAGTGGGTTACGATAGCGCTTTCCTTTTTAAGTATTCCGAACGGCCGGGTACGTATGCTGCTAAGCATTTGGCCGACGAGGTACCCGAAGAAGAGAAGATCCGGCGCTTGCAAGGAATGATTGACCTGCAAAACCAACTGTCTGACGAAAGTAACCAGCGCGATATCGGTAAAGAATTCGATGTGTTGGTGGAAGGCTTCTCTAAACGTTCACGTGAGCAACTGTTTGGACGTACCAGCCAGAACAAAGTGGTGATCTTTGAGAAACGGAGTTATCATGTAGGACAGTATGTCCGTGTGCGTATTACGCATGCCTCTTCGGCGACTTTGTTTGGCGAACCGGTGGAAGTTAAATAATTGTAATTTCATATAGAATTCTGTACGGAATACGTGGATTATTCGTTCTTTTGTGGAAATTTTAGGGGAAGTGTTGTCTATCGGCTCTTCCCCGCTTTTATGTACATGTAATAGGGACATTGTCTGATGGCTGATATCAAAAAGATCCATACATATTCTTTTTTTAATTCCCGGCTTACGTCTATTATAAGTATCTCATTGGTGCTCTTCTTGTTAGGGTTGATTTTACTGATGGGTATGATGGGGAATAAATTGGCGGTATATGTAAAGGAGAATATTACTTTTTCCATTTTGTTGAAAGATAATCAGAAGGAGGCAGATATTGAACGGATGCAGAAGAACCTGGCGGAGCTTCCTTTTATCAAGTCGGCCGATTATATTTCGAAAGAGCAGGCGGCAAAGGAGTTGGAAGAAGAACTGGGTGAAGACCCGGAAACATTTCTTGGCTTTAATCCCCTTCAGGCATCTATCGAGGTGAAGTTGCGTTCGGAATACGCCAATCCGGACAGCTTGCAACATATAGAGAAAAAGATCAAATCATATACTTCCGTATCCGATTTGCTGTATCGCAAGGATATGATGGAGATGGTGCATTCGAATATCACACGGGTGGGCCTGATCCTGCTGGTGCTGGCTGCTATCCTGACTGTGATCTCCTTTGTGCTGATCGGCAACACGATCCGGTTGTTGATCTACTCCAAACGTTTCCTCATCCATACGATGAAACTGGTAGGGGCTACACCTGGATTTATCCGCGGTCCGTTTATAGGGTATAATGTGGTGAGCGGGATCATATCGGCCTTGCTGGCGATCGGGATGCTAATGGGCGCCTTGTATTACCTGCAAAACGAATTGAAGGGATTTATCCAGTTAATCGACTTGCCCACATTGGCGGTGGTCTGTGTGTTGGTGTTGGTGATGGGAATGCTGTTGGCAGTGGTCGCTACGGTGTTGGCAGTAAACCGTTACCTCCGGATGGAAGGTGACCAGTTGTATTATATGTAACAGATATTGAATAGAAAAAAATAAAAGCATGGCTAAACAGGATTTTGCATTCGGGAAGACAAACTATCTGTGGATCATTGCAGCAGTGGTAGTGATTATCCTCGGTTTTGTGTTGATGAGTGGAGGAGGGTCTACAGACGGTGTGTCTTTTAACCCTGAGATTTTTAGTGTCCGCCGTATCGTGGTAGCACCGATTGTTACAGTGATCGGTTTTGGATTGATGATTGTAGGTGTCCTGAAGAACAGTAAAGATAAGAAAGACGGTGAATGAGTACGCTGGAAGTTATTATTGTAGCCATTGTAGAGGGACTCACTGAATTTTTGCCTGTTTCTTCGACCGGTCACATGATCATTACCCAGCATTTGCTGGGAATTGAGAGCACTGATTTTGTAAAAGCATTTACGGTGATTATCCAGTTTGGCGCCATCCTGTCGGTGGTGTGTCTGTATTGGAACCGTTTCTTCCGGCTGAATCCCGGTAAGGTGACCGACGTAAAGAGTTTGCTGCATAAGTTTGATTTTTACTGGAAACTCCTGGTGGCGTTTATTCCTGCAGCCATAATCGGTTTTTTAGGTGAAGATGTGATTGATAGTTTATTGGAGAACGTCTGGGTGGTGGCTGTGATGCTGATCATCGGGGGTGTATTCATGCTATTTGTGGATAAACTGTTTAATCATCCCGACAGTACGGATGAGATCTCTGAAAAGAAAGCTTTCCGTATCGGGTTGATCCAGTGTATTGCCATGATACCAGGGGTATCGCGCTCGATGGCTACCATCGTGGGAGGAATGTCGCAGAAGTTGTCGCGTAAGGCGGCCGCCGAGTTTTCGTTCTTCCTGGCGGTGCCCACGATGTTTGCCGCCACATCGTATAAATTGCTGAAGTTGTTTTTGGAACCTGAAGGTGCAGATATAGTGAGCCAGCATATCTGGGCTTTGTTGCTTGGAAATGCCGTGGCGTTTGTTGTGGCGTTATTGGCTATCCGTTTTTTTATCGGGTATGTGACGAAATACGGTTTCAAAGCTTTTGGTTATTATCGGATCGTCGTGGGTGGAGCTATCCTGGCGATGTTATTGACCGGACATAACTTACAAATTGTTTGATGGATTTTATATCGGGAGAGATCCTTTATTTTAATAAACCACTTCGGTGGACGTCGTTTGACCTGGTCAACAAGTTCCGCTACAAACTCTGCCGGAAACTGGGCGTAAAGAAATTGAAAGTAGGCCATGCGGGGACCTTGGATCCGTTGGCTACGGGAGTGATGATCGTCTGTACCGGAAAGTCAACGAAACGGATCGATGAGTTTCAATATCAGACCAAAGAGTATGTGGCTACATTGCGGCTGGGTGCAACTACCCCGTCGTACGATCTGGAGAAAGAGATAGATGCTGAATATCCCATCGACCATATCACGCGTGAGCGTGTGGGAAAGGTCCTGCAGTCGTTTGTAGGAACAATCCAGCAGGTACCGCCTGTGTTTTCGGCCTGCAAAGTGGATGGAAAGCGTGCGTATGAATTGGCGCGGAAGGGAGAGGATGTGGAGTTGAAGTCGAAAACCCTGGTGATCGACGAAATGGAATTGCTTGCTTGCGAACTGCCGGATATCACCATACGGGTGGTGTGCAGTAAAGGTACGTATATTCGTGCGTTGGCGCGTGATATCGGAGAGGCGCTGGAATCGGGCGCTCATTTGATCGCATTGGAACGGACGCGGATCGGAACGGTGACGCTCGACCAATGTATGTCGCCCGAAGCGATCGATAAATTTCTGGACGAACACGTACTAACGGAAAAGAAAGAGTAATAATGTATAGTATATGAAGCTTTCAAAATTCAAATTTGACCTGCCGCAAGAACTGATAGCCTTGCATCCTGCCAATAACCGGGATGAATCGCGATTGATGGTGGTCGACCGTACTACCGGTGAGATCAAACATCACATGTTTAAGGATATCCTGGATTATTTCGGCGAAAAAGATGTGTTTATTTTCAACAACACACGTGTGTTCCCGGCCCGTCTGTATGGTAACAAAGAGAAGACAGGTGCGCGGATTGAAGTGTTCCTGTTGCGTGAACTGAATCCGGAATTACGCTTGTGGGATGTGCTGGTTGACCCGGCCCGTAAAATCCGGATCGGTAATAAACTTTATTTCGGCGAAGACGATTCGATGGTGGCTGAAGTGATTGACAACACAACATCGCGCGGCCGTACGTTGCGTTTTCTGTACGACGGTCATCACGATGATTTCAAAGCGGCGTTGTATGCCTTGGGCGAAACACCCCTGCCACGGTATATCGAGCGTGAGGTAGAACCCGAAGACGAAGAACGCTACCAGAATATTTTTGCTACTGAAGAAGGAGCTGTGGTGGCACCTGCTGCCGGCTTGCATTTTAGCCGCGAGTTGATGAAACGCCTTGAGATCAAGGACTGCCGGTTTGCCTTCCTTACCGTTCACTCCGGCCTGGGTAATTTCCGTGAGATCGATGTGGAAGATCTTACCAAACATAAAATGGATTCCGAGCAGATGATGATCAGCCCGGAAGTGACACGGGTGGTGAATGCCGGTATCGATGACCGCCGCCAGATTTGCGCTGTGGGAACATCTGTTATGCGTGCGCTGGAAACGGCCGTGAGCACGGATGGACACCTGAAGGAGTTTGATGGCTGGACGAATAAATTTATCTTTCCGCCCTACGATTTCAGTGTGGCTACGCGTCTGATCACCAACTTCCACATGCCGCTCTCTACACTACTGATGATGACGGCTTCGTTTGGCGGTTACGATTATATCATGAAAGCCTACAAGGTGGCCGTACAGGAGAAGTACCGTTTCGGCGCTTATGGTGATGCGATGTTGATTATCTGATTGCTCCGATGGCAAACGTCTGTATCGGTATCGGTACCAATATGGGAAATAAGCGCGGCAACCTGATCAAGGCTGCCGCGCTTGTGGCTGAAAGGGCAGGGGATGTCCTGTCTCTTTCTTCTTTTTATGAAACCGAACCCTGGGGATTTGCCTCTGATCATACATTTCTTAATGCTGCCCTGGTACTTGACACTCCATTTTCTCCTCATGAATTGCTTGCTATTACCCGACAGATCGAACTTGACATGGGACGTTTGCAGAAAAGCGACGGGCAGTATCACGATCGGATCATCGATATCGACCTGTTGCTGTACGACGATCTTGTATTGCATACCCCCCTGCTCATCCTGCCGCATCCACTGATGCATGAGCGCCTTTTTGTACTGGAACCGCTGGCCGAAATTGCACCGGAGCGGGTACATCCATTATTGGGTAAAACGATGGCAGCATTGCTCCACCGACTGTCACAGGACGGTGATGAAGCAGACAGCCCGGTTAATTGAAAAGCGAAGCGGAATAAAAACCGGAAAAAGAGGCATTGGAATAAGCTCCCATCAACTGGTGGGGCATTTGTTCATGCTGGCGGACTACAATAGAGCCGCCTTTTTTATGGCACAACAAGTCTTTGCTGCAAAGCGTGCGGGAGGAAAAATCGAACAGGAGGTTGGGGTTGAACGCCACCCCATTGATACGCACTTCGAAGTGGAGGTGTTCGGTAGTGGCTCGTCCGGTGCGTCCGGTGAGCGCAACAGGTTGGCCTGCTTTTACCTCATCACCGGGTTTGACCAGGTTTTTCGAATTGTGACTATATACGGTTTCCAGTCCGTTGTAATGGCGTACGACTACCACATTGCCGTAAGCGGCATAGGGTTTGGCCATACGGACGATGCCGCTGAAGGCGGAGACGATGGTGTCGTTGGCACGTGTTTTTAAGTCTACCCCTGAATGGCCCTTCCGTCGGCCTCCATAGGGAGAGATCATTTTGGCACCCGGAAGAGGAAAGGCGTAGTGAGTTTCATTGAAACGGGAAAGATAGATGATTTCTTCTGTTCCGTTGGTAAACAACTTCGCGTCTGTTGCTTTGATATGCTCCTTCTCTGCTGCAGTAAATAAACAGGTGATGTCTTTATGGGTCGGTTCCGGGGCAGGAAGCAGTTCTGCTTTGGGGAGAACCAGCAATGAATCGGTATGTTGGAGAGGAATAGTAGTCCGGGGCGGGGTAACTGCCCGATCGGTTTTTTCTTCCGGTTTGCGGTTGGATATAGTTGTGCGGCAGGCAACCACAACAAGGAGCGCTGCCAGTATTATTCCACTGATTATTCTGAATTTCATGTATCGCATACGGAAATGTGGCGGTAAAATTACAAATAAATTATAAAAAATGTACGAAGACAGGCTGATTATCTGCCTATTTTCTTTTCAGTCTTATCTTTACAGCATGAAATCTTTACAAAACAGATGGATACCGGCAACGCCTCCGATCCGGCTATTCTTTTTCTTTTTCTGCTTGTTGGTCATGCAGCCTGGCTATGGACAGCAACAGGCGGCAAAGCGTGTATTCCTGCAGTTTTCCGATTTGCATAATCTGTATCGGATCGATTCGCTCTTTTATCGTTCCGAGCAACCGGACGCTTGTGGTTTTAAAGCGCTCGAAAAAGTAGGAGTGAGGGAAGTGATTAACCTTCGGGCTTGGCATAGTGATAAGGACAGCGCGGCTGGGACAGGCCTCCTCTTGCATCATATTCCGATGTATGCCTTTTGGCTGTCTGAAGAAAAATTGGTCGATGTGCTCCGGGTGATCAAAGACAGGAAAGGGCCGGTGCTGGTGCATTGCTATCATGGATCCGACCGTACGGGTATGGTGGTTGCCCTTTACCGGATGGTGTTTCAGGGAGTATCGAAAGAAAAGGCTATTGCAGAGATGCACGAAGAACAATTCGGACATCATCAGGTGTTTTTCAACATCACCCGGATGCTGGAAAAGATAGATGTGGAGAAAATACGCAGGGAGCTGGATATACTGATTAATCGTTAATCATCCATCATTAGATATAGTTGTTGTAGTAATTGATATTCTCTTTCACTAGGATGTCCAGCGGCATATAGTTGACTGCTTCGGGTTTCTCGCCCAGGACAAGGTGGTGGAAGAGCGCCTTGATACAGTTCAGTCCCTGAACCTCGGGGCGTTGGGCAATGAGGTGCGAGATTTGGCCGCTTTTGAGGTAACGGATGTTCTTTTCGATCACATCATAGCCGATCAGGCGGAAATGCTGCTTGTCCCGCCGGTTAGTAAAATACTGTCCCAGCAGATGCGCCTTGGAATTGAAGATAATGCCGGCTTCTACCTGTGGATGCGAACCGAAGAACGCGTTTAATATCTGGAAGTTTTCGGCAGGATTGTCGGCATGGATGATCACCGGATAGATTGTCCCCGTAAAGGCATGTTGGTTCAGATAATCGCGGAAACCTCTTTCCCGGATCTGTACCTGTGTGGAATATACTTCTCCTTTTCGCAGGAAACGGAAGATCGCAATGTCTTCATCCAGGCGGATCTGTTCATGCAGTAATCGTCCGGCAATGTAGCCGGAATCGTATGAATGAGTCCCGAAATAAGTGAGGCACTGTGTGTGTTCGATATAAGCATCGACCAGGATATAAGGGATTTTATGCTGGTCCAGCTGTTTTGTCAGATCCAACACACTGTCTTTAAAAAGGGTGGCGATGATCACTCCCTGGCATTCGATACCCGATAGTTGGGTTATCAGTGTGTCAAACGTTTCTCTGTCGTACTGGTTGAAGAACAGGGGATGGATCTCTACATTGTAACTGGCAAAGTCCTTCCCGGCCGTTTTTATGCCTTTCCAGAACATCTCCCAATACTCGCCTTTTTCGAAAGAAGGGATCAGCGTATAAAAGTGATATTCTTTCTTTAATGCCAGTGAACGGGCAATCAGGTTTGGGTGGTAATCTATCTCCTGCAATACCTTGTCTACTTTCAGGCGTGCTTCTTCCGATACTTTTCCCCGGTTGTGCAGGATACGGTCTACCGTACCCGTAGAGACACCCGACAATGCGGCAATGTCCTTGATCCTGTAATTCCGGCTCATGCTTCTTCTATCAGTTGAAGCGGGGAGTTCAACAAGCGGAATGCATAACAGTACATCATATAGACCAGCGGGATAGCGATAAAGATCCCGATACCCAGCAGTAGTAAGCCTATCAATATGACCAGGAATTGGACCAGGAATAACAGGAATAATTTCATTGCACTATCCTCCGTTATGGCCCAACTGCGTCTCATGGAATCCAGAATGCCGGCATCTTCTTCCACGATGAATGCGGCAAAGAATTGCAGGCGCAATGCCAGATAGATGCCGGGCACAAGTAACAGTATCAGCCCTATACTGATAATCAGCCCGCACAGTATATTGGCAACAAAATATACCAGTATCTTGCGAAACTGCTGGCCATAGGCTGAGAACTGGGGTTCGATGCCGTCAATGGTTTGGAACAGGTTCTTCATATATCCCAGGCTGAATATGATCCCTACTACGCAGCTTACAAGGTTGGAGACGATTTGTCCGGAGAGTGATCCCTGCGATGGCAGGCTGAAAATAGACAGTGTGAATGCGATGATCACATAGCCAATTAACAATCCGCACAGGATTGCCAGTTGAGATTTTGTATAACTCCAGGATGTACGGAAGATATCGCCGATATTGAATACCTGTTTCATGTTCTTGTCTGTTTTTTATTGAAGGTCTGACTTGTTAGACGCAAATTAAATATATTTTACTGAATAAAGCAATATGAAAGCACATAAATGTCTACTGGTTATCGAACAATAAATCGATCGGTTTGTATAGCTGTACGTGTATAAGTCGCTTGGAAAAACGGTGATAGAGGCAACCGATGCTGTTTTCAAAGAATATTTTTTCGAAAAAAAAGTAAAAATAAAGACAACAAACAGGCATAAAACGTACCTTTGATGCCCGAAAAAGCTATCAAAATCTTTGTTATGATCTGCATTTATGGTTTTGAGGTGATAGAGACTAATGGATAACATAATATATAAATAAGTATGCACGATTCTGTAAGGATGTTCAAGACATGGTCTGGACGAATGGTATTAGTTGGAGTGGCTCTTTCGTTTTTTGCCTGTGGCAAGAAAGAACAGGCTGCGGGTAACGCTGTACGCGAGTATGCCGTTGTCACGTTGGAACCGGGACGTAGTGATCTGAAGAGTATTTTCCCGGCAACCATCAAAGGGAAGCAGGATATTGAGATCCGCCCGAAAGTGGCTGGATTCATTACCGCTTTGCGTGTGGATGAAGGGTCAGTGGTGAAAAAAGGAGAAACGATGTTCGTGATCGACCAGATTCCCTATCAGGCTGCAGTCAAAGTGGCGGAAGCGAATAAAAAGGTTGCCGAAACAAGTGTGGGAACGTCGCGGTTGACCTATGCAAATAAAAAAGAGTTGCATGCCCAACGTATTATCAGCGATTATGAACTGCAGGTGGCCGCGAACGATCTGGCTACCCGTGAAGCGCAGTTGGCACAGGCTGATGCCCAGTTGCTGAATGCCCGCAACGATCTCTCTTATACTACGGTGACCAGTCCTTCCAATGGCCTTGTGGGTTCCATTCCCTACCGTTTGGGTAGCTTGGTGAGTTCAAGCATTGCATCTCCCCTGACCATTGTTTCCGATATCTCGGAGATGTTTGTTTATTTCTCTATGACAGAGAAACAGGTATTGTCCCTGATCCGTGAAGGCGGTACGATAGAAGAGATCCTGATGCGGATGCCCGAGGTGGAATTGCGTCTGAGTGACGGCACCATCTATGCAGAGAAGGGAAAGATTGAAACCCTGAGCGGTGTGATTGATAAGAATACCGGCGCGGCTACGCTTCGCGCCACCTTCCCCAACGACCGTAACATTCTTCGCAGTGGTGGGGCAGGTGCTATTTTATTCCCCTATGTGGAAGAAAATGCGATCCTGGTACCGCAGACGGCTACGTATGAAATACAAGATAAGAAATTTGTCTATATGCTAACCGGCGAATCAACGGTGAAAGCTACCGAAATTGAGGTTACTCCGCAGAGCGATGGAAAGAACTACGTGGTTACTTCCGGGTTGAAAGCCGGCGACCGGATCGTAGTGGAAGGTGTTGCCAGCCTGCGCGACGGGATGCCTGTCAAACCGATCACCCCTGAAGAAGCCGCTGCCAAACTTAAAGCGATGCAGCAACAAGAAGCAGCCGCTGCCGGTGGCGCAAAATAACGTAGTTGGATAAACACTATTGAGTATGAAATTAGACAGATTTATCAACCGTCCGGTTCTATCCACGGTTATTTCCATATTTATTGTGATCCTGGGTATACTGGGATTGCTCTCGCTCCCAATCGAGCAATATCCGGATATTGCACCTCCTACCGTTTCCGTATATACCACGTATACTGGGGCTAACTCAAAGACCGTACTGAACACGGTGATTGCTCCGATTGAAGAACAGTTGAACGGGGTGGAGAACATGCTTTATATGTCGTCTACGGCTGCCAATGACGGCTCGGCCCGTATTCAGATCTATTTCAAGCAGGGAACCAATCCGGATATGGCGGCGGTTAACGTGCAGAATCGTGTTTCGAAGGCACAGGGATTGTTGCCGGCCGAAGTTACCCGTGTAGGTGTGATCACCCAAAAACGCCAGACCAGTATGTTGGAAGGTATTACCATCTTCAGCGACGGGCGTTATGATCAGAAGTTCCTGCAAAACTATGTGAATATAAATATCCTGCCGCAGATACAGCGCGTAAATGGGGTAGGTGACGCTATGGCGATGGGTGCGTTGACGTATACGATGCGTATCTGGCTGCGTCCGGAGATCATGGCGCAGTATAAGCTTGAACCATCGGATATTAGTGTGGCGCTCGCTGAGCAAAATATCGAAGCGGCTCCGGGACAATTTGGTGAAAACGGGAATCAGTCGTTCCAGTATGTGATCCGCTATAAAGGTCGTCTGGAAACAACGGAAGCCTTTGAAAATATTGTTGTCCGTTCCACATCCAATGGGAATGTGTTGCGACTGAAAGATGTGGCCCGGGTAGAACTGGGCGGACAGTCGTACTCCGTTTCTACTGAGGCCAACGGTTTCCCGGCTGTTACCTTTATGATCTTCCAGATGGCCGGTTCGAATGCGACCAAGGTAATCGAAGACGTGAATGCGGTACTTGAAGAAACAGCCAAGTCCTATCCCCCGGGCATGAAGTACGAGATCCTGATGAGTGTGAACGACTTCTTGTTCGCCTCTATCCATGAGGTGCTCAAAACCCTGATAGAAGCATTTATACTGGTATTCATCGTGGTGTATATCTTCTTGCAGGATATGCGCTCCACGCTGATCCCGACGATTGCCATCCCGGTTGCGTTGATCGGTACCTTTGCCGGATTAACGGCGCTTGGTTTCAGTATTAACCTGCTGACGCTTTGCGCATTGGTGCTGGCGATTGCCATTGTGGTGGATGATGCCATTGTGGTGGTCGAAGCGGTCCATGCCAAGCTGGACCAGGGCTATAAATCGTCGCGGCAGGCCTCGATCGATGCCATGAATGAGATCGGTGGCGCATTGGTATCTATTACGCTGGTAATGATGTCCGTGTTTATTCCTGTTAGTTTCATGGGGGGGACATCCGGTACGTTCTACCGTCAGTTCGGTCTGACATTGGCCATTGCGATCGGTTTCTCGGCTATTAACGCCCTTACGTTAAGTCCGGCCCTGTGTGCCATCTTCCTCAAACCGCATGAAAATAAGGAAGGTAAGAAGGATACATTTGTGCAACGTTTCCATAAGGGATTCAATGCCTCGTATAATGCGATCCTCGAAAAATATAAGAACGGAGTGTCATTCCTGATCAAGCGGCGCTGGTTGGCTTTCGTTTTGGTTGCCTTGTCGTTTGTGGTGTTGGTACTCTTGATGAAGACTACCAAGACCGGACTGGTGCCTAACGAAGATACCGGTACATTTATGGTGAACGTCACCATGCAGCCCGGTACCTCGCTCGAAGTGACGGAGGTGACAATGGCAGAGATCGATCGCCTTATTGCAGCCAATCCGTTTGTGAAAGACCGTAGTAAGATAACCGGTTACGGGATGATCTCCGGCCAGGGTAGTTCATACGGTACGTTCATCTGCCGTCTGCACGACTGGAGCAAGCGCGAAGTGGAAGGGGGTGATGTGAACAGTGTGATTGCTACCCTTACCCGGCAGACAGCGGCGATCAAAGATGCCCGCATCATGATCTTCGCTCCGCCGATGATCCCGGGATACAGTGTATCCAGCGGGTTCGAGTTTAGCCTCCAGGATAAGACCGGCGGCGACTTGAACCAGTTCCTCCAGGTGGCGCAGGGTTTCCTTATGAAACTAAACCAACGTCCGGAGATACGGTATGCACAGACTACGTTTAATCCTAATTTCCCGCAATACCAGTTGGATATCGATGCTGCCAAGTGTAAACGTGCAGGCATCAGTCCTTCGTCTATCCTGGCTACGATGCAGGGATATTTCGGTGGTTTGTACGCTTCCAACTTTAACCGCTTTGGTAAACTTTACCGTGTCTATATCCAGGCCGATCCGCAATCTCGTGTCAGTCCCGAATCGTTGCAGAATATCTTTGTCCGCAATGGCAGCGAGATGGCGCCTATCTCCGAGTTTGTTACGCTGACAAAGGTCTATGGCCCTGATAATATTACCCGTTTCAATATGTACACGTCTATGGCGGTCAATGGAGCCGCAGCCGACGGTTACAGTTCCGGTGATGCGATCCGGGCGATCCAGGAAGTAGCGGCAGAACTGCCTGCGGCCTATGGGTATGAGTTCTCCGGGATGACGCGTGAAGAACAGAAGTCGGGCGATATGACTTTTATTATCTTTGGGCTGTGTTTGCTCTTCGTTTACCTGTTGCTCAGTGCACAATATGAAAGCTATTTCTTACCGTTGGCAGTGATCCTGTCGATACCCTTCGGGCTGGCAGGGACATTTATCTTTGCACAGATGATGGGTGTGGAAAACAATATCTACCTGCAGATCGCCTTGATCATGTTGATCGGTTTGTTGGCTAAGAATGCGATCCTGATCGTTGAGTTTGCGCTCGACCGCCGGCGTACCGGAATGGGTATTACCTGGTCGGCCCTATTGGGCGCCGCCGCCCGTTTGCGTCCGATCCTGATGACGTCGCTTGCGATGGTGATCGGTCTGTTGCCGCTCATGCTGGCCAGCGGTGTAGGTGCCAATGGGTACCGCACGCTCGGTGCCGGTGCCGTGGGTGGTATGTTGATCGGAATGCTTTGCCAGATCTTTGTGGTTCCGGCATTATTCGTTGCCTTCCAGTACTTGCAGGAAAAGGTGAAGCCGCTTGAATGGGAAGACATGGTAAACAGCGATATGGATACGGAAATCGAACAATTCTCTAAATCATGATCCCGATGAAGAAGATACAACAACTAATATATATGGTATGTGCAGTTGCCTTGCTTGGCAGTTGCCACATTTACAAAGCATACGAGCGTCCCGAAGAGCTGAATACATCAGGGCTCTATCGCGATCCCTATTCGGCTGCTGATACCCTTTCAGCCGATACCACCAATATGGGGAACCTGCCTTGGCAGGAAGTGTTTACTGACCCCTATCTGCAAGACCTGATCACGCGGGCGTTGGCCAATAATGTGAATCTCCAGACGGCCAACCTCAGGGTGGAAGAAGCCCGGGCGTTGCTCATGTCATCCCGCTTGTCATTTCTTCCTGCTGTCAACCTGAGTCCGCAGGGAACCCTTTCGCACCTGGAAGGAGGCGATTGGACACGTACGTATCAGCTTCCGGCTACGGCCAGTTGGGAGATCGACCTCTTCGGACGTCTGCTCAATGCCAGCCGCGGCGCCAAAACCACCTTGCTGCAAAGCGATGCTTACCGGCAGGCCGTGCGTTCGCAGCTGATCGCTAATGTGGCCAATACCTATTATACGCTGTTGATGCTTGATCGCCAGTTGGCTATCAGCGAAGGGACTGCTGCTCTCTGGAAAGAAAATGTACGTGCCATGACAGTGATGAAAGAGGCAGGCATGACCAACGAGGCGGCCGTATCCCAAGCTCGGGCCAATAGCCACCAGGTAGAGGCTTCCCTGTCTGACCTTCGCCGGCAGATCCGCGAAACGGAGAATGCCCTTTCGGTCCTGTTGGCCGAAGCGCCGCACGCTATTGAGCGGGGTGTCTTGGAAGATCAGGTATTGCCCGACGACCTGCATGCCGGTATTCCCGTGCAGATGCTGGCCAATCGCCCGGATGTACGAGCTGCCGAAATGCAACTGGCTGTGGCTTATTATGCCACTAATCAGGCTCGTTCGGCTTTCTATCCGCAACTGGTCCTGAGCGGATCGGCCGGATGGACCAACAGTGCCGGTGGTATGATCCTTGATCCGGCAAAATTGCTTGTTTCGGCCGTAGGTTCACTCACGCAACCGATCTTTAATAAAGGACGCAACGTGGCCAACCTGAAGGTAACGAAAGCCCGGCAGGAAGAGGCTGCCCTGAATTTCCAGCAAACGGTCCTGAATGCCGGTAAAGAAGTGAGTGACGCTTTGTACCGTTACGAAACCCTTAGCGGAAAACTGATCGAACGGCGCGGTCAGGTAACTTCGCTTGAAAATGCCGTAGTCTATACACAGGCATTGTTCCGCTCAAGTGCATCAACGTCTTATCTGGAAACGCTGATGGCGCAACAGTCATTGCTGTCGGCCCAATTGCTCGAAGTAGCAGATATCGTGTTGCAGATGCAGTCTGTAGTGAGTCTGTATCAGGCGCTGGGAGGTGGCAGAGAATACTAACTTAAAATCAACTATCATGATAAGTCCGTTAGCCTACGTAAACCCCGGCGCGATAATAGGGGAAAATGTAATGATCCACCCGTTTGCCTACATCGATAATAATGTGGTGATTGGTGACAATTGTGAGATTCTGCCCTATGCCAGCCTGATGAGTGGTACCCGGTTGGGGAAAGGGAATAAGGTGTTTCAGGGCGCGGTTGTGGCTGCTGTTCCGCAAGACTTCGCCTATAAAGGTGATGACACTGTGGTAATCGTCGGCGACAACAACGTGATCCGCGAGAATGTGGTGATCAACCGTGCTACCTTGAAAGAAGGGCAGACTCGTATCGGGAACCATAACTTTCTGCTCGAAGGTGTCCATCTTTCACATGATACCAAAGTAGGCGACCATTGTGTGTTCGGCTATGGCACCAAGATGGCAGGTGATTGCGTGATCGAAGACCATGTGATCTTCGGCGGTAATGTACTCATGGGACAGGCATGCCGGGTAGGCACCTGGTCGTGGATACGCAGCGGTTGCCGTTTCAACCGCGATATCCCTCCCTATATAGTGGCAGCCAAAGAGCCTATTACCTATAGTGGTATTAATACGAAAGTACTCGAAAAGGTAGGTTTCTCGGAAAAGATCGTCAATCATATCGCTCATGCGTATCGTTTGGTGTATCAAAGCAATACCAGCCTGCAAGATGCCGTATGGAAAATCAAAGATCAGGTACCGAACAGCCAGGAGATCGACCATGTCGTCGAGTTCCTATCAGCCACCAAACTGGGGATTATCCGATAAACAATCCCTTGGTGATCGATTAAAAAAGCCGGCTCCCATAAGGGTCCGGCTTTTATGTTTTGCGGGTTGAAATCCGCTTCTTACAGTACGTTGATTTCTTTCAGTACGTCGTTGGTTGCACGAACTGCGGCAGCGCTCTTCTTGAAGAGTGCTGTTTCTTCGGCGTTGAGGTCGAGGGCAACGATGCTTTCGATACCGTTCTTTCCCAGGATCACAGGAACACCGATGCAGATGTCGCTTTCGCCGTATTCGCCGTCCAGTGCTACGGAGCACGGAACCATCTTCTTCTGGTTGTGGATGATCGCTTCGGCAACATACGCTCCTGCAGCACCCGGAGCATACCAGGCAGAGGTGCCCAGCAGGCCGGTCAGTGTAGCGCCGCCTACCATGGTGGCTTTTACTACTTCTTCCAGTTTCTCGGCGCTCAACAGTTGGGCAACCGGTACACCTTTATAAGTAGCAAGGCGGGCCAGCGGGATCATCGTGGTGTCACCGTGACCACCGATTACCATACCTTCCACTTCGTTGGCATTGCAACCCAGTGCCTGAGACAGGTAATATTTGAAACGGCTGCTGTCCAATGCGCCACCCATACCGATGATACGGTTTTTAGGAACGCCCAGCGCCTTCAGTGCCAGATACGTCATGGTATCCATCGGGTTGGAGATGACCACGATAACGGCATTGGGAGAATATTTCAACAGATTTTCTGCTACGCTCTTTACGATACCGGCATTCACGCCAATCAGTTCTTCGCGTGTCATACCCGGCTTACGGGGAATACCTGAAGTGATGATAACCACGTCTGAATTGGCTGTCTGAGCGTAATCGTTCGTACAACCAACCACGGTCGTGTCAAAACCCAACAACTGTGCTGTCTGCATCATATCCATGGCTTTCCCTTCGGAAACGCCCTCTTTCACATCCAGCATTACAACTTCGTCTGCCACTTCATTAAAGGCAAGTACATTTGCACAAGTAGCACCTACATTACCGGCGCCAACAACTGTTACTTTAGACATAATAACTAATTTTACAGGGTTTATTTGATACTATTGTTCACTTCACTTCTACAAGGCGACAAAGGTACAACCTATTACCAAATAAAGAAATTTTTCAGTAAATAATTTCGGGATGCTAATCTTAAATATAGCTAAAGCAAATAAGATCTAAGGGCCTTAAAGTCCCCAAGGTCTTTAAAGACGTTATGAACCTTAAGACCCTTAGGCCTTATTTGCAGTTTCTCTCAATAATTAATCCGGCATCCTACAAAATAGCTGCGCGGGATGCCCGGCCCGTACATGTAGCCTGCATCACGGTCGGGACCCTGGTCGAAGTCGTCTTGATAGGCGTTGAAGATGTTTTGCACGCCTGCGCTCAACTGGAGGGTGACTGATGGGTAGATCGGAATATCGTATGCCAACTTTATATTCATATCGAAGAAGTCGGGCGTTGTTTCTTCCCGGTCTTCGGGAATATAGCCTTTGAAATGCTGTACCAGCATACTGCCGGTATAGGTGCCGGTGAGCGCGAAACTAAACCGTTTGGCCGGGCTAAAGGTGGAGGTAAGGTAGCCATATACATCAGGCGAGCGGAACATCTTTTTCTGCGGCGCCACCGTTTCGCTCCATGCTTCGGGTTCCGTGTAGCGGCTGCGCTGGATGGTGGCGCCGGCTTGTAATTGCATCCAGGCATACGCCATCTTGCCTTCAAAGTTGAATCCCATCACGTTGGCGCCTTTACCGTTACGGCGTACGAGGAGGAGGTTGCCGTCTGTATCACGTCCGTTCTCTTCGAGGATGAACACGTCGCGCAGGGAGGTATAGAAGCCTTCCACCAACAGGTTCGTTTGTACAGCGCCGAAGCGGTGGTAGAAGTCAACTGAGGCGCTGAGGCTCTGCGAGTTCTCTTCTTTCAGATCAGGATCGAGCGAGATGAGCGCCACTTCACCACCCACGGCTGTGATATGGAGGTCTTCATCAAATGCCTGTGGAGCACGGAAACCACTGGAGTAGGAGAGGCGCATATTAATATCGGCGGTAGGGTTGAATCGCACATTGGCCCGGGGACTGAAGATCACATGATCGATCAGGTTGTGCTTATCCAGCCGGCCACCGGCCAGGAAACTCCATTTGTCATTTTTCCATTCGTTTTGCAAGAAAGCACTCCCTACGCGTGTTGTTTGATTGATGGAGCGATCGTAGCCGGGCGTTGCATCCTGCAGATCGTCGTAACTGAATTCCAGCCCGCCTGTCAGCTGTGCCGGCATGAAGAGGCATTTTTCGAAGTCGTATGCATACTGGCCGCCACCGATAAATGTCAGGTCGGTGGTGTGCCCATAGGCGTTCGGGTTACCTCCTGTTCCGTAGTAGCTTTCGCGCTTGGTATGTTGGGAGGAGGCATACAGGTTGACGTGGTGTTTGTAATCTTTGGAGAAGATATCGTATTTGAGACCACCGCCATTGATATTATGGTCGGTTTGCTCGGTGATGTCAGTCTGGTCGGGGGGGAGGTCCAGTTTGTTCCCGCCACGGCGGAATTCGGAGATGCCGTGGTATTCGAATGTCAGTTTGGAATACATGCCGGTTTTGATGTAAGAACGGAAGCCGAGTGTCTTGGCGTCGATCTTACCCAGTTCGGTGTAGCCGTCGCCATCGTGGTCGTAGGCCGAGCGGTAACGGTTCTGGCCGAATACATAGACGCCGGCTTTGTGGTCGTCGGTCACCAGTGAGGCGTTGACGGTGGTATTATTGTCGGGCCGGTCACCTCCGATCATCGTGAGCGAGTGGGCGATCTGTGCCGAGTTACGCAGCGGCTCTTTGGTAATGATATTGATGGTTCCTGCGATAGCCGATGAGCCGAACAGGGCCGATCCGCCTCCGCGCATTACTTCCACGCGTTCGATCATATTCGCAGGGATCTGTTCCAGCCCGTATACGCCAGTCAGCGCGCTGAAGATGGGGCGGCTGTCAAGCAGTATCTGGGTGTATGGGCCTTCGAGTCCGTTGATGCGTACCTGTTGGAATCCACAGTTTTGGCAGTTGTTCTCCACACGTACCCCCGGCTGGAAAATCAACCCGTCTGCCAGCGTGGTGGAGTTGGCGCGTTCAAATGTCTTGGTGTCGAAAACATTGACCAGCGAAGGCGCCAGACGGCGGGTTGTCTCGTTGCGGTTGGCTGATACTACCACACCATCGAGCGAAACAGCGTCTTCTACGGCCTCAAAGTCCACTTCAATGGTTTTACCTTTTTTTGTCACAATACTTTTTTCTACCGTTTTGTATCCAAGCGATTTCATTACGATCGTGAAGTCCCCTTCAGGCAGGTTTTTCAGGTAGTAATGTCCGGTAGCGTCTGTGGTGGTGCCCACCGTAGTCCCCTTGAGGAATATGTTCATGAAAGACATGTGTTCGCCTGTTTTTTTATCGATCACATGGCCTACGATATTGGCATCCGAAGGATTCAACGTCACGTCTCCTTCCGCACGGGCGGAAGAAATGACACAGCAAAAGCCGCATAAAAGTAGTATGTTTTTGAGAAATGATTTCATTCTAAATATGTGTAGGTATAATTAGTAAAATGTGTGTGATAATGAAATTGAAGGCACTCTTCTATTCACCTCTTTTAGTACCGTCTGCGAACACCCACCCCTGGCAGGGCATACGCATGTGCTACAAAAGAGGTGTATGGAGAGTAACTTTCAAGAGGGGAATCGCATGCACACTTGCTGACAGTTGATACAACCTCAGGGATAGAAGCAAACGGGAGGTGCCCGGAGCAGGCATTGGCCCGGAACGTACACCAGGTAATCCGGATAGACCGGCGATTCTGAAAGCGTATTGATCGGCGCAGCAAACAAACGGAGTTGCAATGGATGTACTGCGCCATCACCGGCGGCGATGGTGGAAAGAAGGTGGAACAACTGGATCTCCGTTTGCGACGCATGATGATGGCAAGTGCCATCGGCCGATTTACTGAATGGGTGGGAGTGAACAATCGTTGTCCCGTTTTCGATATGTACATGTACAAACAACGTCACGATCCCATAATAGGTCATGAAAAGTAATGGCAGAAACCATTTGCTGAATGTCAGGATACGTTGTTTCACTGATTTCGAACTCTTTTGTGCGAAACGGCTGCAAAGATACAACATGCCTTGTAACTGTGGTCAAAACAACTGTATTTTTTTTGTCGATGGCCTCAATTTACCTATATGTAGGTATGTTTGTGCTTGCTCAATACCTGACTTTTCGGAGGCAATGACCGCTTGGCCAACGATTGCGTTACTCCAATTCCTTTTTCAGGAAGTCGGCGGTGAAGCCCACACCGCTGGCTGCCAGCGCTTCAGGAGTACCGGCAAAGAGCAGTTGTCCGCCGCCGCGTCCGCCCTCAGGACCCATGTCTATCAGGTAATCGGCGCATTTGATCACATCCAGATTATGCTCAATCACGATGATGGTATTGCCTTTATCTACCAGTTTATTCAGCACACCCAACAGTACGCGGATGTCTTCGAAGTGCAGGCCGGTAGTGGGTTCGTCCAGTACATAGAGTGTCTTGCCCGTGTCTTTTTTGGCCAGTTCGGTGGCCAGCTTGACACGTTGGCTTTCGCCGCCGGAGAGGGTGGTGGAAGGTTGTCCCAGTTTGATATATCCGAGGCCCACATCCTGCAATACTTTGATCTTGGACAGGATGGTAGGAATGTTTTCAAAGAATTCTACCGCCATATTGATCGTCATATCCAATACATCGGCAATGGATTTGCCACGGAACCGTACTTCCAGTGTTTCACGGTTGTAGCGCTTGCCGTGGCAGTCTTCGCAGGGGACCAGTACATCGGGGAGGAAATTCATTTCGATGGTCTTATACCCATTCCCTTTGCAGGTCTCACAACGGCCGCCGGACACATTGAACGAGAAACGGCCGGGTTTATATCCCCGCACTTTCGATTCGGGTAGGTCTACAAACAGGTTGCGGATATCTGCGAACACGCCTGTATAGGTGGCCGGATTACTGCGTGGGGAGCGGCCGATCGGCGACTGGTCCACATTCACGATCTTATCGATATTTTCAATCCCTTCGATACTGTCGTAAGGCAACGGATCCTCGAGCGACCGGTAGAAATGCTGGCTGAGGATCGGTTGGAGCGTATGATTGATCAGCGTCGATTTGCCGCTACCCGATACCCCCGTCACGCAGATCAGCATCCCCAGAGGAAACGTCACATCCACCTGGCGGAGGTTATTACCCTGGGCGCCTCTGATGGTAATAGCGGCGCCGTTTCCCGTCCGTCGTTCGGCGGGCAGGGCTATTTCTTTCTCACCGTTGAGGAAGGCCGAGGTAAGCGTGTTGGCTTTCAGCATCGCTTTCGGTGTGCCGGCAAAGACAATCTCACCACCCAGCCGCCCTGCCCGCGGTCCGAGGTCAACCACATAGTCAGCGTTGAGCATCATGTCTTTGTCGTGTTCTACCACGATCACGGAGTTGCCCGTGTCACGCAATTGCTTCAGCGAATGGATCAGCCTCACGTTGTCTCGTTGGTGCAACCCGATACTCGGTTCGTCCAGGATATAGAGCACGTTTACCAATTGGCTGCCGATCTGTGTGGCCAGGCGGATGCGTTGGCTTTCCCCGCCCGAGAGGGAGGCCGAGGCACGCCCCATCGAGAGGTAATCCAGCCCCACGTCGAGCAGGAACGACAGTCGCGCGCGTATTTCTTTCACTATCTCCACCGCGATCTGCCGCTGCTTGGGATCCAGTTGTCCTTCTATGTTATTCACCCAGGCATACAACTCCGAAATATCCATGGCCGACAATTCGGCAATGTTTTTACCTGCAATCCGGTAATGCAGCGCTTCCTGGTTCAGGCGCTGGCCGTTGCATTCTGGACAGGCAGTCATCTTGATGAACTGTCCGGCCCATTTTTGGGCTGTGGCCGAGGCTTCGCTTTCCTGTTGCATCAGGATGTATTTGGCTACTCCTTCGTAGGAGAGGAAATAGTTGGAATTACCTAGGGAAATGTTCTTGATCTGTAGTCGCTTGTCGGTTCCGTTCATGATCTCGTCCAGCGCCTCTTCGGGAATGTTGCGGATAGGCGTCTTGATCGTCACGCCGTAGTTTTCGCAGATGGCTTCGATCTGCCAGAAGAGGATGGTGTTCTTATAATTACCCAACGCCACGATCCCGCCGTTGTAGATACTGAGTGAAGGGTCGGGTACGATCTTTTCCATGTCGAGCAGGTTTACCTGGCCCAACCCTTTACACCGCGGGCAGGCACCCTGCGGAGAGTTGAACGAGAAGTTGTGCGGAGCCGGTTCGCTGTACGACAGCCCGGTAACGGGACACATCAGCCGGCGGCTGTAGTGGCGTATGTCGCCCGAATCGGCATCCAGCACCAGCAGCAGCCCGTCGCCTTGCTTCATCGCTGTTTTCAGGCTTTCCTTCAGGCGGCGTTCGTCGGAGGCCGAAACCACCAGCTTGTCTATCACCACTTCAATGTTGTGCATTTTGTAGCGGTCCAGTTTCATGCCATGGATGATCTCTTTCAACTCGCCGTCTACCCGCACGTTGAGGTACCCTTTCTTACGGATGTTTTCAAACAGCTCTTTGTAATGTCCCTTGCGGTTGCGCACGAGGGGGGCGAGCAGGTAGGTGCGCTTACCCCGGTATTTGTCGAGGATGAGTTCCAGGATCTGCTCTTCGGTATATTTCACCATCTTCTCGCCGCTCAGGTACGAATAGGCTTCGCCGGCGCGGGCGTAAAGGAGGCGCAGGAAGTCGTATACTTCCGTCGTGGTGCCTACCGTAGAGCGCGGGTTGCGGTTGGTGGTCTTCTGTTCGATCGAGATCACGGGGCTTAGCCCGGTGATATTGTCTACGTCGGGCCGTTCCATATTGCCGAGGAAGTTACGGGCATACGCCGAGAAGGTCTCGATGTACCGCCGTTGCCCTTCGGCAAAGATCGTGTCGAACGCTAGCGACGATTTCCCGCTACCGCTCATACCGGTAATCACCGTCAGTTGGTTGCGGGGTATTTCTATGTCTATATTTTTTAAGTTATGTACACGGGCGCCCAGTACCGAAATCAGCCCGTTTTCCAGTTGCTCCATCGTTTTATCCATTCTTCATTTCACTACCCAAGCCGGGTTGTGCACCACGGTGTTCGGGGTTTTGTAGTACAATTCTTTTTCTTTCGGTATACTAATTTTAAATGTCTTACCGCCTGTTTCCAGCTTGCGGTCGCGCAGCCAGGGGTTGAACCGTTTGAGGTCGGCGTAGGTAATACCTTGTTGTCTGGCGTAATCGGCCAGGTCGACGATCGTGCCCGATACCTCTTTCTCTTCACAGCGGAAGGGCTTGTACAGGTTTTGCGCCCGCAGTACGAAGCCGTATTTATAGGGATTCTCAAAGATCAGTTTGATCGCCACTATACGGTAAAAATAGCGGGTGGTTTCCTCCACCACCCACAGGTCGAGTGCACTGTCGGCCTGTTGTTTGGCCAACTCTCCGCTTACACGTCCCATCCCTGCGTTGTACGAAAGCGCCACATCTTCCCAATTGCCATACTTTGCATACGCTTCCTTGAGGTAGCGGCAAGCCACACGGGTGGCTTTTTCCACATGGCAGCGTTCGTCTACCGTAGGGGTAATGGTGAGGCCGTATTGTTTGGCCGTCCCTTCCATCAGTTGCCACATCCCTACGGCGCGGGCGGGAGAGGTGGTGCGCGGATCGAGGTTACTTTCGATCACGGCTAGGTATTTGAAGTCGTCGGGGATCCCGTTTTCTTTCAAGATCGGCTCGATCACGGGAAAGTAGCGGTTGGCTCGTTTGAAATACAGCAGCGTGGTGGAATGGAAGTAAGTGAACGAGGTCAACTCCCGATCCAGTCCTTCGTGCATGTTGTAGCGCGTCATATTGAATGTGTTGCCGCAGAATGAGACCTCTGCCGGTATCTCCGGCGAGACGGTCATGGCCGATACCACCGGCCTTTCTTCTTTCACCTGCTCGGCATCGCGTGAGCTCATGGCCAGAAACGCCGTAAAGCAGAGCGCCCCACCGGCCAGGAAACTGAGTATGTATTTACTGATAGCTGTCATCATTCGGTTGTTTTGGATCTGAGAATATTGATATCGCCGGACTTTTTATGCTTTTTACCGTCCGAGCCTTCGAATTCCATCACATAGAAGTATACGCCGGGTGTGACGTATTTGCCGCCACTCTTGCCGTCCCATCCCTGCGACGGATCGGTCCAATAGAACAGTTCCGATCCCCAGCGGTTGAATATCCATCCCTTGAAGTTGTAGATGGATTTGTAGGTGATACGGAACTCATCGTTGATCCCCGGAGTGGTTCCGGGCGAGAACGCGTTGGGGATAGTGATTGTGTATTCGGAGATGGTCAGGTCGAACCGGTTCGATGCATCCGAACAGGTTTTCGAGCGGTCGGATACTTCCAACTCGGCGTAGTAACTTCCAGCCTGGGTAAACTCATATTCTATCTCTTCGCTGGTAAAGCGCAACAGCAATTCATCTTCGCTGCTGTCTGTGCTCTTTTTGTATATCTTCCAAATATAGATGGCTGCTACCGGATCATTGGCATACGCCGCGAATCTGATTTGCGCCGGAGCAGACAGCTCTCCGCTCTCGCCCGATGCACCGGAGACATCGGCCGATAGCAGTGTGGTATCGGCATGTACCTCCAGCGCTACTGCCTGGTATTCGTCTGATAAGGCTGATTTTTCTACGCCGAAGTACCGGGCGAAGGAATCGCCCGAGAGGCGCACCGGCGTATCGCATAGCGGCGCCTTATAGGTGAAGGCAAACGGATCGCCGGTCACTGTCCGCGCCACTTCCTCACGCGAAAACGAACGTTGTTGCTCGTCCCATTTGAGCGAAGTATAGGTTACATCGAAGGTGCGGTCTACCGGCGTAGCCACCCCATTGGGCGTCTGATACGACAGGGCATCCAGGGTGGTTGCTCCTGTCAGCCGGAAGGTAGAGCAGGGATTGTTCCCTCCGCTGGCCTGCAAACTGGTGATGTTGAACGCGTGGCGGCTGTAGTCGATGATCCAGATATAGGTGGTGAGTTGTCCTTCGGTCTGCACATAATAGCCATACCCGTCTTCCACGCCGCGTATCATGGACGTGGTACCCTGTTGCGAGGCGGTGGTTTTCTCGGCATCCAGCGCGCGGGTCTGGTAGCGATACCACTGGTGGGAGGCCGATGCAGACGTGTAGCTGATCTCTACCCCGTCTGTCCCGTAGACCAGATATACCTGTATCCGGTTGCGGGTGTCATCCACCGCCAGCAGCGGTGTCTTGCTTCCCCCCGTCACCTTATATTGGGCCGAAATCCCCGTCAGGAGGAGAAACAGACAGGCCAGCAGGGCCGTTATCCGGTACTTTTTCCTTTGCATACGCATTCTAATTAGCTTCCAAAATTAGTATTTTATGCGGACATACACTATCTTTGTCCCAAATATTCCTATCGGCAAATGAACAAGATCAGTGCATTTATCCTGTTGGTTTTCCTGAGTTTATCCACCTTTCTACCGGTGGCTCAGGTACATACGCCACGGGCTGTTACTACTAACGTACAAGGCGACCAGATATTTTATCATACCATCGAACGGGGGCAGACAGTCTATGCCATTGCCACCATGTATGGCGTGAGTGTGGACGATATTTACCGGCTAAACCCCGAAAGCCGTTCGGGTATCAAAGCCGGCAGCACATTGAAGATCCCCCAGCGGGATGCTGCAACGGCGCCGGCTGCCGGACAGGAGGCATTCACGTATCACACCATCCTGCCCAAGGAAACGCTCTATGCCCTGTCGGTGAAATACCAGGTGCCGGCTACCGATATTATGGCGGCCAACCCGGGATTGTCTGCCTCCACCTTTACGATCGGAAAGACCATCCGTATCCCGGCTACCCGTATGGAAACATTGCCTGTAACTGGGAAACAGCCGGTGAAGAAGATGATCGATTATACCATCGCCCGGCAGGAAACGATGTACAGCATCACCCGTAAGTTCAATGTTTCAAGCGCTGAGTTGTTGCAACTGAATCCCTCGCTGCGCGGAGGCGTGAAGGCCGGTCTGGTGATCAAGATTCCTGTCCGGACAGAAGAAGTGGTCACTACCACGCAACCGGTAGCCGGCGAGCGCGAAGTAAATGCCCTCCTGGCCGAACCTCGCCGGAGCGAACGGGTAGAACGCTTGCGTGTAGCCCTGCTGTTGCCGTTTATGACGGATGAAGCCCGCATGTCTGATGCTACCTCCCGTTTCGTGGAATACTACGAAGGGCTGCTGATGGCTGTAGACAGTCTCAAAAATATGGGCTGTTTCATCGATTTGTCTGTTTACGATACCGGTAACGGACCGCAAAAGCTTAAAAAGATACTGCAGGAGGATGCTTTGCGGGAGGCCAATCTTATTATTGGCGCCGTACAGAACGATCAGATCAAGCTGATAGCCGACTTTGCGGCCGAACATCAGATCAAATACGTGATCCCTTTCACGTCACGCAACGACGATGTGCTCTCCAACGCCTCTATCTTCCAGGTCAATACCCCGCATGCTTACCTCTATGCTACTGCCGCACAGGCCGGCGCCAACCTGTTTGCGAACGACAATATCATTATCCTCCAGACGCCCGACAAAGAAGAAAAGCCTGAGTTTATCAAAGCTTTCAAGGCCGAACTCAAAGACAGGGGCATCGCTTACAGGGAACTGGCATATACAGCCGAAACGTTTGCTACGGATATCACTACGGTGCTGGATAAGGATAAACGTAACATCGTGCTGCCCACGTCGGCCTCACTGGAAGCGGTGAGCAATATCAAAGTGCCGTTGCGTACGTTGTCCGAAGCACGGCTGGAGGACGTCCCTACCTATACGATCAGCCTTTTCGGTTATCCGGAATGGCAGACCTATACGCGTGATTGCCTGGAAGACTTCTATGCACTTAATACCTATATATATACCAACTTCTTTGCCGATAACCTGGCGCCCGAGGTGCAATCGTTCTATGCTGCTTACAAACATTGGTATAGCAAGTCTCTGATCACTACCTTCCCCAAATACGGTATTTTGGGTTTCGATACCGGTATGTTCTTCCTCGACGCCATCCGCAAGTATGGTGTGGGCTTTGAGAGCAGCCTCGACAAGATGCACTACAAAAGCATCCAGACCGGTTTCCATTTCGAGCGGGTGAACAACTGGGGTGGTTTTGTCAACACCAACCTCTTCATCGTGCAGTACCAGAACAATAATACCATCACCCGTATTGAACTCAAACAGTAATGAAACAACGCATACTTCTACTGATCGTTTTTGTTGCCGTGTCCCTGGCAAGTAGTGCGCAAGACAACAGTTTCCGGCGTGAACTGGCTGTGGGTGTGTCGGGTGGCGTTGCCTTCTCATCGGTCAACTTTATTCCCAAAGTGTACCAGGGCATGCTCCAGGGGTATACCGGCGGTGTCTTGATGCGCTGGGTGACGGAGAACCACCTGGGCCTGCAATTGGAAGTGAACTATACGCAACAGGGTTGGAGTGAAGACTTTCCCGACCATCCGGACGAAGGCTATGTCTATAAACGTATGGGACACTATGTGGAGGTCCCTTTCCTGACCCATATCTACTTCGGCGGCAAGCGTGTGCGTTTTTTTATTAATGCCGGTCCGAAGGTAGGTTATCTGATTAGTGAGGAAACTGAACACAATTTGCGGGGAGCTAAGCCCAACCGGGTAAACGAACAGCATTTTATGCCGATCGAAAACTACTTCGACTGGGGGCTTTGCGGTGGCCCCGGTATCGAATTGCGTACAGGTGTCGGTAGCTTCCTCCTCGAAGGGCGTTTCTATTATGCCCTCGGCGACCTCTTCGGCAACCTCAAATCAGACGTCTTTGCCAAATCCTCCGAGCAAGTCCTCTCCGTCAAACTCAGCTACCTCTTCCGGGTAAAGTAATCCCCCTACACCAATCCCTCCGCATACATCCGCCTAATGGCACCCTCCCGCCAAACCCCATCCCCCACCGGATTGTTTGAAAGCCGTACGGCATTCGAGTACCGCAAAATGTGAATGCGGGCTAGTTTCATATTCCGACAAATGAATATTCAATAGGTACCATAGCGTGTGTGAATACCCGGTTACGGGCATCGATTGCAGGATTTCAACAGGATTGGGGTAAATCCGATTCGTAAGCGTTATCTTTGTCGTTTAAATAAACGACGGATGAAATACGCGGATGTGATACTTCCTCTCCCGCTGGAGAATAGCTATACGTACCGGATACCGGCCGATATGGAAAGGTTGGTGAAGCCCGGGTGCCGGGTGATTGTGCACTTCGGGAAGAAACGCTATTATACGGCGATTGTAATGACGGTGCATGAACGGCCGCCACTGGGGGCGTATGCCACGAAGGATATTTTTGCCTTGTTGGATGGGGCGCCGGTACTGCGGCGCCCGCAATTGCGTTTCTGGCAATGGATCGCGTCGTACTATCTGTGTAGGTTGGGCGATGTGTACAAGGCCGCGCTTCCGGCAGGATTGAAGTTGGAGAGTGAGACCACGGTGATGTACAATGACGCTTTTGTGCCTGATACATCCTTGCGTCCCCAGGAACAGGCCGTGCTGGATGCCTTTGCGGGCATCAATCGGCTGACGGTGGCCGAGCTGGAGAAGAAAACCGGGCTGCGGAATGTGATGCCGGTCGTGGTCTCGCTGATGGAGCGGGGAGCCGTGGAGGTGAGTGAAGAATTGAAAAGGGGATATGCCCCCAGGACACAGACGTATATCCGCCTGGCGCCGGCTTTTGCCACTGATGAGGCACTGAACCGGGCATTTGCCGAACTGCGGCGTGCCGGCCGGCAGGAGGCGTTGTTGCTGTCGTTCCTGGATATCAGCCGGGCGATGCATCCGTCGCTGGCAAAAGAAATTTCACAGAAAGAATTGTTGGAGCAGAGTGGTTGTACCACGGCTATTCTGTCGGCATTGTTGAAACGGGGCGTGCTGGAAGCCTACGAAAACGAGGTAAGCCGCCTGCAGGTGCCGGTGTGCCGGCTGCAACCGATGCCCCAGCTCACCGGTCCGCAAGAGCGGGCGCTGCATGATATCTACGATGCGTTCCTGACGAAAGATGTATGCCTGCTGCATGGTGTGACTTCGAGCGGGAAAACGGCCATATACGCGCACCTGATCAGCGAAGTACTGAAGCAAGGCAGGCAGGTACTGTTCCTGCTGCCGGAGATAGCCATCACCACGCAACTGACTGAGCGGCTGGGCAAACTCTTTGGCGACCGCTTGCTGGTATATCATTCCAAATTCTCCGACAATGAACGGGTAGAGGTGTGGAACACGCTCTTACGCAAAGATGAACCGTGCCTGGTGCTGGGTGTACGTTCGTCGCTTTTCCTGCCTTTCAGGAACCTGGGGTTGGTGGTGGTAGACGAAGAGCATGAAAACAGCTATAAGCAACAAGACCCGGCGCCACGCTACAACGCCCGCAATGCCGCCATTGTGCTGGCGGGGATGCATGGGGCGAAGACGCTGCTGGGCTCGGCCACGCCGTCGATCGACTCGTGGTTCAATGCCTCGGCAGGCAAATACGGGTTGGTACGGTTGCCGGTTCGCTACGGCGAGGTGCTGCTGCCGGAGATTTTGCCGGTAGACGTGAAAGAGCTACGGCGGAAAAAAATCATGAAAGATACGCTATTCTCTCCCTTGCTGGTACAGCAAATGGCGCAGGCGCTGGATGCGGGCGAGCAGGTGATCCTGTTTCAGAACCGCCGCGGCTTTGCGCCGGTGATCAGTTGTAAAACCTGCGGTTGGGTGCCGCATTGCATCCATTGTGATGTGAGTCTGACGTATCACAAGCAGCAACATCGTCTGGTGTGCCATTACTGCGGATACACGGAAGAGTTGCCGCACCGGTGTCACGCCTGTGAAGAAACAGACCTCCGGATGGTGGGCTTCGGCACGGAAAAGGTGGAAGAGGAGATTGCCGCCTTGTTCCCCGATGCCCAGGTGGAACGATTGGATTTCGATACGGCGCGTACCCGCTCGGGCTACGAACGTATCCTGGCTGATTTTGAGCGGGGAAAGACCCGGATACTAATTGGTACGCAGATGTTGTCCAAGGGATTGGACTTTGGCAATGTGAGCGTAGTGGGGGTGTTGAATGCCGACAGCCTGATGAACTTTCCCGACTTCCGCGCACACGAGCGGGCCTATCAACTGATGGTGCAGGTGAGCGGGCGTGCCGGCCGGCGCGACAAACGGGGCACGGTAGTGCTGCAGACCTCGCAGCCCGGCCATCCGCTGATCCGCCTGGTGCAGGAATCGGATTATGCCGGCATGGTAGACTGGCAACTGGCCGAGCGGAGCCTGTTCCGCTATCCGCCGTATTACCGGCTGATTGTGCTGGTGCTCCGCAGCCGGGAAGAGCAGGTATTGAAAGAACTGGCCTCGTTGTATGCAGGCCGTTTGCGCCAGTACCTGGGCGAACGGGTATTGGGGCCGGTCACGCCTGTAGTGACCCGCGTACAGACACTGCATATCCGTAAGGTCATCCTCAAGATAGAGATATCGCTGGCAGTGGCTCCGGTACGTGAATTGCTGGATAAGGTTCAGGGGGAGATGCAACAGCATCCCTCTTTCCGTCAATTGTTGCTGCATTATGATGTGGATCCGCTCTGATCACTTATATTTGCGTGAAGAATAAACGATATACATAAATCAACTTACGAACGATTGACGAATGAGACAGGAAAAGTGGCGTATCCTTTTTGTGTGTCTGGGTAATATCTGCCGGTCGCCGTCGGCAGAAGCCGTGATGAAGAAAGTGGTGAAAGAGGCCGGATTAGATAAGGATATATTTATTGATTCGGCGGGAACGAACGGTTTTCACCGGGGCGAGCAGGCCGATGCCCGTATGCGGGCGCATGCCGCCCGGCGGGGCTATGTGCTGGATTCGCTCTCGCGCCCGGTGGAGATGCGTGATTTCTTTGATTTCGATCTCATTATCGGGATGGACGATCATAACATCGCAGAACTGAAACGCCGCTCGCCCGATTATGAATCGCGCCAGAAAATCCACCAGATGACGGAGTTCGCCTGCAATAAAATCTACGATCACGTGCCCGATCCGTACTACGGCGGGGATGCGGGATTCGAACTGGTGCTCGACCTGCTGGAAGACGCATGCCAGGGTTTGCTGGCCTATATGGCGGAGGAGTTTCACATGGGGACAACCGCCCCACCCCCGTAAGCGGCGGAGAACCGGAATAGTCTTTATCGCCAGTCTTGACCCCCGGTCTTGCTTCCTGCCAAGATCATCTTATCGCATTACCTGAAAGCCTTTAAAGCCCTTGTAGCCTTTGAGGCCCTTTTAAAATAAAACACCATGAATACCCAATCTTTTATCGCCAACTACCGGGAAGCCTTTGGTGAAGCCGCCGGCCTCCCCCTGCTTTTTTGGTATTCCGATACCCTGGAATATCCTACAGAAAAAATCAACGGCTGCTTTTTCAAAGCCATGAACGGTGTGCGTACCGGCACGCCCGTGAGTCTCAGCCTGGATACAATAGGCTGTGGAGGCGGCAGGTTTTACACCGGATTTACGGAAATGCCCGAACATGTGCCCAACTTTGTTTCCCTCAAAGAACGATATAAGGAAACACCGGAGCAGGTACGTGCCTTTGTGGATGACCTGGGGTGGAGCGTGACGGGGAAAAAGTACCTGCACTTTGCCCGTATCGACCAGGCAGGGTCATTCGAGGGAAAAGAAGGATTGTTGTTTTTTGCCACGCCCGATGTATTGTCCGGACTGACTACCTGGTGTTATTTCGACTCCAATGCCGACGATGCCGTCACGGCCCTGTTTGGCTCCGGCTGCAGCGCTGTGGTCACCCAGGCCGTGCTCGAAAACCGGAAGGGTGGCTATCGTACATTTATCGGCCTGTTCGACCCCTCTGTCCGCCCCTGGCTGGAGGCGGATATCCTGAGCTACGTGATCCCGATGTCGCGCTTCCGGGTGATGTATGGCACCATGCGCCGCTGTTGCCTCTTCGATACCCATGCCTGGGCGAAGGTGCGTGAGCGGATCAACTTGTGATCGCGCCCGGATGGATCGCCCGGATGGAGCCGATTTGTTTGATGCATGCCTCGATGTCTATTTGCTCGTCGAGGCATTTGCGTTTGATCTTGCTCCGGTAGTTGTACACGGTTTGTATCGAACAGTGTAGGAAGGTGGCAATCTTGGTAGAGTCCGTGATACCCATACGGATAAGGGCAAAGATACGGAGCTCGGTATTCATCAGTTCGTCTTTACCTACCTCGAATCGTTCTTCCGCTTTCAGCAGTGCATTGAAGGCGGGAACGAAACCGGTATATATCTTGAGGAAGGCCTTGTCGAAGTTGGCATACAAGTCCTTACTCTCGGCCGTACTGCTACTGCGGGCAGCCGACGTGATTTTCAGCAGTTCGTCGTAGCGTTTGGCGGCCAGGCGGTTATGGATCATCTTCCGGTAGTCTTCCAGCCGGCCGATATATTCGGAACAGAGGTCGAGGAAGTAGCCGATGTATTCTTCCTTGATCCGGTTGGCCTCAGTCAGGTCCTGGTTGAGGGCATTCAGTTGTTTGTTCACCTCTTCCAGGTGCTCGTTTGTTTCTTTCAGTTTATGCCGCGCCAGTCGCAGCGCCGATGCCCGTTTTACCAGGAGCAGGCAGGTGATGAAGATCACAATGAGCAGGATGGTGGTAATGATGAGCAGGGTCAGCATCCAGCGTTGCTGCTGTATGCTCTGGTATTCATACGCATCAGTGATGATGGGAAGTGCCTGTGATATCCGGAAAAGCCTGTACCGGGCGTTGTAGAAGTTGGCATCCTGCAGCGAGTATTGGATGTACTGGTAGGCGTGTTTGATATCGCCTTTGCCGAACACCCAGGTGGCCAGTTCCCCCAGGGCGTTGGTATCCTTGATCGCATCTTGTACATCGGATATGGCGGCGTTGACCAGGTAAGAAATATACGTATTCCCTTCTCCCATCCGTTTCCGGATACCATAGTAATTATAGCATCTTTTGGCATATTCGTGTGTGCCGGGTTGGAGTGACTGCAGGTATTTCTCGCTGTATTCGGCGGCTGTGGACAGGTCGCCTGCTTCCCTTGCCTGTATGGCTTTGTAGTGCCACCGTTCGGCCGATTCGGCCGGCAGATAGGCCAGGATGGAGTCGCGTGCCTGTTGGAGCAGGCTGATATACTTTCCGGTGAACCGGTCGTGTTGCTGGTAAATGTTGAAGTTGAGGTACAGGTGTTCAATCCGTTTATAGTAGTCTACCTTGATGTCTTCTGTCAGTAATTCGGCCGGAATGCTGCCCATGATGTTCGTTGACTCTTCAAACAGGCCGGATGAGGACAGGATGAAAGAATATTGCAGTTTGGTGCGGATCAGCCAGTTCATGTTGTTGTGTTGCTCCGCCAATCGGATGTTCCGGTCTACGTAGTAAAAGGCGGAATCGCTCTGGTAGCTCTTAAATTCTTCAATGATGCTGCTGGTGAGTTCGAATTGTTTTTCCGGGATGCTCTCCATCTCCAGTAGATTTTTCAAACGTTCTATCCGCTGTTCTTTCTGCTGCATATAGCTGTTTTCAGCTGCAAGCACCTTGTCTAATTCGGTGAGCAGAACTGTTAAATTGTCTTGAGCTGTGGCGCAGCAGATTGCGGTGGAAATTAAAAAAAATGTAAAGGCAATTTGTCTCATGTTTGATGTTTGTGCGTGAACAGTTCTTTTCTTGCGGCGCAAGGTATGGAAAATAGAGGAGAAAAATGCTATTTTAACAAACTATTTTTAATGAAGTGTATAGATAGTTTACTTTATGCCTACCATTAATATACTCTATATGTAAGTGAATCAACAATATATAATTTTAAAGTTTTACCAGACAACTACTGCTATCTTACCAATGTGAACACTTCTTAAAATAGTGAAACTTTTTAAACTACTTTTGCATTCAGACTTTAATAACTGTTTTTTGTTAAACTTAATTTTTGTAATTATGCAACGAAAGAAAACATTATGTTCTTTCAAACACGGAAGGATTTCCATCCTTGCCGCGTTTATGTCTCTTTGCATGACTGTTGCCTTTGCTCAGACAAGTACCGTAAAAGGGAAAGTCCTTGACGAGTTAGGCGAAGCTGTCATTGGTGCCAATGTGGTTGAAAAAGGTACCCCCAATGGTACGATTACCGACCTGGACGGTAACTACTCATTGACGATTGCCAACCCCCAGCGGGCAGTACTGCAATTTTCCTTTATTGGTTATAATACTACGGAAGAGCAGGTGCAAGGCCGTACAACCATTGACCTTACCTTGCAACCCTCGGTGATCAACCTGGGTGAAGTGGTAGCTATCGGTTACGGTACGCAGACCCGCCGCCAGATTACGGGTTCTGTATCCAATGTAACTGCAGAAGATTTCAACAAGGGGGTATCCCGCAATGCTTCCGACCTCTTGCAGGGTAAGGTGGCCGGTTTGGTGATCACTTCCGGTTCGGGCGACGTGACACGTGATTCTCAGATCCGTTTGAGAGGGACATCCACGCTGCAGAACGAAAAAGGCCCGTACATTGTTATCGACGGTGTGCCGGGTGGTGAAATGTCTTCCGTGGCTCCCGATGATATCGAATCAATCTCAGTATTGAAGGATGCTTCTTCGGCTGCGATCTACGGTTCGCGTTCGGCCGGTGGTGTTATTTTGATCACTACCAAGAGAGGTTCGGGTTCAAAGACTGCTGTTTCGTACAACGGCTATGTGGCTGTAGACGTGCTGGCCAATAAGCCTGACCTGATGACGGCCGACGACTGGCGTGCCTATGCTTCTTATGCCGGCAGAGACGGCTCGGTGTATGATGCATATAACGCGGATACCGACTGGTTTGGCGAAGTGACCCGTACCGGTTTTTCACAGAATCACAACGTTTCCATGTCTGGCGGTTCTTCCAAGAGCAACTACCGTGCTTCTTTCAACTATATGGGCCGCGAAGGTGTAATGCGCGACAACTCATCGGATCGCTACAACTTCCGTTTCCAGTTCTCGCAGCGTGCCATCAATGACCGTTTGAAACTGTCGTTGACCGGGGTTGCGTCTATGATGGACAACCAGGAAGCCTGGAGAGACGTGTATATCCGTGCCTACAGTATGTTGCCCGTCTATCCGGTGTATAATGCAGACGGTTCGTATTTTGACAAGGTGAACCGCGAATTCGACCAGGGTAACCCGGTACAGGCACAGGACCTGAACTCCAATATGATTGACTACAATAATTATTATGGTCATGGTGAGATCTCATTCGATATCCTTCACAACCTGACCGCTAAGGCTTCGTTGTACAAAGGACGTAATATGCGTAAACGTACGGAATATACGGACTCAAGGACCTACGGCGGTTTCAATGATAATGGCTCAGGCCGTATTCAGAACTGGGAAGACGACCGTACCCTGATGGAATGGACGCTCGATTATAATACTACGTTTGGCGACAACCATAAGTTGACCGCACTGGGTGGTTATTCCTGGGAAGAAAACGAAGAATCCTGGGTGAGTGCACGTAACCGTAACTTTATCAATAACGACCTGCAGGCTGATAACCTCCAATCCGGACAGGGCCTGAGAACGGGCGACGTGGAATCAAGCCGTAAAATGTACCGCATGATCTCCCTCTTTGCCCGTGCCAACTATAGCTATCAGGAACGCTATATGGTGACTGCAACGGTTCGTCGTGACGGTTCATCCAAGTTTGGCGAGAACAACAAATGGGGTGTTTTCCCGTCTGTATCTGCTGCCTGGGGTATTTCACAGGAATCTTTTATGCAGGATGTAAGCTGGGTGAACGACCTGAAACTGCGCGCCGGTTACGGTTTGACGGGTAACCAGGATGGTTTGGATCCTTATAAAACATTGGAGTTGTATGGCTCTGACGGTACTTATTATGATAATGGCGCCTGGAAGACTGCCTATAAGATCAACCAGAACCCGAACCCCGACTTGAAATGGGAAACAACAGCGATGCTGAATGTGGGTGTTGACTTTGAAATTTTCAATGGCAAAGTGGGTGGTACGATCGAGTTTTACGATAAGAAAACCACCGATATGCTTTACAATTATACGGTGCCTACCCCTCCGTACGTACATTCAACCATGCAGGCCAACGTAGGTGACATGTCTAACAAAGGTGTTGAACTCTTGCTCAATGTGAACTGGATCCGTAACCGTGAGTTTAGCTGGACCACTTCATTTAATGCCTCGCACAACAAGAATGAAATTACCAAGCTATCGAATGATCTTTATTCTACCAAACGTGTATATACCGGCGACCCCTGGATCCGTGGCGGTTCGGGAACCAACTCACACGTGGTTGAAGAAGGACGCCCGGTAGGCCAATTCTTCATGCTGGAATGTACCGGCCTGGATGCTGACGGTAAGTATATTATCACCGATGTGAATGGTGACGGCAAGATCTCTGAAGACGACCGCACATACGTAGGCGACGCTCAGCCCGACCTGACGTATGGTATCAACAATACCTTTAATTATAAAAACTGGGATTTCAGTTTCTTCCTGCGTGGAACAGTTGGCAATAAGGTGTTGAACGGCCCGCGTATGGCGTATGCTACAAGCGCTTACCTGTTGGGTACCAATGCCCTGAACGATCCGCTGGTGTACGACCTGAAGGAAAACCCGCGTATCTGTTCATACTATCTGGAAAATGGCTCTTTCATGCGTTTGGACAACCTGTCTCTGGGTTATACGTTCGATACAAAGAAGGTGAATTGGCTGGATAATGCACGTGTCTATGTAACGGCACAGAACCTGTTTGTAATCACAGCCTATAAGGGTCTTGACCCTGAAGTGGAATTGGCACGTCCGGGTCAAGGTTCATCTGATGCCGGCTTGTCTCCTGGTATCGAGCAACGTGAATTCCTGCCTAAGTCCAAAACATTCACCGTTGGTGTATCTCTTAATTTCTAATTCTAAAAAAAGTTCATTATGAAAAGAAAATCAATAATATCACTGCTTGCAGGTGCTGCATTGTTATGCTCAGTGCCTTCATGTATGGATTTGGATGAAACGGTCTATGATAAGATTCCGTCTGACCAGTTTGGGAAAACGGATGCCGAGATCAATGCCATCGTTGCTCCCGTATATAAACGATTCAGACAGCTTTGGCCGGACCGCTATATGTATACTTCCGAATGTTCGGGCGATATGGCCATCACACCTACCCGCAGAGGGGGCGACTGGTGGGATAACGGCCAGTATATGGAACTGCACCTGCATACCTGGACGCAGACAACCAACCTGATTAAAGACGCCTGGAACTCAGCAACCGAATCGATCTCTACCTGTAACCGTGTGTACAAGACGATCAGCGAGCACCCGAATATGGATGCTGATACGAAAGCACGTACATTGGCTGAGATCCGTGGTGTACGCGCCTACTGGTTCTATATGATGATCGATTATTGGGGAAATATTCCGTTGGTGACCGATTTTAATGACACGGAACTGCCTTCATTGACCGATCGCAAAACTGCATTTAACTTTGTGATCAGTGAATTGAATGAGATCAAGGACATTTTGCGCGACGACGTAACGGGCGCCAGCTATGGCAAGTTTACCAAAGGCGCTGCTTATATGTTGCTGGCTAAAATGTACCTAAACCAGGAAGAATGGACCGGTACGGCTAATTGGCAGGGTGTGGTAGACGCTTGTAACGTGGTGATGGGTTTGCCATACCGCCTCGAAGGTGACTGGAAACTGAACTTCGCTCCGCAGAACCAGGTGTCTCAGGAAATCATCCTGGCTATTCCTTTCGGCGCTTCCGACGGTAGCGATAGCCCGAAGAACAACATGGCTACTCGTACGCTGCACTATCTGGACCCGCTTGCGTTGGGTCTGTCTGTAGGTACCTGGAACGGTGTATGTGCACAGCAAGACTATATCAAACTGTTTGACGATGCCGACAAACGTAAGGCCGGTACCTTCCTGCTGGGTGAAATGAAAGATCCTTCTACGGGTAAGGTGATCATGACAGCGCACAACCGTCCGTTGATCCATACGGAAGATGTTCGCCAGATCCCGAATACGGAAAGAGGTGGAACAAACTGGGGTGAAGTAGAACAGGAAGACGGTGGCCGTTGCCAGAAATGGCAATTCCCTGCCGGCCAATCTACTGAAGCGATGGAAAACGATTATGCTATCTTCCGTCTGGCTGATGCGTATCTGATGAAAGCTGAAGCGCTAGTGCGTATGGGCAAAGATAATGCTACCGCTACCCAGTTGGTGAATGCTATCCGTTCGAGAGGTTTTGGCGACGACAGCCACAACTATGCTTCTGTGACCCTCGATAACATCGCACTGGAAAGAAAACTCGAAATGGCTTGGGAAATCTGTAGCCGCCAGGACTGTATCCGTTTCGGTACGTTCCTCAATGCACGTTACCTGAAAAAACAGTCTGAACCCTACCGTAAACTGTTCTGCATCCCCTTGGCTGCATGGCAGACCAACTCTAAACTGGTTCAGAACCCAGGCTATCCTGCATTCGCTCTTTAATAATGAAAGTAGCTTCTATGCAATGACAGTAGTGGTTATCTAACCCTTTTTTCATATAAGCTAAACAACAATGAGCAGGGCTTCGGAGCGATCCGGGCCCTGTTTTTTTGCGCAAAATTTTATTTGTGAATACCCCTTCCTTCCTCTCCAAAAAGGGTCTTGCTGTCAGCAGTTAAGGCCTGAATCCTAACCCTTCAGTCTTCCCCTCAGCCTTTTTTCAGGGATCGTATGCTAAATCTTCTATCGGCAGCATCCTTATGATGTATTGTTGTCATCCTTATGATGTATTGTTGCCATCTGAATGATCATTTCATTCCACAATTATGGAGATTCCGTTCCACTGCTGTGAAGATTCCTTTTCACAGCAGTGAAGCTTTCGTCTCACA
>JAVBUH010000076.1:0-17861 GCA_031555505.1 Tannerellaceae bacterium
AGTTAAACGGGGAAAGCCCCTTGGCTATTTCGTCGGAATTGACAAACTCTTTACATTTCAACATTTCCGGTAGAATTGTAAAGGACGCTGTCGTTTTACCTGCTCCGTTGCATCCGGCTATTATGTACAAATATGGCACTTATTCGCTGCTTTTGACGGGACAAATATAGGGATATATTTTATATTACAATGATATTAATTCTCAAAAATAGTAAAAATGTGCACGCTTCATACAGAAACCCCCTTACTTCATTGTCTAAAAGCGGGGTTTTGTCATAAAATCTAAATCATCATCAGTGCGCTCATGATGCCGTCGGAGATGAAAATGCCGTCACGGGAAAGGCGGATGTGATCGTTTTCCTGTTCCAATAAACCTTTTTTCACATATAATTTGATCTGTTTTAAAAAATAAGTAAAGCATTTTTCTCCAAACAAGCGGTTGATCTCCCCGGGGTCAATACCCCAACGGGTGCGAAGCCGGGTAATGACATAGTCGTTGTAGCTGGTGCGGATATCCAACTGTTCGCGTTCGATGGCGGGTTTGCCGTCGGCTATACCCTGAAGGTAGGTCGGGAGGGATGCAACGTTCCATTTTCGTTCCGTTCCATTATAGGAATGGGCGGATGCGCCGAGGCCAAGGTAATGGGCGCCATCCCAATAAGAACTGTTGTGGCGTGCCATGTATCCGGGGCGTGCAAAATTGGATATTTCGTAGTGTTCGTAACCGGCACCGGAAAGATGGTCGATCAGTGAAGCAAAGAGTGCAACGCTTACTTCTTCCTCTACCGGAGTGATTTGTCCGGACTGTAGCAGGCGGTAGAGGCCGGTGCCCTCTTCATATATTAAATGGTAGGCTGATATATGTGGTACATCCAGGGCAAGCGCCTTTTCCAGATTGCATGCCCATTTTTCGGGAGTCTGTCCAGGCAGGCCGTACATCAGGTCGATACTGATATTGGTCAGGCCATTACTCTTACATAAGTCTACCGCATCAATTGCTTGCCGGGCCGTGTGCCGCCGGTGGAGGAAAGAGAGGTCGGCGGCGTCAAAACTCTGTATTCCCATACTGATACGGTTGAAAGGGAGATCGTGAAGGGCACGTACATAGTCCGGAGTGAGATCGTCAGGATTGGCCTCCAACGTGATCTCCCTGCAAGATGAGAGGCCAAAGCACCGTTCGACAGCCTGGAAGATCCGTTCAAAATCGGCTGGTGGTAGTTGGGATGGGGTGCCACCTCCGAAATAGATCGTCTGCAACGGTTGCCCATTGAGATAAGCCGCTTCCATTTCCATCTCCCGGATAAGTGTATCTACATAGGCTGTTTGCTGTGTCTGATCTGTTTGCGTAAAAAAATCGCAGTACAGGCAACGTCTGGCGCAAAAGGGGATGTGAATGTATAAACCTGCCATATTCCTTTGTTTATAATGTAACAAAGATACGATCTTTTCCCAATATGCGTGAAACATGCTGAATAACATTGTTTTGAAACACTGTGTTGAAATTGGGTTTTTACCTTAACAATCGATAATTTGCGGCCTCGATAAAAAAAGCTGGGATTTTATGTTAAACTCAACAAAATACTGAATATTATGAAGGTATATCAAACAAATGAAATCAAGAACATCGCACTTTTGGGAAGTTCTGGCTCTGGGAAAACCACTCTCGCTGAAGCAATGCTTTTCGAGAGTGGAGTTATAAAACGTCGCGGTACTGTGGAAGCCGGCAATACAGTATGTGACTATTTCCCGGTTGAGAAAGAGTATGGATACTCAGTGTTCTCAACCGTTTTCAGTGTTGAATGGCTGGAGAAGAAGCTTAATTTCATCGACTGCCCGGGATCTGACGACTTTATCGGCGGAGCCGTGTCAGCACTGAACGTAACCGATACTGCCCTGATGGTGCTGAATGCCCAATACGGTGTGGAAGTGGGGACAATCAACCAGTTTCGCTATACGGATCAGTTTAAAAAACCGGTAATTTTCATTGTCAACCATCTGGATAATGACAAGGCTGACTTTGATGGTACGGTAGCCCAGTTGAAAGAACGTTGGGGAAGCAAGATCGTGCAGATCCAGTATCCCATAGCTACCGGTGCAGGATTCAACGCTGTGGTTGATGTGCTGAAAATGAAGATGTATAAGTGGAAACCCGAAGGTGGTGCTCCCGAAATACTTGATATACCTGCCAATGAAATAGACAAAGCAACCGAATTGCACGGCGCCCTGGTTGAAGCAGCTGCCGAGCACGACGATGCGTTGATGGAAAAATTCTTCGAAGAAGGTGCATTGAGCGAAGACGAAATGCGTGCCGGTATCCGTGCCGGGTTGATTAGCCGCGGTATGTTCCCGGTATTCTGTGTTTGTTCTAAATTGGATATGGGCGTACGCCGTACGATGGAATTCCTCGGTAATGTGGTTCCGACGGCTGATAAGATGCCTCCTTTCGCTACCACAACGGGCGAACTGGTCAAACCGGAAGTAACCGGCCCGACAAGCGTATTTTTCTTCAAGACAACGATTGAGCCACACATCGGACAGGTTTCTTATTTCAAAGTGATCTCCGGTAAACTGAAAGAAGGTGATGATCTGTTGAATGCTGACCGTGGTTCGAAAGAACGTATTGCCCAGTTGTTTGTGGTAGCCGGGCAGACACGCACCCCTGTAACTGAGTTGGTAGCCGGTGATATCGGCGCTACCGTGAAGCTGAAAGAAGTGCGCCGCGGTAATACATTGAACGGTAAGGGATGTGATTATAAGTTTGACTTCATCAAATATCCCGATCCGAAATACCGCCGAGCCGTAAAAGCGGCTAACGAAGCCGATTCGGAAAAGATGATGGAGATTCTGACGCGTATGCATGAGGAAGACCCGACCTGGCTGATCGAACAGTCCAAAGAACTCAAGCAGACGATCATTTCCGGACAAGGTGAATTCCACCTTCGTACCCTGAAATGGCGTATTGAGAATAACGACAAGATCGCGATTGAATATTTTGAACCGAAGATTCCCTATCGTGAAACCATTACAAAGATCGCCCGTGCCGATTACCGGCATAAAAAACAATCGGGAGGCGCCGGTCAATTTGGTGAAGTACACCTGATTGTAGAGCCGTATTACGAAGGAATGCCTGCGCCGGATGTATTTAAGTTCGGTTCGCAAGAATATAAGATGAGTGTGCGTGATACGCAGACTATCGACCTTGAATGGGGTGGTAAGTTGGTGCTGATCAACAGTATCGTGGGAGGTTCTATCGATACCCGTTTTATTCCGGCTATCATGAAGGGAATCATGGGACGTATGGAACAGGGTCCGTTGACCGGCTCGTATGCCCGCGACGTACGTATTTGTATTTATGATGGTAAGATGCACCCGGTAGACAGTAATGAAATCTCATTTATGTTGGCTGGACGTAATGCGTTCAGTACTGCCTTTAAAAATGCAGGGCCGAAGATCCTCGAACCGGTATATGATATAGAAGTCTCTGTCCCTGGTGATTATCTGGGCGATGTGATGAGTGATATGCAGGGACGTCGTGCCATCATCATGGGTATGAACAGCGAAAACGGTTTTGAAAAACTGTTGGCTAAAGTTCCGTTGAAAGAGATGTCTAACTATTCTACTTCACTGAGTTCCATCACGGGTGGTCGTGCTTCATTTACCATGAAGTTTGCCAGCTACGAACTGGTGCCGACTGATGTGCAGGATAAGCTGTTGAAAGAATACGAAGCCTCACAGGCAGAAGAATAAGCAAATACGCTGCTATAAAAAAGCCGCTCTCCGAAATGGGAGCGGCTTTTTTTTTAAAAACGCTTCTTAAGTGCCTCCAGTATCTGAAACACCGCCGGACACGTTGCCGCATTTTTTACCGTAAGGCCGTGGATCTGGTAGAACTTCTTCCGGTCTGTATGCGGGTATTCCCTGCAAGCCTTAGGCCGATCCTCATAAATACTGCAATAGTTATCGCTACAGAGAAACGGACAAGGCATGGATTGGAACACATAGTCATCGTCTTCGTCGATACGCAGATAACGGGCGATCACGTCCTGTGGTTTAAGACGAAGGCTGGAACTGATGCGTTCAATGTCACGATCGGTCAGCCGGGGTCCTAACGTACGACAGCAATTGGCGCAGGAGAGACAGTCGATCTCGTCAAAGACCTCTTCATGAAGCGCATGAATGGTATCGTCCAGTTCCCGCAAGCGACTTTTCTTGATCGACCTGAAGAATTGGAGTGTCTCTTTCTCCACTTTCTTTGCTTGTTCGGGAAGGTTGGCGAGGATTGACATTTATTGATTCAACGCTTGTTCAATATCGGCGATGATATCGTCGGCATTCTCAATGCCAACGGAGAAGCGAATCAGGTCGGGGGCTATACCGGCTTCGAGCAATTGCTCGTCGGACAACTGGCGGTGGGTATGGCTGGCCGGATGCAGTACACAGGTGCGGGCATCGGCAACGTGGGTCACAATGGCAGCCAGTTGCAGGCTGTCCATGAATTGGATGGAGACGTCGCGTCCGCCTTTCAGCCCGAACGATAACACGCCGCACGAACCCTTAGGCAGGTATTTTTTCGCCAACTCATGATGCTTGTTGCTTTCGAGGTCGGGATAGTTTACCCAGGCTACCTTCTCATTCTTTTCGAGCCATTGGGCAACAGCCAATGCATTCTTGCAATGCTGCGGCATACGCAGGTGGAGGGTTTCCAATCCCAGGTTCAGCAGAAATGCGTTTTGCGGTGCCTGGATGGAACCGAGGTCGCGCATAAGCTGGGTGGTCGCTTTGGTGATATAGGCGCCTTTGCCGAATGCAGCGGCAAAGGTCAGGCCGTGGTAGGAAGGGTCGGGTTGGCAGAGACCAGGGAATTTGTCAGCGTATGCCGCCCAATCGAAGTTGCCGCTGTCTACGATACATCCGCCTACGGCTGTAGCATGACCATCCATATATTTGGTAGTAGAATGGGTCACGATATCGGCGCCCCATTCAAACGGACGGCAGTTGATCGGGGTGGGGAACGTATTGTCTACAATCAAGGGTACACCCTGGCTGTGAGCGATGCGTGCGAACTTTTCAATATCGAGTACCCGTACACCCGGGTTGGAAAGGGTTTCCCCGAACAGTGCCTTGGTAGTTGGGCGGAATGCCTTGCGTATCTCTTCTTCCGAAGCATCCTGATCTACGAAGGTGCATTCGATACCCAGCTTCTTCATCGTGACACCGAATAGGTTGTAGGTTCCGCCATAAATACTGGTGGCCGATACAAAATGGTCGCCTGCCTCACAGATATTGAATAGTGCGTAGAAGTTGGCCGCCTGACCTGATGAGGTCAGCATGCCCGCTACTCCGCCTTCGAGGGCAGCGATTTTGGCAGCTACAGCATCGTTTGTCGGGTTTTGCAGGCGTGAATAGAAATAGCCGGTCTCTTCAAGATCGAAAAGTTTAGCCATTTGTTCACTGGTCTCGTATTTGAAGGTCGTACTTTGATAGATGGGAAGAACGCGAGGCTCACCTTTCTTCGGTTGCCAGCCGCCTTGGACACATAGTGTTTCCGGACTGAATTTGGTACTCATGATGTTCGATATTTAACATTTAATGAGCAGCAAAGGTAGTAATATTTAGGTGTGTGCCGGATGATTAGGCCGGAGATTGCAGGATTTTTTTCTGCAGCAGGCGAAACCAGATGAAAGCGGTGATCCCTTTCAGGATGCTGGTAACGCTGATGGCCCACCAAACACCCTCCACGCCAAGCCCGGCAGCAGAGAGTCCGATCGCCAGCGGGACACGGATAATATTGAACGAGATACTGATGATGGCTGGCGGCAATGTCCGCCCCGTGCCATAGAAAAGACCTTGTATGGTGATCTCCAACATCATAAAGACCATGGAATAGCCATCGATACGGAGAAAGATGCCTCCCGCTTCATACGCTTCGCGTTCGGGTACAATAAGTGAGAATATCTCACTGCCGAAAAAAACAAACAACAGTGTGCAGCATAGCCCTACAATCGTAGCCATGCGGAGCGTGGCGTGATAGGCACTTTTCACCCGAAGGGCTTTCCCTGCGGCATAGTTTTGAGCGACAAAAGCGCTGAGGCCCGTACTGAATCCCTGCGACGTATTCCATGCAATTGCTTCCAGTTGTCCGCCTGCTGTGAGTGTCATCAACCCAATATGCCCACCAAAAAGCGAAGCCGTACGTCCCATAAACAAGTTAATAACTGCGAAGAAACTGTTCAGAATAGCTACCGGCAGCCCGAGTTGTAATACTCGCCGGGTATATTTCCACCGGAGTTTCGTAAAGAAGGAGAAGCCGCCCAGCAATTGGCTGGGACCTTTGAGCCGGATCACAAACAGGCAACAGACCACCGCCTGCGAAACCCAGGTGGCCCAGCCTGCCCCCGCTGTTCCTCCATGGAAGACAAAGATAAATAGCGGATCCAGTATCATATTGAGGATAAGTCCGATGCCGCTGATATAAAACGGTATCTTACTCATTCCTGCTGCATTGTGTATACCTGTGAAAGCGGCCGACAGGAAAATAAAAGGGAAGGCTGTAGCCACGATACGCAGGTACTCCACAGCCTTATCGGTGATCGCCGGGTCAAGTGCAAAAAGGCCGAGTATGGGATGTGCCAACACAAAAAGCAGTAATCCCCAACAGAGGGAGATGAGAAGGCCGAGGGTGATGTTGTGGGAAGCATAACTGCGGACATCGCCGGCATTCTGGAGCCCGATACTTTGTCCCACGCTGACTTCAGAACCTACTTTGGTGAGCAGGGAAATGGAGTTGGTCATCCAGGTCAGGATACCAACAGCGCCAACGGCCGCTACCGCTTCGCTGCCGATACGTCCCACCCAGGCTATATCGGTGATGGTATACGCCATCTGTATAAAAGAAGTCCCCACGATAGGCATAGCCAAGTTGAATAACTGGCGCCCGATGGGTCCTTCGGTCAAATTCTTTGCTCCCTGCATTCTATTTGTGAAATTGGTGGCAAAAATAAGAATTAATTTCTACCTTTAACGCGGTTAATCTTAAACTAAAGTAATCGTGATATGGTAACAAGAAGAGATTTTTTGAAAACAGGTGCGGCATTCACTGCCCTGAGTGCATTACCCGCCGGACTGTTAAATTGCACACCGGCCCCGAAAGAGAAGGCGATTGGGGTACAGCTGTATAGCGTGCGTGACGAACTCCAAAAAGATGCAGACGGAACGATTCGTGCCGTAGTGGAAATGGGATATAAACGTCTCGAATCATTCGGCTACCGGGAAGGTAAATTCTTTGGAAAAACACCGAAAGAAATGAAAGAATTTCTTGCTGCGATGGGTGCAAAGATGACAGGTTCGCATACGGGTATGCGTTTGCTCGACGAAGGCGAGCATACGGAACAATGGGATGCCTGGAAAAAGAACTGCGCCGACACTGCCGAGGTCGGTTGCAAATGGATCGTACAGGCCAGCTATCCTGACCGCCAGATCGAAACAATTGCCGACGTGAAACGTCTGGCTGCCCAATTTAACAAGTGTGGGGAGATCGCAAAAGCCAACGGCTTGAAGTTCGCCTTCCATAACCATATTCACGAATTCCATGCAATAGAAGGACAAATCCCCTACGATGTGATGCTTCAGAATACCGACCCGGCACTGGTGACTTTCCAGATGGATACGGCCCAATTGGTATACGGTGGTTTTAAATGTGAAGATTATGTGAAGAAATATCCCGGACGCTTTGCCAACTGGCACCTCAAGGATGCCAACCCGGATGGTGAAGGCAGCACAGAATTTGGTAAAGGCCTGGTAGACTTTGAAGCCTTATTTGCCGTAGCCGATATCGCCGTGCTGGAAGACTACTATGTAGAACAGGAACGTTACAACATGACCCCGCTGGAAGCCTTGAAGTTCGACTACGACTTCCTGATGAACGCTTCTTATGTAAAATGGTAATAACACTATAACTTTCTATCTAAAGGCTGTCTGCTGAGGACAGCCTTTTTTGTCCACATCATCTATCTCTAACGTCTGTGTCCACAGGCAATTAGTTTCATGTTGGATCTGTTTGTGACCGCTTGCTTTATTTATGCAAGGAAGGATAGAGGTTATGGAAGCGGAAGCCAAAACCGAGCATGAGGTAGTTGGGAGTGTGGAAGTTTTGCAGGTTGTAGCCGATGTGTATGAAGGAGCTGTGGGAGGTGGCAATCTTCAGCGCCAATACCTGATAGCAGCCTTTGAGGTCATTACCGCCATGGAGTACGTTTGCACCGAGACCGAGGCCGACAGTGAAGTAAGGCATCACATACTCCAACCGGGCGGAGAGCCCGAGAGCCAGTTGTTCGTCGAACGACGGTTGCACGAACTGGGGAGTGGTGCCTACAATGTATGGAGGGATATAAATATTGGCACTCCCATCATAAACAACATCAGCCGATATACCGGCGCGGAATTTATAGCCGATATTGTACATCGGGGCAAAGTTGAATCCCAGCACCGTATAGGTATCGGGCGAAGCGATCTGTTCATCTCCGACAGCGACCCCTTTCCGACGCCAGGAACCAAATAATACAAGGTCGTAGCTGATGTGTCGGGGAAACGGCTGGATCTGCGGACGGAACATAGGCCTGGGTTGGGAATTGTCTGCCCGGTTGAAATTGTATACCAGTCCGATTTTCAAGCCGACAGTGTTCAGCCCGGCATTCGGAAAGTCGGTATTGCCATTGGAAAAGTGCGTGAGGGCGATCCCGGTGGCAAGGTCTATCTGCGACGAAAGTGCCCAGTTAAGATAGAAGTTCGTGTTGAGGTAAGCATTCGCTTTGGATCCGATAATCCGGTTGAACGGATTGGTGTCCGGATCGTAAGGTTTCCAGCCCACGGAAAGACCAAAGTCCCATTCGTAATTAAGGGATATTCGGGGTGCCAGACGAGCGATGCGCGCTCCTTGAAAAAGGTATAACGCTACCGGATTACCCAATTGTTCCCGTTCGCCGAAAGCATAACCGGCCAATCCGATACCCTGGTAAGCACTGCCATATATACGGTCGGTCAGCGTGTTTGGCTGCGATTGGAAAGCATACTGAAGATGCGCGGAAAACGACTGCCTGATCGGCTTCATCATCTCATTGTTTCCGCGCAGAAAATCATGCGTAGGAATGATGTAGCCCAGTCGTAATTCAACCCCGAGCCTGTGGATAAAATGACTGGAAAGTGAATCTGCACCGGATACGTTTGTCTGCGCAGATATCAGAACAGGCAGGCAACTCATCATTCCAATCATCGTTCGTACCCACCGTATTATAATGCTTTTCATCTGATGTATCAATTCTGGTATTTTAGCATAAAGCAAGGCCCGAAAGCCTGTTAAGATGCAAATATACAGTGGATATTTGAAGTCTTTTAACAAAACGGCGGATTTTAGGTCTTTTTTTGATTGATGTGATTGAAAAAGAGGCTTTTTCGTCCGCATTATCTAATTTTTTGTACTTTTGCAGGCTATAATATAATGAAGAAAATATGGAAATTGCTAGCAAGTATAATCCCGTAGAGGTAGAAGAGAAATGGTATCAGTATTGGTTGGATCATGGCTTTTTCAAGTCCGTACCCGACGGCCGTGAGCCGTACACCATCGTGATCCCACCTCCTAATGTGACAGGCGTTCTGCACATGGGACACATGCTGAACAATACCATTCAGGATATCCTGGTGCGCCGTGCCCGTATGCAGGGGAAGAATGCTTGCTGGGTGCCTGGTACCGACCATGCATCGATTGCTACAGAAGCCAAGGTTGTATCCAAACTGGCTGCTGAAGGCATCCGAAAGAATGAGCTGACACGTGATGAGTTCCTGAAGCATGCCTGGGACTGGACACACAAACATGGCGGCATTATACTTGAACAATTGAAGAAGTTAGGTGCTTCCTGTGATTGGGATCGTACCTGTTTTACAATGGACGACGAACGGTCGCGCAGTGTGATCAAAGTGTTTGTCGACCTGTATAACAAAGGGCTGATCTACCGGGGTATCCGTATGGTGAACTGGGATCCGGCTGCACAGACAGCTATCTCAGACGAAGAAGTGATCCATAAGGAAGAACACGGCAAACTGTATTATATCCGCTATCAAGTGGAAGGAGAAGACGGTTATGCCGTAATTGCCACTACCCGTCCGGAAACCATATTCGGCGACGTGGCCGTATGTATCCATCCGGATGATACCAAAACGGCACATCTGAAAGGAAAGAAAGTGATCGTTCCGATAGCCAACCGTGTAGTCCCCATTATCGAAGATGAATATGTAGACCGCGAATTCGGTACCGGATTCCTGAAAGTGACACCGGCACACGATGTGAATGACTATATGCTGGGAGAGAAATTCAACCTGGAATCACTGGATATTTTCAATGACAATGGTACGTTGAATGCCTATGGCTTGCAATACGAAGGCTTGGATCGTTTCGATGTGCGACGTAAAATAGAAAAAGACCTCGAAGCGCTGGGATTGATCGAGAAGGTGGAAGCCTATACCAACAGTGTAGGCTATTCCGAACGCACGGATGTGCCGATCGAGCCGAAACTGTCCATGCAGTGGTTCCTGAAGATGGAGGAGCTGTCTAAACCGGCACTGGATGCTGTAGAAAATGATACGATCAAATTCCACCCGGCCAAGTTCAAGAATATGTACCGCCACTGGATGGAGAATGTAAAAGACTGGAACATCAGCCGTCAGTTGTGGTGGGGGCATCGTATCCCGGCGTATTACCTGCCTGAGGGTGGTTTTGTAGTGGCTGAAACGGATAAAGAAGCGTTGGCGTTGGCCCGTGAGAAGTCCGGTAAAGACGATCTGCAGATGACTGATCTCCGCCAGGATGAAGACTGTCTGGATACATGGTTCTCTTCCTGGTTGTGGCCGATCTCAGTGTTCGATGGCATCAATAACCCCGAAAACGAAGATATCAACTATTACTATCCGACTAACGACCTGGTAACTGCCCCCGAGATTATTTTCTTCTGGGTGGCCCGTATGATCATTTCGGGTTATGAGTACCGGAATGAAGCCTGTTTCCATAATGTTTATTTCACGGGTATTGTACGTGATAAACTAGGCCGGAAGATGTCGAAGTCACTGGGCAACTCGCCTGATCCGATCGATCTGATGAATACGTACGGCGCCGATGGCGTACGTATGGGGATGTTGCTGACATCACCTGCCGGTAACGATCTGCCGTTCGATGAATCGCTCTGCGAACAGGGACGTAACTTCAACAACAAGATATGGAATGCCTTCCGCCTGGTAAAAGGGTGGATCGTTGACGATTCGGCTACACAGCCGGAAGCCTCGACAATGGCCATAAAATGGTTCCGGCTGCAACTGGACAGCACCATTGCCGAAGTGGAGGATCTCTGTGCCAAGTATCGCCTGAATGAAGCGCTGATGCTCACCTATAAGTTGTTTTGGGACGAATTCTCTTCCTGGTACCTTGAAATGATCAAACCTGGTTACCAGCAGCCAATCGATAAGGCTACCTACGATGCTACGCTCGGTTTCTTTGACGAACTGCTTCGTATCCTGCATCCGTTTATGCCGTTTATCACGGAAGAACTGTGGCAGGCGCTTGAACAGCGCAAGAAAGGCGAAAGCATCATGGTATCGCTGATGCCCAAAGCCGGAGCGGTGGATGAAGCTTTCCTGCAAGGGTTTGACGTGGTGAAGGAAATTATCAGCGGTATCCGTACGATCCGTTTACAGAAAAATATTCCGAACAAGGACGCATTGACGTTGCAGGTAGTTGGCCACCATACCGAAGCGTTTGATGCAATAATTGCCAAGATGTGTAACCTGACTGCGATCAGCCGGATGGAGGAAAAGGCCGCCGGTGCTGTTTCGTTTCTGGTACGCACCACTGAATATGCAGTACCACTCGGTGACATCATAGACGTAGAGGAAGAACTGGTAAAGCTGAGTGAAGAATTGACGTATCAAAAAGGCTTCCTGGACTCGGTAATGAAGAAGCTGGGCAATGAAAGTTTCGTGAGCAAAGCGCCGGTACAGGTGATTGACATGGAACGAAAAAAACAGGCCGATGCGGAAAGTAAGATCAAATCCATTGAAGAAAGTATAAATGCGTTGAAAAAAAGATGATTGTTCATCTTTAATTCTATCTTTGCATGTAAATGAGGGTGATTTTAGTGGTGTCGGTACTCTTGCTGCGTGTGTTTTCTCTCCCCGCCCAGCAGATACTTCCGGTGGATAGTGTTCAACGAATAGTGAATACACTGCCGGATACGGCACGTTTGACTTATCTCAAAGGTCTCACCGAAAAAAGTATCCAGAATCTGATCAGTATCGGCTATGCACGTATATTGGAAGCTGAGGCCATACGTCAGCATAATGACAAGTATCTGGCCGATGCCTGGTATACCTATGCCAAGAACTACTACGTCTACAATGACGACAGTATGCGCTACTGGATCAATAAAGCAGAGCCTTTGTTTATCCGGATCGGACGGTTGGAAGATCTTTGCCGGATGATCGGATGGAGTGCATACGCTTATAATCATAGTGGAGACAAGGAAAAAGCGGTTGAAACGATAGCGTATTTGCGCCGGTTGAGTAAAGAACTGCCTTTCCCGGAAGGGCTGGAAATGGCAGACCAGGCAATGGCCGACGTTTATTTCACAAACAAACTGTTTGATGTAGGAAAGGAATTGTATCTAAATGTACTGGCACGCATGGAGAAACGTGATGCTCCAATGATCAAACGCCTGAATATACTCAGGCAATTGTTCAATCGTTTGCCTGACCCTAACGAACGGCTCCAATATCTTAAAATGGCAGACGACTTGCTCACCTATTGCAAAACGAATGGCATCGATCGCTTAGCAGACGACTCCTCTATTTCGGATTGGGAATATACAATCAATCGTTATTATGTCCGCGAATATCTGGTAAGTGGCCAATTAGACCAAGCCTGGACGCATTTGCAGAAAGCACAGGAGTTGGCAGATCGCGGCCACATTTCACGCGCCAAATCCGAACTGGCCCAAATATATATGATGTATTACAATGCGGCGAAAGAGTATGAAAAGGCGCTTAATTTTGCTGATATACTTGAAGAGTGGCAACAGAACCGTTCATTTATTTCCTTGTATGAAGTCTTATCTACCAAAGCTGGTATCTATATAAAACTGGATCGAAAGGCAGATGCAATAGCGGTTTATCAGCGGATGCTTAGTCTGAAAGATTCGATCAATCGGGAGAATTTTAATGGGCAGCTGGCCAGTCTCCGCACCCAATACGAGGTGGAAAGGCTGAATGCAGAAAAGACACAGATTGAAGAGAAAGCGGGGCAAACCCGGATGCAATTGGCCTTTCTGATAGGTGGGTGTTGTGTGCTGCTGGGTGTGATCATGCTGCTTACCTATTTCTACAGGCTTTCGCAACGGAGCAAGGAATCGATGCGTCGGGCCAAAGAGAAAGCCGAAGAAGCCGACCTTATGAAATCAGCTTTCCTTGCTAATATGAATCATGAAATCCGTACACCACTGAACGCTATCGTGGGCTTTTCACAAGTGTTGGTGGAAGAAGACGACAAAGAAAACCGCCGCGAATTTGCCGAAATTATTCAAAACAACAATGAATTATTGCAGCAGCTGATCGGTGATGTGCTTGATATTTCTAAGATTGAATCTAATTCGATACACCTGATTTACTCTCATCAGGATTTGCCAGTGTTGATGAAAGACATTTATCAAATGATACGCCTGCGGATGACAGGCGATGTGAAGCTGATCCTGGATTCTTGTGAGCCTTTCGTATTGGAAACAGACCGCAACCGGCTGATACAGGTACTTACTAATTTACTTACCAACGCGATCAAGCATACCCGGGAAGGGCATATCCGTTTTGGTTACCGGTTGGAAGAACAGACGGTTGCATTTTACGTGGAAGATAGTGGCGAAGGCATAGAGGAAAGTCAGCTTGAAAGTATTTTCGACCGTTTTGTCCAGCTGGAGAACGGCCATAAAGGGGTTGGACTGGGACTGGCTATCTGCCGGGGGCTTGTGTCCAAGATGAACGGACGTATCTGGGCTACGTCACAGATTGGATCGGGTGCTACTTTCCATGTGGTAGTCCCTACTGTGAAACCATCCTGATCTTTCGGCAGAATCAGAAGAAAAAGGCGTTGTGAGAATTCTCAGACGCTTTTTTTTACTATGTTTGTCCTTATGAAATAAATATACATATCATGAAACAGACAAGAAGACATTTTTTTAAACAGGGGATGGCAGGCGCATTGCTCCTGGGTACAAGTTCGTTTATCCGCGCATCCGTGCCCGATCCGGTGAAGCCAAAAGCGGCAAAGGCTGTTAATCCATTCCATTTGGGTATGGCTGGCTATACATTTGTCAACTTTGACCTGGATACTACACTCAAAACATTGCAACGGTTGGATATCCATTATCTCTGCATCAAAGACTTCCATCTGCCCTTCAATAGCACGGACGAACAGATCAAGGCTTTCCATGAAAAATGCGCTGCCCATCATGTGACGGGTTATGCCGTAGGCCCTATTTATATGCGTAGTGAGAAAGAGATTGACGATGCATTCGAATATGCCAGGCGCGTGGGTGTGAAACTGGTAGTCGGCGTTCCGAATTATGAGTTATTGCCTTATGTGGATAAAAAAGTAAAAGCATACGATTATCATTACGCCATCCATCTGCATGGACCGGATATCGCCACCTATCCCGATGCTACGGATGTGTGGGAACATACGAAAGACCTGGATGCCCGCATCGGCATGTGCCTTGATATCGGTCATGACCTGCGCAACGGCTGCGATCCGGTGGCCGACCTGAAAAAATACCATACCCGTGTGTTCGATGTGCATATTAAAGATGTAACCGACTCTTCCAAAGCCGGCAAAGGCATTGAGATAGGTCGTGGGAAAATAGACTTCCCCGCATTTATTGATATGTTGCGTGAAGTAAATTATACGGGTATGTGCAGTCTGGAATATGAAAAAGACATGAAAGACCCGTTCCTGGGTATTGCCGAATCAATCGGTTATTTCAAGGCGGTTTGTGACATGCCCTGAATAAAAAATAAGATATGAAGCGGAGTACGTTTTTTTTGTTATCGCTTATAGGTCTTGCTTCCTGTAATACGATCAGTTACCTGGGCATCGAGACCTATAATCCGGCCGAAATTACTTTCCCGGATAGAACAGAGCGAATCCTGATTGTCAATAATGCCGTTCCTCAACCGGAACAGTCGGGTTATGCATATAGCTACCTGGGAACGGATCAGGATACCTGCCGGGCCAAGGCTGACAGTGCTTTGGTTTATGCCTGCCGATCCTTGGGTAAAGCGATCCTTGAAGGCGAGTATTTCAGTGACGTACTTCTGTATAACGCGCCACTCCGTACGGACAATGATTTTCTTGTCGATCAGAAGCTTACGCCCGATAGAGTAGCGCAGTTATGCCGGGAGACCGGTACGGATGCCGTGCTCTCCCTGGACCGGTTACTTTTCTCCATGCAAAAGAAGATATGGAACAACGCAGATCGCTCCTTGTCGGCTGAGATCAAGGTGGAGATGAAGGGGGTGGTTCGAACCTATTTGCCCGGACGTGCTGCTCCCCTGGCTACGGTGCACATGAATGACAGTGTGTTTTGGTCGGAAGAGGGAATGGATATGGAAGTGTTGAATATGTTTCTTCCGTTGCCCGATGATGCCCTGAGCATTGGCGGTGTTCATTTTGGAAATAATGTTTACCCCAATTTTGTACCGCACTGGCAGAATGAAACCCGCTGGTATTATACAGCCATGAGCGCCTCTTGGAAGGAAGCCACTGCTTATGCCAAGGCCGGTAAATGGGAAGAAGCAGCCAGCCGTTGGAGATCTATTCATGATAACACCGGTAAATGGGAGGCGAAAGCCCGCTCGGCATCCAACCTGGCGCTGGCATACGAAATGGCCGGGGAGTTTGCCGAAGCACTGCAATGGGCTGAAAAAGCACAGGTGTTATGGGAAAAGAACGCGGGCGAAGACGATAGGGACAGACGCTTGAATACAGCTTATGTACAGGCATTGGCTGAACGTCTGAAGTCAAATATGAAGTTAGATCAACAAATAGGTATCGAATAACCGGATTATTTGTCCAATAATTGCTACTTTTGGCAAACAATTTGAAAAGGGGTAAGAATAAGCTTATGAACGCAACTGGAAAAGTACAGTCTGTTATTGAGAATACCTTTGTCAACGCCATTGAGAAGCTGACAAAAGACAGTTCTGGTCATCTGGTCAGTGACATTTATGTCTTGGTGGATAAAGAAAGCGGCGAATTACAGGTTTGTGATGACACCGAGAAAGTACTGGCTAAAACAGTGATCTTTGATTGGGTAGACAGCAAAGACAATGAGGAGGTATTCAATAAACGAGTGGGCGCCACATTGAAAGCGGTTCTCGCTATTCTTTCTTCCAAAGAGGCGTTTGACAATCCCCGTTTTATGAAGCCTTTATCCATCAGCTTCACCGACGACGAGTTTACAGTCATTGAAGAGTTACTTTTCCTTGACGACGAAGTGTACCGCCTGGATGATCCCCTGCTGAAAGATTTAGATGCCGAGTTGGACGATTTTTTAGCAAAACTTCTTTCAGATATTGAATAGAGATTATATCTTTGTGCCCGGAAAACTAAAAGCGATGCCGAAATAGCTCAGTTGGTAGAGCAATTCATTCGTAATGAATAGGTCGCCGGTTCGAGTCCGGCTTTCGGCTCACGCATAAAAGCAGTCAGGAAATGGCTGCTTTTTTTTGTGCCCATAAAGAAAAACACTATTTTTGTTCTGTCCAACAGGTTATAACAGGAATGAAGCAAAGTGTCATAAATAAGTTAAACTCGTTCTTTACTCAACAACCAGTAGAGAAAGCATGGATTTTTGGATCCTATTCACGTGGCGAAGAAACACGTGAGAGTGATATCGATATACTTGTTCGGTTTGACAGCAAAGCCGATATTACTTTATTCAAATACGCGAATATGATTGCTTCTCTTGAAAAATTACTGCATAGAAAGATTGACCTTGTGGAAGAAGGGCAACTGAAAGACTTTGCCAAAGAAACTGTTGAACAAAACAAAATCCTGATTTATGAGAGAGGAGCTTAAAGATAAAACCAGATTGCTACATATGCTTGAGGCAATTGACAACGTCTTTGAGTTTGTGGATGGTGTGAGTTTTGAAGAATATAAGTTAAACAAAATCCTGCGTTTTGCCGTAATCAAGAATCTGGAAATTATAGGTGAAGCTGCCTACTTGTTGACAAAGGATTTTCGCCAAGCTCATTCCGAAGTCGAGTGGATTCCTGTGATTGGTATGCGCCATGTACTGGTACATGGATATTATCAAATCAAAGATGAAATAGTCTGGGCTACTATCCAAACAGAATTACATCCATTACGGGAGAAGGTGACGCAGATAATGTTACTGTCTGGAAATAGCTAATAGCAATTCATTCGTAATGAATAGGTCGCCGGTTCGAGTCCGGCTTTCGGCTCACGCATAAAAGCAGTCAGGAATGGCTGCTTTTTTTTGTGCCCATAAAGAAAAACACTATTTTTGTATAGTCCAACAGTGATGCAACGATGTAATCAGTGTCATCGTGCAATAAATAATACCATCATTTGCCTTCAATGCCAACAAAACCTGAATATTCATATTCCGACGAACTTGAATGTGGGCTTGCTTCAAGTTCCGGCGTATGTGAAAGCGGGGTGCTTCAAGTTCCGCAAAATCTGAAAGATCCGACGCAAACTAAGGGAAAGTGAAGCATCCTAACCCATGAAATGAACCTATCAGGGTGGTACC
>JAVBUH010000071.1:0-40541 GCA_031555505.1 Tannerellaceae bacterium
CACCCTGATAGGTTCATTTCATGGGTTAGGATGCTTCACTTTCGTCGGAACTTGAAGCACCCCGCTTTCACATACGCCGGAATCTGAATGTTCAAACCCTCATGGAAATGCGATGATTTGCACACTCCCCCCCGATATAAAACGGTTTTTTATAGAGGACACTCGTCAGGATGTGAATATATCGCCGCTTTCAAGTTTTGCGGAATTCGAATGCCGTGCATTCCCTGTTTTGCGGAATGGGAACTGTGTGAGGGCGATGTATGGATACGCTGGTTTATGCGGTGAAAACGGCCTTTCGTTAGAATTTTACGTATTAGCACTCCATTTTTACAAATTAACAATAGATGGTGTGAACTTTTTCCGGCGCTGTGGGTTAAGTGAGGTATTGTGAAGAATCGTAACTAATCATAAATTATTTATTTTACATGACACATTACTTACGGCATTTGCCCGCTACCCTTCTTTTGTTGGCCTGTTTCTTTGTGAACGGTTGTAGTGACGACAAACCGGAACCCGATCTGCCGGAACCCGGCACGGGCATGATTACACTTACCGAGTTTGAACTGCCACTGGATCTGGCGGATATCCGGGCCACTTCGATCGTATTGCATATTAAAAACCGGCAGACAGGGGCGAATTTTCAGGAAGAGACCTCGTTTGCCCGTTTCGCTACCTTCTTGCGGTTCCGCCTGCAAAACGGATTGCCGGATGGCGAATATATGATGATGAGCGCCACTTATCGCCCCGAAGGCAGTGATCAGGATGTGGAAGCCGCCATGGGAATGTCTGTCGCCATCACGAAAGGAGCGCTGACGGTGCTCAACAAACCGGATCCCAAATATGGTTTTTATGGCAAGGGAACGGAAAGGGATCCGTACCAGATATCCTCGGTTACTGACCTCAACCGGTTGAAGTCGTTTGTGAACGACGACCGCAACGAACCTTTTGCCGGCGTATTCTTCAAACAGCAAAAAACGCTTGATCTGGGCGTTCAGGACAAAACAACCGGCTGGGAGCCTGTCGGCAACCGTCCCAACAGCCCATTTAGCGGGGTCTATGACGGCGGCGGATACGAGATCAAAAGCCTCTGGATCGAGACGCCTGCCCTTTCGGGGAAGGGGCTGTTCGGTTTTTCCCGGGGGGCTCTCTTCCGAAACATCACGTTCACCGGGACCGTTATTAAAGCCGATGGCTTTGCGGGTAGCCTGGTCGGTGTGGTGATGACCGGAGGTAGCACCCGTGATTTGACAGAGATTGCGAACTGCCATATCAAAACCGCTAACCTGACCGGAGATATCGGTGTAGGCGGGCTGGTAGGTACTGTGGACGAATCGGCCGTCCTTTATTTGCACGGCTGTAGCAATGCCGGTACTATCAAAGGGACAATCGGTATCGGCGGACTGGTGGGTTTGGGCGTTGTCTCTTCCTACATGATGGTGGACAGTTGTGATAATAAGGGCAGCATCACTGGCGTTATTGCCAAAGACTTCATCTCCGGTATCGGTGGCGTAGTGGGTGCTGCGGATACATTGGGTATTTTCTTCTCGCACAATACCGGTACAGTTACGGCACCGGTAAATGCTACCTCCAGAGGGATCGGCGGTATAGCCGGTTCGTCGGGTATCGCCCTGTTTTCCATCTGCCGCAATGAAAAAAACATCTCAGGCGGACGCGGTGTGGGAGGTATTCTGGGCTCTACCGTCGTAGAGATGGAAGACGAGAAGACGGATGCTTCCTATAATATCGTGGCCTGTGTCGGTTGCGTGAACGGAGGCGGGATCTCGGCCTTTCAGACAGGCGGCGGTATCGTCGGCGAATCACAGAGTGTGATCGAAAGTTGTTACAATACGGCCACGGTCAAATCGACCAACTACTATGCCGGCGGTATCGTAGGGTACTCGCCTTCTTTGATGGGCGAAAACTGTCTGAATACCGGAGCTGTCTCTGCCGGAGCCGATGGCGCTATTGGCGGTATTGCCGGTTATTCGATGTTGAGCCAGGTGTTAGGCTGTTATAACTTCGGCCGTGTGGGAGCTACCGGTAAAAATGCCGTTGTGGGTGGAGTTGTAGGTTATACAGGTAATATGGCCGCTATCCATTATTCGGGCAATTATGGGCAGATCTGGCATACCGGAGTGAGTGGAGCCGCCGGAGGCGTGGCGGGTACATTGGGATGCGACAATGAATTTACCAAAGAGGAAAAATGTACCATACTGATTGCCGGATTGTCTATCGCGGGCGGAGCTGCCTACTACGCGCAGGTATTTGGTGTGTCGAAAAAGGCCATGGGCGCAGTAAGAGCAGGGATTCTTGTTGTCAAAATACCCGAGTATTGGGTGACATTCTCTTCTTCGTTCCGGTCGTTTATCGCCAGTCGGCGAGGCCTTGTCAATCCACGGCCGGGTACTCCCTTTAATGAAGATGAAATGCGTATGCATTTGACCGAAGCAATCAACCGGGTCCAGCAGGAGAAGCAATCATTGTACAATACGCAATTAAATAAGCTGACCGATCAAACCGATATGAATAAGGCCTATGCCACATCGCAACAAATGTTCTGCCAACGGCTGTTTGCTGAGGAGACGTATGCCGACCTGGTCAACGAAAACATGAATGCAAGCAGGGAAGCTCGGTATGAAAAGCATATAGAAAGAAAGGAAAATATGGAATTTGTATATAAAATAGCGAAAGGGGTGGCAACGGTTTGTGCGGTCGCTGCCTTCGTAGGGGGCATGATTGTAACGGCTGGTACCGGGGCGGCTTTGGCCATTGCGTATCTGGGAACGGTCGGAGGTTTTCTGGGTGGATCCACAGCTATCTTGCAGGTTGCGAGCGATTTTGAAGAAAATGCCTCTGTGATTGAGCAGTCATTCAACCAGGGAGGACTGGATATCAGCAATCCGGATATCTACGCAGGGGGCATTACCGGCAAGTTGAACGACTGGGGACTTATCCGCAACTGTTACAATACCGGTTCCCTGTCTAAGTATGAAGATAATCATAAGGGTGGGATCACCGGATACCTGGGCGATCGTGTAGCCGTAAAACATACGGTAAACTACGCCTTGTGGAACGGTAATCCGAAGTATGGCACCGCACACGGTTGGGGCTCTGGAAGTTCGATCGCCAACTGTTCCGTGTATTACCTCGCTGAACGCCCCGATGAATCAGGAGGATATACCGCTGCCCAATTGACCGATCCTTCTACTTATCAGGGTTTTTTGGATGATAATTACTGGAACTTAAATTCACGGGGCTTCCCCACGCATACGGGTCGCTCTTATTTTGAAGATAACAAGAAATGAACAACATAACGACATACAGCATGAAGAAGTTATTTTATTTAGGGATGATCTGTTCGCTCCTGGTATGGACCGGTTGCAACAACGAGGATGAAAAACATCTCTTCACAGAATCTTATACAGATGCGGCCGGCTTGACCTACACGAAATATCACCTGGAAGTGAAAAACCCTGAAATTATTCCTTTTCTGGACAGCAACCGGATTGATCTGGAGTTGACAAATTCGACCGACGATTCCACGTGCGAGATATTCATCGAACGGGATGAAAAACGGGAAAACTGCCTGGTCTTTTATGTTCCCGAGGGATTCAAATACAAAGCGGGCGTTTACCGGACAACGCTGGCCACCCGGAGTGGAGTGGCGGTGACATGCCCCCTCGAAGTGGAATGTGACAATGAACAGTTTCTGGCCTGCGGGCTTTCGTTGGACTTTTTCGACTATATGAGTGAATTCGAGTACAGAGGAAAGGAAGAAACCGCCGGTACCCTGCTCAACCCTTTCCTGATTACTGATTTGGAAGATTTGAAGAAGTTGAGAAGGTGTATAGAATTAGACAAAAGCCGGGCCAAATACCGCCACTTCAGACAAACAAAGGATATCACCATCACGGTCGATTCGGAAGCCGATGAGGGTTGGCGGCCTATCGGGTATGTAAAGAGTAATACGGCAGAATTCTCCGGTAATTATGACGGTGGCGATCATACGATCACTGGCCTGTCAATTAATAATATAGATGGTAACTACCTGGGCCTGTTTTCCAGAGTGTACTATGGAAGTGTGAAGAACCTGCATCTCAATTCAGTCACCATTAAAGCGGATGAATCCGGCAGTTCTTATATCGGGGCCTTGTGTGGGGAATCGTATGATTCAACGATTGATAATGTACATGTGAACAGTTGTGTGATCACCGGAAAGAAATATCTCGGCGGACTTATCGGGGATGTTAGTGGGAGTTCCCACGACAATATTCAAATTTCAAACTGCTCTGCCAGCATACTGACAATTGGTGACGAGGATCAGTCGGAATGTGTGGGTGGTCTCATAGGTTCCGTGGTTAATCTGAAGGATAAAATAATCAATTGTTTCACCAGTGGTTCATGTACCCTGAAGGCAAGGCATGCAGTGGGAGGACTGATTGGGTGTGCTGTTAATGGTTATTATCTCCTGGAGTTGGAAGATTGTACGAATAGGGCCGAACTCAGTGGTATAGAAGCAGTAGGTGGTATCGTGGGAGAGTCGTTGGTTGCTGTGAAGTTCACGCGATGTCAGACTGTTTTACCGATTGGCAGCAATCGGAATCGTGTATCTCTGTCTGGTAGTAGGTATGTAGGCGGACTGGTTGGATATGTGTCGGGAGCAGATTGTAGTTTCATCGATTGTTCCAGTGCCGCCGGCATAGCACTCAAAGGGGGGGGAGCTTATATCGGAGGATTTGTGGGCTATCTGAAAGGAAATAATATCCTGGTCCGGAATTCCCTGTGCAAGAAGGATGGGTTTATTCATTTCGACGGTAGTTTTTGCGGCGGAGTGTTCGGATATGTCGGAGGGTCAACTGTGACGTTTGAATCTACTGATCCGAGATATGCCAGCGTGAATAATGCTTCGCTGAATGGCACGGGTGATAACGTAGGTGGTGTGGTAGGAGCTGGTGCAGGCAATATTATGCTTCTACATGTTACATCCACAGGATCCGTCAGCGCTGTCGGGAACAACGTTGGGGGTTTGGTGGGAGGAATTATGGAGATGAAAGGCTCATTTACGAATATAACCAGTTCACTACGATGCGAAGAGGTTTACTTGAATGAGACGGTCACGGTAGAAGGTTCATCCTGTGTCGGCGGATTTTTGGGGTATATCGGTACAGGAAGACTGAATGTGCATATCATCAATAAAGTACCGGGCCAACCTGCTTTTGCCGGCTTTGTGAACCATGAAGCTAACCTTACGTCTCCGTATTGTGGGGGTTTGGTAGGCTATGCCGATCACCCTTATGATATCGAACTGACGGGTCTGCTGGTTACCGGCAAAGTGTGCGGCGGTAATGATGTGGGTGGACTGTTCGGCAAAATAGACAATGGGCTCACTTATACCCATATTACCGATTGCACGGTAGCCGGAGAAAACGGGATCCACGGCATAAACTCCGTGGGTGGGATTGCCGGCTCAATTATATCGAAGGGCATCAAAGTGAGAAACTGTATCAATCAAGCTTTTGTGAATGGCTCCGGCGTAAATCTGGGGGGTATCGTGGGTTACCTGAATGCCACATCTCCTCACGAAGAGGCGCTTATCCAAAGCTGTACCAATAAAGGAAATATCAATGGTAAAGGGCTGGTCGGTGGGATCGTGGGCCAGATTGATCACCCGGGGTCGGTGGTGGTGAATGGTTCGCCGAGTACTTTTACGGTAAACTATTGCACCAACGAGGGCACCATCACCGGAAGGACAGATGTGGGTGGCTGCATCGGTTCCGTTGAAAATGGCGGTGCGTTGTTGGATCAGTTATCCAATATCGGGACAGTCACTGTGAACAATGGCTCACAGACAACCGGAGGGCACAACAGTGCGGGAGGTATTACAGGATACGCGTCCGGTAATTCCATTATTCAGTATAGCTATAACAAGGGAGCTGTTAGCGGACATAATAATATGTATGTGGGTGGTATTGCCGGATTCCTGAAAGGGACGGCCACTGCCAGCTATAACACGGGTCAGGTGATAACTGATAAAGGCGGTATCACTCCGCATGTGGGGGGCATCGTTGGGCATATTGAAGGCGCCGGCATTTTCAATTGCTACAATACAAGGGCGGTTGAAACGGCTGAAGGGGGTGACAAGACTGACTCCAACGGCGGCATTGCAGGCACCCGAAAAGATGCCAAGATTCAGTACTGCTATTATTATGGCGCCGATATGGGTACGCGGGCGATCACAAGGGCGGGTGGCACGTCGAAGTGCTATGTGCTCGAACCGTCAGACAGCAGAGATGGTGTGGGCGTGCTTTCGGCAGCTAAATTCCAAAGCGCGGGGAATTTCACCGGATGGGATTTCAGCAGTGCCGGTACCTGGCTGTATGAGGATGCCTTCGCCGGCGTCCGTCCCGTGCTGCGGCATAATGTAGAAAAGTAGCCTGTTGGCGGTAGTTGCCCGGCAAACAAACGAAAGAATCTGTTACCTTTGTACTTAATCATATAGAGGTAACAGTTTTTTTATGTATGCGTATGGCGATATCCCTGCAACAATTTATCCGTGAACATGCCAACGATGATCCGGCCCGCCTGCTGCTATCGGCAGCCCGGTATCCGGAGATTGATGTGCCCTTTGCTGTGGAACAGATCACGGCACGGAAGCAGATCAGGGAAAAGTTGCCCGCATGGTATGCCAACGAGCAGTTGGTGTTTCCGGCTAAAATAGCTGCCGAGCAGTGTTCGTCCGAACCGACGGCCGCTTACAAGCAATTGCTGGTGGATGCAGGCGATTGCCTATGTGACCTGACGGGTGGTTTGGGTATCGACAGTTTCTACTTTTCCCGCAAGGTGCGGCAGGTGACGTATATCGAACGTTTTGCGGCCTACTGTGAAGCTGCGCGGCACAACTTTGCCCTTCTCGGCGCCGGTAATATTACGGTATGCGAAGGCGATTCGGCCGACTGGCTCCCCGGCCTATCCGGCATAAGCGTCTTCTACATCGACCCTGCCCGGCGGGGCGAAGGCAACAAACGGGTGTTTGCCCTTTCGGACTGTGAGCCTGATCTGCCGGCTTTGTTGCCTGCGCTTTGGGAGAAGGCCTCCCGGGTGATTGCCAAGATATCCCCGATGGCCGATATCCGCCAGACGCTGAGTCTGCTGCCCGAAACTACGGCCGTACATGTGGTTTCCCTACGCAACGAATGCAAGGAATTGCTCTTTGTGATGGAGCGGGAGGGAAGAGAGGTAGAACCGCTTATCCACTGCGTCAACCTGATTCCTGGTCAGGATATACCTGCTCCTTTCTCGTTTTCGCTGGCCGACGAGCAGGCTGCCTGCATATCTTTGGCCAACAGTGTACAATCTTATCTCTATGAACCGGATGCCTCCTGCCTGAAAGCCGGTGCTTTCAAGCAAATTGCCGTGGCTTTTGGCGTGGGGAAGCTGGCGGTGAGCAGCCATCTCTATACCTCCGATGAGCGGAAAAATGGTTTTCCGGGTCGCCGTTTCCGGGTGGAAGAAGTGCTGCCCTTTACCGGCCGTCTGTGTAAGGAGATAGCCAAGACCTGCCCGCAGGCCAATATCACCGTCCGCAATTTCCCGTTAACGGTAGACGAGCTCCGCAAGCGAACCCAAATGGCCGATGGTGGCGATTGCTACCTATTTGCCTCCACGCTGGCCAAGGGGGATAAGGTGCTGATCCGTTGTGTCAAAATATAACCTTGACTATCGCAATAGAAGTGCTGCTTAACTAAACAGCAAGATAAGTATCTGTGCCGAGATCACACGGACGAACATGGACAGCGGATATACGGTAGCGTATGCAACCGAAGGTTCGTCGCCTTCTACGGTGGTATTGGCGTAGTTCAATGCCATGGGGTTGGCCATAGCGCCGCAGAGCATACCGGTGTTGTGGGAATAGTCGATGTGGAAGAAGCGGGAGGCGGCATAACCGACTATCAGCACCGGTACCATTGTGAGTGCAGCACCCATGCCCACCCATAGCAACCCTTGCGAACTGAACACGGTCTCGAAAAAATGCGCGCCGGAATCCAATCCCAGCCCTGCCAGGTAGAGCGTGATCCCGAACTGCCGCAGCATCAGGTTGGCGCTGTGTGTGGTGTAGGTGGCGATATGGAAACGGGGGCCGAAAGCGCCCATCAGGATACCTACAATGATGGGGCCACCGGCAATCCCCAGCTTGACCGGCATACTGATGCCTGGCAGGGCGATCGGGATTGCTCCCAGCAGTACGCCCAATGAGATGCCGACAAAAACAGAGACCAGGTTCGGGTTGTCCAGCCGTTTCACCTCGTTGCCGAGTATCTTCCCTACGTTTTCTACAGCGGCGGCTTCGCCCACGATGGTGATGCGGTCGCCGGTCTGAAGCCGCAGGTCGCGCGAAGCGATCAGGTCGATGCCGGCACGGTTTACGCGCGTGATATTGACTCCGTAAAGGTTACGCAGGCGGAGTTTACCCAGTTTTACGCCGTTAAGCTTGGATTGGGTGACTACAAAACGGCGGGAGATCAATTGGCTGTCGATGGCGTTCCAGTCGATATTGTCGTTGTTCCAGTCTACATTTTCCTGTTGGCCGAACAGCGCTTTGATGGCTTCGATGTCGTTTTTGCCTGAAATCACCAGCAGATGGTCTTTGGGTAGCAGGATGGTGTCGGATACCGGAATAATGACCTTACCATCGCGCCAGAGGCGTGAGATCACAAAATGGACATGGCTCAACTTGGCTACCTCCGGTATGCTTTTATCAAAAATGGCTGGATTGGTGACCAGGAACTCTCCCACATTCATCTGTTGATGATCTTTCTTCTCCTTAGTATCTTCAGCCGTGTGGGCGGTGAAGCATTTGCGAAGGATCACAATGCCGACGATCACACCCACCACACCCATTGGATAAGCCGTGGCGCAGGCCAATGCCATATCGGTTACACCTTTGATATTATCAGGGTCGATCTGACGCAGCGTGGATTGGGCGGCACCCAGTACAGGCGTGTTGGTGACGGCGCCCGAAAACAATCCCATCAGTGTAGACACTGATTCTCCGGTGATCCAGTGGAATACCAGCGTGAGCAGGATACCGAGTGCAATGATGCTCATTGCCATCGAATTCAGTTCGATACCGCCTTTCTTTAGTGAAGCAAAGAAGCCGGGGCCCACCTGTAGCCCCAGCGTATAGACAAAGAGGATAAGCCCCAGGTTTTGTGCAAAATAAAGCATATCCTTGTTCACTACAATACCGAAATGCCCGGCCAGGATACCTGCAAAGAAGACAAATGTGACCCCGAGTGAGATACCGAAGAACTTAATACGCCCCAGTACCAGCCCCACGGCGCAGATAAAGGCGAGTACGATGATTGCTTGTATGACAGTCGGTTCCTGTATTGTTTCGATCAGCCAGTCCATATTGTTTTTCTGTGTTATAATTCTGTGTTTATTGACCCGTTAGCACAGCCACTGTCTTGCCCCACTTCTACTATTATCTGTTCCCATATTCGTTACTGCTTGTTCTCTTCAATGATCAATACCCAGTCATTGCCAGTACCGGATGTGGGAGGGGTTACGGTTTGTGCCGCAGTCCTTGCCAGTTGACCGGCATCGGTCAGTTGACCTGTGCGTGGATTGAGCCAGGAGAGGCGGAGCGTATTGGTTAGCCTGCTTACACCGGTCAAATCGAGGGCGCCCGGTTTTCCGGTAGGGAAGTACACGAAGGCAAAGCCGTTGCCACGGAGGGCTACGATCTTTTCATCAGCCGAATGGTTGCCTGAAGTGATCATATCCAATGCCGGTGTACGGCTGCTCCAGTCGAAGCGTTCCAGCAGGCGGCGTGCATGGATCAGGTCGTAGGCGCCGGGCAGATCCATGGAAGTAACCCAGTAGCCGCGGGCCTGTCCCACCGGTTCGCGGCCCGGCGCCAGGAATTGCCAGATATCGTGGCATCCGTAGGTATGTCCCATGGCTCCGGTAAAGAGATTCCAGTAGAGCGCTTTCCGCATGTCGGTGTGGTCAAACCACCCCAGTGAGTCCGGTTTCCAGCAGACGGGATGGTTTTCGTAACGGGGTTCGCCGTCGAACGCGGGTTTGACCGGTGTGCGGTTATAGTCCTTCACCAGGAGGCGATCATATATGTCATACGTTTGTTGGCAGTGTCCGGTTTGCATCATATTGAAATCGAGCCAGTCGCAGTTGTGGAACCATTCGCTCGACGAACGTTCGCCTTGCGGATGGAACGTGATCAGATGGTTCGGATCAGCTTTCTTCAGCGCTTTACCCATAGCGTCCCAAATGGGGTAGTTGGTGCCGCCGCCTATGCGGTCGCCACCAGTGATCCAGATGATATTTTTGAAGTGCTTGTAGCGTCTGCCCAGCCAGGTGCCGTACCAGGATGCGTTGGTGGGGTTGAATATCTCCGGCCCTACACCCCATTGCTTGTCTACCTTATCGCCCCAGGTTGGCAGGAGACCGATGTATAATCCTTTGGCTTCGGCCATCCGGATCACTTTGTCTACCCAGGCAAAGTAAGCCTCATTGGGCTGGATGATATGATCGTCTTTCAACGGCAGGTCTCCGTTGGCATTCGGGGTATGTAGCCCGTCCAGTTCGGCCAGTATCACAGCCTGGATGACGGTGAATCCTTTGGCACGACGATTTTCCAGGTATTGTTCCATCTCCTGTTCATTCAACCGGTGGAACAGTTCCCAGGCCGTGTCGCCCAGGTAAAAGAAGGGTGTTTTGTCTTTGTGTTCCAGGTAACGCCCGTTGGCCGAGACCTGTAGCGGGCCGTGTGAAAAATTCACCGATTTACCTTGCCAACTATCTTCCTGTGCGTTTGCAGGCAGGATGCAACTGATGGCGAGTACTGTGATGAGCAGGCAATATTTCATAATATATACTGATTAAACGCTCTTTGCGGGATTACCTACTTAGTATGAGTGTAGACGGCATTTTCTGTAATGCTTCGAACCGGTGTTCAGATACGTCGTTCCAGGTATCATAACTGATGAGCATGAAATTGTATCCGTCAAACAGTTCGGGCGTGAGATCTTTGTCTTTCAGCAGTATGGTGTCTTGTACGGCGCCAGTGAAGAGGCGGATGTGTTGATCGATCTCAGCGCTGCCCGGTGTGGTACTGCTGGCGCGGTTGAGTACTCCGGCTTCGCCATGTGTCGATTTTAACAATGTACGGGCGTAATCGAGCAGGTGAAGATCATCCGCCGAGTCGATCACGATGATAATGCGCGTCGCTTTCACAAAGTTACGGTTTACAAACACACCCACCGGAGCATCTGTCTGCTCGATAAACATCCGGGTCTTGTCTTTCAGTAATCCGCCGGGGTTGAACCAGGACTCAGACATGTGGAAGTGCTTGGTATACTTCCGGTAAGCAGCCCGGTATTTGTTGGCTTCCACGTCGTCGGGCAGGTTACTCATCGAGATACCGGCACCTACAAGCAGGAAGTCGAAGCCTTCGTTGTTTACGATCGAGCAAATATCCTGTCCCGCATTGTTGGATACTTCGTAGCGTGTCTGGATATTCATCCCCAGTTTCTTGGCGCCGTACAGGATGGGGCCGAAGCTCACTTCTTCAAAATTATCCGTATGCAACGGATTCACGTCGTTGCCCACGGTGAGGTGGAGGGCAGTCAGCTCCAGCTTGTTGCTGCCCTGCGCAAACATCTGGTGGGCCACATCCAGCATCACCTGTCCGTTGCTGGCCCGTCCGAAAGAGAGGAGAACCTTAAAGATACCTCCCTGTTTCTCACGCTCTTTTTGCTCGATATATTTTTCGTGTTTGCGGAAGCAGAACTTGATGACGGAGAGCAGTGGTGTGGTCATAAACGTAGTCACCAGCGTCATCAGCACCAGCATGGCAAAGATGGAGGGTTGCAGGATGCCCATTTCATACCCAATCGTGAGCACAACCAACTCCATCAGTCCGCGTGTATTCATCAGCGCACCGATGTAGAGACTGTGCTTCCAGCTCTCTCCGGTAAAACGGGCGGCAACGGTGGCGCTGCCGAATTTGCCGATGATGGCTACCAGCGTCACTACCCCGCACATGATCCACAGCTCAGGTGTATTCAGCAGCCCAACCTGCGTACGCAATCCGGTAGATACAAAGAAGAGGGGGAGGAAAAGCGCCAGGGCTACATCTTCCACCTTCTCGGTCATGATCTTCCGGAACTTGATATTGCTTGGCATTACCACCCCCGCCATAAAGGCACCGAAAAGGGCGTGCAACCCCAGTATCTCGGTGAGGTAGGAAGAGGTGACCAGGATCAGGAACATGAAGGCCACCAGCCCTTTGTCTATGACTTCTTTATTATGGTATATCTGTCCCACCATCCGGAGGAAGGGGCGTACAACGGCAAACATAATCACCAGATAGAGGGCCGAAAACCCGATATTGAACAGCGCGCTCAACATACTGCCCGCCTGTGCGATGGCTACCACTACCGCCAGCAGGCACCAGGCTGTGATATCGCCATTGGCGGCGCTGGCCAGGGAAATGGTGCCGAGGTGTGTCTTGGTTAGCCCTTTCTCCTGAATGATACGTGCCAACACGGGGAAAGCGGTGATACTCATCGCGATACCGATAAAGAGGGCAAAGGAGATAAAAGGCGTGCCTTTGTGGGCATAACCGTCGTACAGGTACAAAGCCGTCAGCATGCCGAGGAAGAAAGGTACGATGGTGCTGGTGTGGCTGATCAGGATCGTTTCGTTCAGTTTCTTGCGTATCTCGCCAATGTCGAGCTCCATCCCGATGGCATACATAAAGAGGATCAGCCCGAACTGGCTCAGGATGGTAATGTTGGATAGTGATTCTACCGGAAAGATAAATGCCGACGCTTCGGGAAACCAATGCCCTAATATGGAAGGGCCTAAGATGATACCGGCCACAATCTCACCGATCACCGTTGGTTGCCCCATCTTCAGGAACAACCATCCGAACAGGCGGCAGCATAGCAGAATCACAATGATTTGTAACAGCAGGATTCCAACCGGGGTCTCGATATGCTCGAGCAGGATATTTTTGAAAATGGAGAAACCTTCTTCCAGATTGGAGGGCGCAGTGTGTACCGACGATACTGCTTCACTGACTTGATGACCTTCGCCTTGTTTGACGATCCAATACATCAACGTCCCAAAGACAGCTATCATCAGCAAATAAAACGTTAAACTTTTCGTCCCTTTGCTCATCAGGCCTGCGTGTTTGTGCAAATACAGTAAAAACCGGGAGCCATCAAGCTTGCTTGAATCGAAGATCGGCATAAGCCAATGGGTGAGGCGCATCCTGTATTCTGCAAATATAATAACTAAAATTAATAATTCGTCCATCCGCTTTCGATTATTCTTCTATCTTTGTAGCACAATCAAATAATCAATTGTGTATGGATTCTTTGAACCTGATCAAAAATGATTCCTGGCTGGCACCTTATGAACCGGCCATTGAAGGGAGGTATCAATATGTACTTAGTAAAGAAAAAAACCTGACAAATAACGGAGCACTCACACTGTCCGATTTTGCTTCGGGATATCTGTATTTCGGTTTGCATAAACAGCCCGTCGGCTGGGTCTTTCGTGAATGGGCGCCCAACGCCACAGCGATTTACCTGATCGGTACATTCAATAACTGGCAGAAAGATGAACGCTACCGGATGATACCGGGCGATAACGGTGTATGGGAGGCCTGGCTGGAAGAAGATATGTTGCATCACGAAGACCTTTTCAAACTCCTTATCGAGTGGGAAGGAGGTGCCGGCGAACGTATTCCGGCCTGGATCCGTCGGGTAGTACAAGACGATCGGACGAAAATTTTCAGCGCACAGGTGTGGAATCCCCTGCAACCCTACCGGTTCAAGTATAAAAAATTCAAACCGAATACAGCTCCGCTGCTGATCTACGAATGCCATATCGGTATGGGAACCCATGAAGAAAAAGTGGGTTCGTATGACGAATTCCGCCGCAATGTGCTGCCTCGTGTGAAGAAAGATGGCTACAACGCAATCCAGATCATGGCCATTCAGGAACATCCGTATTACGGTTCGTTCGGGTATCATGTGAGCAGTTTTTTCGCCGCCTCTTCACGTTTCGGTACGCCGGACGAATTGAAACATCTGATCGACGAGGCGCACGGTATGGGCATCGCCGTTATTATGGATATTGTACACAGCCATGCTGTGAAGAACGAAGTGGAAGGGCTAGGACATTTCGATGGAACCAACCACCAGTATTTCCACGACGGTGCACGGCGCGAACATCCGGCTTGGGATTCGCTTTTGTTTAATTATGGTAAGAATGAGGTGCTGCACTTCCTGCTTTCCAACTGCAAGTTCTGGATTGAAGAATATAAATTCGACGGTTTCCGTTTCGACGGCGTTACCTCTATGCTCTATTACAGCCACGGGTTGGGAGAAGCGTTTACCAATTATGGCGACTACTATAACGGCCATCAGGACGGCGATGCCATCGCTTACCTTACATTGGCCAACAAAGTGATCCATGAAGTAAATCCGCACGCTATTACCATCGCCGAAGAAGTGAGTGGCATGCCCGGTCTGGCAGCGACGTTTGAAGATGGAGGCTATGGTTTTGACTACCGCATGGCGATGAATATCCCCGACTATTGGATCAAAACCATCAAGGAAAAGCGGGACGAAGAGTGGCATCCGTCTTCCATCTGGTGGGAGACTACAAACCGCCGGTCTGACGAAAAGACGATCAGCTATGCCGAAAGCCACGACCAAGCCCTGGTGGGCGACAAGACCATCATCTTCCGTCTGATCGATGCCGAGATGTATTGGCACATGCAGTCCAGCGACCATAATTTCACCGTAGAGCGGGGCATGGCGCTTCATAAGATGATCCGCCTGGTGACGGCATCCACCATCAATGGTGGTTACCTTAACTTCATGGGGAATGAATTCGGCCATCCCGAATGGATCGACTTTCCCCGCGAGGGCAACGGCTGGTCGCATAAATATGCCCGTCGGCAGTGGGATCTGGTAGACAACTACAACCTCAAGTATCATTTCCTCGGCGATTTCGACCGTGAAATGCTCGACCTGATCGGCGGTGTGAAGGATTTCCAGCAGATTCCTATCCAGAAGATATGGGACAGTGATGGCGATCAGATCCTGGCCTATATGCGTAAAGACCTCCTGTTTGTATTCAACTTCAGTCCTAATAAATCTTTCTCCGACTACGGTTTCCTTACCCCGGTAGGCGAATACGAAGTAGTGCTTAATACCGATGCCACCCGTTTCGGAGGCTTCGGTTTGGCCGACGACACCGTCCATCACTTCACCAACTTTGATCCGCTGTATAAAATAGAAAGGAAAGAGTGGCTCAAACTATACCTCCCTGCCCGTAGTGCAGTGGTATTGCGACACGTAAAATAAAGTACAACTATGTTATATCCGTTTGTTTTTAAGCCTATCCTCAAGCATATTATCTGGGGTGGCTCGGCTATATGCCCGTTTAAAGAAATCGCACCGGTACAAGAGGGTATCGGTGAGAGTTGGGAACTGTCGCACGTGGAAGGCAACTACTCGGTAGTAGCCAACGGCGCGCTGGAAGGAAAGTCGCTCGATGAGTTGATACAGACTTACGGCGCACAACTGACCGGTCGGAAAGTGATCGAACAATTCGGCACTACCTTCCCGTTGCTGATCAAATTCATCGATGCCCGAGACGATCTTTCCATCCAGGTGCATCCGGATGATGCGTTGGCAAAGAAACGCCACAATTCGTTCGGTAAGACCGAGATGTGGTATGTGATCAAAGCCGAGAAAGGTGCTGGTCTCTATTCCGGTTTCTCTCAACAGATCACGCCCGAAGAGTATGTGAAGCGGGTTGAAGACAATACCATCATGGACGTTCTCCAGCGGTATGAAGTAGCCGGGGGCGATGTCTTTTTCCTCCCTGCCGGCCGTGTACATGCCATTGGTGCCGGTTGTTTTATTGCTGAGATACAGCAAACCAGCAACATCACCTACCGCATATACGACTACAACCGCAAGGATGCCGCCGGCAATGGCCGCGAGCTGCATACCGAACTGGCCAAGGAGGCAATAGACTATACCTGCCTGTCCGACTACCGCACGCACTACACCGTCCATCCCAACACTGCTGTTCCGTTGGCCGACTGCCGGTATTTCACCACCAACCTGCTCGAACTGGACAGCCCGCTGGCACGTAACCTGTCTACCCTCGACTCCTTTGTGGTCTACATCTGCATGGCTGGTCATCTCTCCCTTTCCGACGATAAAGGCAACATCCTCACCGTCCACCAGGGGCAGACCGTCCTTCTCCCTGCCGACACCCAGTCTGTCACCCTCACTCCTTCGCCCACTGCGAAGCTAATGGAAACGTATATTGGATAACAATGCCGTTGCACATTCCGCCCCGCCATATTTCCCTGTAAAAAACGTTTTTATATTCTTGCCCAAACGAGGCCTGCATCACACTCCCCCTGAGGCGCAGGCCTCCATCAAGTAACTCGTCCATGCAGATACCGCCAGAGGAACGGCCGGTTTTCAATCAGCAAAACTACCCTTCAACATCACCATGGACTCGTGAAAAAAGACCATCGTCTTCGAAAAAAAAGAGCATAATGTTCGAAAACGAAGATTATGATGTTCCTAAACGAACATTATGACGATCGTTTAGGATCGTTATGATCTTTTTTGTGGCGATTAAGGGATTTGCAACACTTCCTTTTCGAAGGGATGCAAGCTGCCAATCGGGGCAGACTTGAAGGTCTATGCTTTCCCTTAGTTTGCGTCGGATCAAATCGGCGCAAATGTGAAATGATTGCCACTCCACAAGTTTGCGGGTTGAACTGATCTAATGCGGGCCGTAACAAAAAAGGCGCCCGAAGGCGCCTCTCTTATTTAGTATCGATCGTCACTCATTCCGGTCTTCATTATTTGGCAGGTACCGGATCGGATACACGCTCATACTTCCCTATTTCTTCGTTGAACATGAAGTTCATGGAGTAATCTCCAGAACCGCGGCCGCCATAGACCTTATAGGTAACCACATAACTGATACCCGGATCAGGCGTGCTTACGGCATTGGGAAGGATCACTACAATAATACCTTCGGCAATACGGCCGTCCATGATATTCTGCATTTCCGTATCGGACTTACCGGTGTATGCACCACCTATATTATAATAGTTGCGCCAGGTATTATAATTGTTATTGAAATTGTTGTAAGACCCGCCGGAAGCGCCGAAATAGAATTCTTCCGTGGGGCTGGCAGTACTCATATATTCCGGTTTATTGGTTTTCGTCCATTCGATAAGCAGGCTATAGTCATTGGGCTCGAGTTTATAACCTGTGCTTCCACCGAGCAGGCGTTTCAATGTCCAGGTGGCTCCATCCCAAGCCATTTCGGCAATCTTCGGACTGACGGCCACCACATCCGCATACGGATTGAAGTACGACCAGGTACTGCCATCATATTTATAGATACTTGAACGATCGGCAGTAGTACCGCTTCCATAGAATTTATAGGTTACTTCAGCTGTTTTACCGGCGGCGGTATACGGATATTTCAACTTCAGGAAGGTAGACAAATACAAGTCTACATCCATGTTGGCATCAAAGTTGTCGTAACGGCCCGGTGTGCCGGATACAGTACCCATAGAGTCGTAATCTTCGGTTACCAGCGTATAGGCCATATCGGTTGTGAAAGCGGCCATTTGAACAGGTGTCCAGGCACCGCCCACTTTCTTATAGCTGCTTGTCTTCGTAGATGTTCCAGCGCCTGATTCATAGAATGCATACGAGATACTGACGATCTTACCTTCTGCCAGCGAAGCATATTTGGTATTGCAGAAAGCTTTCAAATAGCTATCTACATCCATGTTCTTGTCAAAGTTTTTATACTTACCCGGCTGTCCGGATTCAGTACCCATGGCTATATAATCATCTGCCGTGAGTGTGTACTTGGCATCGGCGGCGGCAAAGCCCGGAGTTACATCTCCAAACAATACATTGGCCACTTTCGCTGTCGAACCGGCATCACAATATGGATATTTCTTTTTCAGGAATTCACCCATGGCCGACTGCACTCCGGCTTTGTCTGAAAAATACCCGGCAGCCGGATATTTGCTGCCGTCGTATACAACATTGGCATTTACCTGATCGGTGATTGTCGGTGTCAGATCGCCGAAATTATCTTCGTTGTAATCGCAACCCACCATAAACAGGATGGCGAACAATAATCCGAATATATTTATCTTCTTCATAATCTTACTTCTATAGGATGAATTAGAAATTAACTTTCAATCGCATAGACATCTGGCGTCCGAAACCGTAGAATACACGGTAAGCCGTGTCCCAATCGTTGCTGCTACCGTTATACGCACTCTCAACATATAGCTGATCGAAGAGATTGTCAATATTTCCGAAGAGTTGGGCATTCAGTGAACCGATCTTGAACTTATAGCTTGCATGGAAACCAAACACATTGCCGGAAGGAATCTGCCAAGGCGTTTTCAGGTCTGTACTGGTGGTAGAAATAGCATAGTCGGCATAATTGCGCGCATACAGATCCCAATCGAAACCAAAGCGGATATCCTTATCCACCTTAAATGTAGCGCCTAAACGGGCTGTGGTTTGTGCGGATCCACCTACTTTAACCCCTTCCAAGTCTACTTCCACTTTCCATTGGTCGGGCGCTTCAATACCGGATGCGACCTCCCAATCCGGGGTAATGGGCTGTCCACTGGAGTTATAAGCATAACCAACGCCATTATTTGACCAACGCCAGTTACCGATCGAAAGCATACCGTTCAACTCCAGCCATACAAACGGAGAAGATACGAGATCTATTTCAATCCCTTCGTGCGTAGCATTCACACCGGTCATATTCAGCGTACCACGGTCGTTGGCCGGAGCCGGACCCGTAAGCGATCTTGTCATGGTTCTATCCATCCATTCGGTGTGGTACACATTCAGGTTGGCGCTCAGGTATTTGCTGCGGAATCCATAACCACCTTCCACGCTGAATATCTTTTCATTGACTGCATCCGTATTCACCATATTACTGGTGGTCGATTGCAGGAAGATACCTCCGGAGAAGAAGGGAGCCCGGCTGATATAACCAATATTTGCGAATACATTGTGGTATTCATTGATGTTGTAGTTGGCGCCACCTTTCACGGTATACCCTATTTTGCTGACTGTTTCAGACTCGGCATGATCCTTGTCGTAATAAAAACGGTCATATCTCCACTGGCTTACATTATTGAGTGAACCGGAGAGGTTAGCCGTAAGCTTGTCTGTCTTGTATTCACCCTGTCCGAATACACCGATCTGTGCCACATAGCCGTCATAGTCACGGTATACCACATCGCCTACAGTCAGCTTCTGGTTTGTGAAGTCCGGGTTGTTTTTATTGTTTACTGCATTATCAGCCGGTTGCACCTGTGCTCTGTAGCGGTCTATATAATACGTCCCGTTATACAGGTCGATGATCTCATTCGTGTGCGTACCGATATAATAACGTCCGTCAAGACCTCCCATTACGGTGAAGTTGTCGTTGAAATCTTTTTTGTAGGTTGACAGGATACCGTACCATTTATGCAGGTTTTTCGATACTGACATCACCATTTGCGAGCCATTCGTGCTTTGCTCGTTCATTTCCTGAATCTGGTCATACGCAAATGTGCCGTCGGCATTGCGGTACGTGGTGTTCAAGATGCCGTTGCTTGTCCCGAACCAGGCACTGGAATAAGCAGAAGTCCCTTGTCCGCTATAGCCGTAACCGTCTCCAAGGGAGAGGTAAAGCGCTGTACTCAGTGAAGAGGTGTTATTTATCTGCCACATGTGGTTGAGGGAGATTTGCGGCTTGTGGTATTTGTTGCGGGCGGATGTCTTCCGTTCGCCGTTCTTACCGAAACCGTATGTTGCATTGTATTTATAGTTTTCTCCCGGTTGCATATATTGCTGTACATCCTGCCAGCCCTGAATAGTCATACCGTCGTATGTGCTACGCTGGTTATGCCATTGTGGGGCGCCGAAAGCAGTCAGTGACAACTGGTGCGCGTCATTGAATCGTTTGGCAATATTGACAAAGTATTGGTATCCTTCGAATTCGGTACCCTGTATGTAACCGTCTCCCCAGGTCTTACCACCCAGCAAGCTGAATGCCCAACCGTTTTTGCTCAAACCGGTAGACACATTGAATAGTAATTTGTTGTAACCGTCTTCTGCGATACCGTAACTTACGAATCCGCCTTTCTGGGCATCAACCGTACGGGTAACGATATTCACCGAACCACCCACAGAGGGAGCGGAGACTTGCGAAGCACCCAATCCGCGTTGTGTCTGATAGTCGCGGGCTACGTCCTGCAAGCCCAGCCAGTTGCTCCAGTAAACCCCTCCCCATTCCATATCATTCATGGGGACACCGTTTACCATCACAGCCACGTTGGCCGACTGGAATCCACGCATATTCAGTTTGGAGTCGCCAAAACCACCACCGTCGCGAATAACCGTCACACCCGGTGTGGCTTTCAATAATTCCGGAAATTCCTTCACCCCGATACGCTCTTCGATAAACTGAGGAGTGATACTGGACATGGCCACAGGCGTTTCACGCGCGATAGCGATAGAGGATGTAATCGTTACGTCGGCCAATGCAAATGCATCAATCGACATGATAACAATCCCCAGATCCTGTTGTCCGGATCCGGTTACCTTTTTCTGTAAATCTTTATATCCAAGAGACTTGAACACCAATGTAGCGCCAGATGGTACGCTGATTGAGAATTTCCCGTCTACATCAGTTACTACCCCATTGCTGGTTCCACTTTGAAGGACTGCCGCCCCGATCAGCGGTTCATTGCCTTCGGCATCCACAACTGTTCCCGTCACCGTTGTCTGGGCAATGACTGCCGAACACCAAACGGTGAGCAAACTCATAAAAAAGAAACGAAACACATGCTTTCTCATAAACTATTTTTAGAGTAAAAATTAGCTAATAAATGGTAATAAACCACTCCTTTGGCGGAGCAAAGATACGGGAGTATTTTTTATTCTTCAATACTCCACAGGCATTTAACATATTAAATAAAGGTATATATGTCCATCTGTTAATCAAGTTTAATTCATAAGATAGTATAGGATAGTTATCCGCAAACAGGCTTAGGTGCTTCGAAAATGGTAAAGCCCTAACCATAACCGAGAGAAATAGGGATACAGTAAGTAACAGATCCCTGTCAGGTTCATACAATTCATCTAATAGTATTCGAACAAGTTTACGTATCATTAGGTTACTTTCTGCAAAATAATCCGACAGAATACGTACCTTTGTCGCAAATATAAAAATTCCGTATGAAAAAGATGTGTCTTTTAAAATTTTGTTGCCTGACGGCCTTATTATTAACTTTTTTTAGCGCTTGCGGGTCTCGGTCAGACCAACCGGCGGCTATCAAAAACGACCGTTATGTGGTAGTATTGTCGATGGATGGATTCCGCATCGATTATCCGGAAAGAGCCCATACACCGACACTGGATTCACTGGGTAAAGCGGGCGTTCGCGCTTCTTTCCGTCCTTCTTACCCGAGTAATACCTTCCCCAATCACTACTCCATGGCTACGGGTCTGCATCCTGATCATCATGGATTGGTGAATAATACGTTTTATGCACCCGATGTAGACAGTATTTATTCCATCGGTAACCGCAATGCCGTAGCCAACCCTGCATTTTATGGCGGCGAGCCTATTTGGAACACGGCACAAAAACAAGGGGTAAAAGCCGCTTCCTTCTTCTGGGTAGGCAGTGAAACAGCCGTACAGGGGATGCAGCCTTCCATTTGGAAGCCGTTCAACAACGAAGTATCTTACTACGACCGCGCCGACTCTGTGATCGCATGGCTGCAACTGTCTGAAGATGTGCGTCCGCATCTGATCATGTGGTATATTGAAGAACCCGACGCAATCGGCCATTATGCCGGTCCGGACTCATCGGCTACCTTACAAAAGGTGGAAGAACTGGATAAGGTATTGAACCATTTCTTTACGAAGGCACGTGAATTGCCGGTATTCGACCGGATCGACTTCATCGTCTTGTCCGACCACGGTATGGCCAACTACTATCCGGAGAATTATGTCAACCTGAACGACTACCTGCCACGCGACAGTTTTCGGTTTGCTTTCGACGGCGTCCCTACCATCCTGTATCCGAAAGGCAACTACGCCGACAAGGCTATGGAGATACTCCAAACCGTTCCCCATGTAAAAGCCTATCGTAAAGGTGATATGCCAGCGAAGTATGTATATGGTACGAACCCACGCATCGGCGAAATCATCGTGATGCCCGATGTAGGTACTTATCTCCAATTCCGATCCACCTCCAGTCCGCGTTTCGGAGCCACACACGGCTACGACAACTTCGCCCCTGAGATGGAAGCCATCTTCTATGCCGCCGGACCGTCTTTCAAGCAAGGAGCTGTTGCGCCTGTTATGCCCAACGTCAACCTTTACCTGCTGATCTCCCGCCTGCTCGGCATTCAACCGGCGCCGAACGACGGAAAGGACGAAGAGATAGCGCCGCTGTTTAAGTAACTACCCCCCGATATAACTGCGCACGACGCAGACATACGCCGATTAATTTTAACAGATCGCATTACCGCACGCAGACAGCGCAGACATACGCAGAAAATTTATTTTGAGAAGAGATTCTTAAATAAAAATTTGCGCATGTCTGCGCTGTCTGCGTGCGGTAATGCGATCTGCTTATTGTTCGTCGGCAAACATCGGATCCCAGGCCGGCAGGCGGACGGGTTTCTGCTTGAGCATCTCTTTTACTTTGTCGGTGATGTATTTACGTTCTACAACCAGGCGGAACATGTATTCATTGAACCACGGGTCGGTTATGATCAGGTGGCCGTTATTGGCGCCTGGTCCCCAACTGTTTTCCACCATCCATTTCTTCGGCTGGCCGTTTGCATCAAGGTCTACCGCCATCAGTGTCATGGCATGCGAAGATCCACTGTCGAAAGTTTCAATGCGTTGTTTTTTGTTCATGCCGAAGGTAGTACCCATCAGCGAGCCATAATCGTAGTAGTTCACGTCGAGAAGGCCTCTTTCGCGGTCAAAGAATTTGCCCACGTCACAAGAAAAGTACATCATCGTACTGTCTTTGATGGAAGCGATAGCCATGTCTTTGATGTCTTCCACAGGAAGGTTTACGTACGTCCAGTTGGTGCCATCGTAGCGATGACGGTCGTAATCGATCTCATACAGTTTGTAGAACTCGCGTGAAGGATCATTCATCAGCATTACATAATTGGCTTCCATATCCTCACCGATAAAAGCGTCGAAGAAACTCTTCGGTGTATATTCTTTTGTTTCCACCGGATTGCCACGGCTGTCTTTGCGTGTCCAGGTAAACGAGGCAGGCGGTTCGCCCAGGTTCAGCACCAACATACGATAGACTACTGTCAGCATCTCTGCTTTTGTCTTTTCCAATGCGGCAACCGAAGCGCCTTTGGCAGCTTGCTCGCGTAACTGCAACCCCTGTTCTTTCAGCTTACTGCTAATCAGAATGGCCATACGGCCGGTATTGTCGCTGCTGTTGGTCTCGGGCATCACGTCTGCCGGCACTACGCCGTATTTGCCAAGGATATCGAATACGCCGGTAAACTGTCCGCCGTCGCTCAATGGATTCTTGAACAGCCATTCTACCATCCGGTCGTCCAGCGGCTTGGTACGGGTATCGATAATGCCTTGCAGGAACAGGTTAGCCTTCTCCAACTGATCCCAGAAGAACGAATAATTCTGCGAGAACTGGAAATCGCCCATATCGTATTTGGCGATGGCCTTGGCGCGGAACACATTCAGACCGGTGAACAACCAGCAGCGTCCCGACGATTTCTGGTTGGTGATGCCTTTACTGTTCACCCGGTTGGAGAAATACGTGTCGAAACCAGCCTTACTCTCACTATTCACTGCCAACTTGTTGATATCGTTGTTGGCAATAGCGTGGCGGATCGCCCTGTCGGAAGGAGTTTCCTTGTAGGATTGTTGGATTTGCTGAAGCATGCCGGCCGAAATCCCTCCGCCGGTTTGTTGCCCGTAGGCCGATAGCGATAGGCCCAATGCCAGGGCGGCTATCCACAGGTTGTTTTGTTTCATGGTAGATACCTTATTCAATTGTTGACAATACGCAAAAGTAACTATTCTCCCGATATAATTACTTCATCGGAGCAAAAGCTTACACATTCACTGCAGCAATCCGACAACAAACAGCGGTCTTGCAGTCCTCACGGAATAGCCTGAAACTTCCTGCGTGTAAAAATTCACCGTAATCCTTCCTCCCGTCTCTGTATTTTTTCGTACTTTAGGCCGCTGTAAAAACGAAACAATGTTTAATACGATAATTTCTAATCTCATGGAACACAGAAAACTCAGAATGGGTATGATCGGTGGCGGCAGCGACGCCTTCATCGGAGCTATCCACCGCAGAGCGGCTTTTATGGATAATTTAGTGGAATTGGTTTGCGGCTGCTTCAGTGTAGACCCGGCGATCTCCCGAAGTTCGGGACATGCTTATTTCCTGCCCGAAAACAGGATTTATGATACGTATCAGGAAATGTTCGAACGCGAAATGCAACTGCCGAAGGAAAAACGGATGGACTTTGTATCGATCGTAACGCCCAACAAGTGGCATTTCGAACCGGCGATGATGGCGTTGGAACGGGGTTTCCATGTGGTACTGGACAAACCGATGACATTCTCACTCGACGAAGCCTATCAACTGAAAAAGAAAGTAGACGAAACCGGGCTCATCTTTGCCCTCACCCATGTCTATACCGGCTATCCTGCCGTAAAAGAGGCCAAAGCCCGCATTGCGAAAGGCGACCTTGGCAAGATCCGTCGCGTATATGTGGAATATCCGCAGGGATGGCTGGCCGAACGCATCGAATTGCAGGGTGGGAACAACGCGGGTTGGCGCACGGATCCGAAACGTTCCGGTAAAGCCGGTTGTATAGGCGATATCGGCACCCATGCCTGGCACCTGAGCGAATACATCCTCGGACTGAAAGTAGAAGAAATCTGTGCCGAGTTGAATGCGTTCGTCCCGGGACGTCCAATCGACGACGATGGCGCCGCTTTCCTGCGCTACGAACAGGGCGTGAAAGGCGTATTGACAGCCAGCCAGGTGGCTGTAGGCGAGGCGAACAACATCCACATCCGCGTATACGGCGAAAAAGGCGGCCTGGAATGGCGGCAGGAAGATCCCAATCAACTGATCATGAAATGGAGCAACCGTCCGTCGGAAATCTACCAGATAGGCGCCAATACCTTTATTGGCGACGAAGCCAAATGGAACACCCGTACGCCGGCCGGACACCCTGAAGGTTTCATCGAAGCCTTCGCCAACATCTATCGCAACTTCGCCCTTACGGTGATGGGCAGGATCAATGGCGAAACACCTTGCGCCTCCTGTCTGGATTTCCCGGGCGTGGAAGACGGCCTGCGCGGCATGCAATTCATCGAGACCATGGTGGAAGCCGGGTACAACGATGACAAGAAATGGGTGAAATGGATGGAATGATACCCCGCTCTACAAATAATCACACAAACAACATCATCATCTAATTATACATGAACATTAAACTACTGGCCTGCTGTTGTTCCTTATTGGGGACAACTGCCTGGGCACAATCCAACGAATGGCAGAACCCGGAAGTAAATGCCGTGAACCGGGCGCCGATGCACACCAATTATTTTGCCTACGAGCATGAAGCGGCCGCACAGAAAGGTTGCCGCGAATCATCCCGCCACTTCCTTTCACTCAATGGCGACTGGAAGTTTTTCTGGGTAAAAGACGCCGATGCACGTCCAACGGATTTCTTCCGTACTGACTACAACGACAAAGGATGGGACCGTATGCCTGTTCCCGGATTGTGGGAAATGAACGGCTTCGGCGATCCGATCTATGTCAATATCGGATACCCGTGGCGTAACCAGGCTGAGAACAATCCGCCTATAGTGCCCATCTTGAACAACCACGTAGGTTCGTACCGGAAAGAGATCGAACTACCGGCCGACTGGAAAGGAAAAACGGTTATGGCCCATTTCGGTTCGGTTACCTCCAATATGTATCTCTGGGTGAACGGACGCTACGTAGGCTATAGCGAAGACAGTAAACTGGAAGCCGAATTCGATCTTACCTCCTACCTTAAACCAGGTAAGAACCTGATCGCCTTCCAGGTATTCCGCTGGTGCGACGGTTCGTACCTGGAAGACCAGGACTTTCTCCGCCTCAGCGGTGTGGCGCGGGATTGCTATCTCTACGCCCGCACCGCTAACCATATCCGTGATATCCAGATCACACCCGACCTGGATGCGCAGTATAAAGATGGCAGCCTGCAAGTGGACATCAGCCTGAAAGGGAGCGGCACAGTAGACCTGAAACTGGCCGACTGCAAGGGAAACGAGGTGGCGACGGCTTCACTGAAAGGATCGGGCAACCTGTCTACCGTGATAAACGTATCCAACCCTGCCAAGTGGACGGCCGAAACACCGGTACGCTATACCTTGACCGCCACACTGAAAGCAGGCAACGCAGTACAGGAAGTAATTCCCATCAAAACGGGTTTCCGCAAAGTAGAACTGAAGGGAGGACAAATACTGGTAAACGGCCAGCCGGTGCTCTTCAAGGGTGTCAACCGCCACGAAGTGGATCCGGACAAGGGCTACGTGGTCTCCCGCGAACGGATGATACAGGATATCCGCCTCATGAAGGAATTCAATATCAATGCCGTGCGTACCTGCCATTACCCGGACAATAACCTATGGTATGAACTTTGCGACGAATATGGTCTCTATATGGTAGCCGAAGCCAACGTGGAATCACACGGCATGGGCTATGGCGACAAAACGCTGGCCAAAGTCCCGGGCTACGCCAAGGCACACCTCGAACGCAACCAGCGCAACGTGCAACGCAGCTTCAACCACCCGTCTATCATCTTCTGGTCGCTGGGCAACGAAGCCGGTTTCGGCCCCAACTTCGAAGCCTGCTACACCTGGATCAAGAAAGAAGACAGCTCACGTGCCGTACAATATGAACAGGCTCACGGCAACGACTTCACCGACATTTACTGTCCGATGTACCTCAACTACCAACGGAGCGAAGACTATTGCAAGAATAACCCAGCCAAACCGCTTATCCAGTGCGAGTATGCCCACGCAATGGGCAATTCACAAGGCGGCTTCAAAGAATACTGGGACCTGATCCGCAAGTATCCGGCCTACCAGGGTGGTTTTATCTGGGACTTTGTAGACCAGTCACTGCACCTCACATCGGCCGAAGGGATTTCGTACTACGGATACGGTGGCGACTTCAACCGTTATGATGCGTCAGACAATAACTTCATGGACAACGGCCTGATCAGTCCCGACCGTAAGCCCAACCCACACATGTATGAAGTAGGCCACTACTATCAGTCGGTCTGGGTTACTCCGGCAGACCTGGCCAAAGCCGAGATCGCCATTTACAACGAAAACTTCTTCCGCGACCTCAGCAACTACACAGCCGAGTGGCAACTCCTGGCAGACGGCCTACCGGTGCAGACCGGCTCGATCGACAAACTTGATATCCAGCCGCAACAGACGAAAGCCTATCGTTTGGACTATACACTCGATGGTCTGTGCCCACAGCAGGAACTGTTGCTCAATATCAGTTTCCGGTTGAAAAAAGCCGAACCGCTGCTTCCGGCCGGATACGTAGTAGCCAAGGATCAGTTCACGGTTCGCCCCTACCAGGCTCCGGCGCTTACGGTAGCCAACCAGGAACGTGTCAACCAATCTACCGTACTGCCGGTAGTGAAAGACAACGATGCCACGTACCTGATTGTGGAAGGTTACCATTTCGTGGCCGAATTCGGTAAAGCAGACGGTTTCCTCTGCAAATACGACGTGAATGGCATGGCCGTATTGAAAGACGGTGGCCGCCTTACGCCTAACTTCTGGCGTGCTCCGACCGACAACGACTTCGGAGCCAACCTCCAGAAGAAATACGCGGTTTGGAAGAACCCCGCGCTCAAACTCACCACCTTTACGCATACAATGGAGAACGGACTCGCCATCGTGGAAGCCTCTTATGCTGTAGAAGCCGTATCGGCCCGGTTGAAGATCACCTATACAATCAACAACGCTGGCACCATCAAAGTCACACAGACAATGACAGCCGATAAATCGACTAAAGTATCCGACATGTTCCGCTTCGGGATGCAGCTGCAAGCTGCCGAAGCGTTGGGAAATATCTGTTACTACGGCCGTGGACCGATCGAAAACTATGCCGACCGCAACCATGTGACCGACCTCGGCTTATATCGCCAGACCGTAGACCAACAGTTCTACTCCTACATCCGTCCACAGGAAAACGGCAACAAGACGGATATCCGCTGGTGGCAGTTGCTCAACCTGTCGGGCAACGGTGTGATGTTCACTGCCGAAGCACCCTTCTCGGCCTCTGCACTCCACTACGCCATCGAATCGCTCGACGATGGTGAAAAGAAAGACCAGCGCCATTCCGAACTGGTATCGAAGGTAGACTACACTAACTTTCTGATTGACAAAGCGCAAATGGGTCTCGGTTGCGTGAACAGTTGGGGTGCCCTGCCACTCGAAGCTTATCGTCTGCCCTACGGCGACTATACCTTCACCTTCGTCATGACCCCGGTATCTGCCTCCCTGGCTGGCCATTGATCCGGCAATGATGAGCGAAGGATAGTCAGAAACTGTTTAAATTTTAGATTCTTATTCTGTTCAGCATGAGTTTTATCATTGCCAACTGAATCAGAATCTAAAATTTAAACAGTTTCTGACAGTTATCGTCAATGCATTTCTTATTTTTGTGCTGTTTTTAATCTCACAAGGAAATAGACCACTTATATGACAGCCAATGTTAGAGAAATAATATACCTGCAAATCTCCATTTCGTTCACGATAACGTTGATCGGTTGCCTGTTCCTTTTCCTGAAGGCAGACAGCGTCCGGTCGCGCCGGATACTGGCGTGGATCATGGGGCTATGGGCAGTCAACTTTGCAATCCGCCTCATCGGCCCGTTGTTCCATGTCTATCCGATCGCGAAAGAAGTTTATTGGTCGCCGTTGTTCCTCATCGTCGGCCCTTTCCTTGCACTCCTACTCCTCTGGTATGTGATCGAATTGATCCGTCCCGGATGGATCAACTGGCGGCGGGCGTGGTGGATATCACTCCCCTGGCTCACTGTATCGGCTATCTACCCCATTGGCCTATGGTTGCTCGACGAACCGTATATCAGGCTGCAACGCTTCTCCGATCTGACCGGACACATCACGGAATTCAACGTCTGGTATCGCTTCATCCTCTTTGTGATGAGTTTTGCCTATATCTATTGGCTGAATAAATTCGCCCTCCGCTACCGGTATTATTATGATAAGTGGTGTATTGAAAACTACGCCTCCACCGAGCAGATGGATATCTCCTGGTTGCGGTATATCGCCGGCGGCCTACTGGTGGTGACAATCCTATATAGCTGTATGCTATTCAACCTCGGGCTTGAAGTCTGGATACTCCACCAAATCGCCATGCAATCCGTACTGCTTACCGCTTTCTATTATGGGCTCTATCACCGTAACCCCTATACCGAGCAGTTCTTTGAGCAGACGATGGACGAAACCGGCGCCCAACAGCTTTTCGAAACATCGCATACCCGTATTGGCAAGGACGACAACAACTTTGCCGACCATCTCCCCGGCTACATAGAAGCCGTGGAAACCTGGATGCAGACCAGCAAGCCTCACCTCCGGAGCGATTTCAAGCTGCTTGATGTATCCGAAATACTCCCCCTCAACCGCAGCTACCTGTCCCGCGTGTTCAATGAAGGCTTCGGCTCTTCCTTCTGCCAGTTTGTACAGAACAGGCGCATGGAAAAAGCCCGCGAACTCCTGCTCTGCCAGCAGCAACTCACGATCAAGGAAATCACCTACGAATGTGGATTTTCTTCCACCTCCGCTTTCCACGCCACCTTCCGCGAAAAGACGGGTATGACACCCAGCCAATTCCGCCAACAGGCCTCCCGCCCAACCCTTACACCAGACGCCGTGGGCGAACCTCCCTCTTCGCCCCGGATAAACAATCAACCAACAACGGAACAAGGCACCCGCAAACAATAAACAGGCCGACAGGGTATCCATAATCAACAGATTATCAGCAACGTTTACAATCTGTCAACTTTATTTTACAAATTGACTAAACGGTTGCCGAACTTTTCAACGACATCGGGGTTACTAACTAAGTAATTCGGGAAGCGATTTCCGGCACTACATCACAAAGCAGTAAGGCAGCATATTTTTTAACCCTCACATAATAATTTAGTAAACACATGAAGAAGTATTGTAGTATTTTATGTATGACGTTGTGCCTGGGACTGATGACCGTTTTCGCAGGATGCAACGATAACGAAGCGGATGACGTATTGCCCGCTATCAATCTGGACGAGATTGATTACAGTTTTACCGAATCGGATATGTTTTACCAGCTGCCCAAAGGCATTAAGGAAAAGACTTTCGACTTCAAAACCCGTGCCAACTGGACCGTCCGCCTGTCCAATCCGGAAATCAAAGACCTCTTTGAAATTTCCAAAACAGCCGGCAATGGTGACGGATCTATCCGTATAGCCTTGAAGAAAGGAGCACAGATACCACTGTATATCGGTTTGGTATTCACCTTTACAAGCGACAAAGTTTCTACCAAATCCACCACTATCGAAGTGCAAAAATACCTGATGGCTTCGCCCGACGAGTTGGCTATCGGAGAAGGAGACGTGGTAAACGATGTACTTGGCCGGGGATATGATATCTTTGCCGACCTCAACGCAGCCAATGTCAAAGGGATCGTTTTTGATACCCGGAAACTGAATGCAAAGAACAAGTTGGAAAAATTGACAGGAGGCTTCAATGCCACCAACACACAAGTAAGCGGCAAGTCTTACAACGAGACCAACACAGCGTGGTCGACCGGCATGAATGGTACGTTCAGCACCATCAAACTCATGGGACTATTAGCCTCTCCTTTTCAGGCAACGCTCAATGGCATGCTGCAAGGCAGCACCACTACCAAGGAAACGCGGGAATTCGCTGTCACCTCATTGGCTGCGATTGTGACCCGGCGCCAGATCAACGACAACTATATTCTTACCGTAAACGATGTGGTGGAGCCGGGAGAAAGCCAATCCCAGAATGACGCCGCCAGAGACTCCGTACTGCAGTACCTTACGGTAGAAGCAGCCAATGCCATTAATGGAGATGTAAGCTTCAAAAAGATATTCGACCTCTATGGCACCCATGTAATCACCGCCGCCCAATTTGGCGGACGATACGACTACGTCTTTGCGCGTGAAAAAGGAGAATACCTGTCCAGCGCGGCCCAATCCGCCGGTTTTGGCCTGTCCAAGCGAATTGGGAAAAAGATGTTGAAAAACTACCAAATCAATGCCGATGTGAACTATACGCACAACGACTCTGTCAGCTTCTACCAGGACGGAAACATTGTCAAAGAGCGACGGATGGGCGGCAGCAGCACGAGCAGCCTGGATGAGTGGCTGGAAAAACTTCCCACAAGCGCTACAGAAGACCTGGCGATGATCGGACTCATCTTTAACAACAGTGATGACAATAGAGGCCTCCTGCCCATTTACCAACTGTGTAAAGACGCTACCCGCCGCAATGCCATGAAAGAGGCCTGGGAAACCTACATCGAGGAAAACGCCATCTATATGACGGAAGCCAGACGCATCCTGGCCGATGTAATGATCGTGAATGCCCGGGATGGTTCGCAAGAACTCAAACAGCTCACAGGCTTCGATGGCCAAACAAGAGTATACAAAAGAGGTTTAATGGTATCGGCTATCAACAATGATAAATATGTAGACTCTGAAAACTATTTCTATTATGTGATGGGATACGACGATAATCCGAACATCGGTTTCACCGATATCATCATTAAACACCGGGGGGAAGGTGCCGGAGAAAACTTCACCGCACGCGGTGCTACGTCTACCGATGGTATCACAGGGGTACCCACCCAGCACAACCGCCTATATATCAAGCGAAGAACCGACACCACGGCATCCACTGATTTAATCACAGGGCTCAAATGGGTGCAAGGTGATACAGCTGCAACCACAGAAAGCGCCAATGCGGGTCTGCAGTGGATCAAGACAACGGGCGAAGAATGGTTAGCCGCTGTAGGTCGGCCGCACACCGACCTATTCTTGTATTACACCAAAGCTACCTTGCCGTAAACATGACTGCAACGACAGTATAGACGATACCGCATAAACAAACCGACAGCGCAGTAAAACCCGGGATACCACTCCGGTTTTACTGCGCTTTCTTTCCTGCCATTAGCATTTATTTAGGGTATAGATGCAGCATAAAAAGGAGAAACACCTACTTTTGTCGCTGCCAGACGGGAACAGACAAACCCGACCGGCAAACCAACAAAAAGAAGCACTGCAGCATGAACCCATACACACTCCTCACCAAATACTACCCCGAAGGATCGGAAGCCTACCGGATATTAGTGGTACATAGCCGTGCCGTGGCCGACAAAGCGCTTGCCATCGCCCGGATGCATCCGGAAACAGCCTGGGATATGGCTTTTATCGAAGAGGCCGCCCTGCTGCACGACATTGGCGTGTTCCGTTGCCATGCGCCCGACATTGACTGCCATGGCGATGCGCCTTATATCTGCCATGGCTACCTGGGTGCCGACTTGCTCCGCCAGGAGGGTTACCCGCGCCACGCGCTGGTGAGCGAACGGCATACCGGTACAGGGCTGTCGTTGGAAATGATCGAAGCGCAACAACTGCCCTTGCCCCACCGCGACATGCGACCGGTGAGCGACGAAGAACAACTGATCTGCTTTGCCGACAAGTTTTTCAGCAAGACGCAACCGGAGAAAGAGAAGCCTGTGGAAAAAGTACGTAAAAGCCTGCAAAAGTACGGCCCGGAAACCGTAGACCGGTTCAACACTTGGTGTAAACGCTTTTTAGGAGAATAATCAAAGGACGCTTACTAAATTATTATACCTTTGCAGTCGCTAAACATCCGTATGGACAGAAAACTGATCATCCTGCTGTTGACCCTGACGGGAGTTTTGTGTGCCTTTGCACAGGAGATTACACTTCCTGTGACAGAACGGGTACATGCCGATTCGTTGTCTATACTCGTCCCGGATACACTCCTCACCATTAGGATGCCCGACACGCTCCAGACTGGGACAATCCTCCCGGGGGCATCTATTGCAGATGACCTATCGACAGAGAAATTCCCAACGGATACCCTCACCACCGATTCAGCTACCCTCAAAAAATCGCCGCTTGATGCACCGGTCAACTATACTGCTAAAGACTCCATTGTGATGACGGGTAAGAACTGGGCCTACCTCTATGGCGAAGGGAATGTGAAATATGAGAACATCGAGCTCCAATCCGAACTGATCGAGATGAGTATGGACAGCAGCCTGGTATTTGCCAAGTTCGGGCTCGATTCTGTAGGCGACGAATTTGGTTATCCCCTCTTTACACAAGGCGATCAGCAGTATGAGTCGAAAATGATGCGCTACAACTTCAAGTCGAAGAAAGGCTACATCACCGACGTGATCACCCAACAGGGCGAAGGCTATGTCACCTCCGGCCGCACCAAGAAAATGCCCGACGACGCCCTTTATATGGTAGACGGTAAATATACCACCTGCGACGAGCACGACCACCCCCACTTCTATATACAGATGACAAAGGCCAAGGTACGGCCCGGCAAAAATATCGTGACCGGACCGGTGTACCTGGTGATTGAAGATGTGCCGTTGCCGCTGGCATTACCATTCTGCTTCTTTCCCTTCACCGAATCGTACTCGTCAGGGATACTTATGCCTACTTTCGGCGACGAATCCACACGCGGCTACTTCCTGCGCGACGGGGGATACTACTTCGCCCTCAGCGACTATATGGACCTGGCCGTGCTGGGCGAGATCTATACCAAAGGGTCATGGGGGCTGAGCACACGCTCTACGTACCGCAAACGCTACAAGTTCTCGGGTAGTTTCAATGCCTCGTATATAGTGACCCAGGTGGGCGACAAAATACCCCATCTGGCCGAAGGCAAGACCAGTGACTATAGCAAGACGAAAGACTTTAAACTCCAATGGACACACACGCAGGATGCTAAGGCCAACCCGTATCTCAACTTCTCGGCCAGCGTGAACTTTGCCACCCAGAGTTACGACCGCAACAACACGATGAGCCACTACAACGGCGATATGACGCAAAACACGAAGAGTTCGTCTGTCAACGTCACCAAGCGCTTTGCCAACAGCCCCTTCTCCCTCTCGGCCACAGCCAACGTGAACCAGGTAACCAGAGATACAACGGTAGCTCTTACCCTTCCGAATGTCTCCATCACCATGAGCCGTATCTATCCACTGAAGCGGAAAAACGCCATCGGTAAGGAACGGTGGTATGAGAAGATTTCCATGTCGTATACCGGTTACTTCAACAACAGCATCCAAACCAAGGAATACCTCCTGTTTAAATCCAATCTGATCAAAGACTGGAAAAACTCCATGGAGCATACGATCCCCGTACAGGCAACATTCTCGCTGTTTAAATACCTGAACATCACCCCATCGTTCAACTACAAAGAACGTTGGTATACCAGCAATATCGAACAAAGATATGACGCCTCGCTACACAAATTGATGCCTGCCGATACCACCTATGGTTTCTATCGCATCTTCGACTATAGCGCTGCTGTCTCGGCGGCCACCACACTCTATGGCTTTTACCAGCCGGTGATCCCATTCTTCGGCGTGGAGATGATCCGCCACCGCTTCGAGCCATCGGTGAGCTTCAGTGCTACGCCCGACTTTGGCAGTTCTAAGTACGGGTATTGGGAATCCTATTCGTACATGGATGCCAACGGCGAAATGCACATGGGTAAATACTCTCCTTTTGCGCACAACGGTAGCATACCCGGCCAGTCGGGCAAATCGGGAAGCCTCAATTTCAGTATTGCCAACAACCTGGAAGCGAAAGTGAAGTCGGAAAGCGATTCTACAGGTATCAAGAAGATCAGTCTTATAGATAACCTGTCGATGGGGATGAGCTACAACCTGGCCGCCGATTCCTTCAAATGGAGCGATGTGAACGTAGGCCTTCGTCTGAAGATCACCAAAAGCTACACGCTCAACCTCAATGCCATTTTTGACACCTATAGGTATACTGCCGATGCGAATGGTAATCCACGGCGGAAAGATGTGCCCCGCTGGAAAGACGGCGGACTTCCCCGCTTCAAATCCACATCGACCAGTTTCTCGTATACGTTCAACAATGATACATTCAAAAATCTGTTCGGAGGAAACAAAGACAACGAATCTACCGATAGCAGCCAACCGCCGGTCACTCCGTTTGGCGAAGAAGGGAGTGAGAACGACTTCGGCCCCGATGCGCTGAACGAAAACGAAGCCCAGAAATCCACCGGTGGACGGATGCGTACGGGCGAGAAGACAAAAGAAGGCGAATATGACGAAGACGGCTATATGGTGAATACGATTCCCTGGAGCCTGTCGTTCAGTTATGGGTTACAGGTGGGATATGGCTCGTTCGACACAGACCGGATGGAATATCGCTACAAGTTCGGCAACTCACTCAGCTTCAACGGGAACATCCAGCCTACCAAGAACTGGCGAATCAACTTCAACGCCACATACGACTTTGATGCCGGGAAGATATCCTTCATGACTCTCAACCTCTCCCGCAATATGCACTGCTTCCAGATGACAGCCAGCATCGTTCCCGTGGGACGTTACAAATCCTATTCCTTCAGCATTGCCGTCAGCTCGTCGCTCCTCAAAGACCTCAAGTACGACAAGAGCAGTAACTACCGCGACGGACAGAGTTGGTATTAAACCATCAGCCATTCATCGCAGCGCAACAGCCGATTCAACACTTACGGATCTCTGCTATCAACAGATCATGTCAATAATGATTACCATTCGATGGGCGATTGCCCGATAGAAACCAGATAGGCATTGGCCTGGCTGAAAGGCTTGCTGCCAAAGAAGCCCCGGTAGGAAGAAAGCGGCGACGGATGTGCCGACTTAAGCACAAGATTACGTGAAGGATCTACAAATGCCCCCTTGCGCTGTGCATACGATCCCCACAGTATATAGACAATATGATCACGCTCGGCTGCCAGACGGTGTATCACCGCATCGGTAAACGCCTCCCAACCCCGATTCTGATGCGAACCAGCCTGATGGGCTCGAACGGTAAGTGTGGCGTTAAGCAATAACACTCCCTGATCAGCCCAACGGATCAGGCTGCCGCTCGGAGGCATTGGTTTACCCAGATCGGATTCAATCTCTTTGAAAATATTGACCAGCGAAGGGGGGAAAGGCACTCCATCCTGCACGGAAAAACAAAGCCCGTGTGCTTGCCGCGGTTCATGATAGGGATCTTGTCCGAGGATCACAACCTTTACTTTATCAAAAGGACAGTGATCGAATGCCTGGAAGATATATGGTCCGGGAGGATATACCGTGGTAGTGGCATATTCGTGCCGTACAAATGTAGTCAGCTGCCTGAAATAGTCTTTTCCAAACTCTCCGGTCAACCGTTCTTTCCAGCTTTGTTCGATCTTTACATCCATAATAATATATCGTTTAACAGGCGTAGTGAACAGCGAACAGTTACCATTTCATTATTGTATCAGTAACATGCCGGCCTGCTGTGCTTCGCGACGCATCTCTTCAGGCCAGATACTTGCCTGGATCTCACCAATATGTGCCTTTCGAAGGTAGAACATACAGAGACGGCTCTGCCCGATACCGCCACCGATACTCTGAGGTAGTTCGCCGTTAAGCAGACGACGATGGAAATAGAGTTCTTTCTTTTCTTCCGAACCGGTAAGCGCCAACTGCCGAAGCAAGGCTTCCCGGTTTACACGGATACCCATGGAAGAAAGTTCCATGCTGCGGTTGAGGATATCATCCCACACAAGAAGATCGCCATTGAGCCCGGTCTGGCCGTTGGCATCCACGGTAGACCAGTCGTCGTAGTCCGGTGCCCGTCCGTCATGCTTTTCCCCGTTGCTCAACAGGTAGCCAATACCGATAATAAATACGGCGCCATATTCCTTCGCAATCGCATCCTCCCGTTCTTTCGGGGTATAACCGGGATAACGCTGGAGTAAGTCTTCGGCATGGATAAAGTAGATCTGTTGGGGAAGTACGGGCTTGATCATAGGAAACATCTCGTACACCATATATTCCGTACGCACCAGAGCCGCATAGATACGGCGAACGATCTCTTTGAGGAATTCCACATTGCGCTCATTCTCATTCATCACCCGTTCCCAGTCCCATTGATCAACATAAAGCGAATGTAGGTTTCCCAGTTCTTCATCAGAACGGATGGCATTCATATCGGTGTAGATACCATAGCCCTCTTCTACTTCATATTCGCCCAGGGTAAGACGTTTCCATTTGGCCAGCGAATGTACAATCTCAGCCTTCGTATCCCCTAAGTCCTTGATGGGAAAGCTTACTGCCCGTTCAGTACCGTTAAGGTCATCGTTAATCCCCATTCCCTTAAGTACAAACAAGGGGGCGGTGATACGCCTCAGGCGCAGTTCGGACGATAGGTTTTGCTGGAAGAAGTCTTTAATCTTCTTGATCCCCAGTTCTGTTTGCGGAAGATTCAGCAAAGCCTTGTAACCGGCAGGCTTAATGAGATAGCTCATATATATCGGGTTGTATTTATATTTGTCTAATATTTTGACCGGCAAAGTTACATCTTTCCCTAAAAGCAGCAACAAACCAGCCCACTTTATTTGCAAAACGGCAGTGTTATACGGCATATTGCGCGCAAAATAACACTTCAGAATATTTTATCCATCCATTTGCTAAACTAAATCATTATATGTATTTTTGCACCGTCTTTGGCTCGGTAGCTTAGTGAATAGAGCGTCAGATTCCGGTTCTGAAGGTCGTGGGTTTGACTCCCACCCGGGTCACATAACAATGAAAGGTGTAACTGTAAATCAATCAGTTATACCTTTTTTAATTCCAATTTGCACAACATTTGCACAACTCGTCGGTGGATATCCATTATTTCATGTTTATCTTGACTGGCTTATGGCGTACACTTCTTTGCCTGTCTGTTAGATGCACTGATTGTAAAAAAAGAAGCCCGGAAACCTTTCGATCCCCAGACTTCTCACCTGTCATACACTCTCGCTATACAGCGTTTTCAAATCCTCTCTGATCTCTTTATAGAACCCGATCTGACCTTCCAGCCTTTCGATTTTCCTGCGTATCCCTTCGTTCTGTTCCGGGCAACGTCCACCGGCGATGATCCATTCTAACCGGCTGATTTCTTCTGACCGGTTCTGAATCCTCTTGCTGAATAACTCGATAGCCAGTTTGCGCTTTTCTTCGGATCGGGGCAAATCCTGTACAAGGGTATAGTCGTCCGGCCTTTTAAAATAACCAAAACCTAATCCATGCCGGTTCTGTACATTCTCTTCGTTCTCTACCCATACCGTATCATTTGTGATACCGTACACTCTCAATCTTTGGCCGTCCTCCTGGCGCTGCCAGATTTGGCCTACTTTCGGGGTTGTTGTTTTCATATTACATTTACGTATTTGTCCCAAATATCTTCTCGGGTGAAAAGCCCTATCGCTTCACCCATTCCCATCAATAGATCACTAAAGCGATCATCCACATTACCAATTTTTTCCCAAGTGTCTGAATAGCGTTCTCTGTCTTCTTTAGAAAAATCATTGTTAAACGCTATCAATCTCGCTTCTTTGATTAGGTCTAAAGCCCTGATCCATTCCCTGATCTGCTTCTCGTGCTGCAACCCTTTGATCTCTATTCCAGACATTGTTGCCGGAATGTTTTCTGTTCTTGTTCTCATACTCATTTGTATTTATTTATTGACTATAGACATTGGAGAAATCCCTTGTAATTCCTTAAAACGGTGAATTAGGCTAAAGAGGTCATCAAAATTGCTTTCATCAGCCTTCTTCTCTACCACATCTAGAATGTAGTGCATTTGGTTAACCTTGTCGCATATTTGTTTGGTGCAAATAGATACAGATTCGTTTTCCTTACTGTACTTCTCTATGAGGGTTGCATCGGCATAAATGCTATTCACTATCTCCTTACCCGCCCTACACAGGTAAAGCATGCAGTAATAATACGATTCATCTACAATGGGAGAATCCTTCAATTTCATCAAAAGATCCTTTACTTCTTCTTGGTGATTTTCTTTCTTTTCCATATCCGTTTATTTTTGTTGGTTTTCCAGAGCCTCCTTGTAATGATAGAAGAAGTCAGACAGGGTAGAAAACATACGCCCTTCTAATTGGCTTGTTACAGCATTAAAAACCTCCATAGCTTGTGAAAGTTCTTTAATCATGAGTTCAAGCACACAATGATGTACTTTCATATCAAGAGTGCCTTCTTTATGCCTCCTCAATAGATCATCTGCGCTTTCACTTACATACCCTATAATAGTTGTGGCCGCATCACATAGGGTTGAAAGGGTGCCTAAATAATACTCATGCTTAATTACTGGACTGTTTTTCAGTTCTTCATAACACTTCTTCATTTCTTCTCTTGGATCTTCTTTACGTTCCATAATTTCTTGTATTGTGCCAGGCTGTTACATCTGGCGGTTATTAACTATTTCACTTCGATCAAATTTTCCAAATCAAAATAATACAAAGCGTTTCCGCTACCGTGTTTGCCGTATGTCGCCGTATCTAAGAAGTGATCAAAAATATTTCCACTTAATCCGGCTTCATACACATAGCAGCCGGTTCTAACAGTTTCTTTCGGATAATCTTCACCAAAATAACTCTGTAGATCGAACATGTAACTGCTCTCTTTTTCGACAAAATAGATACACTGATGATCAGTTGCGTACTTCATCAGCAGAGATAAAAAATACATTTGTTGTGATGTCATGATTTTTTTGTTTTTATGCGATTGATACTAAATTTGCTTTCTTGAAACAACGCCAGTCCTGAACCTCTGAATCGAAATAGGTCTGTACAGTGTCGTTCTGCTTTCTGTCTGTACCTTTCGTTTCAGGGATCAACTTTTCAGAGAGTGTGCCGTATGCCTCACGCCGGGATCCGTCTACTTTGGTAAAGTAGAACTTCGTAATACCTTTTTTCATTCGTGCGATCAGTTTAATGTTCGCCCAACTGACTTTTAAGGCTTCGCTGATATTGAATCCGTTTCTTTTCACAAGCTGCCAAGCAAGCTGCATGATCTGTCTTAATTCGTTCGTTTTCATTGCTGTATGGAAAATCCAGTTCAGATTGACCCCTTAAACCAAACGAATTTGACCCCTTGCTCCAAAATAATGTTGACCCCTCTAACCAAAATAAAAATGACCCCATTTGAATGTATGTCAACATAGATTTTTACGTAATCCCATAATA
>JAVBUH010000094.1:0-22020 GCA_031555505.1 Tannerellaceae bacterium
ACTGACTGACTGAAGAAAGTGACAGGTGAAAGCAGATTTCTTCAAAAGAATCGTATGAGATATAATTAGACAGTGTTAATCATCAAATAGGGTTGGTTTTCCTTTATAAAAAAACTTTTTTATATCCGGGGGTGTGTAAATCAACGCATTTTCATGTGGGTTTGAATATAGCTTGAAGACTATCTTGTAAATAGTAAACAAGATAGCCTTATTTACTATTAATGTCACCACATAAAAAACATTCACATACGCCGGAGCTTGAAGCAAGCACGCTTTTACATAATATTTAATGGAAAAAACACGCCCTTTATCGCTTGCCGTATCGGGAAAAGTTACTATGTTTGTGCAGATAATACAATACCATGCTCATTAAGGGTTATAGACGCCTGTTCAATTGCTTGATGTTCTATCTCTAAGGCAATTGCATCCGGGATGCAGCGTTCGGTTGTGTCCGTGGATCTTATTTTTCTTTACATTTTATCAATCCGATTTTTATAACAACAGGAGGCTGTGTGCGAATGGTGGATTTTGCCCCCCTCCTCTCTTCATATATTCAGACAACTATGTGTACCTCCAATACTGATCATTTGAACACCCCCTGCCTGGCAAACGCCTTCGGTATGAACGACCGCATCCAACGGTTGCGGAAAGATACATTCGAAGCCCAGCCCTCTCTCTCGATCGAGCGTGCGCTGATCGAAACCCGTTTCTACAAGGAAAACTACGGAAAGTATCCCATTCCCGTGCTCCGGGCGTTGAATTTCCTCGAAATATGCAAACGGAAAACGATCTATATCGGTGCTGACGAATTAATCGTGGGCGAACGGGGTCCGAAGCCTAAGTCGGTGCCTACATTCCCGGAACTGACCTGTCACAGCGTGGAAGATCTGCATGTGCTCAATACCCGTGAATTGCAGCGCTATGCCATTTCGGAAGAGGATATCGAAACCTATGCCCGCGAGGTGATCCCTTACTGGAGGGGACGTACACAGCGCGAACGCATCTTCAACCACGTTCCCGAAGCCTGGAAGACGGCCTACGAAGTGGGTATGTTTACCGAATTTATGGAACAACGAGCCCCTGGACATACATCGCTCGACGGCAAGCTCTATAAATACGGCTTGCTCGAACTGAAAGAACAGATCGCCCGACACCTCGAGTCGCTCGATTTCATGAACGATCCGGAGGCTACCGACAAGCAGGAGGAACTGACAGCTATGTCTATCTCGTGCGACGCCGCTATCCTCTTTGCCGAACGTCATGCTGATCTGGCCGAAGAAATGGCCGCCAACGAAACCAACCCGAAGCGCGCCGCGGAACTGCGCAAGATAGCAGAAGTATGCCGTTGGGTACCTGCCCACGCACCGCGTACCTACTGGGAAGCTATCCAGGCGTACTGGTTTGTACACCTCGGTACCATTACCGAACTCAACGGCTGGGATGCGATGAACCCCGGGCATTTTGACCAGCACCTGGCGCCTTTTTACGAAAAAGAAGTGGCCGCGGGAATACTGACGCGCGATGAGGCGCGGGAACTGATGTCGTGCTTCTTTATCAAGGTAAACAATCATACGGCGCCTCCCAAGGTGGGGATCACTGCCAAGGAAAGTGGTACGTACAACGACTTCACCAACCTCAATATCGGCGGTGTCAAAGCCGACGGTAGCGACGGTGTGAGTGAGGTATCCTACATCATGCTCGATGTGATTGAAGACCTTCATATCCTCCAACCGGGTAGTGCGATCCATATCAGCGCCCGGACGCCCGAACGTTTCCTGCGCGCCGGTTGCAAGGTGATCCGCCAGGGACACGGTTATCCGTCGGTATTCAACCCCGATGTGTATATCCAGGAGTTGATGCGCCAGGGCAAATCCCTTACGGACGCCCGCGAAGGTGGTTGCAGCGGTTGCATCGAAGTGGGCGCCTTCGGAAAAGAAGCCTACGTACTGACCGGCTACCTCAACGTGCCGAAGATTCTCGAAGTAACATTGCATAATGGGGTAGATCCCGTATCCGGCCTCAAGGTTGGACTGGAAACGGGCGATCCGCGTACGTTTGCCGGCTTTGAAACGCTCTACGCCGCCTTCCTCAGGCAACTCGACTATTTTGTGGATATGAAAGTGCGAGTGAGCAATTACATCGACCGTATGTTTGCCAAGTATGCGCCGGCAACCTTCCTTTCGCTCTATATAGACGATTGTATTGCCAGGGGACGCGACTACTACAACACCGGCCCGCGCTACAACACTACCTATATCCAGTGTACCGGACTCGGTACCATTACCGACAGCCTCTGCGCCCTGAAGAAACACGTGTACGAAGACAAGACCTTCACCATGGAGGCCATGCTCTGTGCGACAGACAGTAATTTCGACGGTATGGAAGCCATGCGGCAGGCCATCCTCAACCGCACCCCGTTCTTCGGCAACGATGATCCGTATGCCGACTCGATCGCCGTGCGTGTGTACGACGACCTGTTCAACGCCATCGAAGGCCGCCCCAACACCAAAGGCGAATGTTTCCACCTCAATATGCTTTCCACTACCTGCCATGTGTATTTCGGTAAGGTGATGAATGCTACACCCAATGGGCGGTTGGCCGGTAAAGCCATCTCCGACGGTACCTCTCCCTCGCACGGTGCCGATACCCACGGGCCTTCGGCTGTTGTCAAATCTTTGGGCAAACTGGATCAGGTGAAGAGCGGCGGCACTTTGCTCAACCAACGTTTCATGCCGGGCCTGCTCAAAGGGGAAGAAGATATTGCCAAACTGGCAGGTCTGATCCGGAGCTATTTCTCCATGGGCGGCCACCATATCCAGTTCAATATAGTGGATTCGGAAACGCTCCGCAAAGCGCAGGAAACTCCCGAGGAATACCGTGACCTGCTGGTGCGTGTGGCCGGTTACAGTGACTATTTCAACGATATGAATGCCGACCTGCAGGCCGATGTGATCGCCCGCACTGAACAGGAATCGTTCTGATGCCGTTTTGCAGCACATGCTTACATTTGATATCAAACGATATGCGATAAACGACGGGCCGGGCATCCGGATCACACTCTTTATGAAAGGATGCCCGCTCTCGTGTGTCTGGTGCCATAATCCCGAAGGGATCTCCCCACGGAAGGAGCGGATGTACACCCGGAAGAAATGTATCGGGTGCAGGGCTTGTGTGGCGGCTTGTCCACAGGGGGCGCTGTCCCTGACGGCAGAAGGAATTACCATCGTCTCCCCACTCTGCGACGTCTGCGGACGGTGTGCCGGTGTATGCCCCACACTGGCTACGGAGATGTCGGGTAATGAGTTTTCGGTAGACTACCTGATGCGTGAGATCGAAAAAGAAACTGTCTTTATGGACCGGTCGGAGGGGGGAGTGACCTTCTGTGGCGGTGAGCCGTTGCTGTATCCTGACGTGCTGATGGAGCTGCTTTGCCGTTGCGGCGCATTGGGCATCCACCGGGTAGTAGACACAACCTTGTTTGCCCTGCCTGAGCGGGTGCAGGAGGTGATGGCACACACAGACCTTTTCCTGATTGACCTCAAACACATGGATGCTGCCCTGCATCGCCGATATTGTGGCGTGTCTAATGATCGTATCCTGGCCAACATCCGCCTGTTGGCCGAAGCCGGGAAAGCGTTTATCATCCGCATCCCCCTGATCGAAGGGGTGAATGCCGATGAGAAAAATTTGTCTGATACCGTGTCTTATCTCTCTTCCCTTCCCTGGGCGGAGAAAATCATCCACCTCTTGCCTTACCATGATATAGGCAAAGGCAAGCACGAAAAACTTGGTACTGTCTACAACCCGCTAGGTTTTTCCATGAAATCTCCTGCTGAAGATACCCGTCGGCAATGGCTCACTACCCTCCTTTCTCACGGCTTCAAAGCGCAAATAGGAGGGTAGTGTTTATAGTATCTCTATACTGTTTCTATACTGTTTCTATACTGATCCTATGTTATCTCTATAGTTTCTCTATACGAACGGTATATAATGAGTTGGGGATGGGGATATGGAGTTATTTGGGGGTGCGGTACGGTCCGGGTTCGGTGACGGTTAGTTCAACGGCCTGGAGGACGTCGTTGCCGTTTACTTTCTTTGTTACACAGGTGATGGCTACTTTGTCTTCGAGCAATACGCCGGGTACTTTGCTGGGATCGGCATCCATGGTGCTGATGTTGAGGGTGTCGCCTTTTTCGGTGAGTAACATGATGTTGTTCATCGTGGCGTCGATTACCTTTCCTTTGAGTGTTTGCGTGGCCGGTTTCTGTGTGCAGGACAGGAAGCTTGCTGTGAAGGCGGATACCACGAGGGCGGCCATGAAAAATAGTTTAGTTGTACGCATCATAAAGCAATTGATTATGTAATGTTATACAATAATAACTGCAAAAATACCGTTTTAGTTTTGTGTGACGACAAGATAGGCCTATCTTTGTCAGGTTATAATTAACAAAAAACATTATGAAAGGAATTGTGCTGGCGGGTGGATCCGGAACTCGTTTATATCCGATCACTAAAGGAATATCCAAACAATTGTTGCCTATCTACGATAAACCGATGATTTATTATCCTGTATCGGTATTGATGTTGGCCGGTATACGCGAGATACTGATCATCTCCACACCGCACGACTTGCCGGGTTTCCGCCGCCTGTTGGGCGACGGATCGGAGCTGGGTGTGCGCTTTGAGTATGCTGAACAGCCTTCGCCCGACGGACTGGCGCAAGCCTTTCTCATCGGCACTGATTTTATCGGCCGGGATGCCGCCTGCCTTGTGTTGGGCGACAATATCTTCTACGGACAGGGATTCACGAAAATGCTGAAAGAATCCGTGCGGATGGCCGAAGAAGAAGCCCGTGCGACTGTATTCGGTTATAAGGTGAACGACCCGGAACGTTATGGCGTGGTGGAACTCGACGCCGATGGCAATGCCCTCAGCATCGAAGAAAAACCGAAACAACCCCGATCCAATTATGCCGTAACAGGCCTCTATTTCTATCCCAACAAAGTGTTGCGGGTGGCTACACAGATCAAGCCTTCGGCACGCGGCGAACTGGAAATTACCACCGTAAACGATGTTTTCCTCCGCGATGGCGAACTGAAAGTACAGGTGTTGAGCCGTGGCTTCGCCTGGCTGGATACAGGGACACAAGATTCCCTGTCGGAAGCTTCTACCTTTGTGGAAGTAATCGAAAAGCGGCAGGGTAATATGATTGCCTGCCTGGAAGAGATTGCCTACAGCAAAGGCTGGATCACAGGTGAACAGCTTCGGCAATTGGCTGCCCCTATGGCTAAAAATTCCTATGGGCAGTATTTACTCAACCTGTTGAAAACAGGGGAATCCCGGTAGGTTTCAAAACCTTACAAGTCTTAACGTAACAACAATGATAAACAAGCAAGCGAAAATATACGTTGCCGGACACTTGGGCCTGGTGGGATCCGCTATCCTGCAAAACCTGCAGGAACGGGGATATACGAACTTTGTGCTCCGTACTCACGCTGAACTCGATCTTACCGATCAGTCTGCGGTACATGCATTCTTTGCAGCGGAAAGCCCCGAATATGTATTCCTGGCCGCCGCTTACGTCGGTGGCATTATGGCAAACAATACCTACCGCGCCGATTTTATCTACCGCAACCTGATGATCCAGAACAATGTGATCCATGCGGCGTATATATATAAAGTAAAAAAACTCCTTTTCCTGGGCAGTACCTGTATCTATCCGCGTGAGACAACCCAGCCGATGCCGGAAGATTGCCTGCTTACATCGCCACTGGAATATACCAATGAGCCTTACGCCATTGCCAAGATTGCCGGTATTAAGTTGTGCGAGAGCTATAATCTGCAGTATAATACCAATTTTATAGCGATCATGCCTACAAATCTGTATGGGCCGAATGATAACTTTGACCTCGAACGTTCGCATGTGTTGCCGGCTATGATCCGGAAGATACACCTGGCGCATTGTTTGCATACAGGCAACTGGATGGCGATTCGTGCAGATCTGGACCGTCGGCCGGTGAAAGGGACGAATGGTTCGGCATCGGATGAAACGATCCGCGGATTGCTGGCCAACTATGGGATTAGTGCCGGGGCTGTGGCGCTGTGGGGTACCGGGATGCCCTTGCGCGAATTCCTCTGGAGTGAGGAAATGGCCGATGCGTCGGTCTACATAATGGAACAGGTGGACTTTGCCTGTCTACGGGGGGATATATCCGAAGTACGCAATACCCATATTAATATCGGCACCGGCCGTGAGCATTCGATCCGTGCATTGGCCAGCCTGATTAAACAAACGGTTGGTTTTGTCGGTACGATCAGCTTCGATGCTTCCAAGCCCGACGGCACTCTGCGCAAACTGACTGATGTGTCTAAGCTCCATTCCCTTGGCTGGCACCATCGGGTCGAACTAGAAGAAGGAGTTGAAAGACTGTATCACTGGTATATTCATCATTAATCATTCATCATAACACAATGAAGACAGCTTTAATAACCGGTATCACCGGACAAGACGGCGCCTATCTGGCCGAATACCTGGTCAAGAAAGGGTATATGGTCCATGGCATCAAACGCCGCGCGTCGATGTTCAATACCGACCGTATCGATCATCTGTATCAAGACCCGCATGTGGAGAACCGCAACCTGGTGTTGCATTACGGCGACCTGACCGACAGTCTCAACCTTACCCGCATCATCGGGGAGGTACAGCCTGATGAGATTTACAACCTGGCGGCTATGAGCCATGTGAAAGTGAGTTTCGATACTCCCGAATATACGGCCAATGCCGACGGACTGGGTACCCTGCGCGTGCTTGAAGCTGTGCGTCTGCTCAACCTGTCAAAGAAAACACGCATTTACCAGGCTTCTACTTCCGAACTGTATGGTCTGGTACAGGAAGTGCCGCAACGGGAAACAACGCCGTTTTATCCCCGTAGCCCGTATGCCGTGGCTAAGTTGTATGCCTATTGGATTACAGTGAATTACCGTGAAGCGTATGGCATGCATGCTTCCAACGGTATACTGTTCAATCATGAATCGCCTTTGCGCGGTGAAACGTTTGTAACCCGTAAGGTGAGCCGTGCCGTGTCGCGTATCGCCCTTGGGATGCAGGACAAGGTGTTTATGGGAAATCTATCGTCGCAGCGTGACTGGGGACATGCCAAAGATTATGTACGCGCGATGTATCTTATCTTACAACAAGACGAACCGTCGGATTATGTGATTGCTACGGGTGTGACAACAAGTATCCGTGAATTTATCCGCATGGCATTTGCCGAAATAGGTGTTGATGTATTGTTTAAAGGTGAAGGTGCGGCCGAAACAGCTGTCCTGAATGCCATTGATCAATCAATCTTCAACGAAAGAGTAGGTGCTGTTTATTATGAACGCTTGAAAAAACGGATTGGCGAGGAAGTGGTAGGTGTTGATCCCCGTTATTTCCGTCCTACAGAAGTTGAGTTATTGATTGGTGATGCTTCGAAAGCCCGCACCCGCCTGGGTTGGGAGCCCCGATACGACCTGCCGGCATTGGTAAAAGATATGATGCAGGGAGACATCAAAATAATGAAAAAAGAGTCGTATCTACGCGATGGAGGGTTCAAAATCCTGAACTATTTCGAATAAAATGAAACAAAATCGGAAAAACTTTTGTTATATTTTTAAAAAGTTCTAATTTTGCACCTTGTGAGTGTTAAGCAGATAATGTGAATTATAATTTAACTTGTAGAATATGAAGACAAAAGTATTACTTTTTGCGTTGTTGTCGGGTTGCATTTTTGGGGCTTCTGCCCAAGAATATAAACCCCAGGTAGGTTATAGCAATGAGGCTGGCTACAAAACTAATTTTAAGAAAAACAAAGCCGGAGATAACTGGTTTATTTCAGTTGCCGGTGGTGCCAGTGTGTTATTTGGTGATGATAACGGCAAGGCAGATTTCTTCGGTGACCGTTTGAACTTTGCTCCGCAGTTTTCTGTAGGAAAATGGTACAGCCCGATCCTCGGTTTCCGTGTACAACTTAATGGCGGTACGATCCATGGTTTTGAAGATCGTGGTGGTTCAGGCTTGTTTATGCAGCACAACCATTACATTGCAGGTCATGCAGACTTGTTGTGGGATGTAACGAATCTTTGGGCTCCGTACAGCGACTCTAAAGTATTCCACTTGATCCCCTGGGTAGGTTTGGGTTACGCGCAGCGTTTCGAAAACCAGGGTATCCCCCGCACGGAATCTCCGACGCTGAACGCCGGTATCCTTACCGCTTTCCGCCTGAGCAAACGTGTAGACCTGAACGTGGAAGTACAGGGTTCACTGCTGAACGAACAGTTTAACCGTGTTTCCAAATATCACCTGACGGATGGTATCGTGCAGTTGAGCGCCGGCTTGACATTCAGATTGGGTAAGACCGATTTCGAAGTACTCGAACCAACAGACTATGCACTCTTGAACGACCTGAACAATCAGATTAACTCATTGCGCGCTGAAAACGACCAGTTGAGCAAACGTCCGGTCTCTTGCCCGGAATGTCCGCCTGCTCCTGCTCCAATTATCGAAAACAATATCATCGACAATGTGGTATTCTTCCGTCTGAACAGCTCAGTAGTAGACAAAAATCAGCAGATCAACATCTACAACACTGCCCAGTTCATGAAAGAAAACAGCGCTCCGATCAAGGTGGTAGGTTATGCTGACAAGAAAACGGGTAAAGCAGACTACAACATGAAGCTGTCTGAAAAACGTGCCCGCGCCGTTGCCAAAGAACTGATCGACAAATACGGTATCAGCTCTAACCAGATCACTATCGAGTGGAGAGGTGTAGAAGAACAACCGTATCCGGAAAACAACTGGAATCGTGTAGTAATTATGCGTGCCAACAAATAATAAACCGTTCAGATAATTCTAAAAAAGCTGTCCTTTTGGGGCAGCTTTTTTTTGTTTACCGGGAGAATATGTGTTAATTTTGCAAGAATTTAAGCAAACGTATGGATTTTAGTAAAAAACAAGGCTACTTGATCCAATGGGTGATCGGCATCGGTGATCTGTTGGTGCTAAACGGTCTTTTCTTTTGGGTCTACTCCCTTTTGGGCGATTTCTATACACATGCCATTACGCCGCAGATGCGTGAGGTGGTGTTGTTGCTTAATTTCTGCTATTTCTTCTCGCTGTATTTCATACCACTGCAGATACACATGTCTGTGGTATTCCTCGATAAAATCGTGCAACGGGCGTTTGCATTGGTTACCTTGTTACTGATCCTGTTTTCCACCTGTCTGATATTCCTCAATGTGGGCGATGTGCTGGCTACTTTCCTGTTAGTCTTTTACGTGGTGGCGGTAGTTGGTTTCTCGGTGTGGCGCATCGTAGTGCGTATGCTGTTGAAGTATTATCGCCGGAAAGGGTATAACTTCAAGAATGTGGTGATTGTAGGGGCTGGAAAGAACGGGATGGAACTGTACCGGGTGATGAAAGACGACCTGGCTTACGGCCTGCGTGTGATGGGCTTCTTTGATGATAACATCCTGCTCCGCCAGGTGTTACCCAATTACCTGGGAATGACGCACGAAGTGGAAAAATTTGTGCTTGAGAACAATGTGGATGAGATCTACTGCACCCTGCCCGGGACACAGGATGATAAGATACTCCGCATGCTCAATTTTGCCGAAAAACACATGGTGCGTTTTTATATCGTACCTGAATTCTACCGCAATGTAAAAAAGAGCCTTGTGATGGAGGTACTCGAATCGGTACCCGTGCTGACTGTACGGCGCGAACCGTTGCAATCGGCCTACAACAGGGTACTCAAGCGAGCGTTCGATATCCTCTTTTCCTTTATGGTGCTGGTCACAATTTATCCGTTCCTTTACCTGATAGCCGGTGCGTTGATCAAACTCTCTTCGCGGGGTCCTATCCTCTTTAAGCAGAAACGAACCGGATTGTACGGGCAGGAGTTCGACTGTTACAAGTTCCGTACCATGCGGGTGAATCCTGAAGCGGATACACTCCAGGCACAGAAAGACGATCCGCGTAAGACACGGATCGGTGATTTCCTCCGGCGTACCAACCTGGACGAATTCCCGCAGTTTGTGAATGTACTGAAGGGGGAGATGTCGGTCGTTGGCCCGCGTCCGCACATGCTGAGGCATACCGAACAGTATTCGGCCATTATCGATAAATACATGGTGCGCCACCTGGTGAAACCCGGTGTTACGGGATGGGCGCAGGTGACCGGCTACCGGGGCGAGACCAAAACGCTTGAGCAAATGGAAGGACGTGTGAAACGCGATGTATGGTACCTTGAAAACTGGTCGTTTTTCCTTGACCTGAAGATTATTGTGGTAACCGTGATCAATATGTTTGCCGGTGAACGGAATGCTTATTGATTGTTTTTTTTGTTATAAGCTGAAAAATAAGTTGATTATCTCTTGCGAGTATAAAATGCATTTTGTATTTTAGGCGAACATACTTGAGTGTGAAATAACTCCCATAAAGAAAGGAGGTGGGTGACATAATATAGTAGAAGCCTTTCAAAAATCAATTTAGTAACCAATTTTGCCTATAATACACTATTTATACAGGTGTAAAAATGTTTGAAACGCCATTTTTTGTGGTAACCTGACGATCTGACATGAATTTGTTGGCCAAATGCATTTAAAAGTCTAATTTAATCCGCATTAGTTATGAAACTAATTAAACACTTTTATTTTTCATGCGTATTTTCGCGCACCTGTGCGGGAAAAAGCATAAAGCCTATGCTGCGAATAGTACTTCTTTTATTTATAAGTTTCTTTGTGTTCACCGCCACTTCTGCGCAAACACCAAATACGGAAGAATCTTCTTTTAGAAAATATGGGATAGGGGTAGGGTATGGGTTTAATTCTCCCTTGAATGAAGATCTTCATCCTTTTGAGGTGTCATTGCAGTATCGTCCGAACACTCGACATACGATATACTTGACAATTCCATTTCTGAAAAAACAGGAGGAACACGCTAGCGGTACTCCTTATACGACAGGAGATAATGTGGGATGGAGTGTTATAAACATGAACGATTATCTATGGGGAATTGAACTTGGATATCATTATTCTATGCTAAACTACAGGGGAATATCGTTATTTGCCGGGGCCGGGCTTTCCTATCAGTCTTTGGATAGTGAAACACATAGTTATGGGTGGACAAACTATTTATTTCTGACCGATCGCCCTCACCCCTCTTATCACCTCTCTACATCAGGGAAAGAGGTGAATGCTTATTCCTTTGTGCCACAGGCCGGCTTGAAATATACTTGGAAAGGTATCTCAGTTGAGTTTAAGTATAAGCCTTGGTTCTCAACCGAAAAATACTGGTTTGATGTTTACAAGCAAGTTCCTGAAACTGCTGAATTCAATTATTTGTATAACCAAAATCGAATTTGGTATGTTAAAAATGGGTTTGCTTGTTCTTTATTCTTTTATTTCTAATTATTAAAATTTTGTTATCATGAAAACAATTAAATATTTATCAACGTTTCTTGCTATGTTTTTTTACGTTGAAAGCGTTTATTCGCAGGATGTGTCTATTGTTAGGAATAGCAGCGATCCGCCTGCGCAGGTGTTGCAACAGCATATTCAGTCGATTGTCCTGGTGTAATTACTAGGGTGCATTGGTATGTTAGCGGGGGGTCTTTTGATATGTATGCACCAATGTATACACTTGAATATGGAAATGAAACAGAGTTAGTGTATTGGTTTAATTGCACTTTTGAGAGAGAAATATCTGCAGATGTCTATTATACAGATTTTGAAGGAGATGATAAATATGAATATGTAAAACTGCCAGAGAAACTCCGAAGCTTATGCTATGCTGTACCTCCTGCATTGACATCTTCCTCTTCCAATATTGAATATGGTCAAAAAACAGTAACTGTAAGTTTGAGTAGTACTTTTAACTTCCCGGAGACAAGTTATGCTGTGCAGAAATTTGAATGGATATTGCCTGATGGCTGGAGAGAAAGTGCCCCTGGTGGGCGATCAGGGACATTTATAACAGAATCATCCTCTATCAATATCACGACAAATGACTTTGGAGGAGGAACTGTTCAAGTCAGAGGAGTGAATCATGCCACCACGATACGTGATGTAAGTGAACCTTCCATACTGACATTTGGACGATCAATAGAATATTATAGAAAACCTGCAAATATTTCATACGGGAAGGCGCAAAACTATACTTATACAGTAACAAACTTAAGCGGTGCTACCTACGAGTGGGAAGTTCCTTCAGGTTGGAAGATAAATGGTGGAAGTAATAGATTAATAGCTTTGAATGCAAGCAGCATAACCGTTACATCAGGAATATGTCCTTCTAACGGTGTGGTTCGTGTCCGAATAAGTAAAGGTGGCGGAGGTACATCCTGGCATACGGTGCCTTATGGAGGAGTGGTTGATCCCCCTATAGCAATGAGTGCTCCTTACCAGTTTGAAAATGCCGGCTTATCAATTGATATTCCACAAGCAAATTTAAGCAGCATTAACTGGACGGTTAGTGGTGCTGGTGCAAATCTAATATCCGGACAAAGCACAAATGCACCCAGAATTATTTTTTCCAGTACTGGTACAGCTAATATATCTGCAACATTTACTTTGGTGGGATGTGGAACAAAGACGATTACTAAAGCGATAAACATTCAACCGACACGTTTTTATATAACGGGTAATGATGTGGTTTGTTCTGTCTCAACTGAGGTGTATAGGATTACCAATAATATTATTGTTCCCTCGGAAGTTCAGTTGACCTGGTCGGCAGGAGATAAGTTGACATTTGTTTCCGGACAGGGAACTTCGGCGCTTTCTGTTAAAGCGGCGGTAAGCAAATGGGGAAACGAAAGTATTAATTTAAAAATTCAGTATGGTGGACAGTCAAAAACAGTAACCCGTTCAGTGCATGTTAGCTATCCAATTGTCACCAGTGTAAGTGGACCTGGGAATTTGCAAAGAAACCAAACCGGAAGTTTTACGGCTAACCCCTATTTTTCTAGCGATGTAGCCGACTACAAGTGGACTATATCTCCATTGTCAGGAGTATCACAATCTCCCTATAGGCATACCAATATGATATCTTTTTCTCAAGAAGGTTCATATACTGTCAGTTGTCAGGCATATACAGCACGGTGTGGAGCGTCTGGTTCTGCAGGGATGACTTATGTTAGTGTATATGGAGGTTATGCTGTTTATTCTTCTCCCGGCAGCAAAATTGTAACAATTGTGATAAGCGATTTAAGTCTACCATCTAATATGGATAAAACAATGTCGGATTTATTGATCACAACAAGTGATTTTGCCACCTATATATTGGTTGATTCCATGACCGGTAAAGTTACGGCTGAAGGAAGGTTCCCTCGCAAAGGGGGTACATTAGACTTTTCTTCTCAGAGTAATGGTATATATGTGTTGACAATTATGACTCCGGAAAAATTCTCTGAGACACACAAACTGATATTGAGATAAGATCGTGAGTTTTATTTTGATGGAATTTTTAAATAAGGATCGTAATTGGTGTTTTTTCGCATCAATTACGGTCTTTTTTTTGCGATAACCATATGTCTACACCAGGTCTTTTTAGAACAAAATTGCACACTTTTTGCCCTGCTGTGTAACTTGTGTCTATTTTTATCCTATATTTGCACCCGATGGGACGAATCATTGCAATAGATTATGGCCGGAAACGGACCGGTTTGGCTGTGACAGATCCGTTACAACTAATCGCAAACGGACTGGCTACCGTACCCAGCGGCGAGGCAGTCTCTTTTCTTTCAGACTATGTATCCCGCGAGCCGGTAGACGTGTTTGTTGTCGGCTATCCTCTGCAAATGAATAATGAGCCTTCTGAAAATATGCGCTATGTAGAGGCTTTTGTAAAACATCTTAAAAGAACGTTGCCGGATATTCCGGTGCAATATGCCGACGAACGGTTCACTTCCGTACTGGCCCATCGCGCCATGCTGGATGGCGGGCTGAAAAAAAAAAAGCGGCAGGATAAAGCGTTGGTCGATGAGATCAGTGCTGTGATTATCCTCCAAACCTATCTTGAAACTAAAAAACAATCCTTTCATATATGATATTACCAATTTATTTATATGGTCAGCCTGTGTTGCGGGAAAAAGCCGGTCTGGTACCGGGCGACTATCCTGATTTGAAACAACTGGTGGCCAATATGTTTGAAACCATGTATAATGCCGACGGTGTGGGGCTTGCTGCTCCGCAGATTGGCTTATCGTTGCAATTGCTGGTGATCGATGCCGATGTACTGGGCGAAGATTTTCCCGAATGCAAGGACTTTAAACGTGTGATGATCAATCCTGAGTTTCTCGAAAAGAGTGAAGAAACCGTTTCCTATGAAGAAGGCTGCCTCAGTCTGCCGGGCGTACACGAGAAAGTGTCGCGTGCCAAATCGATCCGTATCCGCTACCAGGATGAAAATCTTCAGGTGCACGAAGAAGCGATCGACGGCTATGCCGCCCGTGTAGTGCAGCACGAATGCGAACACCTGGAAGGACATGTCTTTATCGACAACATTTCTGGTATCCGCAAGCAACTCAACAAAGGAAAACTAAATGATATAGTAAAAGGGGTCGCCCGCTGTTCTTACCGGACAAGGGCGGCCAAGTAATCACCTGTAACTCTGATTATATGGCAGATCTATTAAAAAACATCTTAACTCTGCGTGAGAAAAAAGCGAAAGTGGAGCAAGGTGGCGGCGAAGCTGCGATCGAAAAACAAGTGGCCATGGGTAAACTCCCGGCCCGTGAACGTATTCTCTCCCTGTTAGACAAGAACTCGTTTCATGAGTACGACATGTTTGTGCAGCATGACGGCCGTGACTTCGGGATGGATAAGAAGGATTTTCCTGGCGACGGGGTGGTAACCGGTACCGGAACCATCTTTGGTGCGCCGGTTTGTATTTATGCACAAGATTTTACGGTGGCAGGCGGTTCGCTGGGCCTCCAGCATGCCCGCAAGATCACCAAGATCATGGACCATGCACTGAAGATGAAGTGTCCCATTATCGGGATCAACGACTCGGGTGGCGCACGTATCCAGGAAGGGGTAGGGGCGTTGGCCGGTTATGGCGAGATCTTTTACCGCAACACGATCGCTTCGGGTGTGATCCCGCAGCTTTCGCTTATCCTCGGGCCGTGTGCCGGTGGTGCGGTGTATTCGCCGGCGTTGACCGACTTTGTGTTCGTGGTGGAAAACATCTCGAAGATGTTTATCACCGGTCCGAACGTGATCAAGACTGTATTGGGCGAAGACATCTCGATGGAAGACCTAGGTGGCGCCCGTGTACATGCCGAGATTACCGGTAATGCCCATTTCTATGCGTTGAGCGAGAAGGAATGTTTTGACCAGGTAAAACGCCTCATCAGCTTCATCCCCTGGAACAACCAGGAAAAGGCCAAGGCTGTGAAACCGAAGGAGCCGAAGACGAAATTGAACATCGACAGCGTGGTACCTGCCGATCCGAAGCAGCCATACGATGTGCGCGACGTGATTCGTTGCATTGTGGACGACTCCGACTTCATCGAAGTACAGGAACTGTGGGCAGCCAATATCGTGATCGGTTTCGGCCGCATGAATGGCGAAACGGTTGGTTTCGTGGCCAATCAGGCCATGTACCTGGCTGGTGTACTGGACTGCGACAGTGCCGATAAGGCGGCTCGCTTCATCCGTTTCTGCGACTCGTTCAACATCCCCATCATCACCTTGGAAGATATGCCGGGCTACTTGCCGGGTGTAGACCAAGAGCATGCCGGTGTGATCCGTCACGGCGCCAAGGTATTGTATGCCTATTCGGAAGCAACGGTGCCTAAGATCACGGTCATCCTGCGTAAAGCGTATGGCGGGGGGTATATCGCTATGAACTCGCGTCACCTCGGAGCCGACTTTATGTTTGCCTGGCCGAGCGCTGAGATCGCGGTGATGGGACCAGAAGGAGCTGCTAACATCATCTTCCGTAAAGAGATCATGGAAGCCGACGACCAGGACAAGATGCGCCAGGAAAAGGTGAAGGAGTACATCGAGAAGTTTGCCAATCCGTATGTAGCTGCGGCCAAAGGCTTTATCGATTCAGTGATCGAACCCAAGGAAACTCGTTCGCTGCTGCTGCACGCGTTGAACGTGTCGTCGCAGAAGGAAGAAAACCGTCCGCCGAAGAAACACGGGATCCCGCCGTTTTGATGATGTACTATTAAAATTGATGTTATGCCAATAAAAAAAGAAACGGAAACAGTGCAGCAGCCGGCGGGCGATTATGTAGACTTTATCGTTACCGCCCGTAAGTATAAGACGCTGCTGACCAATAAATACAAGAACCGTCCAGTCTGGCAACGGCCACTCCCGGGCGAAGTGCAATCCAACCTCCCCGGTACCATCATCCAACTGAAGGTGAAGAAGGGCGATAAGGTGAAAGCCGGACAGCTGCTTCTGATCCATGAAGCTATGAAGATGCTCAACCGTATCGTGGCACCGTGCAATGGTACGGTAGCTGAGATTTGTGTCAAGGTTGGCGACCAAATCGGAAAAGGCGTACCGATGGTACGGATCGAACCAAAGTAAGGAGGAAGCCCGACTTTCTACTTTCGAAAAACGTGCGATCATAACTATAAAAAACGCCCTTCCACAGGGCGTTTTTTTATTTTTAAGAGATAGACTCTTCTCTCCTTGGATTATTTACTTATTTTTGCCTCTCATTCGTATCGATCATGATGAAATTGGGTAAAAAACTGACTGTTCCCCTGTTGATGCTTTGTTGTTCCTTGTCTTTGTTCGCACAGGTCAATACAGACCGGGTGTTGGCTATCGGCAGGAATGCGCTCTATTTTGAGGATTATGTCCTTTCCATTCAATATTTTAACCAGGTGATCCGTTCCAAACCGTGGTTGGCCGAGCCTTATTTCTACCGGGCGGTGGCGAAGATCAATCTGGACGATTACAAAGGGGCGGAAGAAGATTGTACTTTGTGCCTTGAGCGCAATCAATTTCTGGTACAGGCCTACTATGCACGGGGTATCGCCCGGCAGAGCCAGGACAATTATGCCGGGGCAATTGCCGATTACAATAAAGGGCTTGAGTTTAAGCCCGATGATCGCCAGATGATGGTGAACCGTGCTGTCGCTTTTATCCAGCAGAAAGATTTCGATGGCGCTGAGAAAGCATTCGACCACCTGATCAAAGAATACCCGCGCAATTCCGTGAACTATCTCACCCGGGGAGCTATGTATACCGAAAAAGGAGATACGGTGAAGGCACTGGCCGATTATGACAGAGCCGTGGAGCTTGATCCTTATTATGCCCCGGCTTACGGTAACCGGGCTATCCTGCGCTACCAGGTGAATAACCTGAAAGGGGCGTTGGAAGACCTTAATGAAGCCATCCGCATGGATACACGTGAAAGCGGCTACTATATCAACCGTGGGCTGGTGCGCTATCAGATGAACGACCTCCGCGGGGCAATGGCCGACTACGATCAGGTGATCGCCATGGACAGCCGCAACCTGATCGCCCGTTTCAACCGCGGACTGCTTCGTTTCCAGGTGGGCGACAATAACCGTGCCATCGAGGATTTCAATATGGTGATCGAACAGGAGCCTGATAACTATATGGCGTACTACAACCGGGCGCTGCTCCGCCTTGAAACAGCCGATTACCTGGGTTCAATTGCCGACCTCACTACCGTGTTGAACCAGTATCCCAACTTCCTGCCGGGTTATTACAGCCGAGCTGAGGCTAAACGCAAGGTACGCGACAATGCCGGTGCCGAACGCGATCAGTGGACCGCTTTCGAGAAGGAGGAACAATTGCGAAAAGACCGTCAAAACCGGGCACTTACGGCCGGTACGACAACGGCCACCGGTGCCGCTGCGGATGAAGAAAGTAAAGACGAGAATACCCGCGAGCAATCGGATACGAATATCAATAAGTTCAACCGCCTTGTGGTGTATGATAAGGAAGAAGAACGTCGCAACAAATACCAGAGCGAAGTACGCGGGCGTGTGCAGGATCGCAATGTACAGGTGGACCTCGAGCCGCAATTTATCCTGACTTATTACGAAAAGCCTGATCAGGTGAAGAAACTCACCTACTACGACAATATGCTGGAAGCTTACAATAACCGGATGCTGTTGAACCGCAAGCTGTTGATCACCAATCAGGAAGCCGCCCTGAATGAAGCCCAGGTGGCTGCACACTTTGCATCGATCGACAACTATTCAACACGTATTGCGCAGCATCCGAACGATGCAAATGCATACTTCGGACGGGCGATCGACCAAATGTTGGTACAGGACTTTGTGGAAGCTATTGCCGACTACGACAGGGTGACTGCGATCGACCAGTCGTTTGTGATGGCCTACTTCAATCGTGCGGTTGTTCGTTACAAGCAATTGGAATATACGCTTTCACAAGCACAACCGGGAACAACAGACGAACTGTCCAACCTGTCGTTGAACCTGAATGCAGGCAAAAATACATCGTCACAAGTTAAATCTACCGAAAAGGTACCGACGCAGGTGAATGATTCCAAGCGGGCCATGGAGCACGAAATGATCATCCGCGACTATGATATGGTGATCCGCCTCAATCCGGACTTTGTCTATGCATACTTCAACCGTGGCAATCTCCGCTGTGTGCAACGCGATTACCGGGCAGCTATTCAAGACTACACGGATGCTATTACCCGTGATCCGGATTTCGCCGAAGCTTACTTCAACCGTGGACTTGCCCGCCTCTCGCAGGGTGAAGTAAACCGGGGTATCGCCGACCTCAGTAAAGCCGGCGAACTCGGTCTTATCGATGCCTACAACATCATCAAACGAATGACGAGCAATTAAGGCGGGTAGGGCTGTTAAATCAAAATCTGGCGGAGGTAGTCCAAGCAAGTGGTTGTTTCTTTTACCTCGTTAGACCAGGATTTAATGGTATATTCCAGTTCGATATCGACATAGATCGGGTACTTCTCCTGTTGGATGAGGTGTAGGATCTCTGCGATCGGGGTTTCACCTTGCCCGAATACCTGGTTGGCATTTGCGGGATCTGTAGCGGGGCTCGTCTTGTCTTTGATGTGGATACTGTAAATACGGTCGTGGTATTTCCGGATGAAGTCGCACGGGTTCTTACCGGTCGACCCGAAGTAATGACCACAGTCAAAGTTAAGCATCACGCTGGGATTAACGGCCAGAATGGCATCTACGTCAAATCCCGGTTCGGCATATTGCATGTGATTGTGCAGGGCAATATACATACCTTGCTTTTGTGCCAAAGAACCCAGTTTTTGGGCAGCCTGGAGGCTGATCTCGTCGGTTACCGCTTTGGCACCCATGGCTTTGGCCACTTTGAAAGCATAGTCTATCTCTTCGTCCGACCAGGTAGAGGGGGCAAATTTGACGATATGCGCTTCAACACCATGCTCACTCATGTATTTACGGGCTTCTTCCACCTTCGACATGGGCAGGCTGAGGCGCCAGGCTTTGACGTCGGCGTTGTATTGATCCACAGCCGCCTGTTGCTCGGCCGTGAAGGGGTAGGGTACCCGTATGTAACCGCTTCCGATTCCAATGTAACGGTATTCCTGGTTGGGGTTTTCCGGTGTATACTTTGCCGGGTCGCGGTTCTCGTCGTTGAAGACGGCGGCCAACGGGTTCTTGGGCATACCCAGGTACTCTTCCAGGTCGCCACACATCAATTCGATGGAGCTGATGCCTGATGTTTTGCAATAGGCGAGGATGTTGTCGATGCCGCCCGGCATGTTACGCCAGCTGTAAGTGATAGCACCAATTTGTACGCCGCCGAATTTAGATCCGACGGACGCTGCCGGTACGGCAGGGGGTGTACATGAGGTCAGGCCGGCCGGTAATGTGGTGACTGCCACTGCTACGGCTGATGCTCCGAGAAATCTTCTTCTGGAGATAGAGGTATTGATCAGGTTTTTCATGAGAATATGTATGTTTATTTAGAATAAGCACGAAGATAGCGCTAAAAGCATTACATTTGCACCTTATTACGATTAATTAGCTAAAAGATATGATAAAGATTACTTTTCCGGATGGTTCGGTAAGAGAATATGCGAAGGGCGTGACGGCACTGCAGGTGGCCGAAAGCATCAGCCCCCGCCTGGCACAGGATGTATTGGCTGCCAGCGTCAATGGTGAGACATGGGATCTTTCCCGGCCGTTGATGGCTGATTGCGGGCTCAAACTGCTGAAATGGGACGACGAAGAAGGCAAGCATGCTTACTGGCATTCCAGCGCCCACCTGATGGCTGAAGCCCTGCAGGAACTATATCCGAACGTAAAATTCGGTATCGGGCCGGCTATCGAGAACGGATTTTACTACGACGTGGATCCGGGTGAAGGCGCTACGATCAAGGAAAGCGATTTCCAGCAGATCGAAGAGAAGATGTTGGAACTCATCGCCCGGAAAGAAGAGATCAAACGGGCAGAAATTGCCAAGGCCGACGCCATGAAACTGTTTGGCGACCGGGGCGAAATATACAAGACCGAACTGATCGGCGAACTGGCCGACGGTACGATCACTACCTATACACAGGGGGCGTTCACCGACCTCTGCCGCGGACCACACCTTCCCAATACGTCATACATCAAGGCTGCAAAGATACTCAGTGTGGCCGGTGCTTACTGGCGTGGTGACGAAAAGCGTAAACAGCTTGTCCGCCTCTATGGGATCACCTTCCCGAAGAAGAAGATGCTTGACGAATACCTCGAGCTGCTCGAAGAAGCCAAAAAGCGCGATCACCGCAAGGTAGGTAAGGAACTCGAACTCTTCGCCTTCTCGCAGGCCGTTGGCGCCGGGCTTCCGTTGTGGTTGCCACGTGGTACGCAGCTTCGCCTCAAATTGGAAGATTTTCTGAAACGCATCCAGAAAAAATATGGCTACCAGCAGGTAATGACCCCGCATATCGGTGCCAAACAACTTTATATGACATCGGGCCACTACGAAAAGTATGGCAAAGACTCGTTCCAACCGATCCATACCCCGCAGGAAGGCGAAGAATTCCTGCTCAAGCCGATGAACTGCCCGCACCACTGCGAAATGTTCAAACTTACCCCGCGTTCGTACAAGGAACTGCCGGTACGTTTTGCTGAATTCGGTACCGTATACCGATATGAGCAGAGTGGCGAACTGCACGGACTGACGCGTGTGCGCGGTTTTACGCAGGATGATGCCCACCTCTTCTGCCGTCCCGACCAGTTGAAAGAAGAATTCCTCAAGGTAATGGACATCATCTTCATCATTTTCAAAGCCCTTGACTTTGAGAACTTTGAAGCACAGATATCCCTCCGCGACCCCAACAACAAAGAAAAATACATCGGATCCGACGAAAACTGGGACCGTGCCGAAAGCGCCATTGTGGAAGCCTGCCGGGAAAAAGGCCTGCCTGCCCGTGTGGAACTGGGCGAAGCCGCTTTCTACGGACCGAAGCTCGACTTCATGGTGAGAGATGCCCTGGGACGCCGCTGGCAGTTGGGAACGATCCAGGTAGACTACAACCTGCCCGAACGTTTCGAACTTGAATATACGGGCGAAGACAACAAGAAGCATCGCCCGGTAATGATCCACCGCGCCCCCTTCGGGTCGATGGAACGTTTTGTGGCTGTGCTAATCGAGCATACCGGCGGTAAATTCCCGCTTTGGCTCACGCCGGACCAGGTAGTGGTACTGCCGGTAAGCGAGAAGTACAACGACTACGCCTGGGAAGTGTCGCGCACGCTTGAAGAAAGCGATATTCGTGTGTTGGTGGACGACCGTAACGAAAAATTGGGACGTAAAATCCGCGATAATGAACTCAAACGCATCCCCTATATGTTGATCGTTGGAGAGAAAGATGCTGAAAATAATGAAGTTTCTGTAAGAAAACAGGGTGAAGGTGATAAAGGTTCGATGAATATTACTACCTTTGCTGCGCTTTTGACTGAAGAAGTGGAAAGTATGATGAATCGATGGCAGAATAGTAATAACTAAATAACTAATAACGAG
>JAVBUH010000081.1:0-62847 GCA_031555505.1 Tannerellaceae bacterium
CTTTCAAAGGCAGCCTCCGGATGATCGCCGATGTAGTACCCTGGAACGAGGCACCGCAAACAACTGTTTTTGACCGCCAATACAAGCTCACCCTCAGCAGGGATATGATAAACGCAGGGAAGGAAGGGTTTTCAGCCGGGATGACACTGGCGACGGATTACACCGGGGAAGACACAGGTCTGCCTGCAGGCATCTACATCGCCCCGGTTGTTTACACTTCCGGTGGAAGCGGATGGCTCACGGTAGCCGATAATACGGGAACGGACGGTTTGGCAGCGCGGGACATACAGATAACCGGTACGGAAAACACCACCGGCATCGACCGCACCGCCCAATTTACCGTTACGTCAGGCAACCTGAATTATGTTGTCAAAGTAAACCAAAGCAAGGATCCGTGGCTCACATACGGGTGGGATTCAGTCTACATCATGGATGGGCATAAAAATGCGGTAACGGCCAGTTCGAATTTTGACTGGACGGTGGAAGTCAAAGCAGGAACCAATCTCCAGGGAGGGCTTACCCGGTTATTGACCACCAACGGAGGTCATACCCAATACGAGCCTGTTTATTTCCATACATTCGACGATTGGGAGGATATGCTGGCGGGTAATCCAAAGAAAACGGTCGATACAGCAGTGCTGACCTTTACGGATGCCGCCGGTGTCTGTCCCGACATCGATGTAAAAATATGGTTGGCTTCAGGCATCATCGAAGGGACATCGAACTGCTACATGAAACAGCCCGGAACGTACCCGATCCTGATCCCGGTCAGTCGGGCCAATGAACCGTCGGTCACCGGCACGAAAACGCTTGGCCGGCAAATAGGTTTCCGGGATCAGCTTGACGCCAGTTTCATCTGGACTGATTCGCCGTCCGGCCTCTCACCGCAAGGTGCGGTAAGGTCGGTGATACCTGCGGGCGACGGTGAATCCGGCTATTTGCTCGTCCGTCCCGGAAACAGCGAAGGCAACGCGGTGGTAGCAGTGACTACCGACGGCATTATACGCTGGAGCTGGCACATCTGGGTGACGAATTACGAGCCTTCGGGCAACTGGATCGACCGCAACCTGGGTGCGTTGAGCAACCTCCCCGGCGACATGAAAACGAGCGGATTGCTCTACCAATGGGGACGCAAAGACCCTTTCCCGGGAGTGGCCGACACATGGTACAACCAGGACGGCACCTTCAAGCAACCGGCCATTGTGCCCATAGACGGTCCGTATTACGATCCTGCTATCGAGATTACCAATTCGGTAAGAAATCCCCTGGCATTTTTCAGGGCCGGATACAATGCGAGAGGTAATTCCTGGGGAGGAAGCGTTACGCCGGTCAAAGAGATCTACGACCCATGCCCGGCGGGGTATAAGGTACCGGTATATACCTCCTGGGCATCCCTCACAACAGCCACTTTCCCCTGGAATGGCAACGGACGTACCGCCACATCCGTAGGTGGGTTCTATCCTAAAACAGGAGCGCGCAACCTTGAAGGCGGTTTGGTACAGCCCGGGAACGGCTATTATTGGAGCGCCAACTCCGACAGCAGCGACTCCGGACCCCGGTTGAGCTTTACATCGACTGCCGTGAATTACAACCTGACCAGTTTCTCTGGCCACCGTGATGCATACGCGATCCGGTGTGTGGCCGAATATCCTCAATAACGAACAAACGATGAACAAGATGGAGACAAGAAAAAACCGCTGCGCCATGTACATCCTCCTTTGTGCTTTATGGATGCAGAGCTGTGTAATAAACGACGACGATATAACACCTCCGGCGGGAACATCCCGGGATGTGACCATCAGTGTGGAAATCCCCGAACTGCAACCCCCGGTCACCCGTTCGATGGATGGGGAGAAGGAGAGCTATGTGAATGAAGTGGATATATTTACGTTCGAAGTCAATGATGCGGATCCGGACCAGGTGGTTGAGCTTTTCAGCGAGCATGTGACCGGCACTATCCTACGCAATTCCGTCACAGGGCAAACCTATAAAGTGGAAGTAAAGGCAACACTCACCCGTGCAACCGCAAATCGGATAGTCATCCTGACCAATGTCGCCTCACAGGTGGCAGCCGCCCTTGCAGGAATCACCGCCGGAACGCCGAAAAAAACAGTGCTTGAACGGTTGACATACACCTCCGGGCCATGGGCTGCCGGCACATCGGGTGGGACATTCCAGGCGATCCCCATGTATGGCGAGACCGGCATCGTAACGATCAAGCCCGGCCAAAAGATCGAAGGAATACAGCTCAGGCGCATGGTTGCACGGATAGACGTGGTCAACCAGGCAGACCTGTTCTCCCTGGAAAAAATATACCTCTGCAACTACAACACCGTAGGACGTATCGCTCCCGGCTGGCGTGCCTCAGACGGACAAATCCCGGCTACGCCCCCCTCCTCCCCCAACCTGCCTGCCAACCCCGGCAAGCAGTCCACGCCGGCGATCTATACACCCTTCAACCAGCGCCTGGAGGGTGAGATCTATACATTCGAATCCGCCGCTGCCGACAATGCCGGTGAACCGGCTCGACGGGATGCCTCATGCCTCGTTGTCGAGGGAATGTATCATGGCGAGAAAAACTTTTACCGGGTGGATTTCACGTACACCCGTGAGACGGAGGGTCAGCCTGTCCGGTACATGCCCCTGCTGCGGAATTACAACTACGAGGTCAACATCCTCTCCGCCGCCGGCCGTGGATACGATACGTTTGAAGAAGCGCTGGATTCCTACACCGTCCCGTCCAACCTCATGATCCGTATCCTTTCGTATGATATGAGTGTCATCAAAGAGATTGATTTCAATGGGCAATACATGCTCGGCGTATCGCAAACGTCTTACACCTTGCCTGCGACGGCGCTACAAACGCCCACACCCACCGGCCGCCTATCCATTTTCACCAACTATCCCCAAGGATGGGAAGTGGCCGACATCAAGGATGAAGCGGGGAATGATCCCGTAGACTGGCTTACACTCAGCGCAATGAGTGGTGCCGGAGATGTTATTACCTATCTATATATATCCCTTGATGAAAATACAGGCGCATCACGTTCAGCCCGGATTACCCTGAAGGCAGGCAGATTGATACAACAGATCTGTGTGTCGCAGCAATGTGGCGATTAGAGGGTGTTTCAGAAGTACACGCCCTCTTTTTGCTTACATATCTTACAAGCCTATTCCCGGAACAGAGTTAATACTTCGCGCAAATCATCAATACGCCTGCTGCCTAAGCCATATAGCCATGAAGCGGTCATATACCATATATCCGGCAGACGTTTTGTACACCAATTCCTTATCCATCAACTTCTGCAAGGCAGTGTTGACGCTACTCGTCGCCCTCAGCTTATGTCGGGCGATAAAATCCCCGGCATTGATACTCTTCACGCACTTCTCCCTGGCAATGGCTTTGAGCAAGCGGACATTGGCCGATGAATAGGCAGCCAACAACATCTCATACGAAGGTTCCAGTTCGTCTATCACCTGAGTGATGGCAGCAAGAACTTTCTCCTTATCCGGACGGGTATGGTAGCCATACAAGCGGTTCAGAATAGCCTGTATATACCACGTATGCCCCTCGAATTCATCGTAGATATACGAAAATACTTTAGAATCCAACGCCCGGTTATTCCCATCGAAGAAAGCGGAAGCGAAACGAAAATATTCATCCCGGTCTATCCGGTCGATGGTAAGCAGTTGCGTACTCTGATAAAACGGGCGTTTAGCAGAGAGGAACATCTCTTGCATGACGTGTTGCTTGCTCCCAGCAAAGATGAAATGTACGCCCGGCAGGAATTGGATGTACGAACGAAGCAAGGCTTCCACCCCTTTCTCGGGGTATTCTGAAATTTGCTGGAACTCATCGATGGCGATGACACATCGCTTGCCGGACGCTTCGAGGTACGCGAATATTTCCTTCAACGACGCCTCTTCCTGATCGGGTGCGATGTCGATGCCGATCTGTGGAACCCCAGTAAGTTCGTCGAACGTAATAGTAGGGCGAAAGCTCTTTATGAATTTCCCAATGCCATGAATAGCTTTCTGCGGAGTGGAGTCAAGGCTACCCAATACCGTTCCGGCCAACAAACGGACAAAATCGTTGAAATTTTGGGTAGAGAAGATGTCCATATACAGGGTAACAAAATCAGATTTTTGCCGCTTCAAATGATAAAAAACATGCTTGATAAGACCCGTTTTCCCCATGCGTCGAGAGGAAATCAGCGTTAGATTCCGACCGTTCTGTAAAGCATCCATGAGGATGGTTGTTTCCTGCTGACGGTCACAGAAGTATTCCGGGCAGTAATATCCGGTTATCAAGAAAGGATTAATGGGTTTCATATCTTACTCTTTTTTTGCGTAAACCGCGTTGCGCAAATTACGCAAAAACAAATTATATATGCAAATCTTTTAGCATATATAGAAGCCTTTATTTGAGTTGAGTAATATTTTTGAGTATCCTCATCATGGATGGGATTACTTTTTCCTTCTTCATTGATCCACACCTTATAAGCCTTTGAGTTTTTTCATCTGGAAAAGATGAGGTTACCGCATGGTTTTACTAAGTAATGAAAAAAGTCGTATATTTGCTACTATAAGTAAATGCGTCGAATATGGAACACAGCGTAGAAAAATTGATGTTGCCATTCAAAATACAGCAACTGCTTGAAGTCATCATAGAAAAAAGAAGGTTAGACGTTGAAGATGCTATGCAGTATCTGTATTCATCCGATCTGTACAAACAACTCTCTGAAGAATCATCCTATCTGTGGCAATTAAGCGCCTTAAACCTGTACGAGTATCTGAAAAAGGAAAAACGGCTCAAAAAACAAAAACAGAATAATTCTACCCCTGTACTACTCTTCTTATCTTTTTGTTTGGAAAATTACAAAGAGCATAAGCATATCAGTACCCAGGAAGCCTTTTTCTTATTTAGCCAATATGGAGTGCCTGATTATTTAGAAGAAGTTTTTGAGACCTTACACACACAAGGTAAAGATTACATTATGAGAGATATAGACGAATACATAAACAGAAGGAAAGTACAACCATGAAAGTATATCACGGTTCGCTTCACCAAGTACAAAATCCGGAAATTGAGAAAGGTCGTCCAAGTACAGATTTCGGCAAAGGTTTTTATACTACAACAAATTTCGAACAGGCTAAACGATGGGCTTTGAACAAAGCAAAGGCAGCCAAAAATGAAGCAAAAGCTATCGTAAACACGTATGAGGTTGACGATAAATTGATTGAGAACAAAAAATATGCAATAAAACTGTTTGACAGCCCCAATGAAGAATGGCTAACATTTGTCGTAAACTGCAGAAAGAGCATTCCTCATGAATACGAAATTGTTTTCGGGGCTGTGGCTAATGATAAAATCTATGTAACTATAACGTTATATGAATCTTTGGTACTGACAGCAGAAGAAACCGTTGCAAGGCTGAAAGTAAATGAGTACTTCAATCAAATATCGTTCCATAGTCAAACTGCCGCAAACGAATTAGTGTTTGTTGAATCAACAATGGTTTCAGGGTAGACGTAAGATTTACAAGTATGGATAAAGAAGGAGCTATCCTGTTAGCCAGGGAATACAAAGAGGTCATCGCCGGACAGTTCCCGCTCAAAGCCCTCTATCTCTACGGTTCGTACAGCAAAGACACCTATACGGAAGACAGCGATATTGATATAGCCGTAATAGTAGAGCGGGTGAGCGACAACTATTTTGACGACACTCCCCTCCTATGGAAAATCAGACGAAAAATCAGTACCCTGATCGAACCGGTGTTGCTCACAGAAGATATGAATAATCCCCTCTACCGGGATATCACGAAAAACGGGATACTGATATAAACAACACTCGTTTATTGGAAAAACTGAAAATTCTTCGTATCGTTTGTACCCAAACGATTCACATCACTAAAACAACGTACTATGATAGTAATCAGCGCACGAGAATTCAGGGATCATCAAAAATCGTACCTCGACAAACTTGACGAAGGTATGGAATTGTTGATTCAAAGGGGTAAGAACAAATCTTATAAAATCATCTCTATGAAAAAAGATGACGATTCCCTGCTGAGTAAAGAAGCGTTCGATGCTAAGATAGAACGCTCTTTACAACAGTACAAAGAAGGACAATATACAACAATCACCGGAAAAGAGGAATTGACCGACTTCCTTAACTCCCTTTGACAAACCAATACACATCTTTTGTAGTGCCTGCAATTGCCCCATCAGGGGCATCATGTATGTAGCCAGGGGTGCAGGCGCGCCCCGTCAGGGGTATCATGTATGTAGCCAGGGGTGCAGGCGAAGCCAAGCCCCTGGACCATAAATGTCTTTTTATGTTGCGCCGCGTCAGCGGTGCCATGTGCAATTGACCGGTACCGCTGACGCGGCACAAAAAAACAGACCAATCGACTAACCAGGGGCTTGGCTTCGCCTGCACCCCTGGCTACATACACGATGCCCGTAACCGGGCATTCACACACGCTATGGTACCTATTGAATATTCACATTTTGCGGAATATGAATGTTCACACTCGTCAGGATGTGAATATATCGCCGTGTCCATAGCGACAATACCGCGTCAGCGGTATCCTGTTCATAGCCAGGGGTGCATGCGAATGCCCCGTCAGGGGCATCATGTAGGTAGCCAGGGGTGCAGGCGAAGCCAAGCCCCTGGACAATGGATGGTACATGATAATCCTGCGCCACGTCAGTGGTGCCGGTCTATACACACGGTACCGCTGACGCGGCACACAAAACATATACAAATCATCTGTCCGGGGGCTTGGCTTCGCCTGTACCCCCGGCAACGTACAGGATGCCCGTGACCGGGCATTCACACAAGCTATGGTATCACCCTGATAGGTTCATTTCATGGGTTAGGATGCTTCACTTTCGCCGGAACTTGAAGCAAGCCCACATTCAAGTTTGTCGGGATGTGAAGCAAGTCTGAAGTTCTGCAGCATGTGAAGCAATCCTGCGTTCAAGCATTGTGGGAGTTGAAAGCAATCAGTTGGTGTAAGCGATATGCCATTGATCCAACATGGCAAAATCGGCCTGTTTTAGTCCCATGTGCCAGAAGGGGATCGGATCATCGTGGTCGTCCAGATACATCCGGTCGCGAATGACAAAGGCCGGGTTGGTCAATGCCAGTGAGGTATTCAGTATCGGGGTTTGGATACCAGCCATGTCCAGCATGGTATGGAACACAGAGTTGGTGCTGACAGGGGATGTTTGCCTCAGGCAGACATTCCGGTATTTTTCCTCATAGCATTGCTGATACGTATCCGAGAACCAGATCACATACGGAATATGCAACTGATAGTAGGTAGGTATCGGTGAGGCATGCAAATAGCGTGCGCGTGCGTCGTCAAAAATATCTTCGCCATGATCGCTCAGGTAAAGCATAGAAGCACAGGAACCGGTACGCTTCAACGCACCGATGATGTTACTCAGCACATAATCGGTATAGTAGATAGAGTTATCATACGCATTACGCAATTCGGCCTTTGCCGACTGACGGATACCTTCCGGCTTATCAGGCGTGAAAAGGGCAAACTCCTTCGGATAACGCTCATAGTAATTAAAGTGTGATCCATAGGTATGGATTACGACGAAGAGGTTCTGGTCTGTTCTATCCAACTCTTCCTGTAAAGTCGGCAAGATATCGCCATCATGATGGAAAGACATCGATTTGTCTGTATTGAGATCAATCAATCGATCTGCTTCGTGATAGAAAGCGCCAATCATGGATGTATTCAGTTTCTGGTTGACGATAGCAACCGTGCGGAAACCCGCTTCTTTGAATGCGGTTAGGATACTCTTCTCGCTATAGATACGGTCGTAGTCTTCTGCACTGGCCGCCGACAGGATAATGGGCACGCTTTTATGCGTGTTGTTCGACTGGGTAACAGCATCCCTGAAAAACACAAGGCCTTCCTGGTGATCCATCCGTGGCGTGGTTTTCCGTCCGTAGCCATATAAACTCCATTCCATGGCACGGGAGGTTTCTCCAACAACAAGGACATAGACCTCACGCTTTCCTTTTGCTTTTTCAGGTTTTACTGCATTAAACGTAAAAGCAGCCGAAGTATGTGCATACTGCTTGTTGCGTTCGGCTTTATGGAGTGCAAAATACAGGTTATAGGCAGCATTGGCCGGATACACATCACTCTTCAATGAAAATCCATAATCCTGCAAGGGAGAAAGCAGTGCGCACAGAATCCCCAGCACCAACACGACTGCGCTGTATCCCAGCCCTTTCCGTCTGAATGTATCCGGAAGGATATCCTTGATACGAACAGAGCGCGTTGCCACGTACAAGGTAGGCAATGTATATAAACAGCATACACCGACAATGATAAGCAGGATATTACTAAGCAACTCGCCTGCTTCGGATGAATTGGAACTGGTAAGATTGAGAAACATATCCACCGCTATGACCGACTCGCCGAATAAGCAGAGCAGCACCAATTGCCCACCATCCAGGATGATCTTGGGTAACAGTATCCAAGCCATGATGCCCGGTTTACGAAAAACCAGCAATAACGCCATCCATCCGGCCAGCGGTAACAAAAAAGAGGCCAACGCAGTCAATACCGGCTGCGGTTCCGTTACAAATAATACGAAGTTGGGGACAAGGAACAATAGTATGAACAGTACATACAGTTGTTTTTGCGAACGAAACAACCCGAACCATCGCAAAGCGTTATGCATCATCTTTTCAATCCAACTGATATAACCTCATCTTATTATATAAGGTCTTACGGTCAATACCAAGCAGTTGAGCCGCCTTTGTCTTGTTATTGTCAGCCTCACGCAAGGCTTTTCTAATCATCTCCCGCTCATAGTCTTCGTCCCTGAGGGAAATAAGGCCTGTGGAAGCAGGCGTATACTGTGTCAGTTCTTCCGGTAATTCCTTTGTAGTAATAGACGCCCCTGATGCCAATAAGGTTGCATACTTGATCACATTTTTCATCTGGCGCAGATTACCCGGCCAGGCATACGACTCGAAAAGGCTGATCGTTTCGGCATCAAAGCCGGTTACCTGCTTGCGGAGATCCTTGTTGGCCTGCTCCAGGAAATGTGCGGCGAAAAGCATGATGTCTTCTTTCCGTTCGTGCATATCAGGGATACGAACCGTGAACTCATTGATGCGGTGATAGAGGTCTTCGCGGAACTCCCCTTTCCCAATAGCCTCACGCAGGTTTTCATTCGTAGCCGAGATCAGACGTACATCGATCGGTATTTCCTGGTTGCTGCCTACAGGCTTTACCTTGCGTTCCTGCAAGGCGCGCAACAACTGCACCTGCACTTCGTAAGAAAGATTACCGATCTCGTCCAGAAAAATTGTCCCTCCCTGCGCAGCCACAAAAGCACCGGTTTTATTATCGATCGCACCTGTAAACGAACCTTTGATATGCCCAAAGAATTCGGATGCAGCCAGGTCTTTCGGGATAGCGCCGCAATCCACGGGAATAAAGGGCGACGTTTGGCGATAACTATGTTCGTGCAGGTAGCGGGCTACATATTCTTTACCGGTACCACTCGATCCGGTGATCAGTACCGACATATCGGTGGGAGCTACCAAGCGGGCATGTTCGTACACCTGTAGGGCACCTTTGCTGACACCTACTACATAATCACCTGCTCCGGCAAATTTGACAACCGGTGTTTTCGCCGATTTAACGGGCTTTGCTTCCGGTGTACGGATAATCTCCTGTATCTTGACCAGAAGTTCTTCCGGATTCAATGGCTTGGCGATATAATCGGATGCACCTAATTTGATGGCCTGTACTGCTGTTTGGATATCGGCATAACTGGTCATCATAATAAAAGGAATCGAAAAAGATTGTTCATTGGTCCATTTCAACAAACCGATACCATCTCCATCCGGCAAACGCAGGTCGGATAGAATCAGTTGGTAAGCATTGGAACGGATAGCCTCCTGTGCCTCTTTCACTGCCGAAGCCGTGTTTACCTTGAATCCTTTCTTTCCCAGCCAGGTTGAGAGCATGAGCGAGAAAGTTATATCATCTTCAACAATCAGGATAAGGGACATATTGCCTCTTTGTTAGTTCTTTATTTTCAGTATATAAGCAAGATTGCAAAGTAAGCAATAAAAACACAAAAAGAACATCAATCGCGATGTTCTTTTTGCCAAGGATAGATTTTTCTTTTTGTTTACTGCACGTATATACAGAAGCTTCTTTCGCTTCTTCAGGCAGGGTTAATGTTTGGAACGTATTGCATATAGTATATAGAAAATACCGTGCCACAACATTCTCCGCTTTCGCTCTATTCTTATAACATGCAGCTAATCAATTGATTTAAACTTTGGCACACCTGCGTTAACCGGCGGCGCTTCTCTATTTTCCGTGGAAATATTCCCCGCCTGGGGAAATATTCCCCAATCAGGCATTCCCCACTTCGGCATCATTCACCACCGTACGGACTTGCCGGATGACATCGGTAAGCAGATGTTTCCAGCCGGAATCTGATAATTCCACATCGTCCCTTTCCAGGATACGCAGTTGCTGCACCAGGATATGCGAGCCCAACATCGTGAAAAGAGGCACCAACTTATGTGATATGCGTTCGGATAATTCACGATCCGACGTAGCCAACGCCTGTTCTAATAACTCCAGGTGTCTGCGGGTCTCGGATGTGAATGTTCGCAGAATATTGGCTGAAGCGTCTTTATCTTCTCCTGCAAAAAAGGTCAGTGAAGAAAAATCAGGATGCTTGCCCGCATCAGGCATATCCGGTAGTATCTTTTTTAACAGGCTGATCAATTCTTCCGAAGTGAACGGCTTGCTGAGTGAATCGGTAAAACCGGCCTCCTGATAGCGTGTATGATCACTGCCAACGGTAGCCGAAAGGGCCACAACCGGCCGGGTGGCTGCATCAGGCAGGTCGGACGAACGGATCTGACGGATCAGGTCATACCCATCCATACCCGGCATCTGTATGTCGGTGATCACCATGTCGAAGGATGCTTTTTTCAGCATATCCAATACCAGTCGTGGGTTGGTGCAGGAAACAACATGGATATGATTCTGTTTGAGGATCTCTTCCATAAGTACTATCTGCAACAGGTCGTCGTCTACAATGAGACAGGTAACCGACCGGTCGGCAAACGGAATCGTATCCGGCACTTCACCGGCAGGTGCATCAGGCAACGCCTGATTCTCCGACACGGCCAACGGAAGTGTTACCGTAAATCGGCTCCCCTCTCCTTCCCTGCTTTGCAGAGAAATAGTACCTCCAAGCAATGTGGTCAGTTTATGGGTAATAGACAATCCCAATCCGAATCCTTCCGTTTTCTCGGCACCTGGCAGGCGGGTAAATTCGGCAAAGATACGTTCCTGCTCCGCAACCGGGATACCGGAGCCGGTATCACTGACAGTAACAGACAGCAAAGCCGTTTGTGTAAGCGGGTCGGTCTGTTGGCAGTCTACCATCAACTCCACAGCTCCTTCATTCGTAAACTTCAGGGCATTAGACAGCAGGTTGCCTGTGATTTGCCGGATACGGATGGAATCTCCCATATATACACAATCAGACACATCACCCATCGAAAATGCCAACTTCAACCCTTTGGAAACAGCCTGTGGCTCGAAACTATGATAGATCTCATGAAACAAAGCCGGCACTTTAAAGGGAATCTCATGGACCTCCATTTGTCCGGAATCCAACCGCTGAAAATCAAGCAGGTCATTCACCAACGACAGGATATGATTGGATGATCCACTCATGTTCCGCAAATACATCCGCTGTTTCTCATCAGGAAACGAACGCTGAAGCAACTCCGTATAGCCAATAATGGACGAAAGCGGGGCCCGTATATCGTGCCCGATCGTGAGGATCAGTTTCTCACGGCTGTTCAGCAGATCCTCCGTATATTTTTTCTCTTTCTCCAATTGCTTGCGGTAATACTTACTTTTTGACAAGTCACGCCCGATAAAAAACAGGAAGAAAATGGCCACACCCAATGAGATCAGTGCAATTACACTGATAAGATAAGACGTTTTCTCCAGAATATCCTGTCGCTTCTGCAGGCGTTGAAGAGAAGCATCCAGTTCTTCTTCCTCCATGGAGCGAAGCATTTGGTTGATCCGTGCGGTAATGGAGCTGTTGTCGTAACGAAGGGCGGAAGAACGATCGACCAGCAATATACGTAACCGTTCCCGTTCGCCGGCCACACTACTCTGTATATTTCGCAATGTCTTGGAAATGGCTTCATCCGGATTATACGTATTCACCAACGTATCTTTTACCACCTGTTGATTGGCTGAGACCCGGATACTGGAATCGCCCACTTCTCCAGGAACGAAAACTTCGGCCAAACGGCGGAAGAACGTTTTCTTCTTACCCGGTTGAACAATTACAGTATCTTGTTTGACATTGACCTGTTCCTTCACAGCCGTCTCCTTTACATCATCTGATTTTGTTTCAAGCGCCTTCCGGATACTCTTCTCATACAAATCGGCATTAGCCATCTTCCAGATCGAAAGCAACTGCTCTGTGTTCATGCGCTTCCGCTCGATCAGCACCTGGATCGTATCTATTTTCTGGTGAAACAGGGTATCTGTTACCAATGCACGAAAGGCTTCCATATTGTCCTGGGCTTTATCCAGCGTTTCATTAAAATAGGTGTAGTCGTCTTCGGGCATATCGATCAACTGCCCCATTGTTTCACTCTCATACAACAATGCCTGTGTGTTGGTCACTAAGTAGATCTTCTGGCGGGGAACCGTATTCACATCTTCTTCCGCGGCAATTTTCTCGACAATATTGTATAAATAACTGATAGACACCAGTGCGATTATAGCCAACAGGATATAACCGAACACCACGTTCCGTCCAATACGTTCATACTGCTTTTTCATAATATGCTACAAATAAAGAAGGTAAAAATAAGAAGAAATTTGTTTCCAATAGCTATAAAGGCGCTAAAAGTTTCATGCCTGCACTCCCCTCATTGACAACTGCACACGGTGGCGGATCAGGTCGACATGCATCACACGCACTTTCACATGCTGGTGAAGCGATACAATCTGTGTGGGATCATTCACAAAACGATCGGCCAACTCGGAAATGTGTACCAATCCGTCTTCTTTGATACCAATATCCACAAAGCATCCGAAGTTGGTGATATTCGTCACAATACCCGGCAACAACATTCCTTCGCGTACATCTTCTATTGTCTTCACATTCGGATCAAAAGAAAAGACCTGGATGGCTGAACGCGGGTCGCGGCCGGGCTTATCTAATTCGTGCAGGATATCCATCAGGGTGGGCAGACCGGTCTTTGCCGTCACATACTCTTCGGGTTTAATCTTTTTCTTCCGTTCTTTATCAGCGATCAGGTCTCCAACAGAGCAGTGCAAGTCGGCCGCCATTTTTTCCACGATCGGGTAACTCTCCGGATGTACAGCCGAATTATCCAACGGATTCAGACTACCGGGCACACGCAGGAAACCGGCGCATTGTTCAAACGTTTTCTCTCCCATCCGGGATACCTTTAAGAGTTCGCGGCGAGTCTGAAACGGCCCGTGTTCGGCACGGTAGTCTACAATATTCTGGGCCAGCGTGCTACTGAGGCCTGATATATAGGCCAATAAATGCTTGCTGGCCGTATTCACGTTCACCCCTACCAGGTTCACGCAACTTTCCACCGTCTGGTCCAGGCTCTTTTTCAAGGCCGACTGATCCACATCATGCTGATACTGTCCTACCCCGATACTCTTGGCATCGATCTTGACCAGTTCGGCCAGCGGATCCATCAACCGGCGGCCGATACTCACAGCTCCGCGTACTGTCACATCATACTCCGGGAATTCATCCCGCGCCACTTTGGATGCGGAATAGATAGAGGCTCCGCTTTCGCTCACCACAAACACCTGTACCTTCCGGTCGTAGCGAATACCGGTGATAAACTCTTCCGTTTCCCGGCTTGCCGTACCATTGCCGATAGCAATTGCTTCGATTGCATACGACTCGACCAACTGGGCCACCTTGGCTGCCGCCTTGCTTTTTTCATGCTGTGGAGGATTGGGATAGACCGTTTCATTATGCAACAGATTACCCTGCGCATCCAGGCACACCAGCTTACAACCGGTACGATACCCCGGATCAATCCCCAATACACGTTTCTGGCCAAGGGGTGCGGCCAACAATAACTGACGCAGATTCTCAGCAAAGACACGAATCGCCTCTTCGTCGGCCTTTGCTTTACTCGCATTGGCAAATTCAGTTTCTATAGAAGGCTTAAGCAATCGTTTGAAGGCATCTTCCACTGCCATACAGACATGATCGGAGCAGGGACCGTCGTTTTTCAGAAAGCGATTGAATAATTTATTGACGCAATACTCCACATCCGGTGAAATGCTCACCCGCAGATAACCTTCGGCCTCTCCCCGGCGGATAGCCAGCAGGCGATGGGATGACGTTCGTTTAAGCGGCTCGCTAAAGTCAAAATAATCACGATACTTCGCTCCTTCTTCTTCTTTGCCCCGAATCACCTTGGAGGTGAGCACAGCCATGAGTAAAAAAGAATTACGCACCGCGTTTCGGGCAGTTTCATTCTCATTCACCCATTCAGCCAGGATATCACGGGCACCTTGCAACGCTTCTTCCGTATCTTTTACGTCACCTTTGACAAAAGCCACAGCTTTGACTTCCGGGTCGTCAACTTGTTGTTGTATCAGTATTTTCGCCAGGGGTTCCAATCCTTTTTTGCGGGCTGCTTCGGCACGAGTCTGCCGTTTGGGCTTATAGGGAAGGTAAATATCCTCCACTTCGGTACTGTCCCACGAATCTTCGATCCGTTTCCGCAGTTCCGGTGTGAGTTTGCCTTGTGCTTCGATGGAAGACAGGATGGTTTCCTTCCGTTTCTTCAGTTCTTTCAGTTTATCCAATTGGCTGCTGATCCGGCCAATTTGCACTTCATCCAACCCTCCGGTAGCTTCTTTCCTGTATCGGCTGATAAAAGGAATAGTGGCACCTTCTTCCAATAAAGCGATGGTCCTTTCAACCTGTTTGACAGATATTTGAATAATGTCTGAGATAAGGGTACTTACTATTTTTTCCATTGTAATCAAGATTTGTGTATGCAAATATAACAGATTAACATTTATAATGTAAGTTAATCAGCTTCTTTATTGTTTTCAACTAATATAAATAGATCACTTCATCGGCCAGCATCTCCAATTCTCCGGACTGATGAGAAGTAAACAGGACGGTTTGTCCGGTGGCGCGTTGACGTTCACGGATATACCGGATGATCTGAGTAGCGACCGCTTCATCAATCCCTTTGAACGGCTCATCCATCAGCAGGAATGGTGCCGGAAAGGCCAACGCGCGGGCTATGGCGACACGCTGCTGTTGTCCGTAACTCAACTCATCAGGGAAACGGGCAGCCAACGCTTCCATCTCTACCTTCCGAAGCATATCCAATGCATACATCCGGGCATTTTCCCGGGAGCAAATACGAGACAACGGCAAAGCCACATTATCTACCACATTCAATCCCGGCAGTAGGGAGGCTTCCTGAAAAACGAAAGAAACACCTCGCGAACGATCCATCGAGACATGCCCTTGTACAGGACGCAATGTACCGGCGATCAACTGCAACAAAGTAGTCTTGCCAGTTCCCGACGGAGCTGAAATCCCATAAATCCACCCGGCATGGAAAGTATACGAATAGTCAGTGATCCCGAACCTGTAACCAGCATGCGCCAGTTGGATCCCACCATCCGGTTCATAGCATTCTTCCGCCTGCAACTTTATGCTATCATGCGCAGCATAGCGGATAGCGAATGATTGTGCAGACAACCAGGCAATTCCTTTGTCGGACAGATAGCTAAGCAGAATGGCAACTACCGTCCAACTGATCAGTTCAGGCACAGCGATAAAACTCTGTGCCCGTTTCATTTCGCTTCCGATCCCATGCGCGCATACTGCCAACACCTCCCCCATGATCACCGCTCGCCACCCAAATCCGGCAGCCGAAGACAATCCGCTGTACAGAAATGGCTTCAACTGCGGATAAGTAATTTGCGTCCAGCGGTTCCAGCGTCCCACAAGAAACTGTCGTCCCACTTGAGACAGTCCGGGCTGCAAGTTGCCAAGTCCTTTCGTCAGATTCTCTGTCAACAGCGGAAACATAGTCAGAAAAGCGATCAGCAACGGAATACTCTCCGTATGCAGGAAGATCAAAGCCAGCAAAATAAACGAGATCACGGGTACCGATCGCATCACGGCCAGCAAAGGCCGGAACAGTTCATACAACCATGCTACCCGGGCAAACAGCACAGCCAGTATCAGCGCAGCAACCAGAGACAAGAACATCCCCGCTATTCCCCGGCCGATCGTAGTACTGACTGACAGGTAAAATTCATTGGAAAGAATCATACCACCCAATGTCTTCAGCAACACAGGCACAGAAGGGATCAATTCAGGTTGTCGCACATACATCGCTATTCCCTGCCAAAGAGCAAGCAGGAATAAAACAGACAGCGTAGTAGTCAGTCCCTTTTTCATGGTTTCCCTGTGATAAAACCTTCATCGGGCATACGCCCACCTATTGCTTTTGGTTCGTTATGATAAATAATCTCGAGAAAAGAACGAATTTCAACGGCAGCATCTACCGCCGGCACATAGTGTATACGGAGGCGATGCAGACCAGCAGGCGTCAGCATTCCCGGCGCAAACAAACGGCGCGCTTCCAGGATACGAATCACTTCTTCCGGCTGTTCGTTTACATACCGGCAGGTTGCCGTCAGCAGACTATCAATGACAGCTCGTTCAACCGACAAGGAAGTACGCATCATCACCGCTGTCTGTGCAAAACCGTGTCCGGTATCCCCAGACGGATGATTCAGGTCAGCCAGCATTTGTACGGTCGAGTCCCGTTGCATGACCATACTTGCAAACGGCTCATTCAACACCGCTGCACCCACTTTACCCATCAGCATACCTTGCATTACTTCTACCGGCGTCGACAGCGAATAATCCAATGCCCACTCTTTTCCTGTTTCTTCCAGATAGTACCGTGTCAGAATATCCGGCGTTGTACCCGTACCAAACACAGATAAACGGGTAACCGGCTGCCGACCGACAATGAACAACGATCCCCACACCGGACATCCGGCCAATACATAGGGTATGTTTTTGGTATAGAGATTAGCGGCATTGACCATCGGCAAAGCAGCCATATCAGACTCCCCTTTGATCATCGCTGCCTGGATTTGTTCAGGCGAGTCATACACATCAACTACCAATTGCTTACCCTGCCACTGCATCGGGCGTTCCATCCATCCGGCAAACGCAATGGCCGACGGCCCCCGCAGTACAGATACCCGGATTGTATAGTCGTCTCTTTTACTGCCGGTACAACCGGAAAAGAGGTACACAAACAAGAACAGATAGATGACAGTCAGCCTTCTCATCGTGCAAAAATAACGCTTACTAACCGAATTTACCCAAATTCTGCAGTACAAAACACATTTGTCCATTAGAATGAACTATCCGGCGTTCTTCCGCCAGCAGGTCGGGGTGTGCGTAAGTATACCCACCGCTGCCTTATTTCCCCTGATCCCTACGCTGCCATTCTCGGAAGGTCATACCGGTCTGTTGTTTAAATATCCGGCTAAAAGAAGTGGCACGCAGAAATCCGGAACGCTCGGCAATATTTTCCTGTGTCAGATCCGGGTCCGTATCCATCAATTGTTGTGCATATCCGATACGTTTGCCGTTGATATAGTCGGAAAAAGAGCTGTTGTGCTCTTCGTTTATAAGACGGGAGATATAGGTACGGTTGGTTCGCATTATACGAGCCACGTCATCCAAGCGCAAGCTGCTTTGCAGGTATATCCGGTCTTCATCAATAAGCTGGTCAAAACGTGCTATCAGTTCATCAGATACCTTTCGGCGTATATCCGCATCTATTTTGTCTTCCGTTACAAAACCCTGCTCTATCGCTTCCCTGTCACCCTGTTCCAGCTCAGATGCCAGCGATTCGGCCGCATATTTCAACCTGGATACGTTATATCCCATCACATAGATCAAAACAGCCCATGCCACCATGTGTATCCGTATAATAGGAGAATCACCATCATAATGGAAACGACCGCGATACATCAACAACGACATTACCAAGATCAAATAAACACATATCAGTAACACATTACTATGCTCTATTGATTTGCCATCCAGGTTGGAAAAAAAACCTCTCAACCGATGGCGGTAATGTACCAGGCGCACGGTAGCATAGATCAAGATGATAATAAGCTGCAAAAATACAACGATACCATAAACATATACACCAATAAAATGCTGTAGCTGGAAGACAGGGTTTGTAAACTGTACTGCCCCATTATGCTCGATGGTAGTACGTATGTATTGAATAGCCTGCTGTTCGCCCATCATGCTATACAAGATGATCATAGTTGTCCCTATCAACAACGCAGGCAGGAACCAGGCATATAACTTCCAGCCGAATTGGCGTTCGTTGGTAAGAGATTTAAAACTGGCATAAAGCATCGGCAACAACAACAAGACCGAAACGGCTTCAATCACTTCCAACTTATAAAAAAGCCCATAATCCTTCACCCCGGCAAAATAAATTCCCCAGATGCCTGTACTTATAGCCAGTACAAAGAAACCCCCTGTCCAAATTCGTTGTGGCCGATTACTCGTACTCCAATTACAAAGCAACGTAATTCCCCAGAAAAAACAGGTAAAACAGGGAAACAATAAAACAAAATCCTGCATTATATCCATACGTATATTATTCGCTCAAGCAGTGAGTTATCCCATGCAAAAAAAGAATACAAAAATAAGGATTTCTTTCCACTCTGGCGCTTTTTCCAGTGAATGTTTGCACAGATTCCATGTCTGTTTTTATCGATACTTTTGATAACTCATCGAGAACAGGTACATTTGCATATCAACAAACAGATACAGTAAATCAGAATATGGCATCAACCTTTGGAAAAACATGGTGGGGGGAGCAATGGCTCCGAGCACTTTCGAATATCGACTACAGCAACCGATTGCCACGCGGCAGATCGTATGCCAACAATGGATCGGTAAAAAGCATAGATATCAACGGGAATAAAATCACGGCTAAAGTACAAGGTTCACGACCGAGCCCGTACACAATTACAATCACCGTTCCGTCCTTTTCCGCGACAGCGATCAAACGACTGGTAGAAGCACTCAGTGAAAAGCCGGTTATCATTTCCAAACTGCTGAACCGCGAGCTCGATCCTGGGGTATTGGAAATAGCTGCCCAACAAGGTTTGCAGGTATTCCCGCGTCAGTGGAAAGATTTCAACATGGTCTGTTCCTGTCCCGATTGGGCGGTTCCGTGCAAGCATCTGGCAGCCGTAATCTACAAGATCAGTGCAGAAATTGACAACAATCCATTCCTGGTGTTTTCATTGCACAGCGTGGATCTGGTCAGTGAACTCAAGCATACAGGCATCTTCATCGGCCAGGCAAGCGAAAGCCGGATACCTTTGCTAGCAGACCTTCTCCGTTCCGGCAAGTCAGCCGTCAGGACATCCCAAACAACGCAAACAGTTGCGGATTCCGCAACCGACCTTTTTAAAACGCTTCCTCTTTCCGCTCTGTCATCCATCAGTGAATCGTTGATCCTATTGCTGGAAGACGCGCCGGTCTTCTATCCATACGGAGGTAATTTTCGTGAGAAATACGCGCTTACCCTGCAAAAAGGAATACGCAACATGCAGCGGGTATTATCGGGCAAACGGGAGATTGATACCTATTTCCCACTTCCCCCGGGAGCAAATCAGCCATTGACTCACCACAGCCACCTGACAATCCGGATCAACGCGCAAAACAAAGCGACTTTTACCGTTGATGGAAAAGAAAGCGACACAAGCGAAGCCATCCATCTGCTTTCATCCATCCCGGTAGAGCATGCCGTTGATTACCAGGTTGAAGTTGCCGCCCTGCGCTATATGCTGTTGACCGCATATAACCTGGTGGCCAACGGTGCCGTCATCCCCCAGGTCATCCGTTTGCAGGGGAATAAGAAAGACGAAAGCATCGGTATCCGCTGGATTCCGGCGCTGTTGAGTAAGGAAGTGGGGCATATCGTGGAAAAATGGCAAAGCGCATTCCCTGAATGTGAGTATGCGGCTGCCGACCTGCTCTCCGTTTTTCTTACCGAAATGGTTACGTATCTGTCGGAAGCGACAAGCGGCGATTTGTTTATCGACCTATTTTTCCGCCAAAAAGACTACCCGTTCTGCAAACCGGGCGAACAGGCGCTTCCTGGTGGGATCGAGAAATGGCTACAACGCTACTATTTCACCCAAAGCAAATACAAACCGGCACTGTTAGTGGAAGAAAAAGATAACAGTCAATTTGTATTGGATATCCAACTCAAGGAAAATGAAAAACCGTTGGAGAAACCAATCCTACTCAAAGAAGTGTTCAGTTTGAAACAATACGACGCGACCCGTTTTGAGATGTTACAATCAGTTACCCGCCTGTGTGCTTTCATACCGGGTTTAGACCATCATATCAACAGTAAGGGAAAACAGGCCCTCTCGCTTACGGCAAAAGAGTTCACCCCCTTCCTGATGCAAGCCATCCCCGTCATACGGTTGTTAGATATTGATGTATTGTTACCGAAATCATTACAGGAAATCCTGCGTCCCCGGGCAAGTATCCGTGTCAAGCAGAAAGCGAAAGACGGTCACAGTTTCCTGCGCCTGGATAAACTGCTGGATTTCGACTGGCAGGTAGCTGTCGGCGACGATGTGATGAGTGAAGAAGAATTCCGACAAATGCTGTACCATTCCGAAGGTTTGCTGAAGTACAAAACGGGATACATCTATGTCAGCCCCGATGATTTGCAGAAGCTATACAAACATTTCAGTTCCACGAAGGGGCTATCCGCTTTTGAGATCATGCGCTCGGTGTTGAGCGGCGAATACCAGGGGGCGGCGATTGCATTGACCGACGACGTACGTCAACTCATCCGCCAACTGACCGAACAGGCAAATATCTCCCTGCCCCAATCCCTGAATGCCAACCTGCGTCCCTACCAAATCCGTGGTTTCTCCTGGATGTATCGTAATACACAGATCGGCTTCGGCAGTGTGATAGCCGACGATATGGGATTGGGCAAAACCCTGCAGGTGATAACCACCGTGCTGAAATACAAGGAAGAAGGAATGTTGGACAAAGAAAAGGTATTGCTGGTTGTGCCTACCGGATTGCTGACCAACTGGCAAGCCGAAATCGAACGTTTTGCCCCTTCGTTGACATACAAGATATACCACGGGGCTGCACGCGACATCGGTAAAAACGAATACTTCGATATCCTGCTCACCACCTACGGTATTGCCCGGTCGGATGCCGATATGCTCAAAAAAAGGAAATGGATGGCATTGGTCGTGGACGAAGCCCAAAACATCAAAAACTACGATACGGCACAGAGCAAGGCCGTGAAGAGTATTCCGGCCCAGACGTTCATCGCCATGAGCGGTACGCCGGTGGAGAACCGCCTGAGCGAGTTATGGAGCATCATGGATTTTTGCAACCGTGGCTTTTTAGGCAGCCTCAAGGAGTTTAAAGACACCTTTGCCATTCCGATCCAAACGCAAAACAATTGGGAGGCAGCCGAAAAACTAAAGAAAGTAACCGCCCCTTTCCTGATGCGCCGTCTCAAATCAGACAAGACAATCATCAGCGACCTGCCCGATAAAATCGAGATGGACGCCTACTGTACACTGACGAAAGAACAGGCCGCTTTATATGAAAAGACACTGCATGAAGCCATGCAGACGATCGAAGGGATCGTGGAAACCGACCATCAATCGCTCTTCGTCCGCCAAGGATTGGTGCTGCAAATGATTTTGGCCTTAAAACAGATCTGTAACCACCCTACCCTATTCCTGAAAAACAAGGTGTTGGATGCGTCCTTGTCGGGCAAAACGGAATTGTTGTTCGAACGGTTGGTCACTATTGTGGATAACAACGAGAAAGTATTGCTATTCACCCAGTTCACCGAAATGGGTGAGCTGCTGAAACATTTTATTACCGAACGGTTGGGCGCCCCCCCCCTCTTCTATCATGGCAGATGCACCATCAAACAGCGGAAAGAGATGGTTGACCGTTTCCAAACCAATCCGGCCGACAAAATCTTCATCCTCTCGCTCAAAGCCGCCGGTACCGGACTGAACCTGACGGCAGCCAACCATGTGATCCATTACGACTTGTGGTGGAACCCGGCTGTAGAAGCCCAGGCTACCGACCGCGCCTACCGTATCGGTCAGGAAAAGAACGTGCTGGTGCATCGCTTCATCACCAAAGCCAGCTTTGAAGAACGGATCAACGAAATGATACAAGCCAAAAAAGCCCTGTCCGAAATGACCGTCTCCACCGGTGAAAACTGGATCGGCAACCTCAGCAATAAAGAACTGAAAAGTATTTTTGAGTTGGGGTGAGAGGGGTGTGGCTAATGTAGCGAAGAATCTGAAAACGAGGAGCTGCCTCAAATGCAGAGGCAGCTCCTTTTCTGTTTATTGTATGTGCGTGGCGTTATATCACCAGGACACTTTAATAAATTTATTTTCCCAAGGTGCAAAGTCCGGGGATTTATTTCCCGATACCGGGTCACCTGTCACATCACAAACCGTGACACCATTCACCTGAATCCGGTCGGAAGTGACGGCAAACTTAGCCGGCCTTCCCCCGATTTCCCGCAATTGAAGCAATGCGGCATTTTCACCTTTTACGGGTTTCATATTGACCAACAATACATTTTCGGGCACTATCCGGAAGATAGAAGCCGGCTGAAGCGGCTGGGCTTTTTGATCTCCGGCCGGCAACACACGCACCAGCAACGGAATACGGTTCTCCCATGCATATTTAGTGGCATACTCCATTGAATTGTCTTTCGACGAATGGATGAAATAGCTCCATTGGAATTCACCCATCTGGTCGGCATTGAAGTTGGTCACCCAGTAATTGTTCATCGGCCAGGAATACATATTTGTAGATTGAGGGGTAGCACCTGCCTGGTAACGACCGGTATTGATCGCGCCAAACTGCATCAACGGTATCTCCTGGCTACCCATCACTACCTGGGAGTTGCCATTGCGTGCAGTAGCAAAGTTCTGCACCGTATACCAATCGCACGACGAGCCCGGGATCTGATCCACACCGGCTTCGATGGTACCGCCCGGCACGTCCAGGTGGATCTTCCCGTTCTCTACCTGATACGGGAAAGAAACATAAACCGCTTCCGGATCGGTTACCGCTTTCTTACGCAGGCGGTAGATCACTTCGATTTTCTTAGTCACATTATATACACGATATTCCACCATCAGGTTGTCTGGTTCACGTCCGGCCACTGTTTCACCCCGGAAACGGTATGTATCCCAAATCGCACCTTTTTCATAACGTTCTAAACGAATCCTTTCCGGACGTCGACGCAGAAATTGAGGTGCTTTATACAACTCCATCGGGCGACGACTGTCGATGATCTCATAGATAAACTCACCAAACTCCCACTCGGCTGCGGGCGTGAGCAACGGTTTGCTCAGTTCCTTGTCGAACAACTGCGTGATTGTCCCTTTACGTACATTGAAATCAATGGTATACCAGTTGTTTTCCACTCGGGTCTGTGCCAAAGAAGTAGCTTGCTCTACCTGAGGCCGTGGTTCGTCCTTTACGTGGATATAATACTGTGCATACCCTAAAGGCGGCACATCTTTCACATACAGGTTCCAGTAGGTACCGTCGGAACGGCTTCCGCCAGCCTGTGCCGGAATCACATTACCGGCTGCATCCACAATCTCGAAAGCCTTATCACGCGGCAGTATCTGATGATCGATATACATTTTGGCAATCCCGCTATAGGCCCAGTTCAAGGGATTGAATACGGCAACCGAAGGCACATCGGCTTTCGGAATATACGATTGCAACAAGCCCATCGTCACCTCACCCAGCATCCCGGCATGGCGATACGCTTCCCAAGCATACGACTGCTTGAGCGAACGTTGTTCCCAGGTTTCCAGCCCATACGGGTTACGTACGCTCTCACTGAAACCAAAGGTATGTTCATCATAAAACAGTAACGCATCGTTTACTCCCTCAATCTGCTTATTCGCTTCGGCTGGAGGTGTAGCGCCCAACATATTGGCAAAAGAGAGACCAGCCTGGTTGGCAATGACATTGCTGTGTGTTACACGGGAGACGGCCGCTTCACGGGCTCCGGAGCCGAAACCATCTGTCCACCAGTCGGGCCAGGCACCACGGATAGATTGTATCTGGTTGGCATACTGTGTTTCCACTGTCTTGAAAAATTCAGTCGCTACCGCCGTACGCAGTTTCGGCCATTCATATTTCTCATTCCATTGCTTCACCATTTCGCAGCTTTTGGTGGATGGAGGCGAGTTATCCGTCCAATAGCCTGAATGTTGGATGGCGCAGATATCGTATGGATAGTTAAGTGCGGCCAGTTGATCAAAGTATGCCAGCACTTTAGTTTCAAACGCAGCAAAGTCGTCCGCATGGACACCGAAAAAGTTACCCAGGTGATAATGCTCCGCCCGGTAGGTAAGCACCTTCTTTCCGGAAGGAGACTCCCACCAGAACACGGTTGGCTTGTCAAAGCAAATCAATGCCCGGTGTCCGTGCGTACCCATATTCACATACTTCACACCCGCATCGGCAAAATATTCACTGAAGCACCAACCGATACCGTTCACGTCGTTTTGCATAGCAATCTCAGCACGCATACCAAGGTCGCGAAATTGCTTGATCGGCGCCAATGACGCTGCCAGGGTTTGTTCGTCAGGCAGTTCGTCAAAATTCAGGTACATGGTAGCCAGTTCGATCGTTCCTTCCTTAACTCGTTTTTTCAGGCGGGCAATCTGTTCGGCCGGACGGCATTTGAGATATTCGCTCACCGCCCATGACGTTTCGCATGTCCAACGGAACTTAGCCGCTTCGGGATAGTCTTCCGTAGCATCGCAATAGTCCAGGGCATAATCGATATAGCGAAGCTGTTCGGCCAGGATCTCCATCTGTGAGCGTGTATAACCGATATCGGTATGCGTGTGCTGCACCAGATTCATTTGCCAGTGCCGGGCCGGGGCTACAGCTACCGTTTGGGAGGTCTGTTCTTTACCTTCGGTCACCGTAAGGGGAATTTGCACGGCCGTTTTTACTTCCGGAAGGTCGAAAACCACTTTGTTTTCGCCTTCCACACATTTCACTTTCTGCGTCTGATCGCCCAAACGGACAGATACCGTCGCAGGCGCCCCTTCGTGGCGGATCGTCACCAATACACGTTGCGTCTGCCCGGCCTTTCCTTTGTAGAGGGCGGGTAATACGCGGGTTTCAATACGGGCGGGAGATGCGTATGCCGACACAGCGACACAAGCGATCAGAAGCCCCCATAGTAGTCGATTTCTTTTTTTCATAAGCGCTTATTTGAGATGATTATTTAATTTTTATACGATAAGCGACCAATCCGATATACAGCATACAAAACAGCAGCACAGACAGACCTGCCACTTGTCCGAATGCATCCGAAAGGATACCCATAAACGGAGTCACCAAAGCACCGCCGGATACACCCATGATCATCAGGGCCGACACTTCGTTGGTTCGTTCCGGTGTACGTTGCAACGCCCACGAGAACAAGATGGAGAATACATTTGCGCAGGCCAGCCCCACAATCACGATCATCGCAGCCATCACCCACAACGACTGCACCAACAACAAACAGACAAACGCCACCAAGGCCATCCCCATGCTAAATTTCAGGAAACGGGCGGCGTCTATCCGCGCCAACAGGAAGGCGCCCACAAAGGAACCTGCCGTACGGGCCGAGAAGTAAAGGCTCGTACCCAGTCCTGCTTCGTGCAAAGGCATATTCAGTTGTTGCATCAACAGCTTGGGAATGGTAGTATTCAGTCCCACGTCAATCCCCACCAGCAGCAGGATGCCGAAGAAAAGCATCACCACCACGGGGTCTTTCAACAACGAACAGGTAGAAGAGAAAGAAGTCCTTGCCTCTTCTTTTTCTTCCTTTCCCCGAATGGTGCAAAGCAACCAAATAATCGATAAGACCGTGGTACAGGCATACACCACAAAGATCAGTTTCCAATCACCCCAAAACGAAGCGGCGGCTCCGGCAATGATAGGCCCGAGGAGGGAAGAAATGGCTTTGATAAACTGTCCGAGCGTAAGCACACTCGTCATCCGGTCTTTCGCAACCACCCCGGCCACCATGGGATTGAGGGATACCTGCAACAAGGTGTTGCCGATTCCCAGCAGGGCAAAAGCCACAAGTATATTGATAAAATCATACCAGATCAACGGCAGCAACATTGCCAGCACAGTGATACTCAACGCCACCACCACCGTATTCCGTTTTCCGATCCGGTTCATCAGGATACCGGTCGGTATCGAGAAGATGGCAAACCAAAGGAACACCATCATCGGGATCAGGTTGGCCAGTGTATCCGATAATTGAAAGTCGCTCTTTACATAATTCGTGGCAATACCCACTACATCCACAAATCCCATCACGAAGAAACCGAACAGGATTGGGAGAATGGTGAGTTTGGAAACCGTTTTATTTGTCATGGTACTATCAGGTTTAAACATCAATATTGATCTTTCGGTTGAGCACCCATTTTCACTTCCAGCAAACCGCCATCGGCGATGGAAGCAAAAGGAAGGCGGGTGTTGTTCAATGGCTTTCCGTTCCATACAAACGCCTGCACATAGGGGTTTTCGGAAGTATTGCCGGTGACATCGATCACCAGTTCTTTTCCTGTATAATAGCGGTTGTCCAACTGCACGGTGATTTTATCAAACAAAGGAGCACCCAATCCAAAAGACGGTTCCGGATCGGTTAACCCTTTCACGTCGAAGAGCCCCATGGAGGCAATCACATACCAGGCACCCAACTGCCCCTGATCTTCATCCTGCCCGTAACCGTAGCCGTGGATGCCCTCCGTTCCGTAGAACTCATTCAGGATGGCACGTACCCATTTCTGTGTCAGGGAAGGACGCCCGGCCTCATTGAAAAGCCAGGAGATATGGAGACAAGGCTGATTGCCATGGTTGTACAATGTCTGCAAACCGGCAAAGGCGCCTACTTCCTTCCCACCGCTGAATATCAGTTTCTGTGAAACCGTAAAGATACTATCCAGGCGGGCATTGAACACATCGGCTCCTACTTTGGATACCAATCCCTCCACATCGTGCGGCACATAGAATGTATACTGCCAGGCATTCCCTTCCTGGAATCCGCGCCAGACCTGCATTGGATTGAAAGGAGTTATAAAAGTGCCGTCTTTCTTCTTCGGACGGATAAAATTGGTCGTGGGGTCGTACAATCGTTCCCACCCCTTCGACAAGTCCATCAATTGGGTGTAATGCGCCTCATCCCCCTGCTGCCTGGCCCATTGAGCCACAGCCCAGGCACTGTAGGCATATTCCAGTGTGTGGGAAGCCGAAAACATAAAGGCTTCATCCGGACCGTCTCCTGCATCCGCATGCGGCACATAGCCATACGTCACAAAGTCTTTCGTATCCACCTTACCGGCACCCAACGGACGGTTTTCGCCATCCAGTTCGTTTTTCAGGCAAGCCTCGTAAGCCAGCCGGGTATCGAAATCGCGGATACCACAGGCATGGGCGCCGGCTATGATCGTACTCAGCAGATTCGTACCTACACCGGAGACATACCGGTTATTCGCCAACCCGTCCGCCAGCCATCCGGCATCCTGGTAGGCTTGTAAGTGAGTACTGACATATTCAGACATATATTCCGGATAGGCCAGTATCCATAATTGGGAGAGATTCCATTGCGCTCCCCAAGCCGCATCCGTATTATATATATTATGTATAGGTTTTCCTTCCGACATGGCAAGCTGGCCTACTGAACCATCATGCCGCGGATAAGCGCCGTTCACATCATTAGCCAGTCCCCTGCCCAATAACGCATGGTAGAGGCCGGTATAAAACTTCACTTTATCATCCCGCTTGTCGGTTTCCACACGTATCCGCCCCAGATAGCCTTCCCATGCCTGATGCGAGAGTGTCTTTGCCTCCTCAAAAGAAAGACGGGCAGCTTCTGTGTCGAGGTTGAGACGGGCATTCTCAACGGAGGTATACGAAAGGCCTACTTTGGCCGTCACCTGGAAACTTTCCGTGCCGTTGAAGGTGAGGTACATCCCTGCTCCTACTCCGGTAGCCTGTCGACTGCCGGCATGTACCTGTTCGCCGTTAAAGGCGCCGAAGCTATCGGGCTTCCGATCCAATACGGCCGAGAAATACAGCGGCACCTGCGCACCCGGCTGGTATTTCCGCACATACTCCGGTTCGGTAATCACCCAGCCTTCCACCCGTCCGTCTTCGGTATACGAAACAAAGGCGTCACGGACAGGGCCGCTTTCTCCCTGCCGGTTTCCGATATCAAACAACAGATGCTTTTCGGCACCCTGCGGGAATGAAAAACGCTGGAAAGCCACACGGGGAGTAGCCGTCAGCTCGGCCTGAATACCATAATCTTCCAGAACAACAGCGTAATAACCGGCCGTAGCCACTTCCGTATCCCGGTTGAAACGCGAGCGATAACCCGTGCGCACACTGTCTGTAGGCAATCCGGGTATCGTTTGCAAAGCGCCGGTAGTAGGCATCAGCACAATACCACCCACCTGGAACTCGTGCAGGCAGGGAAAACCTTCGATCGACAATTCCCGGTAATCATAGCCGGTAGCTTCCCAACCTGATTTATTACCGATATGTCCGTTGGTGGAAGGACCAGGCTTGGCCAATCCGAATGGCATTGCACCCGGTGCAAAATGAAACCAGCGGCAATGCGCCGTTCCGATACGGGGTTCCACGTATTGAGACAGTTCTTCTTGCGGTTTGTCTGCTTTTGGCGCCACACAAGAAGTGCAAGTTCCTATCGCCAGTAATCCAAGCAGTAGCTGTTTATAGTTCATATATATTCGTTTTTATCCAGTTGTTTCAATGCAAACCAATAAGCGCCCAAGGCGATCGAACGGCTGGCCCCCAGCCGGGAGATAGCGATACCGGACCGTCTGAACGGATCATAATCCACTTGCCGACCGGTTCCCGGAACTGTCACCTGATACGATGAGGGTTGCAGGAAAGCATCCAGTTCTTCCGGCTGTTCCAGGTTGAAAGGCTTCATTTGCAGCCGACTGAAGCGACTACCGTCCATCATCCCCGTCTGCTGGTTTAGCACCTTCATTAAAGACGGAAGGATGTATTTGGAAGCGCCGGTCAGCCCGCCACCGATCACCACCATACTGTCGATCAGGGTCACAGCCATGGCAATTACCTCGCCCGCCACCTCTCCCAAATGGGTAAAGGAGGCAACCGCCGCCTCCCGGTTGCCCGGCCGGAGACCTTCGGCTATGTTGTAAATATCGGCCGGTGTATGTTCGGAAGTATCTCCGGATAACTCGGCGTAGACCCGTTTCACCGCCCGGATGCTCACGCTTTCTTCGGCAATAAAACCCGGATACTTGTTGTTATACTGGCACCACAGATAACCCCCGGTCTGGTTATCGCCAAAAAGCAATTCCCCATCGATCACCACGCCGGCGCCAAAGCCGGTACCCAGCGTCACTCCGATCAGGTTGCGATAGCGCTTTGTATTCCCGACAGCCTCCAACCGGCTGTTGATCTCCGGCAGCCTGCCGGCCAGCGCTTCACCGTAGGCAAACAGGTTGCCATCATTGTTGATAAATACCGGCAACCCAAAGTGCGCTTCCAGGAAAGGGCCTAACGCCACGCCTCCGCGGAAGGCGGGAATGTTGGGAAGATCGCCGATGATACCGGCCCGGTAATCTGCTGGTCCCGGAAAAGCGAAGCTGATGGCCACCGGCGGTTCCGGCAATGCCTGCCGTACCTGCTCAAAACCTTTCAGCAACAGCGCAAGGCAGGCGTCCAGATCATTCACTTCCGTTGGAAGTACGACCGGTTTTACTACCTCCTCTCCTCCCCGGATGGCAGCAAACACCAGGTTGGTGCCTCCTGCATCCAGTGTCATTACAATGCGATGATCCGTATTTGTATGTTCCTCCATATCCTATTATATATCAATCTATACTGCCATACTCGTTTATTGCCTGAACCGGACATACGCCTTGATCGTTCCGCAATAGTGTCCTTCCGACTGTCCGTATGGACGGATGGTGTATGCACCTACCGAAGCCGGGAGAATGAACGTCTCGGCATAATGTACCACAAACGGATCGAAAGCGCCTGTGGGGCTTTCCACGATCAGTTCGTCGCCTTTGATCACATTCAGCACCTGCACGCCCCCGTCGGTATCGTGCGTTACCTTTTCGGTAAACCAATGGCGGCGGGTTTCGATAAACTCATTCTCGTGCAATCCGGTACGTTCTTCACGCCAGCCTTCGCCTTCTTTCACAGTCTCTATACGGTTCACCAGGTGCTCACGCACCCATTCGGTTTGCCGTTCCCAGCGGATTACATGAGAGCCATGACCGATATTGATCGGACGGGGCAGGCCGTCGAGCCCCAATCGTCCCCAGTCCCACAACTTGAAGGTAAAGATACTCGGTGTGGCGCTTATTTCCAGCACCATCGCTCCGGCGCCCGAACAGTGGATCGTGCCGCCCGGTATCAGGAAATGGTCGTGCCGGCGGGCAGGCCATTTGTTGACGTATTTCTCCGTATCGAACGGCTTACCTGTTTCCTGCGATTCGGTAAGGGCGGCGATCATTTCGTCCGGGTTTACGCCGGTCTTCAACCCTAAATAAACCGTAGCGCCTTCGTCGGCATCGAGCAGGTAATAGCTTTCATCCTGCGTATACTGCATACCAAACGTATCGCGGATATACTGCGTATTGGGATGTACCTGCAAACTGAGGTTGCCGCCACCCATCGTATCCAGGAAGTCGAAGCGGATCGGAAAATCCTGTCCGAACCGGGCTTCTACCGGATCGCCCAACAAGTCGCGCGAACAATAAAAGACCAGGTTATTGGAAGGCATTTCGAACAACTCGCCGTGCAGGCTGAAATAAAGGCTGTTCTCTTCCGGCACGCAATCGAAGCACCAGCCGTAGTTGGACACCGAGCGATCCAGGTCGCACACTTCCTTCATCCACTGTCCGCCCCACGGCGCCGGATCGAAGAAGGGTACCACACGGAACGGACGGACAGCAGTTTGCCGCAATCCTTCACGCAAGGTATCTCCCGTGATCATTTTCGGTTGGCCGGGCGTATGTGTATCAAGCCAGTAATGAGCCACCGGCAATAGTTGTTTTTTCAATGTATCGCATACGAGCCAGTCTACAAAATAACCGCGCTTATAGTGCAAAGAGGGAGCTTCGGCGCTGTTCTTCACACCCAGCCCGCAGACTTCATGCCTGCGCGAACGCATCTGTATCTCCCAACGGGCCATATCAGCGTAGACAATCACATCGGCCTCCGGTGCTACAACGGCTGCCCCATGTCCGTATACCAACACCAAGCCTTCGGCCTGCCGGATCTGTCGGCGCACAGTTTCGGTTTTGTCGGCATCCAAAAAATCGGCATACGAGAAGTGAGAACGGAAACCATACAACCGGTCGTCCGTCACATACGGAAAGGTCATCGTCTCAACGGCATCTGCCGATTTAAATACGGCTTGTGTATCTACAAACATCGTCGGATTCAATGCCAGCAACTCCGTATACAATTCCGTATAATGCACACCCTGGTAGCATTCCACCACCAGCACACATTGCTTCTTTCCCACCTGTGAACAACGCCGGCTTGTTTCCTGCCGGATCGCATCCCACCCTTTCCACAGTTCTCCGGCTACCTGCGTAGCCGGCTGTTTATCATAATTACTTTTTCTCATCTTATTCTATACTTATTGCTGTTGCGTCTCCGCTTTCAATTGCGTTTCCGCCCATTCATCCACTAATTAGGTCACTTTACCCAATTATTCTCTGCAAAAGTAGCAGAAGAATACAAAAACGAATAGTACCTTTGTTTCGATTTACTTATACTATCTTACTATTTTTCATGATGGTGAAACTAAAAGAAGGTTTCCGGGGAGAACGTTTCGTTTCCCTGCCGGAAGAATTACTCGCCGGATACAGTAAAGACCCGTTGATTGGCAACCTGTATCTGCGCAAGATCGGTTTCTTTCCGTGTGTAAAATACCATTATATACAGAAGGATAAGGGATGCGATTATGCCATGCTGGTGTATTGCACCGACGGGCAGGGTTGGTACCGGATCAACGGGAAAACATACACCGTCCGCCCCAACGAATACATCATCATCCCACCGGGAGTACCGTATGCCTTCGGGGCCGAAAACGACAATCCTTGGACTATCTATTGGATGCACTTCCAGGGGAAACTCACGTCCAATTTCCTCCCGGCCTATCCCAACCCGAAGCCTATCCAACCCGAAGAACACTCCCGCCTGCAAGACCGTATCCAACTCTTCGAAGAGATATACAACTGCTTCTCCATGGGATATATCAAGGAATATATGGCCTACACTTCCCTATGCCTCTACCCTTTCCTGGCTTCGTTTATCTACCTGGAGCCTTACCGGTATATCAATATGCAGCCGGGAAAAGCATCGTCTTTCACTTCCAAAGCCATTCATTACATGCAGGAAAATATCCGGCAGAACCTCACACTGGAGCAACTGGCCGCCTATTTCAAATACTCGCCTTCGCACTTCTCGCTCTTGTTCCGGAAAGAGACCGGTGTTTCGCCCATCAACTACTTCATCCGCCTCAAGATACAGAAAGCCTGCCAGTACATTGAACTGACAGACCTCAAGATCAGCGACATCTCCACCCGCCTCGGCTTTGAAGAACCCGCCTACTTCTCCCGCCTCTTCACCAAGATCATGGGCATATCCCCATCGGTCTACCGGAAGACGGAATCGGAGCGTAACCAGCTTTGAAGCAGGTTCAGAAAAACAAAAATCCTCCCTTTCACAGCTATTTGCAAACGCAAACAACCACAAAAGAGAGGATGCTATTTTACAAGTCGATTAATTCAGAACCAACTTATGCGCCTCCACCGTACCATCGGCCAAGTGGAAAGTCAAAACATACACACCATCAGCTTGGGAAGAGAAGTCCAGTATGCCACCTTCTGCCGGGAATTGCCCTTCGGCCACAATTCTACCGCTGATAGATTCTATCAGTTTGTATGGCACTGTTGTACGTACTACTTTTGCATTTGCAGCAGCCATATTCTTTGCGGCATCTCCATTTGCATTATTACTTAATTCGCTTTCTACAATAGTAACCACCTTGCTACCGGGAGAAGAATATACATTGTATGATCCGTATACACTGACATAAGTCATACCTGCCGATCCGGAAGCCCCACACCTAGCTGTATAAGCCTGGCAACTCACCGTGTATGATCCCTCTTGCGAGAACGAAATCATATTCGTATGCCTGTAGGGAGATTGGGTAACCCCGGTTGATGGAGAAATCGTCCACTTATAATCAGATACATCCGAACTGTAATATGGATTGGCTGTAAAGCTTCCCGTTTCGTCCCTGCGTAACGTAGTAGGGCCTGTTACTGTGGTAACGATGGGATAACTCACATAAACTGTCTTGGTTTTTATTTGCGACTGCGTCCCATACTTTATAGTCAGCGAAATAGATTGATCTCCCCATTTACTAACCGCAGCACAGGTGACAATAGAAGACGTTCCTTGCCCGGAGAGCAAATCCAGCCGATCACCCACATTCCATGTCAATTGCACCTCAGACGGCACAGTCACATTTGAAACACCATACGTTTCCCGCGTCACCGAACAAACCACCGCATTGCCCGAGATGGAATACCGGCAGGGTTGTACAGTGATCGTTTTTGAAAGCGTTTTTGTGCCACAACCGTTCAATGTAAATGTTGCAGTCAACACCACACTTCCTGATTGACTAAATAATATCTTGGGGGCATTCGTACCTTGTCCGGAAACAACCACCCCATTCGTGGCTGTCCAATTCACATTACTGATGTTAGCACTTGGCAGATCAATGGAAGGGGTACCATATTCGAATTGATAAAATGTGCCGGTATTAATTCCCGGATCAACAACTCCACCATAAGAGGCTGTAACCCAATCAGAAGTAACTGTCCCTTTTTTCAACCGCACCCGCACAACACCATCTGTTGGACATACGCTGGTTGTAATACTTACTTTATTTGCATTTACAGCCGAATAACTATTTGTTCCTCCATTAATCTTCCATCCAGCAGGAGCACTCCATTCATAGGTACAATTTCCACTGAGCAACTGCGCTTCAAACGAATAAACAGATGAAACTCCCCATTTTATTGGGCTTGATGGGCTTTTAGATATAATCAATGAAGCTGAAGTACTGCGAGAAATACTCACAGAAGCGTATTCACTCTTATCATCTATTCTCGATTCCTTATTTACGCCTCTCACTTTGACAATACCGGCTTCCATATCGCTTGTTGTAACCCATATACTTGAATTACCAGTTACAAATGTTCCTGTATTTCCAGACGATCTATCTTTCCAACCAGTAGGAAGGGTCCATTCATACGATTCCACCTCGCGCTTTGATGTGCCATTTGTTGGAGTACCTGGATAATAAAATGGCGAAACAAAACTAATCTGGACATCCGTAACTCCCATTGCAGCCGTCGCAGGAGTAGAATAAATTGAAGGAGGTTTTACACCTTTTAAGCTTCTTATTAACTGGTCTAAAGAAACGGATTTCGCCACCCCATTCACCGTAAGATCTACTTTAATTGTTCCTTTAGGAGTTCCACTTACTCCTGATACATTTTCCCAATAAACAATTATTGGAGCATTGGTATATGCTGTCCAATATCGATTTGTTGATGTCGGTGAAAATGAGCCATTCGTGAGCGTAACATCCATCCTTGAAACAACACCACTTGACACAGTAATGAAATAAGTAGTCTCAACCCCAGGTATAGCATATTCTGTAATCCCTCCTGATCTGGTGAGTGTAACCGTCTGTCCCAGTAGAATTAATGGGAGAAAGAGAGCACTACACAAAAGAAGTAGTTTTTCAATAATATTTTTCATGTTTGATATTTTTAAGATTTTACATTAACAAATTCAATCACAGCTATAGGAATCAGAACAATACAAACAGATTCACTGATACCCCATTCTTAAACACTGTATCACTGCTTTTATCTTCAAAGTGATACGGTTCAGTCGCGAATTCAGAGTTATAATCTAATGCCGATTTCAACCGTTCAACGTATAACCTATATTTTACTTCTAAAGCCATACACTTCCATTCATACATTAGGCCAACCTGTGGAGTTAAGGAGTATGCATTTGTAGTCACATTAAGTGCACTAATAAAATTCTCCCAAGGCGGAAGTGTAGCATCATTCATTGAATTGTGTTCTGTATCTACTACATATCGCTGATAGCCTATTCCTAATCCTGCAAAAGCAGACAATCCCTTATATCTATAAAAACTAAAATCGTATCCTGCATCAAAACCATACGTGTATGCCTTTTGATCATCATATTGACAGTCCACATACGATTTATCCAAAAAAGCCGAATGGAAACGATCATTCACATTACTGGTAGTTCTTATCATCCAGGGAATCGTAAAATAGAAACCATGTCGGGGCGAGAGTCTGTACAAGAAAGAAATTTCAACCGGATTCAGGCCCGGGGTAATATCATCAACCAAATCTTTTGAGATTCCTTCATATACAAATGGTCGGTATCCATACCCCACCCCTATTCCTATTTTCTTAAACGAAGCATCATTAATCTCCGGCTTTTGCGCTGATACGGAATGGCATACAAAAGCACCGGAAAACATGAATAACAACAGATTCATGGATATGGCTCCCTTACACTGTCCAAGCAAAACAAACATGGTATTGCGTATTGATATTAATTGTTTCATTTAGTAGCGATTTTAAGATTGATACTATTTTGTAAAAAAAACTCATAGACAAGGTATATTATTTACTTTACCATATCCGTACACCTCCTTTCCAGTTGGTTTTCATCATTATCAAGATTAAAAGTTGAACATCATAGAGGCAAAAGTAATAGAACAGAGCGACAAACAAGCATAAAATAGAGAAAAACGGGCAAACGTTAAACGAACATTTTTCGAACAAGTAAACGTATCTATTACTTCACATAACAAACTAATAATCTATCGTTTATCGCTTGCAAAAAGCTCAAAAAAACGGGAATTTTAACAATTAAGTTTCTTCCATTAAATATTTTTAGTGCTTAAACATTCCTATACAGTGCCTATTTATTCACAAATCTGCTTGATAAGTTCATCAAAATCAGTGGCCGAACCAGCCTTACCTGTCAATTTGGAATATAACCGCCGGCGTTCAACACTAATATTTTTCACATTCAAAAGCTCGGCAATTCGTCCCAGTCTTACATCAGCTGCAGTCAGATAACAAATATACCACTGCGTTAAAGGCAATGAAGGAGAGAGTTTTCTCAGGTTTTTCCTGAAATGGGTATATATTTGGTCAATAGATTTTTCCAGTTGCTGGAAATCCTCTTTCTGCACACTCGCAGCAGAAAGGGAAACACTTATCTTATAATACAATGCTGAACTTCTGAACAGAACCAATTTCTGTTCCCGTTTTGACATTTCCTGTTGATGTTTCATGGCCGACAGATCCAGTTCCTGTTTCCGTTGCTCTTGCATTCGGGTATAAATCAACGTTTGCCGCTTCCATTCCCTGCGTTGTATATACAAATAATACCCCATAAAAGAGATAAGCAGCAGGAGGATACCGGAAACACATTCCATAATAGACAGATTCCGTTCACTGACAGCCAGTTTATACTGAAATTGCTGTTGTTCAGGCTCTCCCTTATAATAACCGCTTTCTTCCGGAAACAAAGCGTTGCCGGAATATTTGGCCATTACAAATCCAGTCTGAAGAAGCTCCGGATGGAGCGCCTCAATGCCATAGCAAAAAGGAACAATTAGTAATGAAAAGATAACAATACCTGCCACTACAAATAATCTGTCCATATATTTCCATTTTAGTAATTAAGGTCTATATCGTTTCAGTTTGTGGTTACTCCCCAAGATAAGCGGATTGGCGAGAGAACTATACTGTAGTGACATAGTAATTAGGTTTTAAAGTAACGCCACGAAGATATTTCTTTTATCTCACATTTACAAAGAAAAGCAGAAGCAATGTCATACGCAATCTGCTTTCACGCTTTCACTTTCTGCGGCCGGTCAGCCTGTTAGCGTGACAGGAGCGCGTTATTAAGACGGCTCCTGTCACACGTGCAGTCACAATCAGTTTACCTCCGGTAATTGCCAGGCGCAGGTTCGTACATAACAGCATTTCCATAGCCCAATCTGCGGAGTTTACCGGCTTTGATCATTTCCTTGATTTTTCGGCCGCCGGTAGATTGCGTGAATCCACAGAGGCGGCAAAATTCACGGGCGGTGATGTAGGGACGATCCAGGAAATGGCCGGTGAGCAATCCATCGATCTCAATCTCCGAATAGCGGAGCGAGTGGTTTTTGTCGCGTGCCTTTTCAAGAGATGCGTTGCGGAAACGTTTTTTCCAATCCACATCCGGGCGGAAAACGATGTTTTTCACCTTCACCGATTCAGCCCTTATCTCCCGGGAAGATTCAATGGCCGGACAAGTGAGCGTAAGGCTGAAGTATCCCAACCCTTCGAGGTATACCCGTTGGCCAAAGGACAGTTCAAACGAGATCGCTTCGGCCAGTGCATCGAGCGCGGCCTTCACATCGGCAGTCGACAAGGAAGTAGTTTCCTTGATATACTCTGCCAGACGCTGCGTGGTGGTGGTGCCGGTGGTTTGCACACGGGCATGCAGTCTCGGTTTGCGGTTACTCCCATTGGGAACGGGATTGGTGTAGAAATCATACAAAATAGACATAGTAAACAGGTTTAAAAAAGTAAAACATTTATATAAAAACTCTCAATACGTTTTTGTCGGCAGATCTATCGCCGGCATGAGCAACAGCTATCATCGGCATCGGCAAGGTTAATTACAGCCGTCAGCATGCGCTCTTCTCTTCACAGGTATGAAGTCTTCTCTTCACAGGTATGAAGTTTCAGTTTCACAGATGTGAAGTTTCCGCTTTACTGCTGTGAGGAGAAAGCTCCATAGTTGTTAAAAAATCCCTCCGCACTTGTGGGATGATCCCTTCAGCAGTGTGAAGACCTAAAAAGATCAGCGCGAAGGTAATACTTCTTGGTGATGTTTGCAATAGAAGATGCAGGTCTTGCAGATAGTTGATTTTACCCCGTTAGGATTTGCAAATCCGACAGTTAGGGGTATATATTCGCCGCCGAAATCTACATTTTATCACATGAAAAAAATCTACAAGAAAGCAATTAGCATGTATGTACGTCTGCGGACGAAGTGGTCCACCTCCCGTAAAAACAACGCCGAGGCCAGGCGGGAAGAACTAGCCGGAAGGCCACCCTCAAGCGACGGCCAACCACCTGTGGCAACCAAGTACCGGAAGCCGGCTGCTCCCGCACGCCCCTCAACTCCTCCTTCCCCCGAAGAAACACTTACCGGGCAGGTGAAACAGTTCCTGGAAGCAGGCTACGAGTTCCGCGCCAACCAACTCAACAACATGACGGAGTATCGCCGGAAAGACACCACCGAAGCCTTTCACCTCCTGGGCGAACGCGAAGAGAACTCGCTCTGTATGGAAGCGCACCTCAAGGGTATCCTGTGTTGGGATCGCGACATCCGCCGGTACGTACGCTCGCTCCGGGTACCGGTCTATCATCCTTTCCGGCAGTATATGAATGAGTTGCCCGCCTGGGACGGGTGCGACCGGGTGGAAAGCCTGGCGCGTCGTGTGTCCGTCTCTCCACTGTGGGTCAGCGGCTTCCATCGCTGGATGCGTGCCCTCGCCGCGCAGTGGATGGGCATGGACGGGATGCACGGCAACAGCGTAGCCCCTGTGTTGATCAGCCGCCGGCAGGGACGCCACAAGTCCACCTTCTGCAAACTCCTGCTTCCCGATGTGCTCCAGGCCTACTACACCGATCACTACGACCTCAACTCCGAGGGCGGTGCCGTGCAAAAACTGGCCACTTTCGGCCTGATCAACCTCGACGAGTTGGATAAATTTTCCGACCGGAAGATGGGTCTGTTAAAGAATGTAATGCAAATGGCCGATGTCAATATCCGTCGCGCCCGTCAGCACAGCTATTCAGCCCTACCCCGCATTGCATCATTCATCGCCACGTCAAACCACACCGATCTCCTCACCGACCCCACCGGCAGCCGTCGTTTCCTTTGCGTGGAAGTCACAGAGAAGATAGACGTCTCCCCCATCCACCACGCCCAGCTCTACGCCCAACTCAAAAGTGAACTCCTCGCCGGCCAGCCCCACTGGTTCTCCCCGGAAGAAGAAGCCGCCATCACCCGCCACAACCAGTCTTTCCACAAGACCGGCCCCGACACCGACCTCTTCCACCTCCATTACCGCCTCCCCGCCCGTGGCCTCCAGGAAACCGCCTCTATCCAATGGCTCTCCGCCGCCACCATCTACGAAACCCTCCGCACCCGGCACCCCGCCACCATGCGCCAAACCACCGCTACCCACTTCGGCAAAACGCTGATCGCCCTGGGACTGGAACGCAAGCATACCCGTCAGGGGAACCTGTACCGGGTAATTGCCAGGGATAAAGACAAAGGCAAGTTGCCGGCAACTGCCTGATCATCCCCCAACATCCCAAACGCTCACAGTGAGCCGGCAGTGAACCGGCAATGAAAGCAAAAGTGAAAGGAGCCGCCCCAAGAAAGAGGTTCCTTTCACGCTAAGTAGCTGAGCAGATGAAGAAAGTGAAAGGGTGAAAGAAGTGCTGGGGCACACTTATTTCACATCAGAATAATGTCTGTTCTTAATTAAATATTCTCTTATTTCTTTTCCTAAGTTACCAAACCATTTCCCTCCGCTGGAGGTAAGCATAATTAGGCCCAACCCTTCTTCCGGCATAAAAACATAATCACTTGCATAGCCATCTAAATCTCCGCCATGTCCGTAACGAACGCCAAATGTATCAATGGTTTTCGCCAGACCGAATCCATAGTGGGATTCGGTAGTTTCCGATTTTTCTGTCAGAATAAGCGGATTGTTTTTATTAACACTCTCATTGAATTCCTGATAAGCCTTCATTTGTGCAAGCAATAAGTTTGAAATATCCTTTATATTCGAGTAAATACCACCTGCTGCCGACATTTCTCCCATTTTCCAAGGTGCTGATTTGATATTCCTGTCATCTTTCCTATACGGCCATGCTATTAATTTTGACTGTTCACTATCCAAAATGACAGCTGTATTTGGCATGCCATATTTATCCGTTACATACTTTTTCACCAGTGCGGCGTACTCCTCTCCACTCATTCTTTCGCAAATATAACCAACCACTGCATAGCCGAAATTAGAGTAATTAAATTTTGTTCCCGCCACAGTATCCAAATTCATGATATTTAAGTCATGAATAATATCTTGCTCGGTATATTCGATCAACATCGGATCTCCATCTATTCTTTTTTGGGTGGGTTCTCGATATGGGATGCCTGACTTGTGAAGAAGCAGGAGCCTAAGGGTAACCCCCGTTAGTTTATGTAAACTATCTTTTGATACTACATCTGCCAGGTATGTGGTTATAGGTTCGTCCAGTGTAACTTTTCCTTCTGCAACTAAATTGTTAACTATGATAGCTGTAAATTTCTTTGTGTCAGATGCAATCTGAAATAAGGTATTCTCTCCAACGCAAGTAGTACTTTCCCGGGTCAAATGCCCGAAGCCTTCAGTCCATGCAAGCTTATTGTCATGGACAATGCCAATTGCCAATGAAGGGATATTTCTGCTTTGTAAGGTGCTGTCTATTTTATCTCGGATCCATGAGATCTCAATATCAGTTATTTTTCCCGGGATAAAAGCGCTGTTTTCTTTTGAGATTGCAATTGCCGTGCAATTCATAATAGATGTGGTAACTAAAACTGTCCAAATTAATTTTGTCATATTGAGAAACTGTTTAAAATGGGTCAAAACATGGTATACTATTGACTATCGGCAGATTAGTTCGTACTTCCTTCGTGTCTTTAAGGTTACGAAGCTATAAAGAAAATGAGGAAAATATATCCAACCAACCTGACCGATAGCCAATGGAATACAATATTAGTAATTTTAAACGACAAGCACAAACGCAAGCACTCTTCACAGGAGATTTTTAATGCAATCTTCTATTTGCTTAAGACCGGCTGTCAATGACGCATGCTTCCGCACGACTTTCCCAAATGGGAATTGGTTTATTACTACTTCAATACCATCAGAAGAAATTAGGAATGGTAATGGAAATATTGGAAAGGCTTTCTGGAAAGGCAGCCATTATTTAGCTATTGCCACTTTCTTACCTTTAAGAATGCTGATCGTATAAAATAGACAAGTCGATCAGCGCCAACACAACGGCTATTTTCTGCATGATAGCCAGACGCTCTTTTAAAAAGACATAGCCCAGAAACACATTGATCAACGGATTGATGTAATAGCCCAAGCCAGCCTCAACAATGTGGTTACTCGTTACAGCATAGATGTATATACCCCAGTTAGCACTGATAACAAATCCGGCTAAACCCAACCGGAACAACAGCCTGGGCTGCCTTACATAGCTGATAAATGTTTGCCGGTCTGTAAAACACACCCAGATAAAGAGAAACACAAACGACCATACAATCCGATGAGCCAGCACATTTACAGCAGGTACTCCTACAATAGCTTTCCAGAAAACAGGGAAAAGCCCCCAGGCAATATAACACACCAAAGCATATACAATGCCCTGATTATAACTGATCAGAAGTCGGACAGTAGTGATATTTCTTGAAACCATAAAATAATAGAAACACCTAAAAAGCAAAAGTAAGTAAGTTCTAACAACCATTTTTTCACTGTTTGACATAAGATCAATATTTATATATGTTAAAATGACACAAAATACATTAATTATAAAGATGGGTTTATCTTTTTATCATAAATTTACACATTTAACATTAAACAGCTAAAGATATGAACCGTAAACTATTATTTACGACATTAAGTTTCATCTTATTCACCTCATGCGCCTCTGATGATTTGGATAGTATAAACTTGCGTGAGACATCTTGGGAAGGCACCATAGAAATCAACAGCTCGGAACCTGAACGGAAATTTGATTTAATTATTTCATTTAGTGATTATAGAAATGGATTTTACAATATCACCACCGAACCATTTCCATTAAACAATAGACATGAAGAATATTATTCAAAAGATAGCGAAATATATTATGAGCTGAACAAAAAAATATTATTTATCCATGGCGGATATCGAAATATTCTATTAGGAGAATGGTGGATAGTAGAACGAAAAAATAATTATTTGAAATTAAAAAGGCATATTGAATCAAAAAATTCCACAGATGTGATACATTTAAAAAAAAAATATTAAAAACTCAAAAAACAACATCAAAATCAATATATTATGATAGAATTTCCAACAAACATTTCTTTGCTAATCGAACAAAGCGTAAATATCATTAAAAACAAAGATTATAATCTAAGGTTTTCACCAGAAGAAAGAGATTTTCTTTGTGAAAATTTTCAAAAGAAAAAAATCAAAAAAGATTCTTTTTTAACACATTCAAATCATATTAACAACTGTCTATATTTTGTAGAAAAAGGTATTTTAAGACATTGGATTTCTACTGAAGAGAATAATAGTGCCGACAAGGAATTGACATTTTGGTTCTCATTACCTGGTGATTTCATAGATCAAACATACTTAACTTCTATTAAAAATAAAGGAATAAATCACATACAGGCCGTATGTGATTCTATTGTATGGGAAATAGACAAATTAAATTTTATGCACATTTGTGATAAATCGCTCAATCTAAACAAGGTTTTAAGAACTTTTGAGAGAAAAACATTAAAACGCCTATTCAGAAAAGAAATCAGAAGTTTAGAACTATCAGCAGAAAAACACTATTCCGAGTTAATTTCTGAACACGAATATTTTCTTCAGCACATTCCTTTGCAATATATTGCTTCTTATATTGGTATTACTCCACAAAGCTTAAGCAGAATAAGAAAAAATATATTCAAAAAATAATTAATAAATGGCGGAAAAAATTCACCGCCATTTACTTTTGTTAAGTTTACAAACCAACTATTTTATATGTAACCAACTCATTATCACTTATTGTTGTTGCAGTCATTCCATTCACCCAACTTCTTATACAATATGTATCTAAAATATAATCATCATGTATTGCATATGCATATTTTTTACTTGAGCCTCCATTATACAATAGATACAATACATTTGTTACCGGATGTCTGTACTTTTTCATACCACTTTCAACTATGCCCGAAAGTGGAACGTTGGATCTTCTATAACCTACTGGGTCTACCGCACTAGTATTTCTGTAGCTTAATTTGTAATATCTAGATTTGTCATTTAAATATTGTTGATAATACTGATCGACCTGCCTTTGCTCATCTGCTGTAAGAGATCGGCCACCAGAATATGATATTGTTACAACACTGGGGCTTAAATCTATTTCATCATTAAATCTTGTTATTAAGGCCATACTCATGGTAATGGTCTTAGCAGTAGGATTTAGTGTATGAGCAATATAAATATATGGCTCTCTCAATGGTGCGATTGGTAGTCTTCCCGCAGGGATTCCAGAGCCTGGCACATATTTCTCAAAAGCACTTTCTATATTCTTTTTAACATTTTCCTCAAGAATGTAATTAGAGATCGGATGCAAGCCTTCAGAATTTATGCCTATTAAATTATGCGTTGAAGTGTTGTTTAGTGAAGATACCCAACTACTCATATTTAAATTAATTGTTTCTAATGATGTCGGAATAGTATAACTGCCATACTCCTTCGAACCACCAATAGTTTTTATAGTCATTTTTACATCTGTTAATTCCCTACTTGTAGTTGAGCCTTTATATTTGTTTCCCGAAAAAGACAAATTCCCACTTACACCTATTGGTGTTTCACCGCTCTTTGTAGCAACAATTGAAGAATTATATGTTCCATCCAATGTAACATCCATTGCAGTTTCTTTTACAATATCAGTTGCAATCTTCGAATAATTCCCTTCGAATATGGCTTCCGCCCTTCCTCCTGTAGTGTAATCCATCAACATTAATCCTCCATAAATATCAATCACTTCTTCAGGAATATTATTAAATATTTCATCAACAAAATTTGCATGCAAATAATTCACCCTTATTTTATTAAGTATATTTGTACTTGTCTGTATAGTATATGAGGCATCTATCACATTTATATTTAACTCACCAAATACTTTTTTATAATCCTGAGAGACTTCTTCTGAAAACACACTTGATATTTTATTTTGCGAACCAATTGAAAACAAACCAATATTTAACTTCGAACCTCTTTGTACAGTGTTCTTGGTAGTCGATTTTTCAACATATCTTTCAAAAGATGAATATGAAAGCGACTTTGCTTCAGTTTTACCTAAATTAATATGCAGAAAATAATCTTTATTATCTGCATACAGTTTATCTACATCCAACACTGGAAATTTAACATAGACTGGATCGCCAATAGAAATCTCATCTGTTTTATACCCCCTTCCCAAATAGTGAAACAAACCTAAAGGCGATGATGCTTTAGTCTTAATCTTCTCATACCTGTTTGTTTCTAGTTTTTTTGACAGAATCACCGGTGATTTTTCATCACGTTTCCTTAATTCTATTTCACCATTAATTCCATTAACATCTAACTCACTTTTATTTTCAATTTCATTATCACATGAAAATAAAACCACTAAACTTAACAATAAACAAAATAAATTCTTCATAAACAATCATTTTTAAATTAAACAATTCACAAATATAAACATTCTAATTTCAACAGAAGATTAACAAAAGACAAAAAAGAGATCTACTAATTAATAAATGATAATAACATTGCAGAATAATTTTGTTTTCATAGGAAACAGAACCATATTAACTGCACAGAGTTACATTAATCAGACAATATAAAGCAATACTACAGCCTATTTTTGTCGTATTGATCACAGCCTGGTTACAAAACGTCTTCCTCACCTACTGATTCTAAATAGCTTTCATGTAACTTATAGCAATAAATGAAGCTATTCACAATAAGGATTATTACGTTATGAAAACATCAAGGTTGTCCTCATCCAACAGGGACTTTTTTATCACAGAAATAACCCAACTATATTATCCTCCAACAACTGAAAGTTCGATAGCAGATTTTTGAACATGAGAATGAGTCTTAGAAACCATGCTTCTTTACAAATCTCCCAACTATCAATCTTATACAATCTCACACATTATGCTATCAATCCATAAGAAACAAGACCATTCCGCAAACAAACTGTCAGCCAAAACATTTTTTTGCTATTTTTTAGATCCCACTAAACTTTCTACCGGCAAAAACCGTTATTTTTGTAGGTCGAAACCAAAATAAACGGTCTAAATGGAAATACTGAAACATGAATGCGGTGTGGGCATGGTACGGCTACTGAAACCGTTGGAGTATTATCACCAAAAGTACGGTAGCTGGATGTACGGGCTCAACAAATTGTACCTGCTGATGGAAAAGCAGCACAACCGCGGACAGGAAGGCGCCGGACTGGCATGCGTCAAACTTGAAGCAAACCCCGGCGAAGAATACATGTTTCGTGAACGAGCCATCGGCACAAGTGCCATCCCGGAAATCTTCTCTACCGTACATCACCACTACAAAGACATCCCCGAAGACCAACTGAACGATCCGCTTTTCGCAAAAAAACATCTCCCTTTCGCCGGTGAACTCTACATGGGACACCTCCGCTACAGTACTACCGGCAAGTCCGGTATTTCTTATATCCACCCTTTCCTCCGGCGCAATAACTGGCGGGCCAAAAACCTGGCATTGTGTGGTAACTTCAACCTGACAAATGTACAGGATGTGTTCGACGAGATCACAGCCATCGGCCAACATCCGCGGCAGTATTCCGATACCTATATTATGTTGGAACAAATGGGGCATCGGCTCGACCGCGAGGTGGAACGCGTCTTTCAGCAATGTGAAGACGAAGGACTGACCGGACGGGATATTACCGAAGCCATCGAAAGCCGGGTGGATATGGCCAATATGTTGAAACGCTGCGTGCCCGGATGGGATGGCGGCTTTGTGATCTGTGGGATCACCGGCAGTGGCGAATCGTTCAGCGTACGCGATCCGCGAGGCATCCGCCCGGCCTTCTACTATGCCGACGACGAGATTGTGGTGATCGCCTCCGAACGCCCGGTGATACAGACCGTGATGAATGTACACTGGTATGATGTGAAGGAACTCAACCGCGGCGAAGCCATCATCATTAATAAAGCCGGTCAGGTACGTACGTCGCAAATTGTGGAACCGAAAGAAAACAGCGCCTGCTCGTTCGAACGGATTTATTTCTCCCGCGGGAGCGACATCGACATTTATAAGGAACGCAAGCAATTGGGCAACAACCTGGTCTACCCTATCCTCAAGGCGGTAGACTACGACCTCAACCATACCGTATTCTCATTCATCCCCAACACGGCCGAAGTAGCTTTTTTCGGTATGGAAGAGGGCCTGAACAACTATCTCAATAAACTGAAAAAGGAATGGATTGCCGACCGCAGCCACCTGCTGCAGGAACAGGAACTGGAACAGATACTCTCCATGCGCGTCCGCACCGAAAAGGTAGCAATCAAAGACATCAAGTTGCGCACCTTCATCGCCGAAGGGAACAGCCGCAACGACCTGGCGGCCCACGTGTACGACATCACCTACGGCAGTATCATCCCCTTTGAAGACAACCTGGTAGTGATAGACGACAGTATCGTACGCGGCACAACCCTCCGGCAAAGCATCATCGGCATACTGGACCGCCTGCATCCGAAGAAGATCGTGATCGTTTCTTCCTCGCCACAGGTGCGCTACCCCGACTACTACGGAATCGATATGTCGCGCATGAACGAGTTCATCGCCTTCAAAGCAGCCATAGCCCTGCTGGAAGACAGGGGGCAGACAAAGATCATACGCGACGCATACAAAAAAGCGAAGAAGCAACAGAAAGCCTCCGCACCGGCTGAGGTGAACTACGTAAAAGAAATATACGCTCCCTTTTCCGACGAGGAAATAGCCGTCAAGATGGTGGAATTACTAAAGCCTCCGTCCGTGAAGGCACAGGTAGAGATTGTCTACCAGACACTGGAAGGCTTGCACGCCGCCTGCCCCGGTCATCCGGGCGACTGGTATTTCTCGGGAGATTATCCCACACCTGGCGGTATCCGGCTGGTGAACCTGGCTTTTATCAACTTCATGGAAGAAGAATACTTATTGAAGGATCACCGACTGATCATGAATCACTGACAACAAGAAAACAAGACATACATGCAAAACGACAAGATCGCAACCCTGATATTAGACGACGGAAGCCGTTTTCAGGGATTTTCGTTCGGTTACGAGAAAGACGTGACAGGAGAAGTAGTGTTTAATACCGCCATGACCGGTTATCCGGAGAGTCTGACCGACCCTTCGTATGCCGGACAATTCATCGTGCTGACTTTTCCGCTGGTAGGGAACTACGGCGTTCCTGAGCGCACATTCGACGCCGAAGGCATCGCTACCCTGATGGAGAGCGAAAAGATACATGCCGAAGCGATCATTATCAGCGATTACAGCCACGACTATAGCCATTGGAATGCGGTGGAAAGCCTCAGCGACTGGCTCAAAGACGAACAGGTGCCCGGCATCTACGGCATTGATACCCGCGCATTGACCAAGAAACTGCGTGAGCATGGGGTGATGATGGGACGGATCGTTATCGGCGAAACGGCCGAAACGGAAGTCGGTTGCTACGATACGGCCTACAGCGAAGTCAATTACGTGGATCAGGTATCGACCAACGAAGTGATCGTGTATGGCGAAGGCGGAGGCAAAAAGCGTGTGGTGCTGGTAGACTGTGGCGTAAAGCACAACATCATCCGCAGCCTGGTGAAACGGGATGTGACGGTGATCCGCGTTCCCTGGAACTACGACTTCACCCAACTGGAATACGACGGACTCTTCATCAGCAACGGTCCGGGCGATCCGGATACCTGCGCAGAAGCAGTAGACAATATACGTAAGGCCCTCGACGGCGATAAGCCCATCTGTGGTATTTGCATGGGTAACCAGTTACTGGCTAAAGCCGGTGGGGCATCGATCTTCAAACTGAAATACGGTCATCGCAGCCATAACCAGCCCGTGCGGTTGGTAGGTACGGAGCGTTGCTTCATCACCTCGCAGAACCATGGTTATGCCGTAGACAATGATACACTCGGCGCCGACTGGGAGCCTCTCTTCATCAACATGAACGACGGTACCAATGAAGGTATCCGCCACAAAACGAAGCCCTTCTTCTCTTCCCAGTTCCACCCCGAAGCATGTAGCGGACCAACGGATACAGAGTTTATCTTCGACCTCTTTATCGAGACGCTGAATACGGGCAAACTGTCTCTGGACAACTTCCCAGCTACACGAAACTACGACGACAGCCAGTCCAAAACACCCTATACGGATATTAAGAAGATACTGGTGCTTGGCTCAGGCGCCCTCAAGATCGGTGAAGCGGGCGAGTTCGATTACTCCGGCAGCCAGGCATTGAAAGCAATCAAGGAAGAAGGGATCGAAACCATCCTGATCAATCCAAACATCGCCACGGTACAAACATCCGATGGAGTGGCCGACCGGGTATACTTCCTTCCGGTAACGCCGTTCTTTGTAGAGAAGGTGATCCAGAAAGAACAGCCGGATGGTATCCTGTTGGCTTTTGGCGGACAAACGGCGCTGAACTGCGGGGTAGCTTTGTATAAAAGCGGCATCTTTGAAAAATATAATGTACGCGTGCTAGGCACGCCGGTACAAGCCATCATGGATACGGAAGACCGGGAACTGTTTGTGCACAAGCTCGACGAGATCGGCGTAAAAACGATCAAGAGCGAAGCCGTAGCAACCGCCGAAGATGCCCGCCGGGCAGCTAAAGAACTGGGGTATCCGGTGATCATCCGGGCCGCCTATGCACTGGGGGGACTGGGTTCCGGCTTCTGCGACAACGAAGACGAACTGGATGTACTGGTGGAAAAAGCCTTTGCTTTCTCGCCACAGGTATTGGTGGAAAAGAGCCTGAAAGGATGGAAAGAGGTGGAATATGAAGTGGTGCGCGACCGGTTTGACAACTGTATCACCGTGTGCAACATGGAGAACTTTGACCCGCTGGGTATCCATACGGGCGAAAGTATCGTGATTGCCCCCTCACAAACATTGACAAATACAGACTATCATAAACTGCGTGAACTGGCGATCCGTATCATCCGCCACATCGGTATTGTGGGCGAGTGTAACGTGCAGTATGCCTACGATCCGGATAGCGAAGACTACCGGGTGATCGAAGTGAACGCCCGCCTCAGCCGTTCGTCGGCGCTGGCATCGAAAGCAACCGGTTATCCGCTGGCTTTCGTAGCGGCTAAACTGGGATTGGGCTACGGACTGTTCGATCTGAAGAATGCAGTGACCAAGACAACAAGCGCTTTCTTCGAGCCGGCACTGGATTATGTGGTATGTAAGATACCTCGCTGGGACCTGGGTAAGTTCCACGGTGTGGCGCGCGAACTGGGTTCGAGCATGAAGTCGGTGGGCGAAGTAATGGCCATCGGACGTACCTTTGAAGAAGCTATCCAGAAGGGTCTCCGCATGATCGGGCAGGGTATGCACGGCTTTGTGGAAAACAAAGAACTGGTGATAGCCGATATCGACAAGGAACTGCATGTGCCGACCGACCGACGGATCTTCGTGATCAGCAAAGCCTTCCGCGCCGGTTATACCATCGACCAGATACACGAACTGACGATGATAGACCGCTGGTTCCTGCAAAAACTATACGAAATTATACGTACCGCTTCCGAACTGGAAACATACAATGCCGCGGCGGATATACCCGGTAACCTCTTCCGCCATGCCAAGGTGCAGGGCTTCTCCGACTTCCAGATTGCCCGTACCCTATGGAAAGAGCAAGCTGCCAACGAGCCGGAACAAAGCCTGCTGCAGGTACGTGCCGAACGGAAACGACGCGGCATACTGCCCGTAGTGAAACAAATCGATACGCTGGCCGCCGAATATCCGGCGCAGACCAACTACCTCTACCTCACGTATGGAGGGACAGAAAACGATGTACATTATCTGGGCGACCATCGCTCCATCGTGGTGCTCGGTTCCGGTGCTTATCGCATCGGTAGTTCGGTAGAATTCGATTGGTGCGGGGTGCAGGCGCTTAACACGATCCGCAAGGAAGGCTGGCGCTCGGTGATGATCAACTACAACCCTGAAACGGTATCGACAGACTACGACATGTGCGACCGCCTCTACTTTGACGAACTGACCTTCGAACGCGTCATGGATATCCTCGAACTGGAGAATCCGCACGGCGTGATCCTGTCTACCGGCGGCCAAATACCCAATAACCTGGCAATGCGTTTGGACGGGCAACACGTGAACATCCTCGGGACCTCGGCCAAGAGCATTGATAATGCAGAAGACCGCGAGAAGTTCTCTGCTATGCTCGACCGCATCGGTGTAGACCAGCCACGCTGGAAAGAACTCTCGTCGATGGATGACATCAACGGGTTCGTAGCCGAAGTGGGCTTTCCGGTCTTAGTTCGTCCCAGTTACGTACTGAGCGGAGCCGCCATGAACGTCTGCTCCAACCAAGAGGAACTGGAACGCTTCCTGGAACTGGCCGCCAATGTGAGCCAAAAACACCCGGTAGTAGTGAGCCAGTTCATCGAAAACGCCAAAGAAGTGGAAGTAGATGCCATAGCCGACCATGGCGAGATCATCATGTATGCCATCAGCGAACACATCGAGTTTGCCGGCGTGCACTCCGGCGATGCCACCATCCAGTTCCCGGCGCAAAAGCTGTATGTGGAAACGGTGCGCCGCATCAAACGCATCAGCAAACAGATCGCGAAAGAACTAAACATCTCCGGCCCCTTCAACATCCAATACTTAGCCAAAGGAAATGAGATCAAGGTGATTGAATGTAACCTTCGGGCGTCACGCAGCTTCCCCTTCGTGAGCAAGGTGTTGAAGATCAACTTTATCGACCTGGCTACGCGGATCATGCTTGGCCTACCGGTAGAAAAGCCGAACAAGAACGAGTTCGACCTCGACTATGTGGGTATCAAAGCCTCGCAGTTCTCCTTCAACCGCCTGCTTAAAGCCGACCCGGTGCTGGGTGTGGATATGGCTTCCACCGGCGAAGTAGGCTGCCTGGGAACAGATGCCCCGGAAGCGGTCCTGACCAGCATGCTCTCGGTAGGCCAACGGATACCGCAGAAAAACATTCTGCTCTCTACCGGTTCGGCCAAACAGAAAGTATCGATGCTCGATGCCGCCCGGATGTTATCGCAGAAAGGATATAATCTGTTCGCCACAGGCGGCACCTACCGCTTCCTGATCGAAAACAACATTCCCTGCCAACTGGTATACTGGCCCAGCGAAGAGGGACAGCCGCAAGCACTGACATTGCTCCATGAAAAGAAGATAGACATGGTAGTCAACATCCCGCGCGACCTTTCCGTACGCGAACTAAGCAACGGCTACAAAATACGCCGTGCTGCCACCGACCTCAATATCCCGCTTATCACCAACGCCCGTCTGGCAAGCGCCTTTATCAATGCCTTCTGTACACTCCGTCCGGAAGATATCCAGATAAAGAGTTGGCAAGAATATAAATAAATGTAGGCAGGAATCTGAATAAATATAGGACATAATCAGATTATGCCTATATTTACAGTCGGGATAATTAGGATGCTGCATGGAAAAAACATTGGAAGTCGCCCATAAGATATCGGATCTGCTGGTGCCATTGAGTGAGAAATCGTTAGCTAAACTTGCCTCTATTTTAACCCGTACGGAGTTAAAAAAAAGAGGAGTATTCCTGGATGAAGGAGAAGTGTGCAAAGTACTCGGCTATGTGGAAAAAGGAATGGTGCGACAGTATTATTATAAGAATGGAAAAGAACTAACCGAGTATTTCGCATACGAGGACAAGTTGTTCATTTGCATTGAAAGTTGTTTTTTCAGAAAACCATCCCGCATGATTGTGGAAGCGTTGGAAAACACGGTCATTTACGGTATATTATTTGAACCCCTCATGGAAATGATCAAGACCGACGAAGAACTGTCGGCTTTATACCGCCGGTTACTCGAAGGCTCACTGATCATCTCACAACGCAAAACAGATTCCCTACGTCTCGAAACAGCCAATGAGCGTTATCACCGCCTGATGCGCGAACATCCGGAAATTATTAAGCGGGCTCCACTGTCGGATATCGCCTCCTACCTACTGATGACCCCTGAAACGCTCAGCCGCGTCAGGGCTAATCTCCATGCGTAATTGAGCCAAGTCAACCGCCTTTGTTAAAAACTGTTTTTAAATGCGCAACTATTAGGTTATTTGGCATTTAAGAAAGATATTTGCATTGCCAACACTACTATGAAATATACACAGATGGATTAGATTAGTTTTTAATTCTCATGTAAGAGGCGAACTACGGTTTGCCTCTTTTTTTACAGATCAAGCGTAAAACCTGAGGACCACGACATAAACCATAAATCGTCACAAAAAAGATAATGACGATCTAAAAACGATCGTCATTATCTTCATTTTGGATCATAATGATCTTTGCCGTACATGAATGCATTAGAGCTCCCTGATTTTAATGTTTCTAATCCAAACATTGAAGCCATGATCTTGTATGCCAATATATCCTTCCCGGGCAGGCCCGTTGACAAACCCCGGCCATTCTTTAAACTTACTTTTTGCAACAAGTTCTGCCCATTCAGGAGTCCAGATGGAATATTCACATACTTTTATCCCGTTTTGTGTATGGGTGGCCTTACCATCTTTGATACGAATGACAATCGTATTCCATTCTCCGGCAGGCTTTCCGTTAGATGGAAGGGCTGGCAACATATCATATAACGAGCCCGAAAGGTGATTGGCAAGTTTATTATCACCGGCTTGCCAATTGTCGAGCATCTGGACTTCGGGCGCTGAAGAATAAATCCGTTGATCAGCTACTTCCACCACATAATAGAATAAACCGGAGTTCCCTTTTTCTTCAATTTTCCAGTCTACTGTGAATTCAAAATTTGAATATTTTTTCTTAGCATATACCAAGTCATTACCTAACATGCGGCCTGGTCTCTCGCCTCTCTGGTATTTCATGGCTCCATCTTCAATGATCCACTCGGCAGGCATTTCAGTGCCGTTGTATTTACGCCATCCATCAAAGTTTTTGCCATCAAAGAGAAGTACCCATCCCTCCTTTTTCTCCTGATCGGAAAGCGTATTGGGTGTTTGCGCAGCTAATGGCATAGAGAAGAATGCGGCTAATAGCACAGAAAGTATTAATGTCTTTTTCATTTGAATATTATTTATAATTTAATTGTTAAAACTGGGAAGTGTGTCAAAAGTCTGCCATTAGCACACAGATAAGACAGATTCATTTTGACACAACCTCATTAAAATTTAAATCCATTCTTAAAAGTCTGAGCCATGGTATGCTCAGACTTTTATGAGTAAACATAGGTGAGCCCTATTCGCAGGGGGATTAAACCGGCATCGGCGGCAGACTCCAACCGTCTCTGTAAGTATGCTTAATTAACTCTTCAGCAAATGGTTTAGCAAAGATTTCTTCTTTTGTTTTATTAAATGACGGATGTCCGTCTTCAATCATAAAGTCGTCAGAAATTGTAAGACTAAACTTGTCCGCATCCGAGATATTTGTAAACTTCATATTCGGGCCATCCCACATTAACTCTTTATTCAGTAATTGTAAGCGGACCGCCAATACACCCATTACTACCATTTCATTAAACGGTCCTGCTTCGCTAAATGGAGATGCCGGTTCAACACGGTTTTCGGGACTTTCCTTGCATGCACGGATCCAATCCTGATAATGATTATTGTCGGGAACTTCACGTACTCTTTTGGGAGCATTAGGAACACGGCCTGATAACAACCAGGGTTCTCTTGCATAACATCCACAAATCAGTTTGTCTTTCGTTCCATGGAAAATAACCCCGCCTCCGGAATTATTCATATCCTTACCAATAGGCCAGCCATCCGGCATTTTGGGTCTTATGCCGCCATCGGTCCATATCACCTCCACTTCGGGAAATTTAACTTTCTTTTCGGTCGTTGCCCGAGCAGGGTAAACCAATCGTACAGACTGCGCATGGGGAGCACAATCCTTCAGCAATAAGGTGGATGTTCCCTGCACTTTTGTGGGATATCCCAGTTTCAACGATTTAAAGATAGGGTGCATAATGTGACATGCCATGTCGCCAAGAGCGCCTGTACCATAGTCCCACCAACCACGCCAATTCCATGGATGATATACTTCATTGAAGGGGCGCATTCTTGCAGGCCCGGTAAATAAATCCCAGTTCAATGTTTCAGGAACCCACATACCGTTGGCCGGGGTATTCAGGCCTTGCGGCCATATCGGACGGTCAGTGAAGGCTTCTACTTTAGTTACTTCGCCTATTTCTCCATTCCATATCCATTCGCAAATCTGGCGGACGCCTTCACCGGAACTACCCTGGTTACCCATTTGCGTGGCCACTTTGTATTTATCCGCCAACTTTGTCAGCAATCTCGACTCGTACACTGAGTGGGTAAGAGGTTTCTGCACCGTGACGTGCTTACCCATCGTCATCGCATGGGCAGCGATGATGGCATGACTGTGGTCTGCGGTGGCTACTAAGACAGCATCGATGGACTTACCCATTTCGTCAAACATTTTACGCCAGTCCCAATATTTCTTCGCATTCGGATACTGATCAAAACAGCGTGCTGCATATTTCCAGTCTATATCGCAAAGTGCAACAATGTTTTCCGTTTGCATTTGCCTCAGATTACCACGTCCCTGGCCTCCAATACCAACCCCTGCAATATTCAACTTATCGCTTGGAGCCTTATGCCCTAACACACTACCCATGGCATAATTGGGAATCACTGTAAATGCTGCCAATGATGCAGCTGATGTCCTGATAAAGGACCTTCTTGTCAGTTTATTGCTCATAATGATAAAATTTAATTAGATTGTAGATGGATAACTAAATTATGTAGCGCTACGATTTGCATTTGCTTCGTTCGGCTTAAGGTTGGGATTATTGTTTAACCGCCTGTGAGGAATCGGGTATATATTATCATACGCTTTTCCGTTGGGCTTGTAGTCCCACCATTGGTAGTCTTTTACAAATTTGTCAAATCTAACAAGGTCTACCCTGCGCCATCCTTCATAGGCAAATTCGCGCCCCATTTCGAGCAGAAACTCATCCATCGTTAATGTAGCCGGAGTATAAGGGACAAAAGTTCCTGCATCATAGGCTCTTTCTTTCACGGCGTTGACCAGCGCGCACACCTCAGCAGTGGCCGTATTGCCATTTTGCCTCATCAGTGCTTCCGCTTTGATGAAATTGATCCTCGATAGCCTGAATATCACCCAATCGTTGGTAAGGCCAGCGGTAGTGGCGGTAAAGTCGATTTCATATTTCACGCTACGGGCGCCTATATTTTCAGCACCGGTATCCATGTTTTTCTTCCCTAAATAATCTTCAGACAGTTTGAATTCGTATTCTTTGCCTCCGTTCAGATTGATCAGGTTTTTCAAGGTAGTTATCAATGTTTCGTTCGTCTCAATAAAGGTAAAGACGGGAGCTAAATCTTCCTTTGTGAACTCAGGATGGCTAACGCTTTCAACTTTAATACCGCTACCACTGGTTACGGCCTTCAATATCACCTCTCTTTCAGCCATGATCAAAGGGAAGCCTTTGAATTCTTCTGTTCCCAGCAGCGGTTTGCTCTTGTCGAAATCAAAGCTATGGTCTGCATTGTATTTGTTGACCTTATACTGAGGACCATATAAGTGTCCAGCATATCCACGTTTATCAGTAGGGTCGAACTTAGAATAAAAACCCGGAGTAGTGACGGTACTGTTCCATGTAGCATAACCAAATCCGAATCCGGCCTGATGCGCATAGTGACCAAAACGTTGAAACCAGGTATTATCGGCTGCATAGATCGGATCACATGCCGCGGTGAAGATATTTTCCTTAGAAGCTGTTTCATTTGCTTTGCAGAAAGGAGTATACCATTCCGTGTCTATAGCAAATTTACCGGAAGCATAAATAGCATCGCAGGCACCAATCGCTTTTTGCAACTGGGCAGTACCGGTATATACTTCGGCATTCAGGTACAAGTACGCAAGTACGGCATAGGCACCCCATTTGCTGATACGTCCCTGCGATCTCGCTATATCTTCGCTTAAGTCAGGGATACTTTCCGTAAGCTCTTTTTCAACAAATGCAAACACTTCACTTCTTGGAATTGACGCCGGGCTGTCTTCATTGATGGTTGTTGTAACAGGAACATCACCGAACAAGTCTAGCAGTATCCAATAGAAATAAGCACGGAGAGCACGGAGTTCGGCTACACTTTGTTCTTTGGTAAAAGACGTCACCCCTAATGCCGCAAAGTCCAGTTTTTCAAAATCGGTGAGCAGGTTGTTTACATAACCTATACCGGCATACAGCTGGTCCCAGGAGTTGTAACAACGTCTTTCGTCAGTGGTATATTCACGCCTGTGAAAACGAATCCAGTCACCTCCATCATAACCATGAGGCCCTTTTTGGGGGAAACATACAATGTCTGCAGACAGTTCCTGAATAACCCAGACGTTCTTCAGGAATCCCGATATACTTTGCGTGTTCTGAACAAACGGACGCATGATGGCCGCGCGTATTTCATCTTCGTTCTGATAGTAGTTTTCTGCAACTATTTCGTTATAAATAGTTTCCTCCAGATTGGTGCATGACCATGTTGCCAATAAGCAACCGGTAATCAGGATACAAATTATTTTTTTCATATTCTTCATTTTTCAATATTAATTAGATTAGAAAGTCACGTTAACTCCAAATGAGAATGTGCGGGTACGAGGGTATGAATCCCTTCTGTCGATACCAGGCTCCAGTCCGGTAATCCTTACTTCAGGATCTATACCGGTATATCCTGTAATAACAGCGAGATTGCTACAATATCCATAAAGACGTAATGAACTGACATATTTGTTTCTGGGGAATTGGAAGGTATACCCCAATGTCACGTTGTCGATCTTCAGGAAGTTGCCATTTTCAAGGAAATAATCAGAAAACCTCGGGTCTTCAGTCAGCTTGACATTTAAGGCTTCCTTATATACATTATACGCTGACTTGTCTATATTGGTTGTGGTACCAAAATAAACACGTCCGGTATTCAGAATGTCATACATAAACATCCCTCTGAGGAAGAAGCTAAAGTCCCATTTTTTATACGTAAAGTTGTTCATCAAACCTGCTTTTATCTTAGGAATGCCATTCCCAATATATTTTTTGTCGTTATCTGAATAACCTTTGATACCATCCAGGTCTTTGAGTATCCACTTCCCGTCTTCAGTAATACCCTCATAGACATAGCCGTAGAACGAACCGATGGGTTGTCCTTCCTCCAGACGTTGGGCATAACCGATATTACCCGGCGATGGAAAACCGTATAAGTCTTCATAAGTACCTTTAAAGACATCGTTTGACATGGATTCCAATTTATTGGTTTCATAAGAGAATGTCAGATTTGCCTGGTATTTGAAATTGCGGTTTTCCACAACTACGGTATTTAGCGCCAGTTCAACGCCACGGTTCATGATAGTACCCACATTGGTCCAGATGGTGGAATGTATCATGGCCGGAACCTGCGCCTGATATTCACCTATAAGGTCTGTTGTTTTCTTTTGGTACACGTCAATATTACCGGAAATACGGTTTGAGAGGAATCCGAAGTCAACACCTATATTTAACGACTCATTCTTTTCCCACCTTAAATCAGGATTCGGGTTGTTACTCGGTCCATACGCATTGGAATACCATTTCCCGTCATAATAATATCCTCTGGAAACAGAACCGATCTTAATCAGTGACATATAGGAGTTATTAGGCAGTGATCCTGTGACACCATAACCGACCCTCAATTTAATCATGTCGATAGCACTGATATCAGACATGAATGATTCTTCAGAAATCGTCCATCCGGCACTTACGGCAGGGAACCACCCCCATTTATTATTATCACCGAATTTTGAAGATCCCTCTCGTCGGACACTGCCACTGAACATATATTTGCCTTTGAAATTATAGTTCACCCTTCCGAAAAAAGCAATTAATGTGTTTTTGTCTTTAGAACTCTGCATATCAGCTTTCCCCGCTTTTAACCATGAACCGGTGCCCAGGTTATTGGTTTCAAATGCATCCGTAAGGAATCCATTGTTAGTGGCCGAAAACCATTCATTGGTGAAATCCTGGTACGAATAACCAAGCATCGCATTGAGGTTATGTTCCTGGTTAAAGGTTTTCTTATAATCAACGGTGCTTTCAAAAGTCCTGTTAAAGAACCTCTGATATCTTTTGGATGCTGTCCCGCCATTTGAATTGGTTATAGCATTGTAGGATTCTTTACTTCTATAATCAGTGGAATAGTTATCATTCTTTTCCATAGCTCCAAACGCACTGACCTTTAGATCTTTGATTATTGTCCAAGTAGCCTTAAGGCTTCCCAACAGGTTTTTCCGTTCGTACCATCTGTTTCTTTGACGCAGACTTGCTACAGGGTTCTCTTCACCGTATGTGGCATAATCTTCATAATAAGTGCCATCTTCGTTATAGATAGGGTAAGTGGGATTCCTCTTGATCGCCTGATAGAAAGGGCTGTAGCTGTTTTCACTTCCTTCAAGGTTCCCAAAGGAAGAACCTTCATTGGAGGACGACGCAAGATTAAAATTCAATAATACCTTATCATTAAGGACATTCTGGTTTACCGACATTCTTGCCGTAATCTGTTCTCTATTGGTGGTGATGGCTAACCCTTCGCTACTGCGGTAACCGATAGAAGCTCTATAGTTGCCTTTCGCGCTTCCGCCTGAAGCAGAGATATTATGGCTCTGTGAGAAATTACTTTTATTGAGCAACGCGTCATACACATCCTCTCTTCCGCCATAATCCTTAATAATCGGATTATTTGTATCTGCCGCGTATTGAATATACTCTTCAGCTGTAAGAATATCCGGCTTTTTTGCGATTTGATCATAGGAGATGTATCCGGAATAATCTAACTGGAAACGTTCTTTTGGCCGCGCCTGCTTTGTTGTAACGATAACTACGCCATTATTACCACGGGTGCCATAGATGGCTGCTGCCGAACCGTCACGCAAAACGTCCATGGATTCTATATCTTCCGGAGCAATCGCATTCAGCGTGGTCATATTACCCGGAATACCGTCGATAATGATCAAGGGTTGATTATTCCCTTTTAAAGAGCCGATACCACGCATTTGTATGGTTACTTCTCCATTCGGGTCACTACCTCCAGGACGATTGATAACCAATCCTGCGACACGACCTTCAACAAGTTGCATCGGATTTCCTGATGGTCCTTGATTGAATTCTTTTTCTGTTATCTTCACAACCGAACTGGTGACTTCACCTTTTTTCTGTGTCCCATATCCTACTACCACAACTTCTTCCAGGCTTTGCGTATCTTCTTTTAATACGACATTATAGGTTGTTTGATTGCCCACACGTATCTCCTGTGTGACATAGCCTACATAGCTGATCACCAAAACAGCTCCTTCGGCCACCTGCTGCAAAGAAAATTTACCGTCAAGATCTGTGACAGTTCCATTTGCCGTACCTTTAACAACAATATTCACTCCGATCAGGAGTTCGCCTAAATGATCATCCTTAACGCTTCCTGAAATGGTTTTACCTTGTTGATTGACGATCGGCGTTGGTGTTTTCGGCTTATTCAGGTTGTTTTTAACCGGCTCCGGATCTTCTTTATACAGAACCACGTGTCGATCAGATATGGTGTATTTTACACTTCCTTCAGGAAATAATAAATCCAATATTTCGGAAATTTCCTTGTCTGTTACTTGGACAGAAGCCCTTTTATCAAGATCAATCTGTGCCAGATTGTAAGTAAAGTAGAATTCGCTTTCTTTTTCTATCTGAGAAATGATTTCCCTAATGGTGGCATTCTCCTTTTCTAAAGTCAACAAAGTCAATTGAGAATAATTCGATGTGGAAAAGGATTGCAATGTACTTAAAAACAAAAACAAAAACACATATCTTATTTGGTATAGCACGTTGCTTAACGTCAGGTATCTTTTCGCTGGAAAAAGTACCCCATTCAGACTATATTTCATATCTTTGTAATAATTAGTTAGTATTAAATTTAGGTATACATTTGCTTGCTAATTGCTAACCGGGAGATGCAGCAACACCTCTCGGTTTTTTTATGTCCGTGTTTTTATTCCATAGGCATTAATTTTTAGTGATTATTATACTGTCGTTATCAAATCTATAGTTCACTTTCTTGGTTTTCCGTAACAGTTCGAGAATATCAAGCAGGCTGGTTCCTGCTTTCGCTCGACAGTTGAATAACTCACGGGAAAGACTTTCATCCGATAATATGATCTGCACATTGAAGCTTCGTTCCAGTGATCGTAGAATGGCAGCAAGGGGTTGAGCTACAAAAATGAATTCGCCCTTTGTCCAGCTATTGATCGTTTCAACATCTATCTTCTGCAGAATGGTTCGCCCGCCCGCCATAAGCCGGAGCTGATCACTCGCGCATAATTCCAGTTGGTTTTCACCCTCTGCAACTTCCACACTTATCTTTCCTTCTTTTAATGCGATACTTACGTCTTCGCCGGGATGAGCATCCACATTAAATTGCGTACCCAACACATGGATATTGAATCCTTTCCCATTTAAAACGAATGGCTTCCGATCGTTCTTAGCCACTTCAAAATAACCTTCGCCTTCGATTGTTACCTCCCGTTTTTTTCTCCCGAATTGAGCAGGATAAGTGAGTTTTGTTTCCGCATTCAGCCATACCTTCGTCCCGTCGCTTAACGTAACCGATGCTTTTTCTCCTTTCGGAGTCTCTATCATATTAATAGCTGAGATATCCTCTCTGTACTGTAAACGATATATATTGAATAACAAAAGAAGAAGAACGACAGCCGCCGCACCATACTTCATTCCCGTAAAAAGTCGATTTCTCCTTTTTTGCGGGTGGGGTGCCAGGTTGCTTGTCTTCCTTGTAAGGAATTGATTATAAGACCGGCAGATCCCCTGTTCGTCTGAGAATCTCAACTCATCTTTCAGCATCCAGATGCGTTCCATCTCAAACAAGCTATCGGCATTTACCTTCTCCTGTGCAATCCAACGATCAATCTCCTTGATATCTTCCGGAGAGTTAGTATGGGTAAGAAATCGTATGAACAGTTGATCATCCATATTTTTAAATATTCATAATAGACGACAACTGAGTAAGGGGAAACTACGCAGAAAAAATCAAAAAATGTTGTAGAACATAATAATAAGCAGAAATAAGTTCTTTAAATCCTGACGTAAGGCATGTATTGCCTGCCGGATATAACCTTCAATCGTTCGATAAGATATCTCCATTACTTCAGCAATCTCTTTGTGTGATAAGTGGTCAAAATAGCACAGACGAAAAGCCTGAGCACATTTAGGGGGAAGTTTATCGATCGTATTCTCTATTAATTCCAGTAAATCACGATAGACAATTTGTTTGAATACATCATTCGCATCCGTCATTTGATCCCAAAAAATCATCCTGGATTCTGCTATACGAACCTGAATTTCATATTCTTCTGCCACTATCCGGTGTTTGAGGTAATTCAGACATTTATTCTGTGTCCATTTGAAAAGGAGGGATCGGATATTGTTAACCTGTATTGTATGCTTATGCTCCCAATAAGAGGTAAACACCTCCTGTACAACATCTTCTGCCATATATTCATCCACAAACCGGCAGGCAAAAGCCTTCAATTTGGGATAAAAATAAGCAAAGAAAAGCCGAAATGTTTCCTGGTCGCCTTGCTTCAATTGGTCAATATCAATTTCAAATGAGAATTTCACACACTTCTTTACATTAGAAATACACAAAGTAAGTAATTCTTTTTGATTCTTCTCTTGTGCTTTCATTTTCTTTGGATCAACCCGAAAAGTTGTGGAGGTATGCTTTGGTCTTTGCGTTGAATGATTCCGCTGAAGCATTTGTAGATCTGCAGTCAAAGTAATTAATCCTTTCAAAGAAGTTGATGCCGTTTCACATCCCGCCGAACTTGAAAGCGGGCTTGCTTTAAGTTCCGCCGGATCTAAAAGTGAAACATCCTACCCCATGAAATGAACACATCAGGGTGATACCATAGCTTGTATGAATGCCCCATCTGGGGCATTCAATCATGCAACCGGCGATAGATTCAAACAATATTTGAAACTACGTCACTTTCAGAGACTGTAAAATTGGACTCCTCCCAGGGTAAAACACCTTGCCTTCAGCCTTTCAGGAGATGTGTAACTCTCTTGCTTTCAGCAGTTAAATCCTGAACCCTAACCCTTCAGTCTTCCCTTCAGCCCTTTTTCAGGGATCGTATGCTAAATCTTCTATCGGCAGCATCCTTATGATGTATTGTTGTCATCCTTATGATGTATTGTCGTCATCTGAATGATCATTTCATTCCACA
>JAVBUH010000031.1:0-9343 GCA_031555505.1 Tannerellaceae bacterium
CATAAGTAATCATAAGTGCTCATAAGTTCCACTTCAACGTGAAATAAGTTCCGGCACAAATATGGTACAAATATACGATAAAAATCGGCAACGAAACATCATCATCGACAATTTTGCAAAAACAAAAACCGCAGTAAATCAATCGTTTACTGCGGTTTTACTATTATTGATAATCGATTTTCATCGACTTTATTTCACTTCCTCAAAATCCACATCCGTTACGTTTCCGCTTTTGTTGTCGCTGCTGCCGGGGGTTCCGCCGTTTTGGCTGAAGTCGGGGTCCGGTTGCTGTTGTTGTTGCTGGCCGGCGCCGGCGTTGTACATTTCCTGGCTGGCGGCATGGAAGACGGTGTTCAGCTCGTTCATGGCGGCGTCGATGGCGGCGATGTCTTGTGCTTTGTGGGCTTCTTTCAGCTTTGCCAGGGCGGCTTCGATCGGGGCTTTCTTGTCGGCGGGCAGTTTGTCTCCCAGTTCGGATAATTGTTTTTCGGTCTGGAAGATGGTGCTGTCGGCCTGGTTGAGCTTGTCGATACGTTCTTTTTCACGCTTGTCGGCTTCTGCATTAGCTGCGGCTTCGTCACGCATGCGTTTTACTTCGTCGTCGCTCAAACCGCTGGAGGCTTCGATACGGATACTTTGCATCTTACCTGTGCCTTTATCCTTGGCGGATACATTGAGGATACCGTTGGCGTCAATGTCGAAAATTACTTCAATTTGGGGTACGCCACGCGGAGCAGAAGGAATTCCGTCGAGGTGGAAGCGGCCGATCGATTTATTGTCGCGTGCCATTGAGCGTTCTCCCTGCAGGATATGGATCTCTACAGACGGCTGGTTATCGGCTGCAGTAGTGAATGTTTCCGATTTCTTGGAAGGGATTGTGGTGTTGGCATCGATCAGTTTGGTCATTACACCACCCATTGTTTCGATACCGAGTGACAGCGGGGTTACGTCGAGCAAAAGTACATCCTTTACTTCTCCGGTCAATACACCACCCTGGATAGCCGCACCTACGGCCACTACTTCGTCCGGGTTTACACCTTTCGACGGGGCTTTGCCGAAGAATTTTTCAACCACTGCCTGTACGGCCGGGATACGGGTAGAACCGCCTACCAGGATCACTTCGTCGATGTCGGATGCGCTCATACCTGCATCTTTCAGGGATTTGCGGCACGGTTCAATACAAGCCTGGATCAGGCTGTCGGCCAACTGTTCAAATCTGGCGCGTGTCAGTGTTTTTACCAAGTGCTTAGGGATTCCATTCACCGGCATGATATACGGCAGGTTGATCTCAGTGCTTGTTGTGCTCGACAATTCGATCTTGGCTTTTTCAGCAGCTTCTTTCAGGCGTTGCAAAGCCATCGGATCCTTGCGCAGGTCGATGCCTTCTTCGCTCAGGAATTCTTCTGCCAGCCAGTCGATGATCACGTGGTCAAAGTCGTCGCCACCGAGGTGCGTATCACCGTTGGTTGATTTTACTTCAAATACGCCATCGCCCAATTCAAGGATGGAAATATCAAATGTACCGCCACCGAGGTCGAATACGGCGATCTTCATATCTTTATGTGCCTTATCCAGGCCATACGCCAGGGAGGCGGCTGTCGGTTCGTTCACGATTCGGCGTACGTTCAATCCGGCAATTTCACCGGCTTCTTTCGTTGCCTGGCGTTGTGCATCGCTGAAGTAGGCCGGTACAGTGATTACGGCGTCGGTCACTTCCTGTCCGAGATAGTCTTCGGCTGTTTTCTTCATTTTCTGGAGGGTCATGGCCGAGATTTCCTGCGGTGTATACAGACGTCCGTCGATATCCACACGCGGAGTGTTGTTGTCTCCCTTTACTACAGAATAAGGTACGCGGTTGATTTCTTTCTGAACCTGGTCGTAGGTTTCACCCATAAACCGTTTGATGGAGAATATGGTCTTACGCGGATTCGTGATGGCCTGGCGCTTGGCCGGGTCGCCCACCTTCCGTTCGCCTCCATCAACAAAGGCAACGATCGAAGGAGTGGTTCTCTTTCCTTCGCTGTTTGCAATAACAACCGGTTCATTACCTTCCAATACGGAAACGCAAGAGTTGGTTGTTCCTAAGTCAATACCAATAATTTTACCCATTGTTGTATCTATTTTAATGTTATCTTATTAGCTGGTTCAGTACACTTCCCAAGAGAAGCTATTAACTTCAAACAAATGGTGTGCCAAAGTGAGACGATAACTTTCGAATAAATGCGTTGTCAGTAATTATGACAAATTGGCGTAATCTGGGTGGGATAGAGAATGCGGGATGTGCACGAACACATTTTTTTGCCCGATTTGCATCAACAAAGAAAAATAATTGTAAAAAAGTGTGTATGTCTCGAACTTATTCTTTACTTTTGGCCAAAACAAAGATAAAGGTGTTATTTTAGTTCTCGAAGCCGTGTTTAGCCGTTGGTGAATTTTACAAATAACAAACGGTTTTACTTTGTTGACTTTTTGCCCTCATCTTGATGTGGTATTGTCACTTTTTTGTATAATTTAAATATAAGTACTGTTATGAAGCATGAAAAAACACTCTGTTGTGGACTCCACTTGTGGAGAAAGACTCTTCTGCCTTTACTACTTGCTTTTGTTGTGACGGCTGTGTATGCGCAGCGTACAACTGTAGTGGGAAAAGTTGTTGATGAAACAAACGAACCCATTATCGGAGCCAATGTGGTGGAAAAAGGTACTACTAATGGCGCAATTACCGACCTGGACGGTAATTTCAGTGTGACGGTGGCCAATGGACAAACGGCCATTCTCCATTTCTCTTACATTGGATATAATTCTATTGAAGAAACTGTAAAAGGGCGGAACCAGATCAGTGTCAAGATGGAATCATCCGTAGTGAACCTTGGCGAGGTTGTAGCTATCGGCTATGGCACACAGACTCGTCGCGAGATTACCGGTTCGGTGGCTAATGTGGCTGAAGAAAGTTTCAATAAGGGGCTTTCGCGCGATGCGTCAGACCTGTTGCAGGGTAAGGTGGCCGGCTTGGTGATTACTTCCGGCTCGGGCGACGTGACCCGTGGCAGCCAGATCCGCCTGCGTGGTACCTCCACGTTGCAGAACGACCAGGGGCCGTTTATTGTAATTGATGGGATACCTGGTGGCGACATGTCTACCGTAGCTCCGCAAGATATTGAATCTATTTCTGTATTGAAAGATGCTTCTTCTGCTGCTATCTACGGTTCACGCGCAGCCGGCGGTGTAATCCTGATTACTACCAAACGCGGTTCCGGCGTGAAGACTCAGATCAACTACAACGGCTATCTTTCCTTCGACCAGATGAGTAATAAGCCCGACCTGATGAACGCAGCCCAATGGCGAGATTATGCTGCTTTCTCGGGCAAGGATCCTGCCGTTTACGATCAATACGGCGCAGATACCGACTGGTTTGACGAGCTGACCCGTACCGGTGTCTCACAAAATCACTCCCTGTCATTGTCTGGTGGCGGTCCGAAGAATAACTACCGTGCATCAGTAAACTACCTGAATCGTAATGGTATCATTCGCGACAACTACATGGAACGTATGAATTTCCGTTTCCAGTTCCAACAGCGTGCGTTGAAGGATAAATTGCGTATTGGCATTACAGCTTCTACCTCTTTAGGTGATAATCAGCGTCCCTCGCCAGACAACTTCATGTTAGCATATAATATGCTTCCGGTATATCCTGTATATAATCCAGACGGGACCTATTTTACAAAGGTGAATACAGAATTCGACCAGGGAAATCCTGTTCAAATGCAGGATTTGAATGAGCGTAATAGTACGGATATGTTTTTCTACGGCGTGGGAGATATTCAATATACAATTATTGATGGCTTGAATATTAAAGCGAATTTGTACCGTAGCCGTGGCTCCAATGAATACAGCCAGTTTGACGATTTCAATACGAAAGCCGGTATGGGAACTCATGGTTTTGCCGAGAAGAGAAATCGTGTTTTTAATCGTACGTTGATGGAATGGACATTGGATTACGAAAAGTCTTTCGGCGACCATAAAGTGCAGGCAATGGGCGGTTACTCCTGGGAAGAAAACAAAAATACCAGTATGATGGCACGAAACCGTAACTTCCTGATTAATGATATGAAATACAACAATCTTAATTCAGGGACAGGTTTGACCAATGGTGATGTGACCTCCAGCAGCAACAACTACAAACTGATCTCCATGTTCGCACGCGCACACTATAGTTATAAGGAACGATATATGGCTACAGCTACTGTTCGTCGCGACGGTTCTTCCAAGTTTGGATCTAACCACCAATGGGGGATATTCCCCTCGGCATCCGTGGCATGGGGTGTTTCGCAGGAATCTTTCATGCAAGAAGTTAGCTGGGTGAACGACCTGAAGCTTCGTGCTGGTTATGGTGTGACCGGTAATCAGGATGGTTTGCAGCCTTATAAGAGTTTGCAGTTGTATGGAACGGAAGGTATTTATTATGATTCGGGTACCTGGGCAACAGCCTATAAGATCAATCAGAATGCCAACCCGGACTTGAAATGGGAATCAACGGCTATGTTGAATATCGGTGTAGACTTTACTTTATTCAATAACCGCTTGAACGGTACGATTGAGTACTACGACAAGAAGACTTCTGATATGTTGTACACGTATACCGTGCCGACTCCTCCGTTTGTATACGATCGTATGCAAGCTAACGTGGGTGACATGTCTAACAAGGGTATCGAAGTCATGTTTAACGTCGCTGTCTTCCGTACAAAAACGTTCAATTGGAACCTTTCTATTAATGCTTCGCACAATAAGAACGAAATTACCCGTCTGGCCGATGATATTTACACTACTAAACGTGTATATACCGGTTCTCCCTGGATCCGTGGTGGTTCCAACATCACTTCGCATGTCGTGGAAGAAGGCCGTCCGGTGGGACAGTTCTTTATGTTGAAGTGTAATGGCATTGACGAGAATGGCAAATATATAATGGAAGATGTGAATGGCGACGGGCAAATCACTGAAGACGACCGTACCTATCTGGGTGATGCGCAGCCTGACCTTACATTTGGGATCAACAACTCGTTCACATACAAAGAATGGGATTTGAGCTTCTTCTTCCGTGGATCTCTCGGACAAAAGGTGCTGAACAACCCGCGTGCCGCTTATGCCAACAATACCTATCTGCTCGGGGCTAATGCTTTGAATGACCCATTAGTATATCAACTGAAAGAATCGTCCCGTATTTGTTCTCTCTATCTGGAAGATGCATCCTATATGCGCTTGGATAACATGGCATTAGGGTACAGTTTGAAGATGAAGAAGAACGAGTGGATTGAAAAACTACGCTTCTATGTGGCTGCACAGAATCTGTTCGTAATCACTGGCTATAAAGGACTTGACCCGGAAGTGGAACTGTTTACCGGTGATAACTTTAGTGACAATGATGCAGGTCTGTCCCCCGGTATCGAACAACGTCAGTACCAGCCGAAGCCAAGGACATTTACAGTTGGCGTGAACTTAACATTTTAAATCTCACTAAAAAATATGGATCACATGAAAAAGAAATTTTATATATACCTCGCTTTGTTAGTGGCGTCTGTATGTGCTCTTCCTTCCTGTACGGACCTGGACGAAGTAGTGGACGATACTATTCCCGCAGATAATTTCGGGAGAACAGAAGCCGAAGTCAATGCCATTGTAGGGCCTGCTTATAAAACGTTTGCCCGTTACTGGTCGCACAACTTTATGACGTTGCACGATTGTACCGGTGATATGATGCTCTTACCCTCCAAAAAAGGGGGCGACTGGTACGACGGTGGCCAGTTCCGCGAATTGCACATGCATACCTGGACAGCTACCAATAATACCAACCGTGGTGCCTGGAACCGGGCTACGCAGGCGGTTTCTTCCTGCAACCTGGTGTTGTATATCGTAGGTGAAAACCAGAACCTTGATGCTGATATCAAGACACGTATCCTGGCTGAAGTAAGAGGTATCCGTGCCTTCTGGTTCTATGTGATGCTGGACGATTGGGGGAATATCCCAATGGTGACTGACTATACTGATACCAGCCTGCCAACGCTTACCTCGCGTAAGGATGCCTATAATTATGTGTTGAGCGAACTGAATGCGATAAAAGATGTATTGCGTAGTGATGTAAGCGCCGCTTCTTATGGTAAATTCACCAGAGGCTCAGCATACGGTTTGCTGGCTAAGATGTATCTGAATGCTGAGGCTTGGGGTGTTGATTCTCCCCACTGGAAAGAAACGGTTGAAGCCTGTAATGAAGTTATGAAGTTGGGTTATATTATTGAATCCGATTGGAAGGCTAACTTTAGTGTCAATAACCACACGTCTCTTGAAGCTGTGCTGGCTGCTTGTTTCAGCGCTAACGAATCAGCCAGTGCCTACCGCCATACGCTCTATAACTGGCTGCACTACAAAGACAATATCGCCTTAGGCTTTAAGGGAACAGGTAATAACAGTATGTGTGCCCAGCCGGACTATGTCCGCCTGTTTGATGAAGACGACCAGCGTTTCAAGGGTAGCTTCCTGTTAGGAGAAATGATTGACCCGGCTACCGGTAAAGTGTTGATGACGGCTCACGACCGTCCGCTGATCCACACCATCGACGTAACTATCATCCCGGGTACCGAACGTGACGGTACGGTATGGGGTGACGTAAACCAGGAAGACGGTGCCCGTATCTTCAAGTGGACGTACGACAAGTCTATTATCAACATGATGGAGAACGACTTCCATATCATCCGTCTGGCCGATATCTACCTGATGAAAGCCGAAGCGCTGGTTCGCCAGGGACAGGATAATGCCGAAGCTACCCGCCTGGTCAACGTGATCCGTGCCCGTGGTTATGGCAACGACAGTCACAACTATGCCTCTGTCACATTGAAAGAAGTAGAACTCGAACGTAAACTGGAACTTGCCTGGGAAGCGAATGCCCGTCAGGACTGTATTCGTTTTGGCACCTTCCAGGATGCGCGTTGGGTAAAACCGAGCACCAAGGGTAAAGATCATCTCAATATCTTCCCCATTCCACAGACTGCATGGCAGGCTAATGATAAGCTGGTTCAGAACCCGGGTTATCCTGCCTTTAAGTAAATAAACACACACAATTCTCTCGCCGGCCATTCTCCGTACCTACGGTTGAATGGCCGGTTTTTTTGTGAACTATTAACCCGGAAAGATTTTTTTATTCGCAGCGAACTAATACCTTCGTCGCTTGTTCTGTAGATATGAAACAAGATACAAGTTAGCCGCGTTTTTCACCTTGACAACATCCTGTGCAGGCGGTTGTCTTTTCCCTTTTTTATGAAAATAATACGTATAATCAATTCAAGTATATAATATGAGTGTATTAACCGTTATCATGGAGACCCTCGGTATGATGCTTTTTACGTTTGCAGTCGGGATGGGGGTGGCCTATCTGATCAAATTATTGACTTATTCCTTCTATTTCTTTGATAAAGAACACGTAAAGTTGATGTTCAAGGAATACAAAATGGGTATGGCGATTGAACATCGCCAGCAGCGTAGGTTGCGCAAACGCTTGTATGCCATGGAGAAGATGTCGGATATAGACCGTATCCGGTATATCTATGAAAACAAGAATGCCAACGACCCCGAAGAAGAAGTAGACGATGTGTACAACCTGTTCAAGTTCTACAAGGGCATTTACAAGGATAAGAAAGAGAATGAAGGAATCGATAGTTTAATCAGATATTATTACAACAATGGAGAAGTATGATTTAGGTACCATCTTTCAGGGTATATCTACCCTGTTGGATTCCGATCCGATCATTATGTATGCGCGGATCGGTTTAATTATTTTAGGTGTTCTGCTGGTATACCTCGGACGGAAAGAAATCCTTGAACCCCTTGTCATGATCCCAATGGGGCTTGGTATGGCGGCTATCAATGCCGGTGTATTGTTTCTCCCCGGTGGCGTGCAGGGTAACCTTTTCCTGGATCCGCTGGTGACAGAACCCACCGCGCTGATCGATATTCTGCAGATCGACTTCCTCCAACCCGTTTATACCTATATGTTCAGCAACGGCCTTATTGCCTGTCTGATCTTTATGGGAATCGGGACCATGTTGGATATGAGCTTCCTGCTGGCCAAACCGGCGCAGAGTATGTTCCTGGCCTTGTTTGCCGAGTTGGGCACGTTTGCCACCCTGCCCATTGCATACGCCATGGGGCTGAGCCTGCCCGACAGTGCTTCTATCGCCATGGTTGGGGGCGCCGATGGGCCGATGGTACTGTTCACCTCGCTCAATCTGTCGAAGGAGATATTTGTGCCGATCACTGTTGTGGCCTATCTATACCTGGGGCTAACCTACGGTGGCTACCCCTATCTGGTGAAACTGATGGTGCCCAAAAAACTGCGTTCGATCAAGATCGACCGCTCGAAAGAAAGTGTGAAGAAATACAGCCCGGCCACTAAACTGTCGTTGGCCGTGATACTTTGTGTGGTGCTCTGCCTGTTGTTCCCGGTGGCCGCGCCGTTGTTCTTCTCGTTGTTTATCGGTGTGGCGATCAAGGAATCGGGACTTACGCACGTGATTAACTTCATCAGTGGTCCGATGCTCTATGGTTCCACCTTCTTCCTCGGTATCCTGCTCGGCGTATTGTGCGATGCGCATATCCTGCTCAACCCGGTGATCTTCAAACTGCTTATCCTCGGTATCCTGGCGTTGCTCATCTCCGGTATCGGCGGTATCCTGGGCGGGTATGTGATGTATTTCCTGAAACGCGGCAATTTCAACCCCGTGATTGGTATCGCGGCTGTTAGCTGTGTGCCCACTACGGCGAAGGTAGCCCAGAAGCTGGTGGCCAAGGATAATCCGGATTCACTCATCCTGCCCGAGGCGTTGGGTGCTAATATTTGCGGTGTGATCACGTCGGCCATTATTACAGGGGTATTCATCACCATCATACCGATGATGATGTAAATCGGTAGCCCGGTAGAATGCGGAACGGCTGCTTCGGCTTGTCATTTGTACTAAGCGCTATTAGGCCCTTGTGGCAACACCGGGAACGTACCTAATAGCGCTTGTGGCTACAACCATACAACCTGACCAACAATCCGTTACCATAGCTGGCAACGGGTACCTTCCTATTCCGACGTATGTGAATGTTTTTTATGTGGTGACATTAATAGTAAATAAGGCTATCTTGTAAATAGTAAACAAGCTATATTCAAAACCAACCCAACTTGAAACAACGCCGGCTTTCAAAGTCAACCCTTTTTGATGGTTAACACTGCCTGCTTATAGCTCATAAGATTCTTGTGGGGAAATCTGCTTTCACCCTTTCACTTTCTTCAGTCAGTCAGTGAGTTAGGGTG
>JAVBUH010000050.1:0-11243 GCA_031555505.1 Tannerellaceae bacterium
CACCCGATTTCACTGTTCGTGTTTTCCTGATAAAGAAAAGCACATTAAATGTCTGTCTCATACTCTAAAAAATAATGGGTTAAAGATACTTCAACCGCGTAAAATGAAGAGCATATAACGATAAGACAACCAGCGACTTAAGTGGCTATTCGTGGACACTTTTTCGAGGACTAAAAAATGTACACGATTTAGTCCGGCGAAACTGCCTGATTTTGCTAAAAAAGTGGGATTTTGTAGAAAAGAAAAATCCCTGAAACGTCTGTATTTCAGGTATTTTCCAATTTTGAAGTCTTTTAAAAGTGGTGCCACCAGGAATCGAACCGGGGACACAAGGATTTTCAGTCCTTTGCTCTACCAACTGAGCTATGGCACCGTTGCTTTGAATACGGGTGCAAAGATAGGGAGTTATTTTGAATTAGCAATAGTTTGGGGATATTTTTATTAAAATTATTTGCAATTTTATTGCCACTCGCTCACGATTCGCCTAAGGAGTTCCACCCTTGTGCCTTTAGTTCGACTTCGCCACCGTCGCGCCCCACAAGATAATTGCCCAGTTCTTGCCGGGTGATATGGCCGATTACTTTAATACTTTCCATGGCTTCCATCTTTTCGTGACAGGTCAGAGGTACAGTGAAAAGCAATTCATAGTCTTCGCCGCCATTCAGTGCAGCAGTCACCAGATTCATATTGAACTGTTCGGCCATGACGGCTGTCTGGTAGTCGATAGGGATACGGTCTTCATAGATGCGGCAACCCACCTCGCTTTCGTGCGAGATATGCAATAGTTCAGACGAAAGGCCGTCGGATACATCAATCATGGAAGTAGGAACGATACCAGCTTTGTCCAACATTTCCACAATATCTTTACGGGCTTCGGGTTTCAACTGGCGTTCCAGCAGGTATTCTTTCCCTGAGAAATCCGGTTTGAAATCATCATCGCCCTGAAAGACCTTTTTCTCCCGTTCCAGCAATTGCAATCCCATATATGCAGCGCCCAAGTCACCTGATACGCAAACAATATCCGTTTCTTTCGCCCCGCTACGGTAGGTTATTTTTTCTTTTTCTCCTTCGCCTATACAGGTAATGCTGATAGAAAAACCTGTCAGTGAAGCCGAGGTATCCCCTCCTACCAAATCCACACCATAGACTTGGCAAGCCAATTTCAGTCCGTCATAAAAAGCGGTCAGATCTTCTACAGAGAAGCGCTTGGATATTCCCAATGAGACGGTGATCTGTTTCGGACGCCCGTTCATAGCGTATATATCCGAAAAGTTAACTACCGCAGATTTATACCCTAAATGTTTCATCGGGACATAGGTCAGGTCGAAATGAATACCTTCGAGTAAGAGGTCGGTAGTCACCAACACTTGTTTTTCTTTGTAGTCAAGCACAGCGGCATCATCTCCGATACCCTTCAGCGTACTTGTGTTTTTTAATTCAATGCCTGATGTTAAATGGCGAATCAATCCAAATTCGCCTAAGGATGCAATTTCTGTTCTTTTATTCATAATTTGTTAATGAGGGACACCATTTTGCTGAATGGCAGCAATATGTTTTATGATCAGTTCGTTAAATTGGGGTTCCTTCTTTCCATGAAACTCAATTTCAATAGGAAGGGCATACAGTCGTGTCTTCCAGGCAGCCGGGATATAGGGATTCGCATACAAACGGGCGGCATCCTTTTCGGTGACGATCAACAAACGTTCCTGGGAGGACATCTGATTGAACGCCTGGTCTATCTTTAGTATATCATCCTGCGTAAAATCATGATGATCCGGGAACGACATCGTCTGCACTTTACCGGAATAATGCCGGATCTCAGCCTCAAAACTCTCAGGATGGGCAATACCCGAGAATACCAAGACGTCGTCGTTTTTCCGGATATCCCGTTTCACGCGAGGTTGTCCTTCCGGAAATACAGGACGAAGGTCGCCATAGCGAACCCGGGTAACAAACAGGGCATGATGCGGGCGCAATCCCATCCGGCTTTCGACGATCCGGTATTCAATCGGCTTCAGATCCTGTTCACATTTGGTGACAATCACAATATCAGCCCGGCTAACAGCCTGAATAGGTTCACGCAGCCGGCCAACAGGCATCAGCATATCTTCGTAATACAACCGTTGATAATCCGTTAGCAGAATTGAAAGAGAGGGAATCACGTATCGGTGTTGAAACCCATCATCCAATAAGATCACCTCCGGCCGTTCCTTTTCGGGCAATGCCAGTAAAGTCTTAATACCACGGCGCCGGTTGGCATCTACAGCAACTGTAATTGCAGGAAATTTCTTTTTTATCTGAAAGGGTTCGTCGCCAATATCCGCGCTGGTGCTTTCGGCAGTAGCCAGTACAAACCCCTTGGTTTTTCGTTTATACCCCCGGCTAAGGACAGCCACCCGGCATGAACGGCGAAGCAGACGCACCACATACTCAATATGCGGTGTCTTCCCTGTTCCGCCAACGGCCAGATTACCTATACAAATCACCGGAACATCATACTGTTCCATCGGCAGAACCCCCCAGTTGAATAACTGGTTGCGAATCCTCACCCCCATACCATACAAGAACGCAAAGGGAGAAAGCAGATATTTCAGGTCAATATGATGGCTGTCCGATGACATTATTCCTTTTTACAATGGTTTCATATCATAAGGGATGCGAGCCTGCACACCGCTCGCGGAACGAATCATCCGCATCCATTCCACATGCGCCAGATCATCTCCCAACATATTCTTAAGCAGGGCTACCTTCATATCCCCGAGTTGTTTTTCGACAAATTCCGTCCATCGGTCTTTCGAGCCCGACACATGCGTAAGACTATAGTCCGACAAATCAGCCAGTCCTGCCGCGACCTCTACAGCAGTATCCATACCACCCAACTCGTCTACCAAGCCTCTTTCTTTAGCCTGTGCACCGGTCCATACACGTCCCTGTCCGATGGCATCAACCGCTTCTTTGGTCATTCCTCTTCCATCGGCGCAACGGGTTAGGAATAAATCATAAAAACGTTCCACATACCCCTGCATAAGCACCCGTTCATCGTCACGGAACGACCGGCTAAGGTCGCCCATATCAGCATATTTATTTGTCTTGACAATATCCGTGCTCACACCTATCTTCTTCAGGGTTGCTTCCACGTTAGGGATCGTTGCGAATACACCGATAGAACCGGTCAACGTATTCGATTGAGCTACAATCTTATCTGCCGCACACGAAATATAGTACCCCCCCGATGCAGCCACACTGCCCATTGACACTACCACCGGCTTCGTTTTCTTCAGTTCCACCACCTGACGCCATATCTGTTCAGAAACATAACCGCTTCCGCCCGGAGAGTTCACACGCAGGACAACAGCCTTCACCTGTTCGTCTTCCCGTAGCCGGATCAATTCTTCGGCCAGTTTTCCGGTTATCCGGTTATCCGTATCATATACGGCGCCTTCTGCTTCCACAATCTCACCTTCGGCATACAGGATTGCGATTTGATTACTGCTTTCCCGGACAGCCTTCTTTATATTTTTCATTTTATCTACACCGGCCGCCTGCAGTTTGGTGCCGGTTTGTCCGGCCAGTTCCATCACATACGCTTCTACGTCCGGTCGATATTTCAGCTCATCAATAAATCCACGTTCCACAGCCGTTTCAGCCGGGCCGAAGATAAGTCCTTCGTTGGCAAACGCATTCACCGCATCTACGGTCAGTTTTCTGCTTTCGGCCATACCGCCTGCCAATGTATTCCAGATAGACGACGTATACGACTGAATCTGTTCACGATTGGCATCACTCAGCTTTTCCAGCATAAAAGGCTCAACCGCCCCTTTATACGTACCTACTTTAAAGACTTCCATCTTAACCCCAACCTTTTCCATCAGTCCTGTATAAAACATACTCTGTGAGGCTATGCCAACGATCTCCAACATGCCGGCCGGATTCATGAATACCTTATCAGCCACTGAACACAGGTAATAATTCCCCTGTGTATAACTATCGGCATACGCCACAATAAACTTGCCACTTTGTTTGAAATCGATCAATGCACCCCGAAGCGCCTGCAAATTAGCCGACCCGGTAGACAGCATTTCGGCATCCAGGTAAATACCCTGAATATTTGCATCGGTTTTGGCCGCCTGGATTGTTTCAATCAGCGTAGTCAGGGACAGCGCATCCTCCGTTTCACCCATTAAAACCGAAAACGGATTTTCAGAGACATTATCAACCAGTGTTCCCGCCAGTTTGATTTTATAAACCGTATTCGCTTTAGGTATATAAGTAGCCGAACCGCCCAACGAGCCAGCCATACCGATCAACAGGAAGAAAGATAATAGGAAAAAGAGCCCGATAGCCACCATGGTGCCTAATATCGAGGCAAACATCATTTTGAAAAACTGCTTCATAACTTATCGCAAAAAATAAATAATAATACCAAAACAGACCGACCACCTCCCCTAATCAGATCTAACTCACAAAGGTAAAGATAATTATCAATTTCCATTCATACGTTCTACGATTCTTTCCATGTCCGTGTCACTTAAACATACCTGTGTATAAATATCTTGCAGGATAGCCGGCGTAACCTTGACAAAATCTTCTTCCCGGGCAGTGATAAACAATCCTCCGATATCCGCACCTCCGGGACTGGTCAGGATACGCTCTGCTCCTTCTTTGAAAAAATACGCAGGACGATGTTGGCGACGGGGAATCAGAATCAACGTCCAGCCCTTGTCCACATAATAACCAAAGAGATTCATCTTCGGTTCATACTCATCCGGTTCCACGTCCATCGCCTGGCAGACAGTCCGGAAAAGCGATAAGATATCGGCCTCCTGCTGCGCCCTGATCACAAACCCATTCCGCAGGCAATGGGTCAAGAGGAACAACTGCCCCGAACCGGCTTCGCGAAGCAGCCGTCCCTTTTCAGCCACCATCCCTTTCCAGGCATCATCCAGCGGCATCACCGATCGGGTTACCACCTGGAAATGGGCATGATCCGGTGCCGATGCGCCACACCGTGGACCATTGTAAAACACCGTAAAGGCCTCCAACCGGCGTGCAAGTTCCAGAAAATCAGGCAACCTCTTCAGTATCATCTGCTCCGTATGCCGAAGGGTGGAGACCGTAAAATGAGCCGGGAAAATAGGATATGGGTTACACAAAAAGAGGTAATCCGATCCAAAAGCCAACCGTATCTGCTCATCCGGCAGGTGACCGGGACACAAAAAACATGGCCGCTCTTTCAGCGACTGCGCATCTACACGGGCACCTGCCGAGGCAATACGTGCAGGATTAAACTGTATATGCACCACATCACCACCAACCACCAGCATCCTTACCTCTACCGATTGCAAAGCCTGGTAATTCTGTGCAGCCAGCGGCCATACAGCCAATTGCCTGTCCAGCAACTCTGCTGCCTGAGCAGAACCATTGATCTGATTATTCGGCATCATTCCTGTTTTTCCTCAAACGTGCCTGCAATTCCCAGGTCCGTATCCGATCCTTATAGGTATTATACCGGTTCATTTTCACCACATCCAACGATGCATCCGAGTTATCCTCCCAACGCCGGCACAGATATACCACATCGTAAATCCGTCCGATCTGATAATCCCGGCTGATCCGTAATCCCAGCGCATAATCCTCGCCATAACTGGTATTCGGCAGATTGATCGAGCGCAACAGCGGCGTATAGAAAGCCCGCGGCGCGCCCAGTCCATTGATCCGGAGCGCATTGTTACGTCCGTTCTCCGGCGTCCATTCGCGGTGATCGATGATTCCGGGAGGGATCATTTCCATATCGAAATTTGTCATTTGATACGTACCTACCACCATGCCGCATTGTTGGGCGTAAAAAGCATCCACTATCTTTTGGAGCGTATCCTCGCCACTATATACGTCGTCACTGTCGAGCTGGACAGCAAACTTTCCACAGGCGGGATGGTGCACACCCATGTTCCAGCAACCGCCTATCTCCAGGTCATTCCGCTCGGGTTGGAGATGGATCAGCAAACGGTCGTCGGCATAGCGACGGATGATCTCCGAAGTGCCGTCGGTAGAATGATTGTCTATCACGATCAGGTTGAAGGCAAAACCGGCCTGCTGTTTTAATACCGAACGGATCGCATCTTCGATTGTACGCGCGCGGTTGCGCACAGGTATGATCACGGAGGCTTCAACGGCAAACTCGCCTACGGCGAAATCAATCGGGGTGAATGCAGGAGCCAGATAAGCGCCTATCTGCTTCAGATGGTCTGTGCAAGCCGCTTCCATCTCAATCTGTACGGCACGGTTTCGGGGATCCACATAATCAAACTGCTTCTCGCCCGACTTACGGTTATCACGCTCTACTTCCGTATACAAGTATTCGTTGATGTGCACCAACTGCTGGCGTTGCGATACTTTCAGCCGCAAATCGTACAACCCGGCATACTGATAGTCCGTTTCCATCGAGGCAGCCGCTCGTTGCAAAGCCGACGAACGATAGACCATCACCGAACCGAAATTAAAATCGTCGCGCAAGCTACCTGCCTGATAATCAATCACCGGACACGGCACACGCGTATCTCCCTTCCAGGCATGGTAATCAGCATAGACCATACCGGCATCCGTATCGTCGGCAATACCTACAAACCGTTCCAGCGCCAATAAGCCGACCTGCAAGGTATCTGGCTTCACATACAGCAAGGTATAGTCGGCATTCGACAAACCGGCAATCTGGCGAATGGTGCCGGTATTCCACATTTGGTTGGTATACAGCAACCGGGTCTGCCCGATGGGCTCTGCCTGCGGATCGTTCGTTAGCAGATAGATCTGGTCTACAAGCGGAGATGCGCTCAACTGGTCGATCGTCTGGTTTATTACATCTGCATCCGTATACGTAAGAAAACAATTGATTCGTTTCATATATTAATACAATTATTGTGCTTTATGGTTCAGGGCTGCCACCGGAAGAATTGCATCACTCCCGTCATCAGGCTGTCACGTTCCTGCTCCGTCCGGAGGCACTCAAAAGGAAAGCCCATCACAAAGATATGACACTCTTTATGATAACCAACGGCCGCCCCCATATTGTTTTCCGGATAGCGCAAAACAACGGCAGCCTCACTCCCGGCCGGCAGTAGTCCGTCTGCCGTCTCCACCGGGTAACATACCGCATTCGGACGGACATGAAACGCATACTCCTGTCCAAAGAACGGATACGGCGACGCGCACCCTTGTGCCCGACCTTCCTGTGAAGCATGGCTACTGGCATGGGTGATATGCAATACATCCGATGCAAATACCCGGTCTTCGGGAGTAGCCTGCAAGTCACTTGCCACATAGGCGCCACTCACCAGTAATTTTCCCTGCTGTGCAAGATACGTCTTCAACTGATCCTTGAGCGCCGGCGTAAACGCTTGGAAGCAAGCGGATGAATCGGCCCCCATCGTTGTAGTCTGCTGCTTACCGAGGATAAGGTCTACCATGCCATAATCCGTCAGTAGCACTTGTCCGTCTTCCACCGCCCGGCGGCTGCACGACACAAAGGAATAGCCGGCCGCCGCCAGCGACTTGCCATGCACCAGCGGATAATCAAAGGTATTACCGGCTATCACCTGTCCGGCGTAGTTATTATAGCAATCCCCGTGGCCATTATCGTCGTTCGTCACCCAGGGCGCCAAACGACTGAAAGCGAACTGGTTGCCCACAAACGAAATATCCTGCAGATAAGGCACTCCCCTATCCCTGCCGTACAGGAAGCCAGACAGGCTGTCGGCTTTTGCCTCGAAACTCAACGGAGCACTGATACGGTCGAACCCGTTCACGATCAGCACCGTTCCTTTTTCTTCCGGCTGCCGGCAAACCGTCAGTATTTCAGACGGGAAGCTGGCTCCGCCCCCGTTCACCGCCACCACTTTGAAACCATACAATGCGCCTGGCCGAATAGTCTTTGTGGCTGAGGTGCCCCGGATCAGTTCACCGTTATCGAAGCCCCCCTCCCCTATGCGAGTATAAAGGATGTACGCATCCGGTGCGGCGGTAGGTTCAAGCGGATCGGTTACGGCGTCCCAGCCGATGGTTACTTCGGCGCTTCCTGTAAAGCAGGCATGCAAATGGTCGGGTGCCAAAGGCTGCACCACGTATGGGTATTTGTGCTGATAGCTCAGATACCGCAACATCCCTTTATAGATAGCCCGGCTCACTGCGAACCGGAAACGCGGATCCAGTCCATAGCGCATATCGGCAAAATTCTGATGCGAGAGGATTTCCAGCAACATCGTAGGCACATCCGGCACACGGGCTTCGATGTAGGATTGGTTCCACATTCCCCGGCGGCTCCAGGCGGCATGGTATAGTTCCCGTACATCGTTCACAAGCTGTGTCTGTACCAGGTCAGTCAGGTCGCGTGCCGTCTCCCGGCTCACTTTATTACTGTATCGCCCTTCCCCATTGGTGAAATAGATACCCAGCGTGCCTATCGTGGAATCATTCGGTGTGATGCCCGCATCCGAGTGGAAAGCCAGAGACAGGTCTACCGGTATGCGCAATACGTCTTTCAGGTAGTTCACCCATTTGCCACGGGCATACACATCATCGGTATAGTCATTTTCAAACTGCGTATGCGAATAAATACTGTCCGGCATTCCGGCCCATTGCAACCAGTAACGGGCCGCCTCGGTGAAACGGGGCAGTCCGCTCGTCTGCGGTTCCACCGTAAAAGCGGGATGCAACGGACTGCGGGCTATGTTGCCCATACCGCCTCCAATTTTCACCGCATCGGCCGTCACCACCTCTCCGTTACGGCCGGTGTGGTTGGTCAGCACTACCTTCCCCTGCTGCCCTCCGGCAAACCGGAAATGTCCCAGATAGATCCACGTGCCACCCCCCATACGCTGGTTGACGATAAAAGACGTCTCACCTCCGGCATGATAGACGGTGTAGCTGGCCTCCTCCGTGCTGTTGGGCAGCGAACGGTAGGCCACATATACCGCATACAGGCCCGCCTCAGGGATATCCGGTATCCATTCGGCCGAAGCCACCTGTTCATCTTTCTTTTGGGAAATTATCTGCCGGAACGTTCCGGTGCGGAAGGGATTTTGACCCTCTACATAGATCGGTTGCAGGTGTGCGAAACCTGGCACATCGCCCGCTTGCCAACGCTGGGTGCCTGCCACTTCCCGGTATTGGGAGCCGGAAGAGGCCGGCATATCGTTGTCTACAATCACTTCGATCGCCTGCACATCCCGTTCGCGCGGGATCAGCACATTCGCTCCGGCATTTTCCAGCATCGGCAGCAGAAAAGGCAGCACATAACTCTGCGTATAGAGGTCTTCCACGGTACCGAACAGTCGCGCCCGCTGCCACTCCCAGCGGGGAATGGTTTGCTGATAATACAATCCATGGCTTTGCCAGAGGGCAATATGGCGGTTCTGCAATCCTCCGCTGATCCGGTACAACGGTTGCCGGGGCGCTGTAAGGGGATTATCTTTCCGTTTCACGGCATATACTTTATCCTTTACTGCACGACCGGTACGGTAATACTCCGGTATCAGTTTTTCCACCGGCCACTGACGGGTATAGAGCGTAATTGCTTTCGCTTCGGGAAATTGTTCGCGCAGCAGCGCATACACCAGTCGCACATTATCTTCCCTGAAAGGGATATCCTCCAAAGCGGCATTGGCGTATACATGCACCTCTTTTTTCTTCCACTCCACCTTTTCCACAATGATAGTACGGGGCGAAGTGTATTGGCTTCCCCAACGGTTCAGCAATTCGTTTAATGCCACATAGGATTCTTTCGCATCATTGGTCTGTGCCAGAAGCGGAATCCACCAGCCACCCCAGATGAGCAAACAAAAGGAGACCGCCAGTGTAAGAAAGGGAAATTTCATCATATCGATAGCTATATTAACCTATTAATGCGACAAACTTACACAAAAGCACAGACTTGAGCGTAGTACTTTTTTGGATCAAAAAGCATCGAAAAATATGTTCTACAACACATATATGTTAAACATTGCTAAACGAGCACTCTTTTTTGCTCGTTTTATATGCTGTACAACATAATATCCTTATATTTGCACTGTGTTTTTCATGGTATTAGATTTAAGGTTAACAATGAAGATTGGCTGTCGGGAGATAGCCTTTTCTTTTTTATAACCCTCCCATTCCCGGCTCCCTGTTGATGCGCATACTGATCCTAATCCATAAAAATAAAGAGTCGGCAAACCACACCTCTCATCTTTCTTATATCATCCACTGTTTGTACCAACTATATTCCCGATTGGAAAGCATACAGCAACAAGTCTGCTCCGATTTGCAGTTTGTTACCCTTTGATACGGAAATGTTACAAATCCCGCAATCGCCACAAAAAAGATAATAACGATCCAAAACGATCGTTATTATGTTCGTTTAGGAACATCATAATCTTCGTTTAGGAACATTATGATCTTTTTTTTCGAAGACGATGGTGATTTTTTTCGAAGACGATGGTGATTTGGAAGGCCAATCTTGCTGATAGAAACCCGGCCGTTCCACCGGTGGCATCTACACGGATGATTTACCTGATTGAGGCGCAGGCCTCACTTCCACGAGGCGCAGGCCTCACTTCCACGAGGCGCAGGCCTCGTATAGGTCGAGGCGCAGGCCTCGAAATGGTGAAGCGCAGACCTCAACGGGGTAAGGCGTAGGCCTCAACAGACCTCGTTTAGGTAAGCCCTGTATCCGCTCTTTCATCGGCAGGAACTACACCCAAACCTGCCTTGCAGTACATATCCATTCGCTAAAACCGCTTACACGAGAGTTGCTTTCACCCTGTCACTTTCTGCAGATAGTCAACTAGTTAGAGTGAAAGCAGGGGCTTTTTTCCTGTTTTGCTATCACGCTCCTATCACACCTTTCACAAAAAACTGTCAATTAAAATCAGGACGATACATCTCGGTATGCAGTGACAGCACAAGTGACAGCAAAACCGCTTTTTGATGCCTCCTGTCACCCTAAGTGCCTGACTGACTGCAGAAAGTGAAAGGGTGAAAGCAGTTTCCCCCAATAGAACCGTATGAGATATAATTTGGCTGTTAAGCATCGTATTTAGTTGGAATTGAAAGCAGGCGGTGTTTTAAGTTGGGTTGGTTTTGAATGTTCAGGTTGGGTTGGAAAGCTGGCGGTGCTTCAAGTTTGGATTTGAATATAGCTTGAAGACTATCATGTAAATAGTAAACAAGAGTAACTTGGCTCCCCGCCTAGACAGCTACTCTTTATACACATC
>JAVBUH010000036.1:0-17942 GCA_031555505.1 Tannerellaceae bacterium
TGCTTTTTTCTTTGGTTTCTCTTGTGATCCACCTGGTGATTTGCCTGGGGCTCGAACCCAGGACCCCATCCTTAAAAGGGATGTGCTCTACCTGCTGAGCTAGCAAATCTCCGGATGCATTCGTATGAATGCGGGTGCAAAGGTAGGGTGTTTTTTTTAAAATGCAAGCAGATTAAGCAGTTTTTTCCTTATTGATCGCCACTAATCTGTTCCCGCTTCCTTTCGCGCTCATGTTTGAGGCGTTCTTCATCGTTGTTTTCCATCAGGATAAAACGCTTATAATAAGACAGGCAGAGGGTAGTGAGCGGAAGGGCTACGATCAGTCCCACAAAGCCCAACAAGGTACCCCAGATAGATAGCGAGAGCAGGATAATAGCCGGGTTCATCCCCATGGCTTTTCCCATGATCTTAGGTGTGAGGAATAAATCCTGGATCACTTGGACAATCACCATGACCAAGACGGCCAGGCCAAATATCACCCAGAAACTCTGTCCCGTTTCGGCCGAGCGCAAGAGGCTCAGCAGGATGATTGGGATTAGTCCGATAGTCTGGAGATATGGGATCAGGTTCAGCATACCGATAAACAAGCCGAGGGTAACCCCCAACGGAAAATCGATGATCCGGAAACCGATTGCAAACAGTATCCCCACACAAAGGGCAATCAATGACTGGCCACGGAAATAACGGTTCATACTCGTTTCCACGTCGTCGGCCAGGCCTTCCACAAAAGGACGGTAACGTTCGGGGATCAGCTTCTTCCATCCATCGGCCAGGAACTCATAGTCGAGCAGGATAAAAATGAAGTAAAGCAAGATGATGAATACAATGGTGATACTCACCACCACCGAGAATGTATTCGATAACAAGATCCACAGCTTAGGTGCGATCTGCTTGATCGCATTCAGCACATTCTCCCGGCTGAGGATATCCATCAGTTGGTTGACATCGAAATTGGTTTGCAGGTACACCAGCCAACTCTCCGGGATAAAGGGGATATAGCCGTCGCGCAGATTATAGGTATTGATCAGGGCCAGCGTCTTCTCGCCTTCCTGAATGATGGAAGGCACCACCAGGACAGCCAACAGTGCCAGCAGGCACAACAGCGTGAGCAGCACAGCAGCGATAGACAGTATCCGGCTTTTGAACCGAATCCTGTACTGGAAGAACTTCACCGCCGGTTGCATCAGATAGGCCATCAACCAGGCAATGAGAAAGGGCAACAGCGCATTACGCAGCAAGGTCACCAAGTATAGCCCACCGGCTATCACCAGGATACTGAACGTGATACGCGCCACGCGATCGAAAGTAAAAGGCTTGTCAAACAGTGGATTCATAACATATTGTCTATCTTTGTCGATAGCAAAGATATAAGAAACTCACATAAGATGCTGTCTATGACACGAAAAATAACTGGCACCCTCTGCTTCTTTCTCCTCCTAGTGGCCTTGCAGGCACAAACACCCCAGCCCATCAGCCGTTTCCTGCAGGCGTCCTTTATGAAAGGCGCAACCCTCTCCCTGATGGTGACCGAGGTACAAAGCGGCGCCGTGGTGTACCAGTATGATGCCGACCGGGAAGTAACACCTGCCTCCGTACTGAAGACCGTCACCACCGCCACGGCGCTGGAATTGCTAGGCGAAGACTACCGCTTCGCCACGCTGCTGGAATACGACGGCGAGATCAAAGACAGTATCCTGCACGGCAACCTCTATATCAAGGGAAGTGGCGATCCTACCCTGGGATCAGAACATACGGCAGCCGACCGCAACACCTATACCCCTTCCCAAAACACCTTCATCCCCGAATGGATAGCCGCCCTGAAGAAAGCCGGTATCCGGCAGGTTTCCGGATCGGTCATAGCCGATGAAAGTTGCCTGGATACGGAAGGTGTCTCGCCCAAATGGGTGTATGAAGATATGGGCAATTACTACGGTGCCGGCAGCTATGGCCTCAACGTATTCGACAACCTGTACCGCCTCACCCTGCGAAGCGGAGCCACCGGAACCCGGCCGGTTATCCTTGCAACGGCGCCCGGTATGCGCCACCTCAGCTTCCATAACTATCTAAAAGCCGCTACGGTATCGACCGACAGCGCGTTCATCCTCGGCGCTCCTTACGTCAATGACCGTTACCTCTACGGCGTCATTCCTGCCAACCGCAACCCCTATACGCTGAAAGGAGATATCCCCGATCCTGCCCTCTTCCTTGCCTCCTATCTCACGGCACGTATGCAGCAAGAGCAGATCACCATAAACGGGCAACCCTCCTGCTACCGCCTGCTGGCAGAAGCCGGCGAATGGAAGACAGGGAAACGCACCACACTCTGCACCACCTACTCGCCTACCTTGGCTGAGATCATCCGCATCACCAACCACATCAGCCACAACCTCTATGCAGACGCCCTGCTGAAAAAGCTCGGGCAAAGCTACCAGCCGCTGCCAGGCGAGAACCTGTCGGCCTTCGGCCAAGGCATCAACGTAGTGGAAAGCTATTGGAAGAAGAAAGGGATAGATACCTTCGCCCTGCGGATGTACGACGGTAGCGGGCTGGCGCCTGCCGACAAGGTATCGGCTCGTCTCATCAGCGCCCTCCTGGCATATATGGCCACAAAGGCGCAACGCCCGCAAGTGTTTACCAACTCCCTCCCACGTGTGGGCATGGAAGGATCTGTGCGTAACTTCCTCAAAGGCTCCGCCCTGCAAGGGGAACTACGCTTGAAAAGCGGCGGAATGACAGGGGTGCGCAGCTATGCCGGCTACCTTACACAAAACGGGAAACAATATGCGGTAGCCGTCTTCGTCAACAACTATGCCTGCGAAGCCCGCGTGCTGCTACCGGCTGTTGAAAGCATGCTCACCGGCCTCTGCTCACATCTTGGGCAGTAACGAACGCTGGGCCAGGAACTCGAAGAACTTATCCTTATAGCTATCCGAGATCGGGATATACTCCTTCCCGCATACAATCCGATTGCGCTCGATCACCTTAATCTTTTCCGGCTGCACGATAAAGGAGCGATGCACACGGATAAAGCGACTTTCAGGCAGCAGGTCTTCCATCGTCTTCATGCTCATCAGCGAGAGGATGGGACGGGGTTCACCGTCTACATAGATCTTGACGTAATCCTTCAATCCTTCGATGTAGAAGATATTGCGGAGTTCCACCTGCACCAGGCGGTATTCGGTTTTAATAAAAATACTTTCTATCCCATCCTTTTCCTTCGGGGCTGCTACGGGCGGCAACGGAGCGGCAGGCGCTTCATCAGGCTGCTTACGCAGCATCTCATACCACTGCAGGGCTTTGTTGGCCGACTTGAGGAAATCGGGATAGTTGATCGGCTTCAACAGATAGTCCAGCGCATTCACCTTATAGCTATCCAGTGCATACTGGTCGAACGCCGTAGTAAAGATGATACGGGTTTCGGCCGTAAGTATCTGTGAGAATTCCAGTCCGCTCAGTTCGGGCATCTGGATGTCGAGGAAAAGCAGGTCTACCGGATGGTTGGTCAACTCGGACAGGGCGTTGAGGGCACTGTTGTACATCCCCTTCAATTGCAGGAACGGAGTCTTTCTGACATAACTTTCGAGCAGGCTCACAGCCAGGGGCTCGTCGTCGATAATAGCACAGGTGAGTATCATACGGCGGTTTCTTTTACAGTGATGGATAACAAAGAACGATAGTTGTCTCCCTCCTGTCCATACTTAAACGTATAATGCCCCGGATACAGCAACGACAGGCGGCGCTGCAGGTTGACCAGCCCGATGCCCGAGCCGCTCTTGTCCTGCTCACTGTCTTTGTGGAAGTCGCTGTTCAGGAGGGAACATTCCACCCGGTCTGCTTCCTGATGGATATCGATATGGATAAAAGAAGGCTTGTTGTTGCTCACCCCATGCTTGAATGCATTCTCAATCAGGGAAATAAAAAGCAGCGGCGCCACCAGCGTACCGGGGGCTGAACAGGAAATATCTGTTTTCAGTTCCACATGGCGGGGCAGGCGGATACGCATCAACTCCACATAGTTGCGCACAAAGTCCAGGTCTTTTTCAAGCGTCACCATCGACTGGTCGCTTTCATACATCACGTAACGGAGCATACGGCTCAGTTCGTGCACCGCCTCCTGCGCCTTTTCGGGACTGAAGGCGATCAGGCTGTATATATTATTTAATGTATTGAACAGGAAGTGCGGATTGAGCTGGCTTTTAAGGTTCTGCAGTTCTGCTTCGCTGCGGCTGCGTTCCAATTCTTTGCGCTCGGCCTCCATCGTATACCAGTTGCCCGTCATCCTGAACGACACCGCCAGGGCGGCAACGAGGCAATAGATCGAGAATAGAACCAGGTTGAAACCGATCATCTCCATCAAACTGGGGTCGTAATGCGGCCTGCCGTTTTCCGGGTCAGAAGGGATCATTTCCTGCATATAATGCGCCGCAACCATCAGGACAATGATCAGCAGGGTATTGACAAGCAAGTATCTGTAGGTTTGCTTGGTAAAGAGGAAACGCTTTACCAAAAACAGATAATTGATGTAAAACAATAAAATGTACGTGCAAATGATGACCAGAAAATGGAAATATTTGCTCATAGAGAGCGTAGTTGCAGTATCGTGACCCGTGAATAAAAAGGGAAATCCCAGGAGCATGCCCCAGGCAATGATATGGATCAGTCCTCCCCAACGTTTGGGCGGAGCAGTTCCTAAGGTTGGTGATGTGGTTTCTTTCTTTTTCATTGTACAAATATAAGGAGATTATTCATACCGGATCGCTTCGATCGGATCAAGCTGCGCCGCTTTTTTGGCCGGATACCATCCAAAGAACACGCCAGTGAAGGTACAGACCACGAACGAAAGCACTACGCTCCACCACTGCACGGAAGCCGGGAACGAGGTCGCCATCGCGATCAATGCCGACAGACCGCCTCCGAACATCACACCGATCAATCCGCCCGTGACGCTGATCATGATCGATTCGATCAGGAACTGCGCCAGGATATCCCGTCCTTTGGCGCCGATACTCATCCGGAGACCAATCTCACGGGTACGCTCGGTGACGGACACATACATAATATTCATAATCCCGATACCACCTACCAGCAGCGAAATACCGGCTACGGCACCAAGCAGGATGGTGAGCATATCCATCACGCCCGACATTGTTTTGCTGATCTCTTCCATGGAGCGGATCGTGAAGTCGTTGTCCTGATCATCTTTCAACTTATGGTTGCGGCGGAGCAATTCGCTGATCTCGTCGATTGCCTGCTGCGTATATTCCTCCCTGATGGCCGAGGCATTGATCCCTTGCAGGTGCGTAATGGCCAGCACACGTTTCTGGATGGTGGTGAAAGGCGCCAGGATCAAGTCGTCCTGGTCCATCCCCATACTGTTATAGCCTTTGCTTTTCAGTACGCCGACAATCTGGAAGGGGATCTTGTTGAAGCGGATCACCTTTCCCACCGGGTTTTCGCCATTGGGGAAGAGTTCGTCTACCACCGTCTTACCAATGACGCATACTTTGGCAGCGGCATTGATATCCTGCTCGGTAAACATATCCCCGTCGTCTACCGACAGGCGGCGGATCTCCAGGTAGTCCTGGTTGACACCATACACCGTGGTCGGTTTGTTGTTGGCGCCGTAGATAGCCTGGCCGCTACTGTTCACCGTAGGCGAGACGGCCGCCAGGAAACGCGTCTCCTCTACAATACTTTTATAGTCGTTCATCTTTAGCGTTTCCATGGCCGAGGCGCTCTGCCGCACACCGCCACGCATATCTGCACCCGGCTGGATCATGATCAGGTTAGATCCCATTTCGGCGATCTGCGACTTGATACTCTCCTTCGATCCTTGCCCGATAGCCAACATAGTGATCACCGAAGCCACACCGATAATGATGCCCAACATGGTGAGGAAAGCCCTCATCTTGTTGTTGGATACAGCCTTCATGGCGATCTTTATTAAGTTTGTTCCGTTCATTGTCTTTTTAGCTTTTTACGAACCCGTTAATCAGTAAGCGTTCATCAGTAATCCCTTCGTCAGTCGTCATTCTTCGGCAACCTGGCCAAAGCTTCGGTAGCCGAATGGATGTTATTATTGGTCGTATCCGTTACCACCCGTCCGTCTTTGAGCAGGATATTGCGGCTGCTGTACTGGGCGATCTCGGGGTTGTGCGTCACAAAGATGATGGTACGCCCTTCGGCATGCAGGCGCTGGAAAAGCACCAGGATGTCGTAGCTGGTACGCGTGTCGAGGTTGCCGGTAGCCTCATCGGCCAGGATCACTGCCGGATCGTTCACCAGGGCGCGGGCGATGGCTACACGCTGCATCTGTCCGCCAGACATCTGGTTGCTCTTATGGTGCAGCCGGTCGCCCAGATTGACGGCTATCAATGCATCGATGGCTTTCTGCCGGCGCGCCGAAGCACTGTACGACGGGTTATACATCAACGGGAGCTCTACATTCTCGATAGCCGTTGTCTTTGCCAGCAGGTTGTAGCTTTGGAATACGAAGCCGATCTTCCGGTTGCGCAGTGTGGCACGGGAGTTCTTTCCCATTGTGCGCACGGACACCCCATCCAGGTAATACTCTCCTTTGGTAGGGGTATCGAGGCAACCGAGCGTATTGAGCAGCGTACTTTTTCCCGAGCCGGAGGTGCCCATGATGGTCACAAACTCCCCTTCGTAGATGGTGAAGGTAACACCACGCAAGGCATGGACTGTTTCATCACCGACAATGAAGTCGCGGGAAATATTGTCAAGTCTGATAATCTCTTTCATGGCTCCGCTGATTAGTTGCTTCCACCACCGCCTTCACCACCTTCGCCATTGCTGCGTTTGCGGTTATTATTATTATTCGGAGGACCCGGCATGAACGGGTTGCGGTTTCCGGCAGCCGCCTGCGAGTCCACAGACTCAAGGCTGGTGACCACTTCTTCGCCGTCGGTCAGCCCATCTACCACTTCCACCATATTCAGGGTAGACGATCCGGTGGTGATCACCTTCGGATGCAGTTCTTCTCCTACCTTCTGCCATACGATCCGTTTACCGGCCGGGGCTTCCTTCATGGCATCTTTCACGGTCAGGTTCAACGCTTCCAACTGGCCCGCGTCCGGGATAAAGCGCAGAGCTTTGCTGGGCACAGTGAGCACATTGGGGCGTTCGAGGGTATAGATGGTGACCGTAGCGGTAAGGCCCGGTTTGAGTTTTAGGTCGGGGTTGTAAGCGCTGATCACTACCTCGTAGGTGACCACGTTGGAGGTGATGGTAGCTTCGAGGCGTACCTGCGTTACGCTGCCTTCAAACACATCGTCCGGGTAGGCGTCTACCTTAAAAGTGACCTTCTGGCCTACTTCCACCTGGCCTATGTCGGCCTCATCCACATCGGCGATAACGCGCATCTGAGTAAGGTCGTTGGCGATCGTGAACAAGGTGGGCGTGCTGAAACCGGCAGCCACCGTCTGTCCTTCTTCCACGGCGCGGTTGATCACCACGCCGTCTATCGGGCTCGTGATGATGGCATATTGCAGGTTACGATCCACCTTGGTCATGTCGGACTTGTTACGTTCGTAGCTCTGCCGCGCTTTCTCGTAATTATAGGTAGCCGTCTCGTAGTCGGTGTCGCTGATGAGTTTCTTTTCATACAGCGTCTTACTGCGGGCGTAGTTCTTTGTCTGGTATTCATACTCGGTCTGGCTACTGGCCAGGTCGGCACGTTTGGATCGTTGCTCGGCCAACAGGTTCACCTTGTCCATTTCGGCGATGAGCTGTCCTTTCTTCACCTCGCTGTTGAAATCTACATAGATCCTGTCGATGATACCCGACACCTGTGTACCTACTTCTACCTTCACAACGGGTTCTACCGTCCCGGTAGCCGTTACCACGTTGGTAATAGTGGTGCGACCTATCTTTGCCACATCCAGCCGCAATGCCTTGGCACTCGATTTACCCAACAGTAAAGGCAGGCAGACAAGCACTACCACGGCTACGACTACTCCGATAATTACTTTTTTCTTCTTCATATCTTGTTCTTTTTTATTATTTGCTGTTCTCAGGCTTCTTGAATTGCCCGGCGGTGAAGTATACCGCCGGGCTTTCAAAAAATGAATAAAGATTCATCAGTGGTCTATCAAATAGTAATAGGCTCTTTCTGGTAGATATTGAGCAACTGGATGCTCATGATCGCCATATATTTGCTCTGCAACACTTCCTGTTGGGAGTTGAGCAGGTTGTTCTTTTCGGTAAGCAGTTCGAGGGTGTTTTTCATCCCGAGGTAGAATTGCTCCTGGGTGAGGTTGAAGCTCTTCTCCACATAACTCAGCCGCTCGTTGGCCGACAGGTACTGTGTCTGTGCCGAGGTGGCATCCAGGTACACACCTTCTACGGAGCGCAACAGGCCTTTCTGGGCATTGAGCAGGTCAAGGCGGCTGGAAGTCAAGGCATAGCGGGCTTTGTTGAGTGCCGTCTTGTTCTGCCGGTTGCTGTAGATGGGGATGCTCAGGGTGAGGCCTACGCTTTCGTTGAACTTGTTCCAGATCTGTGTGCCGAAGGTATAGTCGGTACCCGACAGATGGCCGGTGCCGAAACCGGCATTGAACGAAAGCGAAGGCAGGAAGCCACCTTTGGCGCGTTTCACTTCCAGTTCGGCCACATCCACGGCCAGTTCGCCGCTGCGTATCTCGGGCATCACGGCCAGGGAGTTGGTATAGATCACCTGCTTGTCGGGCAGGGGCGTCACCACATTGTCGGCCGTTAGTGCAGGCACTTCGATTTCGATCTCTTCCGCAATATCGAGTTCGAGCAGTTGCTTGAGTTGCAACTTATACGTGTCCAGGTTCTTTCGGGCCACCACCAGTTGATACTTGTCAGTACTGTACTGGCTTTCCAGTTGGGCCAGGTCTACCTGCGAGATGGAACCGGCGCGGTAGAGTTCTTCGGCACGGTCTACCTGTGCCTTGGATACTTCCACTGTGTTCTCGTTGATGCGTACGGCTTCGATCGAGTAGAGCACCTGCATATAGGTCTGCACAAGGGAGATACGGATATCGTTCTCACTCTGCTCGATGTTCAGTTCATTCACCTGATCTTGTATCTCCTGCTGTTTGATGGCATTGACACGGCGACCTCCGTCAAACAGTGTCCAGTTGGCATTCACACTGTAATTACCGGTGTAGTTGTTATTGTTCAGCGTCTCTCCGGAAGGATAATTCACAAATCCCTGCGTGACCGAAGCCGACAGCGACGGGAAGAGTTGCGCCTTGGCTTGTTTGGTGTCTTCCTCGCCCGAAAGCTGGCTCATCTTGCTTTTCTTCACCTGGATGTTCTGATCCAGGGCGTAGTTGAGACAGTCGGCCAGCGTCCAGCGCTCGGGCTTCTGCTGTGCCTGCGCTCCGGTTGCCAACAGGAGAGCCATAAGCATAAATAGCATGGGATATTGTTTCATATACGATTGTTTTATTTTCATTGTAATGGTAGCAAAACTACCTGTCTCTTCAACGCCCGCCAAATACATAGTTTATAAAGGCCGAAGCAATAGACAAAGCCCGTTTTTCAGCCGATAAAGGGGGTGTTTCAGATTCGTCGACAATCCGGGCGGATTGGTCGATTATTTCAAACGATATCTCCTTGACATCTGTCAAAAAATAACATCCGGAGGACACATCTATGAAAAAAATACGTTTATTTGCAGAGGTATCGTTAAACTATCCGGACGTTATCGCGTCCAACCCTACGGTTGCCCGGCCATTTGTCCCGCACCGCAGACCGCAAACAGATTATTCATTATTATCAATCTATACCTATCATGACAAACAGAAGAGATTTTATCCGTAACGCATCCCTCCTTACATTAGGTGGTGTTTTCGCAGGCAAGGCCAGTAGTATGGTAGCCTCTAATCCGGTAGCCCAGAAGGCTATGGCCGGTAAGAATTTTGGTTTGCAAACCTATTCGGTGATGGCCGAATTGGCCAAAGACGTGCCCGCTGGTCTGAAAAAGATCAAGAGCTACGGTTATGCCTACCTGGAGCTGGCCGGTTATAACGACGGCAAGATCAGCGGCGTGAGTATGGCCGATTACAAAAAGATGTGCGATGATGCCGGTCTGCCTATCCGTTGCTCACACGTAAACCCGCCGGCACGCGAATACAACGCCGACACACTCGGTAAGATCACGGACTTTTGGAAGAAAACGGCCGACCAGCATGCGTCGATCGGTTGCAAACTGCTGGTTCAACCCGGTCAGCCCGCCACCCGTAGCGTGGAAGAAGTGGCTTATATAGGAGAAGTATTCAACGAAGCCGGTAAGATATGCAAGGCTGCCGGTATCTCCTTCGGTTACCACAACCACGATGGCGAATTTGCCCGCGTTGTGCCCGGTGGAACAGCTGCCATTACCGGCCGTCCGGGCTGGGGCAAGCAGCCCGAAGGCATTGAAGTGATCTACGACGGGATGGTGAAAAACACAGATCCTTCACTCGTATTCTTCGAACTCGACGTATACTGGGCAGTGATGGGACAACAAGACCCGCTGGAATACATGCAGAAGTATGCCGACCGTATCAAGGCGCTCCACATCAAAGATCGCGCCGTACTGGGCCAGTCGGGTATGATGAACTTCGAAATGATCTTCAAACAGGCTTATACGAATAAGATAGACACCTTCTTCGTAGAGTTGGAAGGCATCAAAGGCATGACACAGTTCGAAGGCATTGAAGGCTGCGCCAAGTATCTCAAGAACGTCCCGTTCGTGAAATAATTCATCGTTGCATATCAGGAAAGGAGGCTGTCCATACGATAGCCTCCTTTTTTTTATGATTTCCCTTTTCACCAGTACAAGGCCACACCGGCGATACCGGCCAGGACGATCGTGAGGATGGGGTGTGCGTTGAATTTCCAGGTGAGCAGGAAAGCGCCTGCGAAAAGGAGGTAGCTTTTGTAATCGATGAAGTTTTCGGTATTCATCAGCATCAGGGCAGCGGCGGCAATGAGGCCGACGGTGGCGGGACGGAGGCCTTTGAAGGCAGCTCCCACATACCGGTTGTTTTTAAAACGGACAAAGGAATAGGAGACCAGCAGCACCAGGATAAACGAGGGCAGACACACGGCCACCGTAGCCAGCACGGAGCCCAGAATGCTCATTTCCATAGAGTAACCGGCATTGTGGATGGCGGTGTAGCCAATATAGGTAGCGCTGTTAATCCCAATCGGGCCGGGCGTCATCTGCGAAATGGCAACTATATCTGTAAATTCCTGCAGGCTGATCCATTTATACTTATCCACCACCTCGGCCTGGATCAGTGAAAGCATGGCATATCCTCCGCCGAAACCAAAGAGCCCGATCTTAAGGTACACATATAATAACTGCCACCAGATCATAACGCATTAGTTAGTTTACCCCATAACAGCCCACCCAGCGCAGCGGCTATAATAATCCATACAGGCGGCACCCCACCCTGCCAGATCAGGAGGGCTACTACCACGGGGATGATCAGTACTTTCCACGGCAGTTTCAGTGTACGCGCCGTAGTGATGCACGGCACGGCAATCAGCGCAACCACCGCCGGACGCAAGCCTTTGAAGATCTTTTCCACCCACACATTGTCTTCCATCTGCGTAAAGAAGAGGGCAATGAGCAGGATCATACAAAAAGACGGGAGGATAGTACCCAGTGCACATACCAGGCTGCCCGGGATCTTCTTCAGGCGGTAGCCCACAAAGACCGAAATATTCATCGCAAAGATTCCCGGCAGGGATTGGGCTACGGCGAAGATGTCGATAAACTCTTCCTTCGTCAGCCATCCCTTGTTCACCACATCCCGTTGAATCAGAGGCAGCATGGCATAGCCGCCGCCGATGGTGAACATCCCGATCTTGAGGAATGTCAGGAACAGCGTCCAGTACATATCAGTTTGTTAGTCCGAGCTCTTTCCGGTAGGCTTCAGGATCGTTGATAATAGCGAGGGCTTTCGTATAGCTGTCGTTGATATCGTTGATCACCTGGAAGTATTCAGACATGTCATACATATCGCGGGCGATCAGTGCTTTCACTTGCAGCATCATATAGGGTTTGGAGCGGGCGTACTGTTCGGCATCGAACACAATGCTATCGGCCGTACCCAGGGAGATCAGTTCTTCCATCACCGCTTCAGGCACTTCGAAGCCTTGTTTGAAGCGGGCAATGGTAGGATATTGCTTCATCATTTCCGGACGATGCCGGTCGAGATAGTTCATCGCCACCCGGTTGATCAGGCCGGCGCCTACCAGGCGGGCATGATACAGGGTAGAGCGGGTGGTATCTACGGGAATGAACACGTCGGGCATGATGCCACCGCCGCCATACACCACACGGCCGGTTTCGAGCGTATGGTATTTGAGCGAATCGGGGAAGTGGATACTGTCGGCGCTCATCAGCTCGCCACGGTTGTAACGGTCGATCAGGTCGTGCTGATAGTCTTCCAGCTTGCCGTTTTCATACGGTTTCTGGATCAGTCGTCCGGTAGGCGTATGGTAACGGGATACCGTGAGCCGGATCATCGAACCGTCGGGCAGCGGGATCGGTTTCTGCACCAGTCCCTTGCCGAATGTACGCCGGCCTACGATCACACCCCTGTCCCAGTCTTGTATAGCACCCGAGAGGATCTCACTGGCCGAAGCCGAGGCCTCATCTACCAACACCACCAGGCGACCATCGATAAACATCCCTTTGGATGTAGATTGGGCTTCTTCACGTTCCTGCTTGCTACCTTCGGTATATACGATGAGTTTGTTCTTACTTAGAAACTCGTCGGCCAGGTCGATGGCAATATTGAGATAGCCGCCCCCATTTCCCTGCAGGTCGAGCACGAGGTTCTTCATCCCCTGTTTTTCCAGTTTCTTCATGGCCGCGTGAAACTCATCGGTGGTAGATGCCGAAAAGCGGTTGATCTTGATGTAGCCCGTTGTCTTGTCGGCCATATAGGCGGCATCGATACTATAGACAGGTATCTTGCCGCGGGTGATTTTGAACTCTACCAGTTCGGGGGTTTTGGCACGTTTCACCTTTACGCGTACTTCGGTACCTTTCGGTCCGCGAAGCCGTTTCTGGATGTCGGTATTCTTCATTTTCACACCGGCAATCAATGTATCGTTCACGGCTACAATCCGGTCGCCGGCCAACAGACCCACCTTTTCAGACGGGCCGCCGGGGATCACCTGGATCACATACAGCGTGTCGGTAAGCATATTGAACTGGATACCGATCCCGTCGAAGTTGCCTTGCAACGGCTCGGTCATTTCTTTCGTTTCTTCCGGATCCATATAGTTGGAGTGCGGGTCAAGCTTTTCAAGCATGCCGGTGATGGCATCTTCCACCAGTTTACCTTCATTCACCGGATCCACATACAGGTTGGATATGGCATAGAGCGCCATCTGCAACTTGCGGGCATCCTGGTCGGCATTTCGTTGGGCCAAAGCCGGGAAGGTGATGCAAAGTGCCATGAGCAGGCATAAGGAGATTTGTTTCATTTATTCGTTGTTTTACTTGATCAATACAGTTTGGTACCCTGGGGTACGAAGAGGGAGATATCTTTTCCGTAGCGCAACAGTTCGCGTACGATACTAGAACTGATATGTGTGTGTTCCGGTTCAGTGAAAAGCAGGAAAGTTTCAATACCGGTCAGTTTGCGGTTCACGTCGGCGATGCTTTTCTCGTATTCGAAGTCGTTCACCGTACGGATGCCACGCATGATAAACTGTGCACCCACTTCCTGTGCAAAGTCTACCGTGAGCGAATCATACGATACCACCCGGATACGCGGTTCACCGGCATACAGGTTATTAATCGCTTCCATACGCTTCTCCAGCGTGTAATAGGTCAGTTTCTTATCATTGACACCAATGGCGATAATGACCTCGTCAACCAATTCCAATCCCCGTTTCACAATGGATTCATGCCCGATGGTGAAGGGGTCGAATGTTCCAGGGAAAAGCGCTATCCGTTTCATTTATATTTAATTTGTACTGCATTTCCTCGGGGCAAATGCGCCGAAAGCCAATACGATCAGACTAATGAATAAAAACTGTTTCACAGTGTTTGAATTGAAGTTTAGCTTGCGATGTCTTCTTCAACAACCAGGTTGTCGATAATGAATCCCTGGCGTTCCATCGTATTCTTGCCCATGTAGAATTCGAGCATATCCTTTACGGAGTCTTCCTTCTTCATGGTGACGGGATCGAGGCGCATTTCTTCGCCGATAAAGTGTTTGAATTCGTCCGGGGAGATCTCTCCCAAGCCTTTGAAGCGGGTAATCTCCGGGTTCTTCCCGGCAGCTTCGATGGCGGCGATGCGCTCTTCTTCCGAATAGCAATACCAGGTCTTCTGCTTGTTGCGCACACGGAAGAGCGGCGTTTGCAGGATATAGACATGGTTCGTTTTGATCAGGTCGGGGAAGAACTGCAGGAAGAAGGTGATCAGCAGCAGGCGGATATGCATACCGTCTACGTCGGCATCGGTGGCGATGATCACTTTGTTGTAACGTAGGCATTCCAGGCCTTCTTCAATATCAAGGGCTGCCTGGAGGAGGTTGAATTCTTCGTTCTCGTAGACCACCTTTTTGGTCAGGCCGTAGCAGTTGAGCGGCTTACCGCGGAGGCTGAATACCGCCTGCAGGTTCGGATCACGGCTTTTAGTGATAGAGCCGCTGGCCGAGTCGCCCTCAGTGATGAAGATGCAGGACTCTTCCTGCTTGTCGCCTCGCGAATCGCTGAGGTGGATGCGGCAGTCGCGCAACTTGCGGTTGTGCAGGTTGGCTTTCTTTGCCCGCTCACGCGCCAGCTTGGTGACGCCGGCAATGGCCTTACGTTCCTTTTCCGATTCGGTGATCTTGCGAAGCATTGCTTCCGAGGTGTCGGGATGCTTATGCAGGAAGTTATCGAGTTCTTTCTTGATGAAATCGGTGATGAACTTAGACACCGTCGGGCCGTCGGGCCCAATATCTTTCGATCCCAGCTTGGTCTTGGTCTGGCTCTCGAATACCGGTTCTTCCACCTTGATGCTGATGGCTGCCACCACCCCGGAGCGGATGTCGGAATATTCAAAGTTCTTGGTATAATACTCTTTGATCACCTTCCCGATCGCTTCCTTGAATGCCGAAAGGTGTGTACCTCCCTGGGTGGTATGCTGTCCGTTGACAAATGAATAGTATTCTTCGCCATACTGGTTGCTATGGGTGATCACCACTTCGATATCCTCACCCTTGAGGTGGATGATGGGATAGAGCGGATCGGTGGTCATATTCTCGTTCAGCAGGTCTACCAGCCCGTTGCGGGAGTAAAACTTCTTGCCGTTGTAGATGATCGAAAGGCCGGAGTTGAGGAAGACATAGTTCTTGAGCAAGCTCTCGATATATTCGTCTTTGTAGGTGTAGTCGCGGAAAATCTCGCGGTCGGGGATGAAGAACACCTGCGTGCCATTGGATTCGCCCGTAGGTTTGATGCCGGCTTCTTCAGTGACCTGTGCCTTGCTGTATTCTACCTGTTTGCATTCACCGTCGCGGTAGCTGGTGATCTGGAAGTAACTGCTGAGGGCATTCACCGCCTTGATACCAACGCCGTTAAGTCCGACAGACTTCTTAAAAGCCTTGCTGTCGTACTTGGCGCCGGTATTCATACGGCTCGATACATCGACCACCTTGCCCAGGGGCACTCCGCGGCCATAGTCGCGCACGGCTACGGTTCCTTCTGCTACGGTGACCTCGATGGATTTGCCATAGCCCATCATGTATTCGTCGATAGAGTTGTCAAGCACTTCCTTGAGCAATACATAGATCCCGTCGTCGGCATAGGTACCGTCGCCCAACTTACCGATATACATCCCCGGGCGTCGCCGGATATGCTCCCACCAGTCCAGGGTTTTAATATCGTCGTCGATATAAGCCGTTTCCTGTTGCAGGGTTGAATTCAGTTCGTTCATAAGATCTATTTATGCTTGATGGTTCGTATTCAGGTGTTTGATAAAGGCGCGGCGCGTCTTGTGATGTTCGCTCTTAAAATAATCCCATTGTGCCTGGATGGCGTTGTTGAGCTCCAGTTCAGGGTTGCTTTCGGCGTAGATCACACCGAGGCTGCGGTAGATCGGGATAAGGTCGTTGAACAACAGCGCATTCACACCCTTACCCTGGTACTCGGGGAGTACACCGGCCAGGCAGAGGTCGATCACTTCGGGCTTCAACTTAAATGCTTTCAGCAGGTGAAACCAGCCGAAGGGGAACAGCTTTCCTTTTGCTTTTTGCAAAGCCTTCGACAGGTTGGGCAGCGACACGCCAAATCCCACCACCTTGTTATCTTCTTCCCGTACGATCAACATTACCAGATCCAAACGGAGTAACGGGATATATTGTTTGATATAGTAATCGATCTGTTTCTCTGTGAGCGGCACAAAGCCGTACAAGGGTTTGTAGGCCTCGTTCAGCGTATAGAACAATGGACGGGCGTATGGCATGATTTCCTTCACGGATTTGAACTTCATCACCTTCAGTCCGAATTTCTTCTTTACGATCTCACCGATGCGCTGGTGCTTTTCCGGGATATCGCCGGGGATATAGATCTTGAACTCGTGCCAGTCCTGGTCTTTTACATACCCCAACCGCTCCATGTGGACGGGATAGTAAGGATAGTTGTAGATGGTAACCATGGTACTCAACTGGTCGAAACCGTGTACAAGCATCCCTTCGTAGTCCATATCTGTAAAACCCATAGGGCCATGCACGGCGTCCATGCCCTGTTGCTGAGCCCATCGCTCAACGGCACCGATGAGGGCATCGGTTACTTCCTGATCGTCGATAAAGTCTACAAACCCGAACCGTGCGTGCTTCTGATTCCACACTTCATTGCTTTTGCGGTTGATGATACCGGCAATGCGACCAACAATCTTTCCGTCCCTGTATGCAAGGTAATACACAGCATCGCATACTTCGAAAGCGGGGTTCTTCTCCCGGTCGAGTGTGTTCATTTCGTCGCTTATGAGGCCCGGCACATTGTAAGGGTTGTCTTTGTATAATTCCAGGCTAAATGTCACAAAGTCTTTCAGTTGCTTCTTCCCTGTAACTTCACGTATTTCTATGCTCATCGGTATATTTTCAATTTGCTACATCTACTAGATTGCCGCCAAAGTTAAGCATTTAATTGACGTTCACCCGACGATTAGGCTGTTAATTTTTGCCTGCCTGCCCAAAATGGCAATGGTGCCGTGTGATTCGAAACCGGGCATGGATCCCATCGTAGCTGAGGTAACCCAGTAACTCTCCATGCTACATCTTCAAGTCTGCCCCGATTGGAAAGCGTTGACCCTCAAATCCGCTCCGGCTGTCAGTTTGTAACTATTTGATAAAAAAGATGTTACAAATCCGTCAATCGCCACAAAAAAGATCATAACGATCCAAAACGATCGTTATTATGTTTGTTTAGGTTCATCATAATCTTCGTTTTGGAACATAATGATCTTTTTTTCGGGAGACGATGGTGATTTGGAAGGCCAATCTTGCTGATTGAATACCGGCCGTTCCACTGGCGGCATCTACACGCACGAGTACATGATTGAGGCCTGCGCCTCACCTGGACGAGGCGCAGGCCTCAGGGGGAGTGAGGCGCAGGCCTCGTGGAAGTGAGGCGCAGGCCTTGTTTGAGCAAAATCTGCATCTGGTCATTTCATCGGCAGGAACAGTGCTAAAACCTACCTTGCAGTGAGTATCCATCCGCTAAAACATCATACACGAAAATTGCTTTCACCCTGTCACTTTCTGCTGGTGGTCAATGAGTTACAGTGAAAGCAGAGGCTTTTTTCCTGGTCTGCTGTCACGCTCCTATCACACCTTTTTCCAAAAACTGTCACTAAAATCAGGACGATATATCCCGGTATGCAGTGACAGCACAAGTGACAGCAAAACCGCTTTTTGAAGCTTCCTTTCACCCTAAGTGCCTGACTGACT
>JAVBUH010000091.1:0-5758 GCA_031555505.1 Tannerellaceae bacterium
CGTCCCAAATGCTGGTCGGTTGCATCTACAACCACCCATTCTTTGTTTACAGTTGCTTTGTTTGCAGAAATGGTCTTGTAACTTAAAGTATCCACTGCTAAATAATTAATTAAATTAATAACTCAAAAAACAAGCGTTTGCCCTTATCCATACTATCACTTCGCGGACACTTGGATGCAATAATACGCTAAGAACTAAACTCTTAGTACACATTCGATAATAATCGGCTTGCAAAGGTACGGCTTTTATTCTAACTACAAAAAGTTTTCCACTTCTTTTTTGCAAGGTAGTATATTAACGGGGATAAGAATAAAGGAGGGTAAATGAGTAGTTTAGTGCAAACGGAAGAAATAACCCAGTGAGAGTGTTATATTATTTTGGTATACGGATTCCTCCCCTTCATATTTATAGGCGCGCCTGTCAGTCAGTCCACAAATGGCATTGATCGCGAATGTAAAACGGCTATACTCCGCACCCAGTCCAATACTGAATGCCATATCAAATGGTTTGAGATCATTTTCCTTGCCAGATCCGAAATGGATGTCCGACTTCACCCCATGCACCGTCTTCTTCCCAAAGAGGGAAAAGTCAGGAACAGGCCCTCCAAACAAATTTACCTTTACATCCGAGAATGTAAATGTATAGCATATATTCATAGGGATTTGCAACGAGTAATAGTGGTAATGAGGGCGCACCTCCATAAACGGATCTCTTCCATTGGATTCCATCTTATTAAAGGCGCCTCCCTGGCTTACGAACGAAATTTCAGGACGAACCGAAAACTCCCGCCACACAGGGATATCGAGCAAGGCAGCAAAACTATAGCCAAAACGATCTCCCGACTCCACCAAATTATCTACCTTATATACCATCGTAGAATAGGCTCCTCCTGCACGCACACCTAACCGTACTTGCGCAGCAGCAGGCAGCACAGTAAGCAGGAGACCAAATACAATCCACGCAATATGTTTCATCCCCGATGTTTTTATGGTTTGATTTCGCAAAGATAACCAGTCTTCGTAAATACACAACCGTATCTGTCCGTTTTAACAGCCAGATGTAATCCATACGCAATACTCATAAGCCGCAACTTCATCTACATATATTAATAGACAGTCCTAATCAACAGATAAGCAAAAAGAATCGGAAAGTTATCAACATATACTCCATCCATAGTGCTTCTTTTCGTACCTTTATCGGCTGAATAGTAAAGAAAAGCAGAACATCACATGGAACCCTTCGTACACCTGCATGTACACACCCAATATTCACTGCTGGACGGTCAATCGTCTATCGATGCACTGATTGAGAAAGCCCAACACGATGGTATGCGGGCTATCGCCGTGACTGATCATGGCAATATGTTCGGTATCAAAGAATTCTTCAACAAAGTCAATAAAAAAAACAGTAAATACCAGGGTACCCTGAAAGACTGCCGGAAGGAATTGGATGCGCTCAACGACAAAACCAATCCTACCGAAGAAGAACTCGGACGAATGAGCAAACTCGCAGAGAAAATACTCGAATGCGAAGCCGCCCTGTTCAAACCCATCATCGGATGCGAATGTTACTGTGCACGCAACGGCAGAGAAAAGAAAGAAGGCAGGGAAGACCTGGGTGGATGGCACCTCATCGTATTGGCCAAGACGCTGAAAGGCTATAAGAACCTAATAAAAATGGTTTCTATTTCCTGGACCGAAGGTTTCTACAACCGCCCCCGTATCGATAAGGAATTGCTGGAAAAATACCACGAAGACTTGATCATCTGCTCGGCCTGCCTCGGAGGTGAACTTCCCCAATACATCCTGAACAACCAGGTACAAAAAGCGGAAGAATCGATTCAATGGTTCAAAAATCTCTTCGGAGACGACTACTATATCGAACTCCAACGCCACCAAACCAACGATCCCACAGCCGACCGCTCCACTTACCAGCACCAGAAAGAGGTCAATGCCGTATTGGTTGAGCTCGCTCATAAATACAATGTAAAGCTGATAGCCTCCAACGACGTCCATTTTGTAAACGCCGAAGATGCCGAAGCGCACGACCGCCTTATCTGCCTGAGTACAGGAAAAGATTTTGATGATGCCAACCGTATGCGGTATACCAAGCAGGAATGGATGAAAACGACGTCCGAAATGAACGCCATCTTCAGCGATCTGCCCGAAGCATTACGTAATACCACCGACATAGCCGACAAGGTGGAGTATTACTCCATCGACCACGGCCCGCTGATGCCGGACTTCCCGATCCCGCCTGCATTTGAAAACGACGACGCCTACCTGCGCCATCTCACCTACATAGGTGCCGAAAAGAAATACAAAGAAAACCTCAACGACGAAGTGCGCGAGCGGATCGACTTCGAACTCAGCGTGATCAAAGGCATGGGATTCCCCGGCTACTTCCTCATCGTACAAGACTTTATCGCTGCTGCCCGCCAGATGGGAGTTTCAGTAGGACCCGGCCGTGGATCGGCTGCAGGTTCGGCTGTTGCCTATTGCCTGGGCATTACAGATATCGATCCAATCAAATACGACTTGCTGTTTGAGCGTTTTCTCAATCCTGACCGTATCTCCATGCCTGATATCGACGTGGACTTTGACGATGACGGACGCGGACGGGTACTTGATTGGGTGACCAACAAATACGGGAAAGACAAAGTAGCCCACATCATCACCTACGGCACCATGGCCACCAAATCAGCCATTAAAGATGTGGCGCGTGTACAGCGCCTGCCGCTTTCCGAATCCAACCGCCTGGCCAAGCTGGTACCCGACAAACTGCCTGATGTCAAAAAAATCAACCTCTCGGTTGCCATCGACCATGTACCCGAACTGCGGGAAGCAGCCAACTCGTCCGATCCCGTCATGCGCGACACGCTTAAATACGCCAAGATGCTCGAAGGGAATGTACGTAATACCGGCGTGCATGCCTGTGGCGTGATCATCGGGAAGACAGACATCTCTGATGTTGTCCCCGTCAGCACAGCCAAAGACAAGGAAACCGGTGAAGAAATGCTGGTCACGCAGTATGAAGGTTCGGTGATCGAAGATACCGGACTCATCAAGATGGACTTCCTCGGGCTGAAAACCCTTTCCATCATCAAAGAAGCGGTTGAAAACATCTCCCTCACGCGAAAGGAAGAAGTGGATATCGACACCATCAACATTGACGACCCCAAGACATACGAATTATACAGCGCCGGTAAAACTACCGGAACGTTCCAGTTTGAATCGGCTGGTATGCAAAAGTACCTCCGTGAACTGCAACCTACCAAGTTTGAAGACCTCATCGCGATGAATGCCCTCTACCGGCCCGGCCCAATGGAATATATCCCCTCCTTTATTGCCCGTAAACACGGGCGGGAAGAGATCGCTTATGATATTCCGGTCATGGAGCGTTACCTCAAAGACACTTATGGCATTACTGTCTATCAGGAACAGGTGATGCTTCTGTCCCGCCTGCTGGCCAACTTCACCCGTGGTCAGTCTGACGAGCTTCGTAAGGCCATGGGTAAAAAGTTGATCGATAAAATGAATGCGCTCAAAGCGAAGTTTATCGATGGGGGAAAAGCAAACGGACACGAGGAAAAGGTATTACTCAAGATATGGGCAGACTGGGAGAAATTTGCCTCCTACGCATTCAACAAGAGCCATGCTACCTGCTATTCCTGGGTAGCTTACCAGACAGCCTACCTCAAAGCCAACTATCCGTCGGAATACATGGCTGCCGTACTCAGCCGGAACATTTCGAACATCACTGAAATCACGAAGTTCATGGACGAATGCAAGGCCATGGGCATCCAGGTACTGGGACCTGATGTGAACGAGTCCAGCCTGAAGTTCGCTGTCAATAAAGCCGGCGACATCCGTTTCGGGCTGGGAGCCGTGAAAGGTGTAGGCGAAAGTGCCGTACTCAATATCATGGAAGAACGGAAAAACGGTCCATTCACCGACATTTTCAATTTTGTAGAACGCGTCAATCTTACTACCTGTAATAAAAAGAATGTAGAAGCACTGGCACTGGCAGGCGCTTTCGATGCCTTTGGTATCCAACGGGAACAATTCTTTGGCGAATGTAAAAACAATGAAGCATTTCTGGATGTGCTGATGCGCTATGGCAACAAATTCCAAACAGACAAACAGACAGCGACCAATTCTCTCTTCGGAAACGATAGTTTTTCTGCCATTGCCCGGCCCGAAGCACCACCATGCTCCCGCTGGAGCGACCTGGAACGCCTGAACCGCGAGAAAGAACTTGTCGGCATCTATCTTTCAGCCCATCCACTGGACGAATACAGGATCATCCTAACCCATGTATGCAATACCGGCATGTCTGAACTGGGCGAAAAGGAGCCCTTGCAAGGACGTGAACTGCTGATGGGAGGTATTGTCACCGGTTTCCGCGAAGGGATGACCAAGAATGGAAAACCTTACGGAATACTCAAACTGGAAGATTTTACCGGTAGCGCTGAAATGCCTCTCTTCGGAAACGATTATATCGAATACGCAAAATACGGAAAACAGGGCATGTACCTTCTTATCCGCGGACGGGTAGAACCCAAGCAGTACCGGGAGAATGAACTCGATCTTCGGATCAACAACATCCGCCTCTTGCAGGACGAAAAAGACAAACTGATCGAAAAGATCAGCATCACGCTCCCCATCCATGGGCTCGACGAACCTACCATCAACGAGCTTTCTGTGCTGATCAAGAACAATCCGGGCAATAGTTTGTTATACTTCAAAGTCATTGACGGAGAACAGAACGTTTCCATCAACCTCGTGGCGCAGCAAACACGGCTCAATGTCACACAAGAACTGGTCACTTTCCTGGAAGAAAACGAGCACATTGATTTTAAAATCAATGGATAGTTTATTCGTTATGGAAAGAAATATGTACTTTTGAAACCCAAAAACATCAATTAATAAACAACATTACAATTATGGCACTACAAATTACTGATGAAAACTTTGAAGGCTATCTGAATTCAGACAAGCCCATGGTACTGGACTTCTGGGCAGAATGGTGTGGCCCCTGCCGCATGATCGGGCCGATCATCGAAGAATTGGCAACCGACTATGAAGGTCGTGTCATTATCGGCAAAATGGATGTCGACAATAACAACGACGTAGTTGGCCAGTTTGGCATCCGTAACATCCCGACAGTGATTTTCTTCAAAGAGGGTAAAATGGTAGACAAGGTAGTAGGTGCTACTACTAAAGACAAGTTTATTGAAAAGATTGAGGCCATTCTGTAATTCAGTCTGAACACATAAAAAAAAGCCGTTCCCGTTGCCCGGGAACGGCTTTTTTTGAGGGGGAAAAGCCTCGAAACCGAAACCAACACCATCCCTTCTCCCACTCCGGATGCCGTGCCTGCCGCGGATCAACCCGTAAACTTGTGGTGAGGCAATCGATTCAACTTTGCTCCGATTGGAAAGCGTGCATCTTCAAATGGGCTCCGATTGGCAGTTTGTTACCGTTCGATCAGGAAATGTTTCAAATCCCGCAATCGCCACAAAAAAGATCATAACGCTCCAAAACGATCGTCATTATGTTCGTTTAGGAACATCATAATCTTCGTTTTCGAACAGTATGATCTTTTTTTCGGGAGACGATGGTGATTTGGAAGGCCAATCCGGCTGATTGAAAACCGGACATTCCACCGACAGTATCTACACGCACGCCTCATCTGATTGAGGCCTGCGCCTCACCTGGACGAGGCGCAGGCCTCAGGGGGTGTGAGGCGCAGGCCT
>JAVBUH010000016.1:0-42806 GCA_031555505.1 Tannerellaceae bacterium
AGGCCTCGATCCCCGCGAGCGCATCCGTTTCCGGAACCTGCTGGTGGAACTGAGCAAAGACCGGATCGTGATCTTCTCCACCCATATCATCGAAGATATCTCCAGCTCCTGCAACCAGGTGGTGGTGATCAACAAGGGCGAGCTGAAATACTTCGGCGACCCCGTCGATATGGTACGGATGGCGTCAGGCAAGGTATGGACTTTCACCATCGGCAAGGAGGCGTTCGAACAGGAGCTGGACAAGTCGATGGTGGTACACCACCGGCAGGACGGCGAGATCATCCAGGTACGTTACCTGTCGCACACCGCCCCCTGGGAAGGAGCTGTGGAAACAGAAGCCAACCTGGAAGATGCGTATTTGTGTTTATTAAAGAATATGAACTAAATCATAACGGGAATGCGTGTAAGAGAAGTCGCCTCACTGATCCCCAGGCTGGTGAAATATAATATGAAGATTATTTTCGCCGGCAAGTTCGTCTGGTTCCTGCTGGCCGCCTTTACCATCTTTTCCTTTTTCATGTTCCAGATCGCGTGGTACCGGGAAGAGACCAACGAAAGCGTGGTGTATGAGTTGCTGTTTTTCCCCGGCCTGCTGCTTGTTTTTTATCCCACGGTATTCGGGATACAGAACGATGAAGACAACCGAATCCTGGAAATCCTCTTCGGTGTGCCGAACTACCGGTACAAGGTATGGGGCATACGGCTGCTGATGATCTACCTCCTCCAATTTGTTCTCTTGTTCGCCTTCTCCCTGATGGCGACGCTCCTACTGTATCCGGTGAACGCGGTGGAGATGTCAGCGCAACTACTGTTTCCCGTCCTCTTTTTCGGCGGCCTGGCGTTTATGTTTTCCACCATCACGCGGAGTGGCAACGGTACGGCGGTGGTTATCATCATATCGGGCATATTCCTGCTGTTCATGTCGAACATGCCGTTCATACACGACTCCCTATGGAATGTCTTTCTGGATCCGTTCCGGGTCCCCAACAATATCCATCCGCTGATATGGGAAAGCACTATCCTGAAAAACCGTTTCTTTCTATTGATCGGCAGCCTGTTGTGGCACATGATCGGCGCCCTCAACCTGCAGAAACGGGAGAAATTTATCTGATCCTTCAGGGTACCGTGATAATCCGTGGCGAGGTGGGCCAATGACAGTCGCTTTACGGTATATGAAGGATGGCCTTGCGACCCCTAATCGAAAAATCAAAAAAGCAGGATTGCAGGGGGAAGCAGGAGTCATGTCGAAAGTAAACACAAGGCAAACACAAGGCTTGCACTTAAATGGCTTACTTTTGACACAGCCTCGTTCATCATTCCGTCTTCACACTCTCCGCCGGGTTCTCCGTAGCAGCCTGGTAACAGTTGACAGCCACAGCCGTGAGGATGATGAGCCACACGGCAATGCCGCAGACAGCAAACCAGGCGGGAGATAGGGACACCTTCAGGGAAAAGCCTTCCAGCCATTTCAGCAAGGTGAAGTAACCCAGCACACCTCCCAGGATCACGGCCGGGATAGCCATGCGGGAGATATCGGTGAGAAAGAGGCGTTCGATGTTGGCAATCGTGGCGCCGTTCACCTTGCGGATAGCCACTTCCTTGCGGCGGCGGCTCATCTCGTCGTTGGTATAACCGATGAGTCCGATGAGGCAGATCAGGAGGGTGACTAGTCCTCCGAGCATGACCTGGTCGCGGAACTGGCGGGAGTCGCGATACAAATCGACTATTTCACCGGCGAAAGAATACATCTCGATATTCTTATCCGGCACAAAGGAAGTCACCAGCCCGGATACCTTCTGCATCGCTTCGGGCGTGAAGGTATGATACTTGACCAACAGGTTAAAAGAAGGCGTATGCCTGTAGAATAGGACGGTAGGACGTGTATCATGATGACCGATAGATCCGACACGGAATTCTTCATATACGCCACAGATTGTAAAGGGTTTACCATCTACACTATGCTCGGTGATAGTGATAATTTTCCCCACTACTCCATCCGTCCATTGGGTATAGGGCAATATCTTCTCAATAAAACTGCGGCTCACCATCACTTCATCCGAATTGGGCACATCTTCCCGGAAGGAACTTCCTTCGATTACAGGGATTTCCATCATTTTCAGGTAATCGTTCCCCACAAAATACAAATCGGCGATATTGAACATCTCCCGTTCATCACCCGGCAGGCCGATATTATTACCCGATGCCCATTCGAACGGCAGACTGCTGAATGTGGTAACATCCTCCACCTCAGCCAACCGTCTTACTTCCTCTATGATCTTCTGCCGCTGGTCGCCACTGACACCATTCAGGTTGCAATAAGACAGGTTCTCATACGCATAACCCGGGTTATCGTTCACCATGAATTGATACTGGCGCCAGATAAACAGCAGTAGAACAGTGAAAAATGCTGCAGCGATAAACTGAAAGAACAGCAAGCCTAATTTCCAGAACCGGCGTGTTTCCACAAAATGACGGAAAGCGACAGCCACCGGCACACGTGCGAACAAATACCCCGGTATCAACCCCGAAAGCATATAGACAAAGAGGCAAACCGCCAACAACAACAGGCAACTACGGTTGGTGAACAATACGTTTATCTCTGTATCCAACAGGTCGTAGATGACATCCCGGAAAGCAAAGACCAGCAAGACTGCCACCAAGAGCGAGAGAAGAAGGTCGACAAATGTTTCTACCAACATCCGGCGGCGAATATTCCCGCCGGACGCGCCGAAACATTTATACACGGCCATCTCTTTCGATCGGTTGACAAGGGAAGAGATCACCACCAGCACATAATTCATCACTGCCGTGAACAGCAGGGCGAACGCCAGCAGGGAAAGCAACAGCATCGTGCGTTGTACGTCCGGACTACCACCATGTACCTCTTGTAATTGATAAAAACTATAATCGATGGTAACTCCTACTTCTTTCAGGTAATCGAGCGGCATATATTTCTCTTTCATCGCCTGGATGTACGAGCCAAAAGAAGCAGGATCAGTGCCGGGAACCACTTTTACATAGCCCATATAGCGATCGTTCCCCAACCAGTTCAGCGAGCCATCGCCCATAAAATTGGAAATGGAATTGAGGGACACAAGCAGGCTGTAGGTAAGGTGTGAATTGGCGGGCACATCTTCAAACACCCCACCGACGGTAAGTGTCCGTCCGGGGAAATTGTCGAATGAGAAGGTAGTCCCCAACACCCGGTCAACGCCTCCCATATTTTCGGCCACCTCCCGCGATACCATCGCATACATGGGTCGTCCCAACACTTCCCGCGGATTACCCGAAAGTACTTTCAGGGGAAAGACATCAAACAGGCAGGTATCCGCCAGATAGGCGTTGCTCTTGACCTTTGTACGGTCCTGGGTAAACAACACGCCATCCCCATTCAGGGTTGTCAGGCGGGTAGCAACCTCCACGCCGGGGATCATTTCCTTCATCCCTACCACGACACCGCCACTCAAGTTTACTACCGGATCATGTTTGCCTTCCGGGGTCGTATAGTTCGTACGCACCTGGTAGATCCGTTCCTTGTCCGGGAAGAAATCGTCGTACGACTGTTCGAAATACACCTTGGCGATCAACACCAGGCCCATGGCTAATCCGACGCCGAGCGACAGAATCTTAATCAGGTTGTTCTTGCCCTTCTTGAGGTAAGTGCGGAATATGTTGCGTAGTATCATGGTGAGTATATATTTAATTAAGCCTGAAAACTATTTATAAAGCTATGAAAGAGGATTTATCTAACAATTAAATTACTCCAGAACAAGCACTTCGTTGTCCTTGTACGTTTCGTAACTGGAGACGATGACACGTTCGCCGGCTTCAAGGCCTTCAAGCACTTCGTAGTACTGCGGATTCTGACGGCCGATACGGATCTGGCGGCGATGGGCTTTCTTACCGTCTTTGTCGAGGACGAATATCCAACTGCCTCCCGTGTACTGGAAGAACGTGCCCTTCGGGATCAGGATACCGTCAGTAGGCTGGCCCAGTTGGAGGTTGATATAATAGGTCTGTCCGCTGCGGATATTGTCAGGACGTTCGCCGGTGAAAACGAGGTCCGTACGGAACTTACCCGAACGCACTTCAGGATACACTTTCTGCACACGGAGGCTAAAGTTGCTGCCTTGGCGTTCGAACGTAGCGTCGAGTCCCTGACGTACACGGTCAATATAATGTTCATCAATCATGGATTCGATCTTATAATCAGACAGGTCATTGATCTGTCCGATCTTTTGTCCGGGTGAGAGGCTTTGGCCGAGCACAACATCCAAAAGGCCCAATTCACCGTCTATCTGCGAGCGGATATCCAGGTTGGCTTTACGCTTGCGTATCAGGAGGACGTTTTCACGCATATTGGCAAGGTTTTCTTCCATCTGTTCGGTCTGCAGGGAGCGGTAGATGGAATCCTGGCGCAGGCGTTCGGTGATGAGGGCGTGCTTACGCGTGGTCAGGTCGTAGTCTTCTTTGGCCTGGAGGTATTCTTCCTTGGCGATGAGATTTTCCTTATAGAGTTTTTCCTGTTGCTCGTAAGCGCGACGCTTTCGGGTCATATCGAGGTCGAGCTGCAGTTTTTCACTCTGGTTGTTCAGCTTTTCCTGCTCCATCGTCACCTGGGTATTACGCAGGAAGTTCTGCTTTTCGGCCAGGTTGGCTTCGGCATCGAGTATCTGCAGGTCGAGGTTGGAGTTGGAAAGGCGTACGATCACGTCGCCCCGCTTCACCTGCGAACCTTCTTCCACCACCTTCTCTTCTACAATTCCCCCTTCTTGGGGACTGAGCTGCACCACAGTGATGGGTTGTACCTGACCGTCAAAGCGGGCAAAGTCGTTAAACTGGCCGCTCGTCACGTCGCCGATACTCACGCCCCGCGCATCCACGCGCAGCGTAGACGAATGATCACCAAAAATGATCCATCCCACCAATACCAGAAATAAAACGCCTCCGGCTACATACGGATAATGTTTCTTCTGCAGTCCCTTCTTTTTCTTTAATTGAATATCCATGGTTGTTGTGTTTATATTTTTGCTATTTGATTCGTTGTTCTTATTACTTACGGCATGGTTGGCACGCCCTGCTTCGGTGTGATGCTGCACTATTCTTCGCGCACCAGCGGTTCGCCCTTATAATAGGCCACCTGTTTGCTTTTGAGCAGGTACATCAACCGGCGTTGCAGCAGGTTGGCTTTCGACTGGATCAGCGTATTGGCCGAGGTTTGCAGGTCGATGGGCGACATCAGCCCTTCTTCGTACTTACGGAGGGTAACCTGGTAAGCCATACGATCGGCTGCCAGTTTCTTTTCCATCTGGATACTCTCTTTGGCAAAGCCGTCGCGGTCAGCAACAGACTGTTCAATGGCGGTTTGTAACTGGCGAAGCGTTTCGTTCTGCTGTTCGGCAGCGATACGCATATTGTTGCGGGCGCGACGGATGTTGGTATAGGTATAAAGGCCATCGAACAGTGGAATGCTTAGATTGATCGATACATATTCACCCCGGTTGTTCTTAAACTGGTTCTTGAAGGCCATCGGCGCCGTTTCGGCTTTCAGGTTCTCATAATAACTGGTATAGATACCGGCCGAAAGTGAAATGCTGGGAAACAATTTCCCTTTTTCGATCAGGTATTGCATTTGAGACGCTTTCAGCTTATATCCGGCTTGCAGCGCGGTAGGATTGTTGTTCTCGGCAAAGTTGTAAATATCATCCACCGATTCGGCCGGCATCAGGTAGTCGATAGCCACGGAGGTGGTATCTACCGACAAGGTGTCGCTATACGGATAGTTCATGTATTCCTTCAACTTAAGAATGGCGGTGGTGAACAGGTTTTGCTGATGGGTCAACATATAATCGCCTTCGGCTACCTGTGCTTCGATCTGCACCACATCGGCCCTGCCTTTGAGCCCAAGCTCTTCCTGGCGCTGCACTTTATATAAGGTACGCTGGCTCTCGGAAAGCTTTTCTTCGGCAAAACGGACGGTTCCCTGGTAATAAACCACATTGGTATAGGCTTCCATCACATTCAGCGCCAAGTCGTCTTTCGCTTTCTGGATATCGTTCAGCCCTCTTTGCCGGTTCGATTTGGCCATGCGCCATTGGTTTACCAACTGCCCGCCACGGAAGATCGGAAGGCGGGTGTACCCTTCGTAGTAGTTATTCAGCGTCGTGGTATTGTTGTAGGTATTCGTTTCCGGGTCTACCGCACGACCAAAATTATACTGAAGAGATGTCGCGGCATTGAGTGTAGGCAGAAACGCACCGATAGCGCCGGTATATTCGGCCTTATAGGTATCATACGAGTAGGCAGTCTGTCGTACGGTCGGACTGTTAGCCTGTGCATACCGCATACATTCCTGCATACTCCAAAGCTTATCCTGTTCCTGCGCCAGGGCCACACTGCCCAAAGCCACGGCAAAAACTGTTGTCAGAACGATCTTTTTCATTAGTACATATTTTTCTGCCAATCTAAATGCAAACCCCATGCCAAAACAGTTAAAACAATAAGAAACAACTAATTATCAAATCCAGCATCATCCCCCTGTGTCAAAAAATTAGACACTCGTGTAAAACTTTTAGACACTTTTAAAGACGATTTTTTGTATAAACCACACACTTTTCTGCACGACTTTCCATTTTGTTAACCATCCTTTGATCTTTTCCAATTCCCATTTATTTACATCGAATCTGCCGGAAACCCAAACGAAAAGGTATCTTTGCACCATTGATCAGATAAATACCTATTTATGGCTAAACAAGGAACCATACTGGTGGTAGACGACAACAAGGCAATCCTGACGGCAGTGCAAATGCTGCTGGCAACCTGTTTTGAGAAAGTACTCACCATCGCCACACCCAACCAGATCAAGGCAATATTACGCGACGAAAAGATCGACGTAGTGCTGCTCGACATGAACTTCAGCGCCGGTATCAATAGCGGCAACGAAGGACTGTTCTGGCTGGCGGAGATCAAGAAAGACCATCCCGTCCTGCCCGTTATCCTTTTCACGGCATACGCCGATATTGACCTCGCCGTACGGGGCATCAAGGAGGGTGCAGCCGACTTCATCGTCAAACCCTGGGATAACAACCGGTTGATCGAGACGCTCCAAACAGCCTATGCCACGTACACCGGTGGGCTAAAAGGCGGAAAAGCTGCCGCCAAACAAGTCGTCTCCAAAGAAAGCGGTATGTTCTGGGGCGAAAGCGGCGCCATGCAGCAACTGCGGATGTTGATAGACAAGGTGGCACGGACGGATGCCAACATACTGATCACCGGTGAGAACGGTACCGGAAAGGAAATGCTGGCGCGTGAGATCCATCTCCAATCCAACCGGAAAAGCGGCCCGATGGTAGCCGTAGATATGGGTGCCATCACGGAGACATTGTTCGAAAGCGAACTGTTCGGCCACGTCAAAGGTGCTTTTACCGATGCTCGGGCAGATCGTCCGGGTAAGTTCGAAGCGGCCGACAACGGTACGCTTTTTCTCGATGAAATCGGCAATTTATCCTACCACCTGCAAGCCAAGCTGCTGACCGCTATCCAGCAACGCAGCATCATCCGCGTGGGAAGCAACACCCCCATCCCGGTGAACATACGCCTCATCTCGGCTACCAACCGCGACCTGCCGGATATGGTTCGCAAAGATATCTTCCGCGAAGACCTCCTCTATCGTATCAATACCATACACATCAAGATACCTTCGCTGCGCGAACGGCCGGAAGACATCGTTCCGCTCTCCCATATCTTCCTCGCTAAATATGCCAATATCTATGGAAAGACGGCTCTGAAACTCGCTCCCGATGCCGCCGAAAAGCTGAAGGTACAACCCTGGTACGGCAATATCCGCGAACTGGAACACACCATCGAAAAGGCAGTCATCATCTGCGATACACACACCTTGCAAGCCCACGACTTCGACTTCCCGCAAAAACGCGAAGCAACCTCTCAATCCCAGGAAGCTACCACGCTTGAAGAAATGGAATACAACATGATCAAAAACGCCATGGAAAAGCACAACGGCAACCTCTCACTCGTAGCCAACCAACTGGGCATCTCCCGGCAAACACTCTACAACAAGATCAAACGCTACGAACTCTGACCCTGTATGCTGAAGCAACTCCTGAATAGCCTCACTTTCCGCCTTACGCTGCTCGTAGCCACGACCGTATGGGCTACCTGGCTGGCCGCCGCCGGACAATGGGGATGGTTCGTGCTGGCTATCGTCTGCTGGCTTATCTCCTTCAACCTGATGCGCCTGCTTTACAAACGGAACGCCCAGAAAGTAGCGTTTATGTTCGATGCGATAGACAACGACGACTTTGCCTTCAAGTATGCCACCAGCAAACTCTCTTCAGACGACAAACTGGTGAACCGTTCCATGAACCGCATCACCCAAATCCTTTTCCAAGCCAAGCATGCCGCCGCACAGAAAGAAAAATACTACGAACTGATCCTCAACTCGGTCAACACCGGCGTGATTGTGATCGACGATAAAGGCAACATCTTCCAGACCAACGACGAAGCCTTGCGCTTGATCGGTCTCACGGTCTTCACCCACGTAAAACAACTGGGCCGCATTGACCCCACCCTCGAAGAGCTGCTCTCCAATGCCCGCCACGGAAACAAACACCAGGTATCTTTGCAAAACGAGCGGGGCACCATACACCTCTCTATCCGCGTGTCCGAAATGACGTTGCAGGAAAAGCACGTCCGCATCGTCGCCATCAACGACATCAACAAAGAATTGGACGAAAAAGAAATCGATTCGTGGATACGCCTCACCCGTGTGCTGACGCACGAGATCATGAACGCGGTCACCCCCATCACCTCACTCAGCGAAACCCTGCTATCCATGCATGGCGATACGAACAAGGAGATCAGCAACGGCCTCGAAGTAATTAGTACCACCGGCAAAAGCCTCCTGTCGTTCGTCGAATCCTACCGCCGCTTCACCCACATCCCTACGCCCAATCCCTCCTTATTTTACGTAGGCAAATTCATCGATCGCATGGTGCAACTGGCCTGTCACCACAACCACTTTCCCAACATCACCTTCCGGATAGAAGTAACTCCGGACGACCTCATCCTCTATGCCGACGAGAACCTAATCACCCAGGTGATGCTCAACCTGCTCAAAAATGCCATGCAGGCCATCGGCGGCGACCGTACCGACGGACTTATCCACGTCAGCGCCTACTGCAACGAAGAAGAAGCCGTCATCATCGAAGTCAGCAACAACGGTCCCGCCATCCCTCCTGAAGAAGCCGAGCACATCTTCGTCCCCTTCTTCACCACCAAAACTGGCGGCAGCGGCGTAGGCCTCTCCGTCTCCCGCCAGATCATGCGCCTCTCCCGCGGCTCCATCACCCTTCAAAGCACCCCCACCAGCAAACTAACCACATTTGTACTGACGTTTACGTAAGATAAAAACAACTACGTTTGTGCTGACGCTTATGTCAGGGCAAACCTCTCATAAATTATACATATATACTTATTCTAATATAATCTTAGCACATGAAAAATCAGTCATTTTATCAGACGGTCAGCACTACCGCAAGCTATTCAGCTATCAGAAAGCAGAAACCATCTTCGATATCACGTACTATTTTTGCCATCACTATATGCAAATAGGCGATCGTAGCATTGAAGAGCTTAAGGACGTTAAGGGCCATAGACTTTAATAGACTTTACCAGAACTCTTATACTTTGCTAGACCTTACAATACCTTAATCACTTTCTCACACAAAATTCCTCTCCTAATCAAATAAAACCACTACCTTTGCCCATCTTTTAGACTAAACACAGTATTTGCACCATGAGTGATATCAGAACAAACGAAGAAGAAGGCAAGAAAAGCCTCAATTTCATCGAAGTATTTGTAGAAAAAGACCTGGCAGAAGGTAAGAACGGCGGCCGTATACAAACCCGTTTCCCGCCCGAACCCAACGGCTACCTCCACATCGGGCACGCCAAGGCGATCTGCCTCGACTTCGGTATTGCCGAAAAATACAACGGCATTTGCAACCTTCGTTTCGACGATACAAACCCGGTCAAGGAAGATGTGGAATACGTTGATTCCATCATGGAAGACATCAAATGGCTAGGCTTCCACTGGAACGAAGTATACTATGCCTCCGACTACTTCCAGCAATTGTATGACTTTGCCGTAGCCCTGATCAAAACAGACAAGGCTTATATAGACGAACTCAGCGCCGAAGAGATCGCCCGCCAGAAAGGGACACCCACGCAAGCCGGAGAGAACAGCCCTTACCGCAATCGTCCGGTAGAAGAAAGCCTCGACCTTTTCCGCCGGATGAACGAAGGCGAATTCGAAGAAGGCCGCATGACCCTGCGCGCCAAGATCGATATGGCATCGCCCAACATGCACTTCCGCGACCCGATCATATACCGCATCATCAAACATCCCCATCACCGGACAGGTACCACCTGGAAGGTATACCCGATGTACGACTTCGCCCACGGTGAAAGCGACTATTTCGAAGGCGTTACCCACTCGTTGTGTACGCTCGAATTCGAAGTGCACCGCCCCTTATACGACTATTTCATCGACTCACTAAAAACAGACGACTACCGTCCGCGTCAGATCGAGTTCAACCGCCTCAACCTCACCTACACTGTGATGAGCAAGCGCAAACTGCTGCGACTTGTCAAAGAAGGACTGGTGAATGGATGGGACGATCCCCGAATGCCGACCATCTGCGGTTTCCGCCGTCGTGGTTACACCCCGCAATCGATCCGCAATTTTGTCGACAAAATAGGCTATACCAAATATGATGGCGTAGTAGATATGGCCCTGTTGGAACATGCCGTCCGCGAAGACCTGAATGCAACCTCCACCCGTGTATCGGGCGTGATCAACCCGGTAAAACTGATCCTCACCAACTATCCCGAGGAACAGGTGGAAATGATGGAAGCCGTGAACAACCCCGAAGACCCGGAAAGCGGCTCGCACGAGATCGCCTTCACCCGCGAACTATACATCGAACGCGACGACTTTATGGAAGAGGCAGCAAAAAACTTCTTCCGTTTGGCACCCGATAAAGAAGTACGCCTCAAAAGCGCCTACATCGTAAAATGCACCGGTTGCAAGAAGAACAACAACGGTGAAATCGAAGAAATCTATGCCGAATGCGATTTCGCTACCAAGAGTGGTATGCCCGAAAGCAGCCGCAAGGTAAAAGGAACGCTGCACTGGGTATCGGCTTCGCATAGCATCCCGGCCGAAGTACGCCTATACGATCGTCTCTTTACATCCGAAAATCCATCGGAAGAAAAAGACAAAGACTTTACTGAATTACTGAACCCCGATTCGCTGCAGGTGCTGACGAACTGCCGTGTGGAAGCCTTCCTCAAGGATGCCCGGCCATACGACCATTTCCAATTCCAGCGGATTGGCTATTTTAATGTAGACCCGGACAGCACTGGGGGCAAGCTTGTCTTTAACCGGACTGTGTCACTCAAAGACACCTGGACAAAGGTGAAAGACAAAGCATAAAGCAACACACGTAAAATAACAAATGAAGAAAGACGATATTTCATCCCTGTTGCAACGGTATCTGTCGGCTCGAGCATCGGAAAAGGAACCCTATTTCGATGCAGATGAGATAGACGAACTGCTGAACAGCTTTGAAGAGTCAGACGACTATACCTACTATGAAGAGGTGCTCAACCTGGGGCTCAGGCTTCACCCTGGGAACAGGGAGTTGCAAATCAAACAGTGCCGCCAACTTATATTCAATGAACATTACAATGAGGCATTGGAGCTGCTCGATTCCCTGGGAGAAACAGACAATCCGGATGCGGAAATGCTTCGGATCGAATGTTACTGTTCACTCGAACAGTATTTTGAGAAGACCGTTCCCTACATTGAAGCCAGGATAGCCGAGAAGTTCGAATATGTGGAAAACATCTTCGAATATCTGGCCACTCTGTTGAACGACCTGGACGACCTGCCTGCAGCCGATCACCTGATCAATTGGGGTTTGAAATTGTATCCAAACAATCAGATACTGCAAGACGAATACTGTTTCACACTGGAATCGGAAGGTAAAATACCCGAAGCCATCGAAATTTGCAACAAACTGATCGACAAAAACCCGTTCTCATACGACTATTGGTTCATGCTCGGACGCCTCTATTCCCTCTCAGGTGAATATGAGAAGGCAATAGACGCCTTCGATTTCGCCCTCACCTGTGACGATTCAAGTGGCGAACTGAAACTACTCCGCGCCTACTGCCTTTACATGAACGGAAACTACCGGAAGGCGCTCGAATCGTACATGGAACTCGCATCCGAGGAAGTGATGTGGAAACAAATCCGTTCCGTTGTGGCCGAGTGTCATCTCTACCTTGAAGAATACGAGGAAGCCTATACCATTTTACATCCCATCTTACTGGAAAAAGACCCGGAAGCGATGCAAGATCATTCCTTTTTCAGTAGTTATGTAAAGTGTTGCCTGCAGACCGGACGCCGGCAAGAAGCTTTCGATATGTTGGAACTGGCATTAAAACGTTTTCCGGATAATATGGACATGTTGGCCGATTTGGGCTACGACTTGTTGATGGGCGACGATTATGAACTGACCAACCTCGTTATGGACCGCTATAATTTATACTCCAACCAACTCTGGACAAAGGCAAAACAAGACAAAGAATGGCTGGGCGACCTTAGTGTCGAAGAGTTGAAGATGTTCCTACAGAATAAACAATTGGAAAAGTCCATTCCACCGGAAGAACTCACCCGTGAGTTCCTCAAGAACAAAGAAAACAAAAACTGACCATGAACAGAACAGCTAAAGATTACGCCTTATTGATACTCAAAGGTATCGGCATGGGAGCTGCCGATGTGGTACCCGGTGTATCGGGTGGAACCATCGCTTTCATCGTAGGTATCTACGAAGAACTGATCAACTCAATCAAAAGTATCAATATGAGCAGCCTGAAACTGCTGTTCACCGGTAAGATTACCGCCTTCTGGAAAACCATCAATGCCAATTTCCTCCTGGCATTGGTAGGCGGTATCGCAATCAGTATCTTCTCGTTGGCACGGCTGATCACCTGGCTGCTCGAAACCCATCCGATCCTGGTATGGTCGTTCTTCTTCGGGCTGGTACTGGCCTCTACCTGGTTCGTATCCAAAGATATTCAGAAATGGAATTGGAAAACGGTGCTCTTCTTCGCGGCCGGAGCCGTGATCGCCTATTTCATCACGGTTGCCACACCGACTGAAACACCAACAGACCTGTGGTTTATTTTTCTTTGCGGCGCCATTGCCATCTGTGCAATGATCCTGCCCGGGATATCGGGCAGTTTTATCCTGGTATTGCTGGGTAAGTATTTCTATATCATGGAGGCGGTAAAAACGCTTGATCTCAAGGTCATGCTGGTATTCATTTGCGGTGCAGCCATCGGAATCACCTCTTTTTCCCGCCTGCTCTCCTACACCTTGCGCAACTATTTCGACGTAACGATCGCCATGCTGGCCGGTTTCATGCTCGGTTCACTCAACAAGGTATGGCCGTGGAAAGAGACGGTGGAAACATTCGTAGACAGTCACGGCGTTGTGAAACCGCTGGTTGAAGCCAATATACTGCCAAACGCTTTTGTATGGCAGGCCGTGACTCTGATGGTGGCGGGATTCTTCCTCGTCTACTTCCTCGAACGGCTGTCAGGGAAGAAGTAGTGCCTGCCGTATATCCCGCAACAAATCAGCTGTAGACTCCAACCCAACCGACAAACGGATCGTTTGCTGGCTGATATCCATGTGTCGGCGCAGTTCTTCCGTAAACGTACCGTAGATGGTACTGGCCGGATGGATCGCCAATGATTTATTATCGAAAAGGTTGGTTGCCCGGCGGATCATCTTCAACCGGTTGAGGAAAGAAAAACATTCCTTGCGCGAGGCCAGATCAAAAGTGAACATCGCACCCGGATATGCGCCGAACTGCGCACAACTCAACGCATAAAACGGATGCTGCTGCAAGCCCGGATAATTCACCGCTTCCACACCCGGCAGGGAAAGCAGCTGGCTGGCCAATTCCAGACAGGTAGCAGACTGCACGCGATAACGCATCGACAGCGTCTCCAATCCCAACGATTGCATATAAGCCACCTGCGGCGACATATAACTGCCGAGGTTCCGATGTATCTCCTTGCGTAAACGGGCAGTAAATGCCTTTTCACCAACGTTGGCATACCAAGGCTTAAGCATCCGACTATGCGACCAATCGGCTGTCTGGTAATCCAGAATGAGCCCGCCCAGACTGGTAGCTCCGCCAGATATGTATTTTGTACTGGATATGATCTCAATGTCGACACCAAAATCGGAGGCATGGAAGTGGGAGATGGGAATAACCGTCGTATCCGCAATCAGCGGGATTCCAGCCTGGCGGGCGATAGCTGAAAGCGCTTTCAGATCAGCCACTTCCAACTGCGGATTGGTGATGATTTCAAGAAACAGGGCACAGGTATGCTGGTCGATCTGCTTGCGTACCTCTTCTGGTTTGGTCAGGTCGCAGAAGCGAACTTCCACTCCGAAAGCCGCCAGGGTGGTAGACAGTATCGAATACGTATTCCCAAACAAGTGCCTTGAAGTAACCAAATTGGAACCCTGGCAGGCAATCGTCAGCAACGCATTGCTAATAGCGGCCATCCCCGAATTCAAGGCCGTCACACTACCCGCGCCGGTAATCGCCTGCACCCGGTCTTCAAAATACTGTACAGTGGGATTGGTGATGCGTGAATAGGTATGGTCGCACGTCTGCCCGCAAAAGGCCTTCTCCATATCTTCAGCTGTCTCAAACTCGTAAGCTACAGCCTGGTATACAGGCATCGAAAGTGCATTATACGCATCTGGCTTCTGATAAGGCGTATGGATCAACTGCGCCTCCTGACTGTTCGTTTTCATCTTTTTGCTTCGCTTATAACTAATACTGCAGCAAATTTACACAAAAACCAGCGTAACTATACGCCTAAAATCGCCATTATCACGTAAAAAAAAGATCATAATGTTCCAAAACGAAGATTATGATGTTTGTCAACGAACATTATGATGATCGTTTTGGTTCGTTATTATCTTTTTTGTGGCGATTGCGGGATTTGAAACAAGACACACAGAGACGATGATCAGAACGGATACCCCACCGCAAAATGCCAGGCGAAATTGTTGGTGAAGTTGGGGTTGGTGATGGCCCAACGTTCGGAACCACTCTTCTGGGGATTATAAGCCTTGAAGCCCGTATCGAGGCGGAGGAGGAAGAAGTCGAAGTCGAGACGCAGTCCTAAACCATACGAGACCGCAATTTCTTTATAAAAACGGGAGAAGTCAAAGTTACCTTCAGGCTTTTCCGGATACGGGCGAATCGTCCAGATGTTACCGGCATCCACATAAGCAGCCATTTCGAATTTCCAGAACAATTTGGTACGGTACTCCACATTGGCGTCGAGGCGGATATCACCAGTCTGAATGGCAAAGGAGATCGAATCGGGAATACTGGTCATACTCCCCGGCCCCAGTGTACGCACCGACCAACCACGAACGCTGTTGGCCCCTCCCGAGAAATATTGACGCTCAAACGGCAGACGCTTGGCATTCCCATACGGCACCCCGACCCCTACACCCAGATGAAGGGCGAGTTTGTTGCGGTTGTCAAGCACAATCCCTTTACTCAGATCAATTTCCGCCTTCACAAACTGCGCATAGTTAATACCGAATACTTTATACATTCCGTTGGCATCTTTCCCGGCATTAAAAAGATTGGATAAACCATACAGGAGGTTACCCGCCAGTTCCAACGACACACGCATGGAGTGTGTATTCCGTTGCCGGTAAAGCGGATTATAGTTATTGAACGAATAGGTATAGCCCGACCCCACTATAAACTGTTCCGTATAATTATACAAAACAACGGCTGGAGGCAACTGGCTGGTAAAAGTTGAATCAAGACGAGGCAAATACACATAATCTACATCCAGCAGCTTGAATGTATGCCGCGCCTGCATATTACTGCGGTCTTGCCAGATATAACTCCATCCGCCCGAAACGATGGCACGTTCATATTCCGGACGCCGCTGCCGGTTATAGCTCAATGCCAGTTCGGTAGAAGCCCGGAGCTTGCGCTTGAACGAATTGCTCAGGAAGGGGAACACGAAACGCGGAAACAAAACCGAAGTCTCCCCTCCCAGTTCCCAATAACCGTTCACACCGGGATAGCCCGAGAGCGATTCGTATGCGCCACGGATACGCGCCGTGAATGTTTCCGATCCCTTAAACAGGTTCCGATGCTGGTAATTGACACTGGCGGCCGCACCCAGGTCGCCGTCCGAGTTAGTCCCTTCGATGTCGAAACCCACACTCTGCCATTTAGCCGGCGAAGTTAGGATCGTGCAATTCAACTTCGTGGTATCGTTTTCCTCCACTTCCGTAAAACGGATATTGACATTCTTCAAGGCCTTTAGGGAAGCAAAAGAAGCATACGTTTGCTCCACGTTACGTTCATTGAAAAGTTGCCCGGAGGTAAGGTAGGTGCTTTTCCGCAGCACACCAGGACGGATCGTGCGGCCATTCTTACCATAAATAATACGCACATCACGGCTCTGTACCGTATCGGTAGGCATAAAACTTTCGTCGTCGCCACCAAAACCAAGGGTGTTATAATCTGTCAACACCGTAATATCCTTGATATAGTATTGGCGATGCAGGGAATCGGTCCACGTGCCGTCTGCACGTTGCACGCGGAAAGGACGAAGCTGCATATCGACATCTACCTCATGCTGACCGAGGGCGCTATCGGCCAGGTACGAGAGGTTCTCCCGGTTAAACGCATAATATCCGCGGCGACGCAAAAGGGAAGTAACACGTTGACGCTCCTCGTCCAGTACATCACGATCGAACAACGCACCTTCTTTCACCAGTGGCGTAAAACCTTCGGGCGCTGTAAGGAAAGAAGCGGCAATGGGATTGCGGCGGGGAGGCTGCAAATGGGCGATACTGTCGATACGGGCATCATCCAGCCCGATGCCATAATGACGGATACGATAAGGATCGTTGGAGGTGACATGGTAGGTCACAACAGCCTTCTTCTTCCGTGTCGTATCAACAGATGCCTGCACGTCGGCATGAATATAGCCTTTATTGAAAAGAAAACGTTCCAGCTCTACCTCCGATTGGTCTACCAACAGGGAATCCAGCATAACAGGCGCCTCTCCCATCCGGCGTAATTGCTTGTTCATCCAGCTGTTTTCGTTCCGTCCCGACCAGTTGTACACATACAATTGCCATTTCAACAATCCGAAGGCCTTGAAGTTGGGCGACTGACGCACATATGACCGTAGTTCCGACGTGCTGTAATCCGGATTATCCGACTCGATCTTCACATCATCGAGCAAATATTCTCCTTCACCTACAAATTTTGTCGTACTACAAGCCGCCACCAACCAGGCGCAAACCATTATATATCCGATATGAAATCCTTTCATCCCTCGTCTTTACGCTCGCAAATGTACTGGAAATTACATAATTTCAGCTACTTTTGCCTTGTAAAAAGACAAACAATGCTAAGTAAAAACAAGATCAAATATATCCGGTCGCTGGAGATGCGGAAGTACAGGAACGAATACCGGACGTTTGTGGCAGAAGGGAATAAGCTGGTTGCCGACCTATTGTCGGCGTTCGAGTGCGAGTGGATGATCGCCAAATCATCATGGATGGCCACGCAAGGTGATATACCGGCCAAAGAACTGCTAGTAGATGAAAACAATGACATCCGCAAAGCCAGTTTCCAGAAGAACCCCCAGGATGTACTCGCCGTATTCAAACAACCGGCATGGTCGATGGATGAAGTGGATCCGGCCAGCCAACTGATACTGGCGCTCGACAATGTGCAAGACCCCGGCAATCTGGGAACCATCATCCGGATAGCCGACTGGTTCGGCATCAGCCAGATCGTCTGTTCACCCGATACAGCCGACGTATTCAGCCCCAAAGTAGTACAAGCCACGATGGGCGCCCTGGCACGCGTCAAGGTGCACTATACCAACCTGGAAACATTCCTGCAAACACAAGCAGACAAAGGCATCCCCCGCTACGGCACTTTCCTCGACGGGGAGGATATGTATCAAATGGAATTGACGGCCACCGGCATCCTGATTATGGGCAATGAAGGGAATGGAATACGCGGTGAAATCGAGGCTTTGGTTAACAAGAAGCTATTCATCCCCAACTATCCGGCCGGCCAGGAAACCTCCGAATCACTCAATGTAGCTATCGCCACTGCCATCACCTGTGCCGAATTCAGACGCCGCCAAGTAATGCCGTAAATGCGGGATGAGGTAAACGAATCAAACAAAGCCGAACCGGTTCACCCGGAGCTACCGACACTGCCCCTGCTAGTTGTGACCAGGCAGCAAGTATTTCCGATACATCCTGCACAGCGGGAGTAAACATAGAAAAAACGGCAACGGATGCATCTGAGTTATCCTGCTGCATACAGGAAGCCGGAAGCACGGCAATACAACCATCGTGAAACTCCGTCCGTTCCACTTCGCCGGTCAGCGGGAATACGCCCACTACTAACCCATCATCAGTCACTTCCACATAATGCAACCGGGAGGGTGTTTGCCCGTACAGGATATAATGGGCGGCAAAACGTTTCATCTCACTCGCTGTCGCCCGGGACGGCTGTCCCGTAATTGTACCTCATCAAACTAAGGCTGTCTACATACACCTTATAATAGGTGGAATCCATATTATCGAGGCGGATCGAACCGAATACGCGCCGCACCTGGCGGGTAGGCATTGTCTTGAGTACGGCTTGATAGTAACCGTCACGTTCGATGGTCTGCCGTATGGTAAGGATGGTATCCCGCTGCTCGGCGCTCAACCGAAGCTCGGGTTTATGCGTTGCATTTGGCTGCAATCCCCAGACACGGACACCCAGCACAAACGAACTGCCCGACGCATAGTTGGATTCCGGCTTTATATCAAACACCACCCCATTAAACAAAGACCGTGGTTCCATCACAAATAAATTGCGACGTGGCCAGATATCCACTGAATCACGGTTTGTCGATGGGCCTGCATCCGCCTGCACATCCCCAAGGGCGGCAATACGTTTGTCCAGGTCTACAATCACCCGTTCATACACCTTCATATAAATATCCAGGTTGCGTCCATACCACACCAGCGAACTATCGTAAATTGCCTGTGTAACCCCATATTTGCGGAACACGGCATCATAGAGATCCATCCGGGAACTGTCGCCCTTGTACTTCTGGTAGTCAGAGCTGACCATCGATTCGGCCACCAGCATATCCGTCAGTAGCTGTTGCATTTCCTTCTCGGGAAGAACACCTTTAGGCACCTTGCTGCAAGCCATCCATCCGAAGACAGCCACTAAGATCACACTATATTTCCACCAGTTGAATTGCATTTATTTTTAGGAGGAATGACTTTTCTCTGTGGAAAGGGCAACCGAAAGCGTACGGCGGTAGAACAGCAGCAGGAAGAACACACCCACACAAATGGCCGAATCGGCCAGGTTGAAGATCGGCCGGAAAAAGACAAAATGCTCGCCACCCCATACCGGTACCCATGTTGGCAGGATAGTATCGATCAGCGGAAAGTAGAACATATCCACCACCTTGCCATGCAACCAGGTGTCGTAACCGCCACCGGGAGACATAAAGGAGGCCAGTTGTCCGTAGCTGCTATCGAATATCACGCCGTAGAACACACAGTCTATAATATTCCCGATAGCGCCTGCAAAGATCAGAGCGATACAGGCAATAAATCCAAAGTGAAAGTTTTGTTTAACAAACTTGTACAGGAAATAGCCGATAAAGATCACGGCAATGATCCGGAACAGGGTAAGGAATAATTTGTTAATCACTTCCAGCCCAAAAGCCATCCCCGGGTTCTCGGTAAAATAAATATAAAACCACGGTGTGATCTCGATGCTCTCATGCAACTGCATGTGCGTCTTTACCCAGATTTTAAGCACCTGGTCAAGCAGAAGGAGCAGTATTATGATTAACACTGCTCCCCATCCTTTCGAATATCTCATACTACTTTGCACCCCCTTGTTTGGCTTCGATACTCAATGTTGCGTGGGGAACGGCGCGTAGTCTCTCTTTCGGGATCAATTTGCCTGTTTCACGGCAAATGCCATACGTCTTATTCTCGATACGGATCAATGCAGCCTGGAGGTTCTGAATGAACTTCATCTGACGCTGGGCCAATCGTCCGGCTTCTTCCTTCGACAAGGTTGCAGCACCTTCTTCCAGCACTTTAAATGTAGGCGACGTATCTGCCACATCGTTACCGTCGGAATTAGTAATCCCGGAACGCAGCATTTCATAATCCTTTTTCGCAACGTTCAGTTTCTCTAATATAATGGAGCGAAACTCCTCGAGTTCAGCATCCGAATATCTGGTTTTCTCTGCCATAATCATACAATCTTTTGGTTCAACATTTTATTTTTATCACGCTATCCTGATGCAGCCCAAATATACAGAAATATCTGAAAGCAGCAAGACGAATCCATTTATTTTTTACGCTTCATCCACCTTATCGATACGGACCGATACGGTAAAGTCTTCAAAGTCGAGTAAAACGGGTTCGCTCAGGATATCAACCGTCTTCAATGCCACAGCCAGCACCTGGTTGCAGATGTAGTCGTTGAACTCCTTCACGGCATCGTCTATGTCGACCGACGAGAGGATATGGATCTTGATTTTATCCGTAATTTCGAATCCGCTGCTCTTGCGGAGGTTCTGGATACGATTTACCAATTCACGCGCCAGGCCTTCCTTGCGGAGGTCTTCCGTAACGGTGATATCAAGCGCCACTGTCAGACGGCCTTCATTGGCTACCAGCCAGCCCGGGATATCTTCGGAGATGACCTCCACGTCGGCCAGTTCCACCACGGCGTCCTGTCCGGCCACGGTAAAGGCAAACGAACCTTTCTTTTCGAATGCCAGGATATCTTCCTGCGGCATTACCTGGATCGCGGCTGCCAGGTCTTTCATGATCTTACCGTAGCGCGGTCCGAGCTTCTTGAAGTCCGGTTTGACTTTCTTAACAAGAATACCATCCGCATTGTTCACAAATTTCAATTCCTTCACGTTTACCTCGTTCAGGATCAGGATCTTCACCTCTTCAATACTTTCCTGCTGGTGAGCATCCATCACAGGCACCATCAACGTTTGCAGTGGTTGGCGCACCTTGATGTTCACCTTGCGGCGCAGGGCGAGTACCATTGACGAGATGTCTTGCGCCATCTGCATCCGTTCTTCCAAGCCTTTATCGATACGGCTTTCGTCGCAAACCGGAAAATCTGAAAGATGCACGGATTCCACGTTCTCACGTCCGGTGGCTCCGATCAGGTCGAGAAAGAGACGGTCGGCATAGAATGGTGCGATCGGAGACATCAGCTTCGCCACGGTTTCGAGGCAGGTGTAAAGCGTCTGGTAGGCCGACAGCTTATCGTCCGTCATGCCTCCCCCCCAGAAACGGCGGCGATTGAGGCGCACATACCAGTTGCTCAAGTGGTCGTTTACGAATTCCGAGATGGCGCGTCCGGCGCGTGTAGGTTCATAGGTATCGAAATAACTGTCTACCTCTTTCACGAGTGTATTGAGTAGCGACAGGATCCAGCGGTCTATCTCCGGCCGTTTCTCCCACGCCACTTCAGGCCGGCTGTAATCAAAGCCATCCACATTGGCATAAAGTGCAAAGAAGGAATAAGTATTGTAAAGCGTACCGAAGAATTTGCGGCGTACCTCATCCATCCCTTCCGGGTCGAACTTGATATTATCCCACGGCGAGGCGTTGGTGATCATATACCAGCGCAACGGGTCGGAACCATTGTTATCGATCGTCATAAACGGATCTACAGCATTGCCCAGGCGTTTCGACATCTTGTTGCCGTTCTTATCCAGCACCAGCCCGTTCGATACCACAGTCTTGAACGACACACTGTCGAATACCATCGTAGCGATGGCATGGAGCGTAAAGAACCAACCACGCGTCTGGTCTACCCCTTCGGCGATGAAGTCGGCAGGAAATACCCTTCCGCTGTCCAACGCTTCCTTGTTCTCAAACGGATAGTGGATCTGGGCATACGGCATGGCGCCCGAATCGAACCAGACGTCGATCAGGTCGGATTCGCGCTTCATCGGCTGTCTTTTGGAGGACACGAGCACGATCTCGTCCATATACGGACGATGCATGTCGATCTTGTCGTAGTTTTCCTGCGTATACATTCCCGGTTTAAAGCCTGCAAACGGATTTTCTTCCATCAGCCCGGCCTTTACCGATTTTTCAATTTCGTTATACAGTTCTTCCACGGAACCAATACACTTTTCTTCCGAACCGTCTTCGGTGCGCCAGATAGGTAGTGGCGTTCCCCAGTAGCGGCTGCGGCTCAGGTTCCAGTCCTGCAGGTTTTCGAGCCATTTGCCGAAACGACCGGTACCCGTGCTTTGCGGCTTCCAATTGATCGTATTATTGAGTTCAATCATCCGTTCGCGGCAAGCCGTGGTGCGGATAAACCAGCTGTCGAGCGGGTAGTACAGGACAGGCTTGTCCGTACGCCAGCAGTGTGGGTAGTTGTGAACCTGCTTTTCGATGCGGAACACACGGTTCTGTACCTTGAGCATCATACATATCTTGACATCGAGTGTTTCGTCCTTGTCGGTCAGTTCCGGATCGTAAGCATTCTTGACAAAGGTGCCGGCAAACGGATCATAATCAGCCGCGTTCATCGATCCCTGTACAAAGGCCGGATCGAGGTCTTCCAGGCGATAGAACTTACCGGTAAGGTCTACCATCGGTCGCATCACACCGTCTTTATCGCGCAGCATCAGCGGCGGCACACCGTTGGCTTTACCCACACGGGCATCGTCGGCGCCGAAGGTAGGAGCGATGTGTACGATACCCGTACCGTCTTCCGTCGTCACAAAGTCGCCCGTAATCACGCGGAATGCGCCTTCACCCGGATTCACCCAGGGAATCAGTTGCTCATACTGCATACCGGCCAGTTCCGTCCCTTTCCATTCGCCTGCGATGCGATAAGAAATTAGTTTATCACCTTCCTTGTAATCCTCGAGCGCCAGTTCGGCTGCTTTCGGATTGAAGTAAACAGACATAAGGTCCTTCGCCAGAATAGCCGTCATCGGGATACCGGTATAGGGATTATAGGTTTGAACAGCCACGTATGTGATGTTCGGGCCTACACAGAGAGCGGTGTTCGAAGGCAGCGTCCACGGGGTAGTGGTCCAGGCCAGAAAATAGGCGTCGCCAAAGTCAGCCATTTCCTTTTTCGGAAAGGGAATATAGAACTGCGCCGTACAGGTGGTATCCTTTACATCGCGGTAACAGCCCGGCTGGTTCAGCTCATGTGTGCTCAACCCCGTACCGGCAGCGGGTGAATACGGTTGAATGGTGTAACCTTTATAGAGCAGGTCTTTCTTGTAGAGTTCTTTCAACAGATACCACAATGTTTCGATGTAGCGGTTGTCGTAAGTGATATACGGGTCGTCCATATCCACCCAGTATCCCATCTGTTTGGTCAGGTCTTCCCACTCCTTGGTGTATTTCATCACATCTTTGCGGCAGGCTGCGTTGTATTCGGCTACGGTAATCTTCTTGCCAATGTCTTCCTTCGTGATGCCGAGCGCTTTCTCCACACTCAGTTCCACAGGCAGGCCGTGGGTGTCCCAGCCGGCTTTACGTTTCACTTCAAAACCCTTCATGGTCTTGTAGCGACAAAAAATATCTTTGATCGAACGTGCAATTACGTGGTGGATACCGGGCATCCCGTTGGCCGAAGGAGGGCCTTCGTAAAACACAAACGACGGGCGTCCGGCGCGTATGGCCAGACTCTTGCGGAAGATGTCGCCATCTTCCCACTGCTTCAGCATCTCCTTGTTCACTTGCGCCAAGTCGAACTTCGAATATTCCGCAAACTTCTTACTCATATAGCTGTTCTAATTATCATCTTCTTAAAAATTGGTGCAAAGTTACTCATACAATTCGAAATAGGCAATAAAAAATGAATGAAGCGACGTGTAAAACTCATGAAAAACACCCGGGGAAAATCACCAACCGCCGCCACCACCGCCACCACCACCTCCGCCCGAGAAACCGCCACCACCACTGCCGGAACTCCAACTTCCTCCCGATGAGGAAGAAGACGACAATGCATGATCGATACGGGCATTGCTTACTGAAGAGATGAACGAAGCAGCCAATGCACCACACGCCAAAGGCTGGGAACCCTTATACCAATCCGGGGTATAGTTGTAGCGCTTGAGCACTGTCTCGAATTTGTGGCTCCACTCATTCTCCACATCCAGCGCGATGGCGTATGGCAACATCCGTTCGAATAATTCGGGCGTATGTTCAGGTGGCGTGAGCAAGTTCAGACGATGTTCCTCGGCTGTCTTGAGGTACATCCGGAAACCCTCCAATGCTGCCGAAACGGTAGCGCCCAAAGGCGTGGGCGCTTTAATCAGCCAGACGTAGAAAGCATATATAACCGAAACGATGAACACCAAACCCAGGGATATCACGAAGATATACCTGCCGGCGCCGGTATCCGACGGGCTTATCAGGATGTAAAGCACTAACGCGGCCACAGCCACAAGACCGCCCCAACCGATAAACTTAAGATTCCGGAGATAGTAATCCGTCAGATCCACCTTCGAGGAAAGGGCTTTTTCCAACCGGAGTGACGCCTTGGCTATACGCGCATGGTTCTTGTCCGTCACAGCCAATGTTTGAGAAGATGTAAACAGCGCATCGTATAAGACCTGTTCCTCTTCAGTCAGGGTCGCCACACGAGCCCTCGCCTGCAATGTATATGCTTTGTCTACGCAATCGATGAGGATAGCCTTTTTTACGGCCATGGAAACCAGGGTGGCAGTAAAAGCCGTGTCGTCGCTCTTCCCTTTATACAGATAGCGAACCAATCCGGCCGACCAATCGTACGGCGGACGGAAGGTAGGAATCACCAACGGTTTGCGGGGATCTCGCCCCACTTTGCTCCATGTGATCCAACAATAGATAAGCAAAAGCAGCAGACACACTCCAGCACCGATCATATGCCCATATTTCTGCCAAAAAAGTTCCATCGCTGTCGGCGGAGCAGGACGTTCAATGATCCCGCGGGGGAAAGAAACAGCGACGGTCAGTCCTTCACCCGGAGATAAGGGTGCGGTCGTATGGAAACTCACTGCATTACCCCCATCCTTCACCTCACAGCCTTTCTTTGCCTCAGCGTATGCACCCGTATAACAATCAGTCCCTGTTGCCGATACTCCCTGCGGCAAGGTGATAGTTGCCGAAGCCTCGTCGATAGCGAAATCCCATTCGTTGCCCGTCACGTTCCAGTACAATTCGTCGTAATCATCGAAAAATCCCACATGACCGCGACTACTATACGTAATCTCATACGCATATTCACCCGGTGAAAGCAATACGTCCCTGTTCCCCACATAAATCACCCGCATATCCCCTTCGCGCTTATTGCGGTAGTCCGACTGACTGCCATTGCATAACACAGAAAGGACTTCGATGCCTATTTCCCGTTTATTTCCGTTGCGGTCGGTACGGGTAAGAGGCAAGCGACGCACGATACCGCGCTTGATTTGTTCGCCGGATGCATATACCCTGATATGCTCCGTGACAACCACCGTACCGTCGGCAGCGATCACCACATCCGAATGAAACGAAAGAATCTGCTCGGCAACAGGCTGTTGTCCGTAGGCAACCGATCCGAGCAGCAGTATTAACAAACACCATATACGCTTCACCATAGCCGTCAGAGTTTGATTCCGGGAAGTTTTGTCTCGGCTGTATCGACGGCAAAGAAGAGCCCTTTCTTAAACCCGAAGAGGGAACCGATCATATTCGACGGAAAACTCTCCAGCGCGATATTGTTTTCCCTCACGGTACCATTGTAATAGCGTCGCGCCGATGCCAGATCGTCTTCCAACTCCGACAGCTGCTGTTGCAGGTGCAGGAAATTGGCGTTCGCTTTCAGGTCGGGATAACGTTCGCCCACCACTACCAGGTTACCCATCGCACGGCCAAGGGCGGTTTCCGAATCCAGCCGTTGCTGCAGGTCGGGAGCCTGCATAGCCTGAGTACGGTAACGTGTAACCTGTTCAAGGGTATGCTGCTCATGGGTGGCATATCCTTTGACGATCTCAACCAGGTTGGGCACGAGGTCGAAGCGCCTCTTGAGAAACACGTCGATAGCGCTCCACGCTTCCCGCATCCGGTTCTTGTTCCGGACCAGTTTGTTATAAATGACGATCAGCGCCAGTGCCAGAAGCAGCGCTGCCGCAAGTACAGCCAGAAGTGTATGATTCATCGGATTGACAGATTATTAAAACGTCCATTTGGCAGCGATTGTGGGAAATACGTAGAAGGGAGTACCGGCTCCATAGAAGTTGTTGGAAAGTTCCACTTCACTGCCAGCGGCGATATGCGGTGTAAAATTATACCAGAACTGCGGTTGCATCAGCAGGATCAGCTTTTTGTCCGACTCACTGCCTGCGCCCGTACGATCTTTATTCTCCGTCCACCAATCCATAAAACCAGAGAGGGAGAGTTTGTCGCCGAAAAGGTTCCAGTTCCACGTCACCGTCCACTGGATATCATCGCTGTGTTTGCTGAAGGCGTTGTACTTATAGACCAGGTACGTACCCATAAAAGCCTGTCCCAGTTGGAAGTTGTACGAAGTCCCCAGCAAATACGCATTCGGAATGGCACCGGGCACACCGTCCACCACACCGCCGTTATACTCCACATGGGCGGCTAGCGGGAAACTCCAGCACTTCAAGTCGCGTGCAATCTCCCAGTACGCCGAATTTATAGCCCCCTTACTACCGTCGTAGGTCATGTCGATAAAGGCGAAGGTAGACCCCCATTTATCAGGCTTGAACAGTTCAACCGTACTCAGCAGGAAATTATCCGGCATATCATCGGGCGCGAATGTGTGACGGGGAACATAGTGCAACTGGACGTTCTGTGCGGATACCACAGCCGACACAACGAGCAGCATGGCCGTGAAGATTTTTCTAATCATAAGAGTATTCATTAATAAGTCCGCAAAGATACGCAATTCTATATACGTATGGTGTCAGGCGCAAGCAAAATCACTTCACCTGTTCTGCTGCCTCCACGCCATCAACAGGGCGATAACCTCCGCATAGTTGGCTGTACCGGCAGGGATGTTATTCCCCTTGAGGTAGAAATTATAGAGTTTGTCCTGCAACTCGCCGATCCACGGACTGTAGAGGGAATGCCAATGATTGACCTTCGCGTTATACAACTGCCTCACTTCGGGGCGAAGCGTTTCTTTCCAGGCGGCAAACTCCTCTTCGGTGAGTGACATATACGCATTACCCAACACATACGAAAGCAGCGAAAGATAGCCGGAGAAACGCATTTCGGGAAGCGGCGAACCGGTACAGACCAGGTAGGCGCAGAGGTTCGCTTCCGCTTCGTTGCTCACACCGAGCACATGCGCCATCTCGTGGGCGTAGGTGGAAGGGTATTCAACCGGTAACAGGTCGCGGCTAAAATTGAATTCGGTAAAGAACGGACCCATATAGCCTTTCACACCCACAGCGCTCATCAGGGAGGTGATCAGCATCGGTTTACCCTGTTGGTAATCACGTGGCTGAAGCAGGTGCAAGACGGGACTCACCATACGGTAACCGTCCTTGACTGCACGGCCTACATTAGCTGCATCAAGGGTCACCTCACAATACGCCACATTCAGCGAATCAGTATAAATCGCAAGAAAGGATTGGAATTCAGCCTTCTCATACGCTACCGGTTGTGTATGTGTACGCTGGAAGAAATCCTGGCGGAAATAATTCAGTCCCCAGGCCAGATAAAACCAAACATACACAAAGGACAGGTATTCAACGATACGAAACAATACTCGTACAAACGGCTTGCGGCGAATCAATGCATGCAGCAAGTAAACCACTAACCCCACAATACTACCATAAATAAAGCAATCGCCCACCGAGAACGGAAAAGGCGAAGAGATGCGCGAAAGCACTGCCGATACCACTGGATACACCGTCCGGGCATACCACTCTCCCGCCCCATGGATACCCATGATACACCAGACAGCCACCAGCATAACTGCCAATACGCTCAGTCGGATACCTGTATATTTTCTTCTTTTCTTCTGCATGGAAGGCCAAAGATAAGACTTTTCATCTATTTTTGTCTTTCGTATGAAAAACGAACTATTCCACTTCGACTACAAACTCAAACCCGGCCACCTCACCACCCGCAACGCCATCCGCATCCTCGAACTCAACGGCTACCCCGAAGAGATAATCCGCGAAGCCCGCCAGCAAGCCGGACAATAACCACATGCCCTCCTCCACGGAAACAACCGATTTTCACCCTTTCAATTGTTTTCATATCCGACAAACATGAAAATCGGACAGCATAGTCTCATTCTGACAGGGACGTGCAAAGGTCATCACAAAGCCCGTTTATACGACATGCCGGCTCAATACCTTGCGCAGGGTCTCTTCGGGCAGTCCGCGACGTTGGGCGTAGTCAGTCAACTGTGCCTGGTCAATGGTGCCGATCATAAAGTAGTACGATTGCGGGTGTGCGATATACAGACCACTGACGGAGGCCGTTGGGATCATCATGCCATTCTCAGTGAGGCTGACGCCGATACGGGAAAGGTCAAGCAGTTGGTCGAGCACATGATTCATCCACTGGTCGGGAATCGACGGATAACCGACGGCGGGACGGATACCCTTGTAATCAACCTTGAGGAGTTCAGGGACGGTCAGCGATTCGTCAGGTGCATATCCCCAATACTCCTTACGCACTTTTTCGTGCAGGTATTCGGCAGTGGCTTCGGCCAGGCGGTCGGTGAGCGTTTGCAGGAGGATGAGGCCGTAGCTGTCGCCCGTTTTCTCCATTTCATCGCGCAAATAGTCTGTCCCGGCGCCGGCGGTGACGGCAAAGGCGCCTACATAGTCGGGGCGGCTTTCACTGGCTGGCATCACGAAGTCGGAAAGGGATTTATAGACTTTGTCTTCATTGATCACCTGCTGGCGCAGCATCGGAAAGTCCACATCGCTTATACGGATCGTATCTCCGATACTGTTGGCGGGGAAGATACCATACACAGCCTTGCAGTATTCGGCCTTCATATCCACAAAGCGTTGTAGCATGCGTTGGGCATCTTTATACAACTGCATGGCTTCGGATGCCTTCGCGCGATCCGCTTCCGGGAAACCTGCCAGCCAGGAGGCGCGACAACTGTCGCAACCGTGCAAAGAGGCGATTTCACCGTACTTTCCGCTTAACTTCCAGGCATGGAAGAAAAACGTCCAACTGATATAGGGTATAATCTCTTCAATAGGAATATGAGGTAACACCTGAATACCCGTCTTATTAGGAACGGTGGGTATATATTGCTTCCAATCAATCACAAAGCCTTTCGAGCGTGCTTCCGCCAGGGACACATGCAGGACGACTTTCTTCTTCATCGACTGACGCAGCCATTCCTGTTCTTCGCGCAGGTCTTTCACAAACTCGTCTCGCGTTTCCGGATTGAGATAGCGGTTGGCGATCAACGGGTTCTGAGAGGCATCGAGCACATGGAACACCGGATGGTCGTAGCACGGGGCGATCTTCACTGCCGTATGCAGCTTCGAAGTCGTGGCGCCGCCCACCATGATGGGTGTGGTTAGTCCCACCTTCCGCATCTCGGCAGCCACATGCGCCATTTCTTCGAGGGACGGCGTAATGAGTCCCGACAGGCAAAGGAAGTCGGGCTTCTCTTCGATTACTTTCTTGATGATCACCTCCGAAGGCACCATCACGCCAAGGTCTATCACCTCGTAATTATTACAGGCAAGCACGATGGAAACGATGTTTTTGCCAATATCATGCACATCGCCCTTGACGGTAGCGAAGACTACCTTACCGGCCTTGGTCAGTCCCGATACCGACTGCTCAGTCTCGATGGCGGGTTGCAGGATAGCAACGGCTTTTTTCATCGTACGCGCCGTCTTGACCACCTGCGGGAGGAACATCTTTCCGGCGCCAAACAGATCGCCCACCTTGTTCATCCCGGCCATTAGCGGACCGTCGATGATATCCACCGCACGGGGGTAGTGCGCAAGGGCTTCGGCCAGATCATCTTCCAGACAGTCGCCCAGTCCTTTCACGAGGGCGTGTTGCAGGCGCTGATCCAACGGCAGCGCACGCCATTCGTCCTGTTTTTCTTCTTTGGCACCGGCCTTCTGCACCTGCATCTGCTGGGCATGCCCCAGGAGTTCTTCGGCGGCATCGGGGCGGCGGTTCAGGATCACATCTTCCAGCAAGGTACGGAAAGACGGTTCAATATCATCATACAATACGGATGTAGAAGGGTTCACAATCCCCATATCCATTCCCTTACCGATGGCATGGTAGAGGAAGACGGCGTGCATGGCTTCACGCAGGTAGTCGTTACCGCGGAAAGAGAACGACAGATTGCTTACCCCACCGCTCACTTTAGCGCCCGGCAGATTCGTTTTGATCCATTCCACCGCACGGATGAAAGCAAGGCCATAACTGTTGTGCTCCTCGATCCCGGTGGCAATCGCCAGTATATTAGGGTCGAAGATGATATCCTGTGGCGGCACACCCGCCTGTGTTGTCAACAATTGGTAAGCACGGGAGCAGATTTCGGCCTTACGCTCAAAACTATCCGCTTGCCCCTTTTCATCGAAGGCCATCACCACCATGGCCGCTCCCAATTGGCGGATACGGCGGGCTCTACCAAGAAATACCTCTTCCCCTTCTTTCAGGGAGATGGAGTTGACGATGCTTTTCCCCTGCATACACATCAATCCCTGTTCGATCACATCCCAACGTGACGAGTCGATCATCACAGGCACACGGGCGATATCCGGTTCGGAAGTGATCAAATGGAGGAAAGTAGTCATTTCCTTCACCGCATCCAGCATGCCTTCGTCCATATTGATGTCGATCACCTGCGCGCCATCTTCCACCTGTTTGCGGGCAATGGTGAGCGCTTCTTCGTAGTTGCCTTCCTTAATGAGGCGGAGGAATTTGCGGGAACCGGCCACATTGCAGCGTTCGCCGATATTGATAAAGTTGTTTTCCGTTTTCACTTCGAGCAACTGGAGGCCGGAGAGCCAAAGGTTCTTCGATGCAGGTACCGGTTGATGCGGTTTAACACCACGCACCAGTTCGGGATAACGGGCAATATGCGCCGGTGTGGTACCGCAGCAACCGCCTACGATATTGACCAAGCCTTCGTTTACAAAGGTGCGGATATGCGACGCCATCGTTTCCGGCGTTTCATCATAAGCGCCGAGGCTGTTGGGCAGCCCGGCGTTGGGATGAGCGCTGATAAAATAGGGCGCCAGGGCAGCCAGTTCGTGTAGCCAGGGCAACATATCGGAGGCTCCGAACGAGCAGTTGAGCCCGATGCTCACGATACGGGTATGTTGTACGGAAGCCAGAAAGGCATCCAGTGTTTGTCCCGACAGTGTACGTCCGCCCTGGGATGCCAGCGTGATGGAAAGCATCACAGGGAGGTCCAGCGCGCGTTCCGTAAGCACAGCATCGGCCGCTTCAAGGCCGGCCTTCGCATTCAGTGTATCAAACGTAGTTTCGAAAAGCAGGATATCCACACCACCGTCGATCAACCCCTCGACCTGTTCCTTGTAGGTATGGTACATATCCATATAGGTAACGGCACGGTAGGCCGGATCGTTCACATCCGGGCTCATGGAAGCTGTCTTGTTGGTAGGGCCGATGGAACCGGCTACCCAGACTTCCCGTTCCGGATGTTCGGCCATAAACGCATCGGCCACTTCGCGTCCGAGGCGGGCGGCTTCACAGTTCATCTCCGGAACAAGTTCTTGCATGCCGTAGTCGGCCATGGATATAGCGTTGGCATTGAACGTATTGGTAGAGAATATATCAGCGCCTGCGTCGAGATACTGGCGGTGGATCGTACGGATCACATCCGGACGGGTGAGCGAAAGGAGGTCGTTGTTTCCCTTCAGGTGTCCGGGGAAATGGGCAAAGCGCTCGCCCCGATAGTCTTGTTCCGTTAAGTTGTATCCCTGGATCATCGTACCCATCCCTCCGTCCAGGATCAGGATGCGTTGGTTCAGGGAGTGTATGAATGATTCTTTTCCCATGTCTGACATTTTATATATTCATAGCCCCGGCGCGTCCATACTACCGTGATGGCAAAGAACAGGCGGGTAACGATTATCCACAAAGCCGGTATCCCGATGGCCACAAAGATAAGTGTGTCTTCCAGCAACGAATGGCTCATGGCCAAGTGGTGGTTGAGCAGGTTACCGTCGTGATACGACAGTTTCTTCTGTTCCATCTGCTCCATCATGATAGCCCCCCCGTAGGCCAATCCTACCAGGTTGCCCACCAACCACAGGAAGGCGGCATCTTTCGGCAATCCGAACAGGCGCATCAGTGGGGCGAACACAGCCGAGAGCCCTTTCATCAGTTTGAACTCCTCCAGCACATAGTGCAGGATCATCAGGGCCGTCACAATCCAGATAATGGTAAAGACCACCTGTAGGGAGCTGAAGAACCATAGCGTGACCACTTCCCACAAGCTGTCGCATTCGGCAGCGCTGGCGGCAGTACCTACCGTTCCCCACCCTTCCAAGGGCATCACCAGGTTGAGGCTGAAAGCGACCACAAATGCCAGGCAGATACGCAACGCCGTCATCCCCCAGAATGAAGAGCCTGTCCGTGCCTGTACAGACGATTCCACCACCAGGTTGTGTGCCACCAGGCACATAACGGCCAGGATCGTAGCCTCCCGCAGTCCTAACGACATGGAAGTGATCAAGGCAATGGGTGCATAGAGCGGACAGAACACACTGGTGATAAACACGATAGCCGTCTCTCCCGGTAGTCCGATCAGTGAAAAGACCGGTTCGAGCAATGCCGAGAACTTCTCCAGCCAACCCGAATATTGCAGCAAGCGTACCAACAGGGAGATGGGCAGAATGATCTTCAGTAACCACAGACAGGTGCGGCCGGCTTTCGGCAACGCCCGTTTCACACACAACCAGATGCGGGATAGTATCATACGTTATTTTTTAAACATACGGTCTATTTCGCGCTTGTCGTCTTTTTCACGGAGAGACGCGCGTTTATCGTATTCCTTCTTACCCTTGGCGATAGCTACCACCAGCTTGGCCAGCCCTTTGTCATTGATGAACATACGGGTAGGAATGATGGTAAAGCCGCTGTTACGTTCGGCTGCCTCCAGTTTTTTGATCTCTTTCCGGTTCAGGAGGAGTTTGCGGTCGCGGCGGGCGGCATGGTTGTTGTAGGTACCGTAAAAGTACTCAGCCACATACATATTCTTCACCCACACCTCGCCCCGCTCCACCAGGCAATAGGTATCCACCAGACTGGCTTTGCCCAGGCGGATGGATTTGATCTCCGTCCCGGTCAGCACAATGCCGGCGGTGAATGTTTCAAGCAGCTCGTAGTCGAACGTAGCCCGCTTGTTCTTTATCTGGACAGATGTCTGTATCTTTTCTTTCATTTCTTTTTATTTCCAAAGCGCAGCATTCTCGTAACGCCTTATGCTCAGAAGCGCAGCCCCGGCATCAGGACAAACAACGTAACGTCGAGAGCCGCAGGTATCAGTAATATAACAATCGTGGTAAGCGCCACGAACTTCATCCGTTCTTTTTCTTCCACTTCCATAAACGGGATGGCCCCTTCATACACCACATAGAACGTATACAGCATGAATATCTTGAGGAAGAAGAATTCGGGCAACAACGTAAGCACAATATTCAAGGTAAACATCACCGACGAGGAATAGCCGATGAAACGCTGCCATAGCTTCAGGTCTTTCGCCCGTTTGTACACACCCAGCCAGATCTCATTCATCAGGTACACACTCAGGAAAAACCCCCCGAAGGCAGCCAGCAGGGCACGGATCGCCGCCTTTAGCGCCAGTTGTACATCAAATTCCTTCCGGGTAAACAGGATACCCAGGAATGCGGCCACCGTAACCAATCCGATCAACGGATACACAAAACGTGCCAGGAAGTCTTCCCCGTTTTCCCTCTCTCTGGCCAGTGCCTCCCATGCTTTTGCCGGTTGGGAAATGATGAGGATCACTTTGGTTGCAATCTCTTTATACATCGCCATTCGTTTTTAAACAGCAAAAGTATAAAATAAGCGTGGATAATGGGATAAGAAACACTAAAAAAGACCGAAAGTTGATTACCGGGGACTGGCGATGCGGAGGGAGAAGGTATCAGTTACAGACCAGGTCCAGGCGGTAGAATCGCGGTTATACGCCTTCGCATAATTCATGCGCATGATGACGGAGTCTTTGCCTGCACTTTGCTCCTTCACAGCCGCACGCTGCAGGAACTCTTCCAGGATGAAAGCATTCGTATATAATGTATTGGCAGAACGGATCGTATCCGTGCCATCGGCCTGGGTAAGACGGAGGAAGAGGTCGTACACGTAATTGCCGTTGGCATCCCGGTCTTTCGCTTCGTCCCAGTTGTACGACAGGCCGTAGAGGGTCGTTTCATGCAGGAAAAACGAGTCGCGGGTGGTATACACAAACAGGCGGCCGTCAAGAAAGTTGTTTTGCTTGTGGATCTTCACCGACTTCAGGCGCACCTCATCCGGGAGTATCAGGGAGGTATCAGTAAAAGCGTTGGCAAAAGGCCATACCGGGACGGTATCTATCCGAAGCACTTCCGCATCATAGACCGTACCCTGGGGGAAATCGGGCAGCATGGCGTTGAAGTCTACCCGGTAACATTCACCCGCCTGCATACCGGCAAAAGCCGGAGAGGTGATGAAGTAGCCATCTACTGTCTGGATCGTCTGAGCCGGATTATCCTGCACCACGCCCAAACGTTGGTACACGGTGGTGCTTTCATTGTCGCCCATGCAGGAAAAAGCGGCGGCAGACAGGAAAGCCAACAGTATATATAGCGGTATATGCTTCATAGCTTCATTTTGACTACAAAGATAACGCATACTAATCGAATTCACCCACATTCTGTTCAACAAAACAAGCGGGTGCATTAGAAAGCCTTTCAGAAACAAAAGGCGCAATCACCTTGTGTAAGAAACACAAAATGATTGCGCCGGAGGGAACAACCGTACCTGCCGGTTGTTTATTTCTTCTCCACTTCAAATGGGATGATAACATCTTCGGCAGACCATACCAGTGTATTATCACTGTTGATCTTGCTCACATAGTAAAGCTTCAAGTGGAAGATTTCGTTCCCCTGTTCCCGGGCATAGATCGTATCAATAAAGTACTTAATGTTGTATCCATACGGAACCATCACCTCGGTAGACGGTGTTTTTCCATCACTCACCACCGTGGCACGGAGGTAGATGGAATAACCTTTGCCGTATTGGTCAGTAGCCGGCGTCGGTGTCTGTGCCGGATCAAAGAAGAGTTCGAACCGGGTTTTCTGATCAGTCAACTGGTTGTAAGTCGAAGTAAGGATCATCGAACCGCTCAGATAGGCAAAATACCCGTAATAGGCCATATTATAACCACCTTCCAACAATGCTATTTCTTTCGGAAGCATGGTGGCAGTATCTGTGGTAAATGATACGTCACCTGCAGGAACCGCACCGATCGCGATATTGCTCACGTACGAATAACCATTCGCTGCCTCATTCTCATTTTCGGGAGCCGACGAATTATATTCAAAGTTGATTATACAGCAGTCGCCTTCCGAGTATCCGATGTATTTCGTTTCCAATTCGGGTGAATAGAGCTTCCCCATGATTGTTTCTACCACCGTCCGGCCATTATGGTAACGGAACACACCCGGCAACGTCTGCGTAACAGTATTATCAGAATCTCCCAGACAAGAGGTTAACAGGGTAACGGCCGTCATCATCAGAACGACCCAAAGTCTACACATTTTCATTTTCTATTCGGTTTTAAATAATTATATAAATATGATCATTATTAGTTAGCATACTCAAAATCCCACACGCAATCCGAACTGGAAATTCACATTGAAAGGCTTCTCGGAGCGGATCGTCTCAATGTCGCTTCCATTGTCGAAATAGTAGCCCGCTCCCCCTTCGGCATACGCGCTGAGGAAACGCAATAGCGGATAGCTTACTCCTACCCGGGCGTTGAGCGACCACAACAATGGCTTCATGCGGACGTCTTCTTTCACTTTACCCACCAACTCGTCTCCATCATAGAGTTTGGTATTCAGACGACCGGCCACATTCAGTTCGGTCATAGCTCCTCCCGTAGCATAAAGTTGGAAACGGTTCCATTCGGCGATCAGGTAGTTCACCGAAAGCGGAATGCCAATAAAGTGCAATCCCTGCTTGTTTTGCGCATTGTACCGCCCGTTTGTATCCCATTCAGACAAGAGGTACGAATAAACCAAGCCGGTCTGCAACGAGAAACGGCTACCCAGTGTGTGGCTCACCGCCAATCCGAAAGAGATGGGTACTTTATGCTTCACATTCGTTTTGGGCAAGGGAGCACGTACCTCATTATTCGCAGTGGCAACTTTGTTCATAAATTGTAGGTCGGCAGCCCGGAGACCGGCACTGTTGGTCACATATTGGGGCAACACATTGTCGGCAGCCATGGAAAGGCCTCCCCCTCCCATGCCGAAGCGCCACTTACGGACGGGCTTCTCTTTCGCCTGGGCAACGGCGTCTTCCGTGAGTTGCGACCGTCCCCGTGTGGGTACAGCCTGCAACGGTTGAGGTTCATCATCTGCTTGTTCATCCACACGTTCAGGCACCTCAACCGGCGCTGTATATATCATGGAATCAGAAAGTTCATCGGAGGGGATCAGCGGGGCGACAGATTTGTCCGAACCTTGCGAAGCGGCTGTTTGCGCCATGGCCAATACCTGCGTTGAAGCTACCGGTGCGATGGAACGCGGCGTATCAGCTGCCGGTGCAACAGCAGCCTGCTGATCAGCTTCAGCGTTGCGTGCAGCCACTTCTTCCTTCATCCGCGATTGCAGGGCGTCGGTTTGTTGTTGCACCACATCGTGAGCTACCGGCTGTTGTTCCGCTTCACCGTTGAACAGGTAGAGACTGCCGGCGACCATCAGCAAGCCGACCACGGCCGCAGCTGCCCAGTAGCGAAGATGGCGATACAACGGCACAGAGGCTTTCGCTGGTAGTCTGCCGGCGATGGCCTCCCAGTCTTCAGGTTCCGTCATTGCCTCAAAATCGTGCAATTTAGAGCGGAATACCTCCTCAAACCTGTCTATATCGTTCTCTTTCATGCTCTTTTTACTCATACAAACTGTTAATTCTACGTTGTAGTATCTGCTTGGCCCGCGAATACTGGGAGCGGGATGTGCTCTCGGTGATATGCATCATATCGCCGATCTCCTTATGCGAATATCCTTCAATGGCAAACAGGTTGAACACCAGCCGGAAGCCATCAGGCAATTCCTGCACCAGTTTCATCAGTTCTTCCGCCGACAGTTCTGCTACTACCGAATAGTTTGGTTGCACCAGTTCGGCCGTATAGTCCAGTCCGGCTGCTTCCCGCAGGACATCTCCCTTGCGCAGATACTCCAACGCACAATTGACAAAGATCTTTCGCATCCAACCCTCAAACGAACCGACTCCCGAATAGGAATCAATACTGGTGAATAGCTTTACGAAACCATCCTGCAACAGGTCGCGAACTGTTTCCCTATCGTTCACATAGCGCATACAAACCCCCCTCATGCGTGGTGAATGCATTTCATAAAGCGCTTTCTGTGCTTTCCGGTCTCCTGTCCTACAACCCTCTATCAGTTGTTGTTCATTCATTCAGTCTCGTCGGTCGCCGTAAGGCTGTCTGGTTATTAGATGATAATTAGGCCGCAAACGCTGCATGCCCATCGCAAAAATAAGATAAAAATCAGTTTTCTTTCCGTTTGTCGCCTTTATTACCCTCGGCCACGGCATCCATATTCAGTTTCTTGAATGCGGAGACCAGGTTGGCTTCCGTGGTTTTATCGGTGCGGTAGGTCACTTCGACCTTCTTTTCCTTCAGGTTGCACTTGAGGTCGGTCACACCTTTCTCAAAAGCGATGTTCTGCTCCACCTTTTTCACACAATTAGCACAGTGCATGTTCTCAATCGAGAACGTCACCGTTTCCTTGTTGTCTTTCTTCTTCCCATCCTGGGCGTATGCCAAAGAGAAAGTGCATACAACGCAAAGAAGTGATAAAATAATGTGTTTCATACTGCGTATCTGTTATTAACTGTTTTTGTTACAATCGGGGGATATTAAACCGCACCCCTGCATATATCTTCCGTCCGTGTACCGGTCCCCAGATCATGGACGCGTCGAAATCTTCGCTTCGCGGATGTTCGGCATCGATGATAGGGTGCGGCTGCATATAATCGAGCAGGTTTTCAGCCCCAAGGTATACCGACCACCGGCGGAAGTATTTCGTCACCTGTGCATTCAGCACCGTGTAGGCGCCGAAGCTTGTTTCCCACAGCGGCTGTGCGGCATCGGGCTTCGGCATGCGTCCGCCGCCGTTGAACTGCCCGGTCACATCAAACTGCCACTTCTTCAGCGGCGTTTGGTAAGAGGCTGTGACCAGCCCTTTATAGCCGCTCACCAACGGTCGCTTGAGCCGTGTCACCACACCGGCCGCATCCTTATAGTCGGTCTGTGCATCCGTCCACCGCCAGGCGGCTGTGAGCGTAAAACCGCGGAAGAACGGATACGTAGCTTCCACCTGGTAGCTGTGCGAAAAGGACTGTCCGTCCAGGTTATAAAAACGCACCGCATGCGGGTCGCTGTCCATATCCGTCACCACCTGATGTTCGAAGCCGGTATAATACCATTCGCCGTTCACTGTGAGTTCTTTACCGAGCAAAGGTATATAAAAAGAAAGATTTACACCCGTATTCCAGGCTTCTTCTTGTTGGAGACCGTCGGCCACCTGCAATTCACGGCTACCTGAGAGCAGGTAATTGTTCTCGGCCAGCACGTTGGCCGTGCGGAAACCTTTACCGGCCGAGGCGCGGATATGGAACCAGTCGAACGGGTTCAGCTTCACATGCAGGCGGGGCGTGACGAAGAAGTCGTACATCGAACTGTAGTCGGCCCGGATGCCGCCCAGCAGGATTACCCTGTCGTTCCAGTTCCATGTATATTGCACAAAAGCGCCCGGCGTGGTTTCGGTGCGGTTGAACACCTGGCGTACAGCCTGGGTAAGGTTCTCGTCAAAGCCGTCATAGTTCAGGCTCAGTCCGGTGCTCAGGCTGTGTGCCGGTGAGAATTTCTTTTCATACAACAGGCTGGCGTATATATTCTGCTGGTAAATATTGTAGGCGGTACGGTCGTACATAGACAACTGCTCGTGATATGAGCCGGAGAGGATCAGCGCCACGCTTTCGTCTTTAGACGGATCCACCACGTAGGCCTGCTTTGTATAGCCTTCCACCCGGTTGGTGTTGAGGCTGATCCGGTATGGATCGGGAAAGGGATGGTGGCCGGTAGCCTGTCCGCCCGTGCGATCTTCGTGCAGGTAGCGCACGCCGTACTGGGCGAGGTATTGGCCGGACTGATGCGCCCAGCGGTTCATCAGGTTCACCTGTTCCTTGAGGGGATAGTCCAGGAAACCGTCGTTATTATCGTCGTGTTGTTTGTTGTCGTTGGAGTAATGCACAAAGAGGCCGGTAGCCACCTTGTCGTTTACCAGCCACGAGGCGTCGGCATTGGCTTCGTAGCGACCGGCGTCACTGGCAAAAAGGTTGCCCGAGACAATATCTGCCGTCCGCGGTTTCTTGTATTCCACATTGATCTGCCCGGCCAGCGCCTCGTAGCCGTTCTTGACAGACGACGTTCCTTTAGACACCTGAATGCTTTCCATCCACGGGCCGGGGATATAATCCAGTCCGTACAGAGAAGCCGCACCGCGAAAATTGGGGTAGTTTTCGGTAAGCATCTGTACATACGTACCCGACAGTCCCAGAAGCCTTATCTGGCGTGCCCCGGTTGCCGCATCGGCGTAGGAAACATCGACCGACGGATTGGTCTCGAAACTCTCGGCCAGGTTGCAACAGGCAGCGCGGAACAACTCGTCGTAGGTGATCTTCTGCGTCTGTAACACGCTGATGCGCGACGATACCGTGCCCTGCCGCCGTTCGCTCACCACCACTTCGTCCAGCGCCACGGCTTCAGTCAGTACGATAGACAGCGGCGAGCCTGTTCCGGCATCGGCATCCACCGCTATCGTGACGGTGGTATAGCCCACGTAGCTGCACACCAGGTTCTGATTACCTGATGTACGAGGTATCTCAAAATAGCCGTTTGCATCCGAGGTGGTTCCTTCGCGCGTATCTTCCCAAAACACGTTGGCTCCTATCACAGGCTGCCGGCCGGTATCATACACAAAACCTTTCACCTTGTCGTCAGCCCAAAGAGAGACACAGACGAAGAGCATCACTACTGCCAGCCATTGTTTCATACCGTGCAAAGATAGACGGTTTAAGCCTCCCCCCTGCTCCGTTAATATAATTTAACCGCGACCCATAAAAAGAAGCGGCATGGTATCCGGACGGAAACCATGCCACAATCACATCAAATTAAAATTTATATAAACTCACATAAAAACCTTATCAGAACGCTACCCCCAGACGGAGACCCCAGTTGTTGAGGCCGTCTACATTATAGGTCAGCACACTGCTGGAGTTGGTGGCATGACTGTAATAAAGGGCGATATGCGCACCAAACTGTTTACCGGGAGCAAAGATGGTGAGCCCCACTTCGGGCGAAGCATAGAAGCCCCAGGTTTCGTCGTAGATATCCAACACATTCAAATAAGTGGATGTCTTGCCGTAGTTAGCACCCAGCTTGGCTCCTACATAGGGTTCAAACAAACCATCGCGTGTAAAGGTGTAGCGTACCACGGCGCCAAAGGGGATCTGGAAGATCGAGTGTTGCTGATCTGAGGTAATCGAAGCCGTTTCGCTTACGTTCAACGTCTGGCGTTCAATGTATTCATTGTTGGTATGGAAAGCGAAGAATGCTCCCAGCGATACGCTGCGTGTAAGCAGGTATCCTCCTTCAAAGTTGGCACCCCAGCCACTGGTCTTGTCGGCAAAATCGGTACTGAACGGCGTGTTCAATTGCCAGTCAATGTTGAAATAATAGTTCTTGACCAACTGCGCATTTGACACAGCAGGTATCACAATGCAGGCGACGAGCAAAGCGAACAATCGTATGGATATTTTTATCTTTTTCATTTGGATTTCAATTTTTAATCGTTCTTTACTTATTTTTGAATGTATGTAGACTGTACAAAGGCCTGGTTAATAGCCGTCGTAGCCAGATCGGTATCTACTGAGGTAGAGCCAGACAACAAGCCGCCCATATAGGATGTCCAAAGCACAGTCAGCTTGTCATCTTTCGAATCACCTTTAGGGCTATTCTTCAAGTCCACAATTTCACCCAGAATAGAGCCTACTTCATACGAGTACACGATTGTATACGGATAATACCATCCACCCCAATCACCCCAATAGGTTGGATACCAATAGTACGGATAGCCCCACCACCAGTACGGATAATCGTAATAATCAGCAAAATAGCTGACATCTTCCACGTAAGACACCTGTACACCCAGATCGGCATTCGCTTTGTCGGCCACACGGATATAGCCCCGACTGTCCATATTCTGCTGGAAGGTTTTCAATACAGAAGCAGCTTCGCTGGATTTCCAATAAACCGGTGATGTACTGTTCGTGATCAACAATACGCTGTCGGGCAGGAAATAAGTACCATAAGAAGCGAAATTGGCTTTATTGTCATGGTCAGTATATACCACAAAGTCACCATCCACTTCCGACAGATCAGGATCCTTCTGACAAGACGCAAATAGAAGAATCAATGCGAAAAAAGGAATAATCTTTTTCATTTCAAATTAATTTATTTTAATTAATACTCGGTCAGATATACTCATAGCAGCTAACCGTATTTGAAACAATAAAAACATTAGAATTGTTTAACCTCTCATTCACATTAAAACACTTTCCTGTATTTTGAGCAGAGAGGAGAATCTCTTTAGATGAAAAAAGAAGGCAACATTGGCTATAACCGCGAAGCGATTACCGTTATAATTAAGACGTTGGTTTGATAACCATCCGGTTGATTATGTGTGATAGCGCCTGTAGGGAGCCATGAGCTCATCCCTACGCATTTTGTATGGTTCCCTTCATAACTCCTCAATGGTTCCTCCATAGTGACGGATCAACCCGGAAACTAATGAAGTGGCAATCGTTTCAAATTTGCACCGATTGGAAAGCGTTGGCCCTCAAATCTGCCCTGGCTGTCAATTTGTAACTATTTGATAAAAAAGATGTTGCAGATCCGCCAATCGCCACAAAAAAGATCATACTGTTCCAAAACGATCGTCATAATGTTCGTTCACGAACGAAATACTCTTCGTTTAGGAGCATTATGATCTTTTTTTCGGGAGACGATGATGATTTGGAAGGCCCATCTTGCTGATCGAATACCGGCCGTTCCACTGGCGGCATGTACACGCACGAGTACATGATTGAGGCCTGCGCCTCACCTGGACGAGGCGCAGGCCTCAGGGGGAGTGAGGCGCAGGCCTTGCAAAGGTGAGGCGCAGGCCTTGTTTGAGCAAGTCCGGCATCTGGTCATTTCATCGGCAGGAACAGTGCTAAAACCTACCTTGCAGTGAGTATCCATCCGCTA
>JAVBUH010000005.1:0-88178 GCA_031555505.1 Tannerellaceae bacterium
CTCCGTTCGTCAGGCAAAGTTGGAAAGCACCTATGGCGTATTTGCCAATGCCATGCAGGGAACAGAGTCGTTCATCACGCTCGAAAATGAGAAAGTGGAGCTCCGCCTCAGCAACAAAGGCGGACGGGTGGCTTATGCCCGCTTGAAAGAATACGACACGCATGATGCCAAGCCGCTTGTCCTTTTTGACGAACGGGAATCGCAGTTCGATTTCACTCTCGTCTCGGCTACCAACCGGGTGGTCAATCCGGGCGAGATGTATTTCACCCCCATCCAGAAAGAGGCGAATACAGTCGTGATGCGTCTTGCATTGGGAGAAGGGGCCTGGTTGGACTTCACTTACAGCCTCACACCCGACGACTATATGCTGTCGTACACCATCCAGGGAACCGGCCTGAACGGCATACTGGCTCCCAGCACCAACTCGCTCGACCTGATGTGGCAACAGGATATCCGCCAACAGGAAAAAGGACGTAAGTTCGAAAGCCGCTATACAGCCTTGTACTATAAGTTCACGGCCGACGATGTGGAATACCTCAGCGAATCCAAAAACGACAGCAAACAGTTGAGCAACCGCCTCAAATGGATCGGTTACAAAGATATGTTCTTCTCCACCGTCCTGATTTCGGACACTGGAGACGGCTTTGCATCCTCTGCGCTCGACTCCAAGGTGCTGACGTCTGACGGCTATCTCAAACGCTACAAGACAAACACCACACTGCCCTTCGACCTGCAGGGGCGCGAAAGCACAAACCTCCGATTCTATTTCGGACCGAATAGCTACGCCGGTCTTAAAGCCTATGACAAAGGGGTACCCGCCGACCAACAGTTAGACCTCGAGCGGATGATCTCCCTTGGCGTGAGTGTATTCCGATGGATGAACCAGTATCTGATCATTCCGCTGTTCGACTTCCTTGGTAAATTTATCGGTAATTACGGGCTGCTGATCTTTGTGATGACGCTGATCGTGAAACTGATCCTCTTCCCGCTTACCTATAAATCGTATATGTCATCGGCCAAGATGCGCGTCTTGCGTCCGCAGGTGGAAGAGATCAACGAAAAATATCCCGGACAGGAAAAAGCCATGGAACGGCAGAAGGCTACGATGGAGCTTTACAGTCGGGCCGGCGCCAGTCCGATGAGCGGCTGTCTGCCGATGTTGCTGCAGATGCCGGTGCTGATCGCACTGTTCATGTTCTTCCCGTCGGCCATCGAACTGCGCCACGAAAGTTTCCTCTGGGCGAAAGACTTGTCTACGTACGACGCCATTGTGAGCTGGAATACACAAATTCCTATCATCTCGCAATACTTCGGTAATCATATCAGCTTGTTCTGTCTGCTGATGACGATCACCAACATCGTCTATACCAAGTTCAATATGGAGATGACCAATACCGGCCAGCAACAGATGCCGGGTATGAAGATCATGATGTACATGATGCCGCTGATGTTCCTTTTCTTCTTCAACGAATATGCATCGGGTCTGACATACTACTACTTCATCTCCACGTTGATGACGATCGTTCAGACTTTCGTGTTCCGCTTCTTTATCGACGAAGAAAAGCTGCTTGCCAAGCTCGAAGCCAACAAAAAGAAACCGCAGAAGAAATCCGGCTTCATGAAGCGCCTCGAAGACGCACAGCGCGCCCAGCAGGAACAGCTGAAAAAACAGCAGGATCAGCGCAAGAAAAAATAAAGTCCAAAAGAAGCCTTTAGCGAAAGGCTATATATACAAAGAAGGTGTGCTTGCGATTCCCCTCTTGAGAGGGGGCAGGGGGTGTGTGACGAGCGAAGCGAGCTTGGTTTAATTGTATACGGGATTGTACAAAGTTATATAGGTCACGCAGATGACTCAGAATGCGCAGACAACGCAGATTTAAGTCACGCTCGCTTCGCTCGTCACACACCCCCTGCCCCCTCTCAAGAGGGGAATCGCAAGCACACTTTTTATATACATAGAAATAATTTAATCCTTTAGATCTGATATATATGGAAAAGAAAAGCACGCAACGACTCGAATCACTGGACGCCCTCCGTGGTTTCGACATGTTATGGATTGCAGGCGGTGCCGGTATTATTGCGGGACTGGCCACACTGACCAACTGGCCGCTATTCATCACTCTGGAAAAACAGTTCCACCACGTACCCTGGGACGGCTTTGTTTTCTATGACATGATCTTCCCCCTCTTCCTGTTCATGGCAGGTGTATCGATGCCTTTCTCGCTTGGCAAATTTAAACCGGGCACTCCGAAGTCGGCGATGTATAAAAAGATCATCCAACGCGGGCTGACGCTTGTGCTTTTCGGAATGATCTACAACGGGTTGCTGAAGTTCGAGTTCGACACCCTACGTTGTGCCAGTGTGCTGGGACGGATCGGGTTAGCCTGGATGTTTGCCGCACTGATCTTCGTGAATACCAGTAAGCTGAAAACACGGGTGATCTGGTGCTTCGGCCTGATGCTTTTCTACTACCTGCTGAATGTATTATTCACGGCTCCCGACTACCCCGGCGCCGACCGCTTCTCGCCCGAAGGCAACATTGCCTGCTACATCGACCGTATCCTGCTGCCGGGCCGCCTGAACAGCGGCATATTTGATCCAGAAGGAATCCTCGGTATCATCCCCGCTATCTCAACCGCACTGCTGGGCGCACTGACAGGCCTCTTCGTCGTCATGGCCAAAGAAGGACTGACGATGATGAAGAAAGCCGGTCTATTAGCCGCCGCCGGTGTCGTACTGGTAGTCATTGCCCAGGTATGGAACCTGTTCTACCCGATTAATAAAGCACTATGGAGCAGCTCGTTTGTTTGCATGGCCGGGGGTTGCAGCATGTTGCTTTTCGCTTTGTTCTACCTGATGGTAGACGTATGGGGATGGAAGAAAGGATTCTTTTTCTTCAAGGTGATCGGCATGAACTCGATCACGGTCTATATGGCCAACCGCATCATCCCCTTCCGGCAGATCGCCGACTTCTTCTTCGGCGGCTTCGTGAAACTGTTTCCCGAAGACTGGTCGATGCTCCTCAACTGGATGGCATATGTAACGATCATCTGGTTCTTCCTTTACTTCCTCTACAAACATAAAGTCTTCCTGAAAGTCTGATCACACGAAAGGCGGTTCTGAAAACAGAGCCGCCATTTTGATGTTTTTCCGGGCTCTCAATAATCATTGCGCCGCTTTTGGTTCTTAATACGGAATTATTTCCATAATTATTTGTGAACTATATGTATTTCCCATACCTTTGCGGGTGTTTTTCGCGGGGTGTCTACAAGAGGATATCCCTACTGGAATCAGCAATTACAAACTAATATATTCTAATAAATTATTATCTTATGTGGTTACTTAATTCTTCTATCGGGAAGAAACTGATAATGAGTTTATCAGGTATCTTCCTTATCCTGTTCCTGGTGTTTCACCTGGCGATGAACATGACGGCGGTCTTCTCGGAAGAGGCCTACAACATGATCTGTTCGCTGTTGGGAACCAACTGGTATGCGTTGGCAGGCACCCTGGTGCTGGCTGCCGGCTTTGTGATTCACATCTGCTATTCGATCATGCTGACATTGCAGAACCGGAAAGCACGCGGTAACGACCGTTATGCTGTGAGCGCTACGCCGAAAAACGTAGAATGGTCGTCGCAGAACATGTTCGTACTCGGGCTGATCGTAGTTGGTTTCCTGTGCCTGCACTTCTCGCAGTTCTGGTACAAGATGATGTTTGCCGAGTTGATGGGACATCACGAAGTAGCGCTGGGCAGTGCGATGGTATCTCCGCAGGAAGGTGCTGCATTCATGAACTACTACTTCAGCAACATTATTGTTGTGGTGCTTTACCTGGTATGGTACGTAGCACTGTGGTTCCACCTCACACACGGGTTCTGGAGCGCTATCCAGACAGTTGGTTGGAACAACAACATCTGGATCAACCGCTGGAAAGTGATCTCCGACATCTTTGCCACATTGATCTGTCTGGGTTTTGCCCTTGTGACTATCGTATTCTATCTGAAAAACCTTTGATAAATAGCAAGACATATGACTACCATAAATTCAAAAATTCCCCAGGGGCCTTTGGCCGAGAAATGGAAAGAATATAAAGATCACCAGAAATTGGTGAACCCTGCAAACAAACGTCGTCTGGATATCATCGTCGTAGGTACGGGTCTGGCCGGTGCATCTGCCGCCGCTTCCCTGGCCGAGATGGGATTCAATGTATTGAATTTCTGTATCCAGGACTCTCCCCGTCGTGCACACTCCATCGCTGCACAGGGAGGTATCAATGCTGCCAAGAACTATCAGAACGATGGCGACTCTGTCTATCGTCTGTTTTATGATACGATCAAAGGGGGCGACTACCGTGCCCGCGAAGCTAACGTATATCGTCTGGCTGAAGTATCCAACTCGATCATCGACCAGTGCGTGGCACAGGGTGTACCTTTTGCTCGCGAATACGGCGGTCTGTTGGACAACCGTTCGTTCGGTGGTGCGCAGGTATCCCGTACGTTCTACGCCCGCGGTCAAACAGGTCAGCAGTTGCTGCTCGGCGCTTACTCGGCGCTCAGCCGCCAGATCGGTTTGAACAAAGTAAAGATGTATCCGCGCCACGAAATGCTCGATGTAGTGAAAGTGGACGGACGCGCCCGTGGAATCCTCGCCCGTAACCTCGTTACCGGTAAGGTAGAACGCTTTGCCGCCCACGCTGTAGTAGTAGCTACAGGAGGTTATGTAAACACCTTCTTCCTGTCTACCAACGCTATGGCATCCAACGGTTCGGCTGCTTGGCAGTGCTATAAGAAAGGAGCCTGGTTTGCCAACCCGTGTATGGTACAGATCCACCCGACCTGTATTCCGGTTCATGGTGAATTCCAGTCTAAACTGACCCTGATGTCCGAATCGTTGCGTAACGACGGACGTATCTGGGTTCCAAAGAAAAAAGAAGATGCTGAAGCCATCCGTGCCGGTAAACTGAAACCGACACAACTCAAGGAAGAAGACCGCGACTACTATCTGGAACGCCGCTATCCGGCCTTCGGTAACCTCGTTCCGCGCGACGTGGCCTCACGTGCTGCCAAAGAACGTTGCGACGCCGGTTTTGGTGTAGGTACAGGCGAAGCCGTTTACCTGGATTTCTCCGAAGCCATCAACCGCCTTGGCAAGAACGTGGTTGAACAGCGTTATGGTAACCTCTTCCAGATGTATGAAAAGATCGTGGACGATAATCCATACGAAACCCCGATGATGATCTATCCGGCTCTCCACTACTCAATGGGTGGCCTGTGGGTAGACTACGAACTGCAAACTAATATCCCGGGGCTCTTTGCTATCGGTGAAGCCAACTTCTCCGACCACGGTGCAAACCGCCTCGGTGCATCTGCTCTCATGCAGGGATTGGCCGATGGTTACTTCGTGCTGCCGTATACGATCCAGAATTACCTGGCCGACCAGATCCAGGTTCCGCGTTTCAGCACCACATCGCCTGAATTCGACGCGGCTGAAAAGCAGATCAACGACCGCATCCAGAAGCTGATGAAGATAAACGGTAAACGTTCGGTTGACAGCATCCATAAAGAACTGGGCCACATCATGTGGAACAACGTAGGCATGGGACGTAACGCTGCGGGTCTGAAAGAAGCTATCGACCAGTTGAAAGCCCTCAAGAAGGAATTCTGGAGCAACGTTCGCATCCCGGGTAAGGCAGAAGACCTGAACGTGGAACTCGAAAAGGCACTCCGCCTGGCCGACTTCCTCGAAATCGGTGCCCTAATGGCTCACGATGCTTACGATCGTGCCGAATCCTGCGGTGGACACTTCCGTGAAGAGCACCAGACGCCCGAAGGCGAATCGCTCCGTCACGACGATCAGTTCTCTTATGTTTCCTGCTGGGAATTCCAGGGTGAAGACAAAGACCCGGTTATGCTGAAAGAAGCGCTCGATTACGAGTTTGTTGTGCGCCAGCAACGTAACTACAAGAATTAATACTTTAAAAAGCAACAACAATGGACAAAAATATAAATATCACACTGAAAGTTTGGCGCCAGAGAGGTCCGAAGGAAAAAGGCGCTTTTGAAACCTATCAGTTGAAAGACATTTCGCAGGGAAGTTCTTTCCTCGAAATGCTCGACATTCTGAACGAACAGTTGGTAAACGAAGGTAAGGAACCGGTGGTATTCGACCACGACTGCCGCGAAGGTATCTGCGGGATGTGTTCGCTTTATATCGACGGACATCCCCATGGACCGGATACGGAGATCACTACCTGCCAGCTGCACATGCGTAAGTTCGACGACGGTGCTACGATCACGGTAGAACCGTGGCGTTCGGCCGGTTTCCCGGTGATCCGCGACCTGATGGTAGACCGCTATGCGTTCGACAAGATCATCCAGGCCGGCGGTTTCGTATCCGTCAACACCGGTGGTATCCCTGATGCCAACGCCATACCCATCTCCAAGGCAGATGCCGACCTGGCCATGGATGCTGCCGCCTGTATCGGTTGCGGCGCCTGTGTGGCTGCCTGCAAGAACGGTTCGGCTATGTTGTTCGTATCGGCTAAGGTGAGCCAGCTGGCTTTGCTGCCGCAAGGTAAGATAGAAGCTGCCCGCCGTGCCAAAGTGATGGTGAGCAAGATGGACGAACTGGGCTTTGGTAACTGTACCAACACCCGCGCTTGCGAAGGCGAATGTCCGAAAGCTATTTCAATCAGTAATATTGCCCGTCTGAACCGTGAGTTCATCTCGGCAAAACTGCAAGACTGATCTTATACATTTATAGATAGGTCTCTGAAAAACTCCTTTGCCCTGCCGGGTGAAGGAGTTTTTTTTGTCGATCGACGTATCACGGGCTTATATTTTGCTTTACTTTATCGGGAATAATCCGCCGTTTGTCGAAAATCGGCGGTAAACAGGCGAAAGCCGATTGCCGGGCCATACCGATCAGGCTACTTTTGCGATGTGGTTTAAAACAAATAAATGGAATGAATATGAATCAAATGAACTCACCTCAGTTTCATAACAAACTGAACTCGGCCGTGGTGGCGCTTGCTTTTATCGGAGCCGGTATCCTGATCCTGGGACGGAACCTGGGCTGGATAGACCCGATGGTCACCCACTACCTTGTCTCCTGGCAGATGGTACTTATTATTATCGGTATCTTATGCATGGCAAAACGGAATTATACGGGCGGCATCATCATGCTTTTCCTGGGAGGCTACTTTCTGTTGTCGAATATATACAACCTGCACCTCCTCTGGCCGGTGATGCTTATCGGTGTCGGTGTCGCGATGTTTTTCCGGGCTAGAAGCAAGCAAAGCGGATGGCCGTTCGGTATGCATCGGGCTGATTCCGATTCCCGGCAGTCTTATTTTCAGGAAAGCCATCGTCCCACGGCAGACGAAGGTTTCATTGTGTCTGACGTAACATTCAGCTCTGCCCGTCATATCGTGCTGGAGCCGTTGTTCAAAGGCGCCGATCTGGACGTGACCTTCGGCAGCCTGATGATCGACCTGCGCCGTACCCACCTGGATACGCCGCAGACCCTGATCCAGCTCGATGCGACTTTCAGCAACGTGGAACTTTACATCCCGATCACCTGGAATGTGGTGGTGGAGGCCGAGAGCACCCTGTCGGGATTCAGAGACAAGCGGTTCCTGTCTCAACCGGTAGACACGGAACATAAGCTTATTCTCCGGGGAGATATTACCTTAAGTAATGTGGATATTAAAAGCTGACCAGTATGCAGACCGATCATATCAATCCGTTCCAGCAGCGTCGCCGGATGACGCTGTTCTATGTGGCATTCATCTGTATTGCCGCCGGTGTATTACAATTGGGGCATAATGCCGGGTGGATCAACGATTACTGGTATTACATCCTCTTTTCCTGGCCGATGTTGTTGGTCGTGTTCGGCTTCGGCAGCTTTCTGCAATGGAAGATCGGGCAGGGTATAGCGTTGTGGGCAACGGCCGCTTTCTTCCTGATGCCGCTTATCCTTGGCGAAACGTCGGTGAACTATTGGGCGAGTTGGCCGGAGTATATCTGGAAGTACTGGCCGGTATTCCTGATTCTCGGCGGACTGGGTATGTTGCTCGACATGGTGTTTATGCCCAGGCAGAAGCGTTGGCATGCGAGAGCCGAAGCCGGCAACCTGCGTGACGACGATGGATATGTACAGGGCATCGCCAGCTTTTATTCACTCCGGCATACCGTAACCGCCCCGGTGTTCAGGGGGGCGCGGCTGGAGGTCTCGTTCGGCTCGCTTGTGTTCGATCTCCGGCATACAAGCCTGGAAGCGACAGAGACCTATATTGACTTGTCGAACTCCTTCGGTGGTGTGGAACTGTACGTCCCCTCCAATTGGAATGTGGTGAATGATGTACGTGTTTCATTCGGCGCGGTGACCGAGAAGCGCTTTATGACGAATGAGATCGACCATAGCCATAAACTGGTGATCCGTGGAAATACATCCTTCGGAGGCGTAGAAATAAAGAATTAAGTATGTTACCGCATCCGTTTACCGAATCTATACTCAGTAAAGCCACCGGTTCCGCACTTGTGGCAGTGGCAGTGGCCATACAATGGGGATTGCTTGTATTGTACAGTGGCGCCCATCCGTGGGCATCCCTGGCCGACAGTACCCTGAGTGTCGCCTTGCTGGCTGCCGCCGGATATGTGGCGTGGTATGCGCTGCACTTTATCTGGATATGGCAGGTGCATGCCCTGTTGACCTTCCTGGTCCAGTGTGTCTGCCTGGGTGTAAGTTTCCTGCTGCTTACGCTTATCGGCGCCATTGACACCGAAGTGTTTCTCAGCAGCCTGCCGCTCCGGTTCCTGTTCGGGACCCTCGCCTGGGTAATCTTGCTGCAATGGTACTGGATGCTGCAGAAGACCGACCGGATGGAGACCGAACAGGTGGAAAGAGCCATGGAAGCTGAAATGGCCTCTGCGGGAACGAATGAACGCCTCGACCGGATATCCGTCAAGGACGGCGCCCGTATTCACATCGTACATCTTGACGACCTGTACTGTCTCCAGGCCAGCGGCGACTATGTGATGCTCTGTACCCCGACAGGCCAATACATCAAGGAAAAAACGATGAAGTACTTCGAGACCAACCTCCCGCCTACGTTCGTTCGCATCCACCGCTCGGCGATTGTCAATACGGAGTATATCCAGCGTGTCGAGCTCTTTGGCAAGGAAACTTATCAGGTGCGGCTCAAAAACGGACAAAGCCTGCGTGCCAGTAGCGCCGGTTATAAGCTGCTGAAAGAGCGCCTGGCATTGTGATTACCGTTAATTTTAGCTTATTTTGATTGAAATCTATATAAATATATGTTATGTAACACTTTTTGGCTTCTTTAGGTGTGTTGCTTAACATCTTTTGGCCGAAAAAGACTTGACAAGTCGTTGTTTAGGGCTTATCTTTGCACTGTGGTTTTTTCATAATAGTATTAGATTTAAGGTTAACAAAGTTTGATTAGGGGTTGTCGTGATGACAGCCTTTAATTTTTTTAGGGAGGAGGGAGGAGGCTATTCTTCCCTTTTTTGTTGCGCAAGCATTCCCTGGATCAACCCCTACACTTGTGGTGTGGCAATCGTTTCAAATCTGTCTTGCTGATAGAAAGCCGTCCGTTCCGCCGGCAGTATCTACGCGCACACCTCATCTGATTGAGGCCTGCGCCTCTACCTGGTCGAGGTGCAGGCCTCAGGGGTTGTGAGGCGCAGGCCTTGCAAAGGTGAGGCGCAGGCCTCGTTTGAGCAAGTCCGGCATCTGGTCATTTCAACGGCAGGAACAGCGCTAAAACCCACCTTGCAGTGAGCATCCATCTGCTAAGACCTCTTACACGAAAATTGCTTTCACCCTGTCACACTCAATCCCTGTCTGCAAGCGGCCGTGAAAGGTGACAACAAAAAAAAGAAAAGTAGCTGTAGAGGAGACAATAGGCTATTTCTTCACAAACAATACCCCCTCATATCTTCAGGTTGGGTTGATTCCAAGCATTCCCGGTTTCTCTTCTGAATCACCAAGCATTCCCGGTTTCTCTTCTGAATCAGCAACTATCTTTAGGAAATAATAAAGGCACCTCCCGTACGGACGCGCCTTTATTATATCATAGCAGATTATTGGGTGATGATTCCCGTTATTTCCGCTTCATACTCCAATAAAGTAACCAAGGAGTCCAGACTATTGTTAATGTATTTAATATTTTGGATTAGGATGCATTCCTGGAGCATGGCCTTTCCAATATAAAATGAATGATGTTATTCTATCATTCCAATTACCACTCCCACAAGGAATAGTTTTCAGATTGCTCTGATAACCTACATAGGTTCCCGTCGGTTGCAGCATTGGTGGCCTAATGTTCAGCAAAACAAGTGATCTTCCACTATAGTTGTCATTTTCCCATGCTTCAAATACGATCTGATCAACATAACTGTTTGGTATATTTTGCTTTATAGAAGAAATTTTATCGTTGAAATCATAATTTGTTTTAAGATGTGGTATTGCCACATAATCGGTTCCAGGGTACTCAAGGTTCCATCCGTAATTTCTGTCTTTGAAGTTTGTATCATCATATATATGGACATTTCCAATCGAAAATTCATTAACTAATATAGCTTTAGTGGCCAAATTGTTATCACTTGCTTTAATTTCCTTTACATTAATCATGGGTAATTTGCATTCTGTTTTCATAGTATAGCTGTCTGCAAAGTATTCGATAACTCCATCTTCTCTTATGAATAGGTTTTCCCCATGTAAATAAACTGAGAAGTAAAAGAGGTATTCTCGCTGCTTTCTATGTCTTGAATTGGACTTAACATCTCATTTTGGCAAGAAGTATATCCAACAAGGATCGATAATAGGCTTAAAAATCTTAATAAATTTCTCATGATGCAATAATTTAAGTTTGACAATATTGCAAACATATAAAAATCTGATTATAATGTAGCAAACATGGGTGTTTATTTATTTATTTATTTTTAACAAAACAATTGCAGATAAAGTGTTATGGTTATAATAATTCTCTTATAGAATCTCCACTATTTCCAGTTCATACTTCAATGTAGAGTAGCCAGGGATTAACATGACTTTGTTTGCAATGTATCCGGTTGCTCCATAACTTAACTGATACGGAATCCATATTTCCCATCGGTCGCCAACATGCATATACTGTAGTGCAGTAGCCATTCCTTGAGAAATATCACTTCCATTGACACTGATGGTGGCAGGGTTTTGGTATGGTGGTTCATATTCTTTAAATACCTCACCATCTACTAATATTCCAGTATAATATACCTTGACCGTACTTGTATAATAAACCTGTTTTGTCCCTTCGCCTTCTTTCAGTACCTTGTAATAGACAGATCCATTGTTGCCAAGGGATTTAAGTTCCTTGTATTCGGGGTTGTTGGCAATGGCTTCGAAGGCATCGTCGTTTTGCTGTTTCCAGGCTTCGTCAACCACGGGATCATCGTCGTCGCCGCAGGCGGTGAAGGCCAGCGAGCAGCAGAGCATCATCAGCAGGATGTACCAATACTTCTTCATCTTGTTATTCGATTATTTGTTTGAGGAGATTCTTCATACTTACCTTTTCGGCAATGATATCGTAGAGTTGGCTGATCGCCACGCGTTCCTGCTCCATGGTGTCGCGGAAACGGATGGTGACGCAGTTGTCGTTCAGTGTCTCGTGGTCTACGGTGATGCAATATGGGGTACCGATGGCATCCTGGCGGCGGTAACGTTTACCGATAGAGTCTTTTTCGTCGTACTGGCAACGGAAGTCGAAGCGCAGCATGTTTACGATCTCTTCCGCCTTTTCGGGCAGACCATCTTTCTTTACCAGCGGCAGCACGGCCAGCTTGATAGGCGCCAAGGCTGCGGGCAACTTCAATACTACACGTGTTTCGCCGCCTTCCAGTGTTTCTTCGCAGTACGAACCGGCCAGGATGCTGAGGAAGCAACGGTCTACACCGATGGAAGTCTCGATCACATACGGGGTGTACGACTGGTTCAGTTCAGGGTCGAAATACTGGAGCTTCTTGCCGGAGAACTTCTCGTGCTGCGAGAGGTCAAAGTCGGTACGGCTGTGGATGCCTTCCACTTCCTTGAAGCCGAACGGCATCTCGAATTCGATGTCGGTAGCGGCGTTGGCATAGTGAGCCAGCTTTTCGTGGTCGTGATAGCGGTATTTGGCATCGCCCAGCCCCATCGCTTTGTGCCATTTGAGGCGGGCGGCTTTCCATTGGTTGAACCATTCCATCTCTTCGCCCGGACGCACAAAGAACTGCATTTCCATCTGTTCGAACTCGCGCATGCGGAAGATGAACTGGCGGGCAACGATCTCGTTGCGGAAAGCCTTACCGATCTGTGCGATACCGAACGGTATCTTCATGCGGCCGGTCTTCTGTACGTTGAGGAAGTTTACAAAGATACCCTGTGCCGTTTCGGGGCGGAGGTAGATCTTGGTGGCACCGTCGGCCGTCGATCCCATTTCGGTGGCGAACATGAGGTTGAACTGGCGTACTTCCGTCCAGTTGCGTGTGCCCGAGATAGGACAGGCAATCTCACAGTCGATGATGATCTGGCGCAGATCGTCCAGGTTGGAATCGTTCAGCGCCTGTGCAAAGCGGGTATGGATTTCGTCCCACTTGGCCTGGTATTCCAGTACGCGGCCGTTGGTGGCGCGGAACTGGGCTTCGTCAAAAGCGTCGCCAAAGCGTTTGGCGGCTTTTTCCACTTCTTTGTTTATCTTTTCTTCGATCTTGGCCAGATGGTCTTCAATGAGCACATCGGCGCGATAGCGTTTTTTGGAGTCTTTGTTGTCGATCAACGGGTCGTTGAATGCATCCACATGGCCGGAAGCTTTCCAGATAGTCGGGTGCATGAAGATAGCCGAATCGATACCTACCACGTTGGCATGCAACAGCGTCATGCTGTCCCACCAGTACTTTTTAAGGTTGTTCTTCAGTTCTACTCCATATTGCCCATAGTCGTACACTGCACCCAATCCATCATAAATTTCCGACGAGGGAAATACAAATCCATACTCCTTGCAGTGCGAGACCAGCTTCTTAAATACATCTTCCTGTGCCATACAGTTACCTTATTTTATAGATCAAATCATTTATAGAAGATGCAAAGTAAATGATTTTTTCGGTAACCAATTGGTAAAATGCCTCACTTTCTGTGAATAAGCGTTAGAATTTGAATTTAAGTCGTAACTGTACCGGTTGCAGGGGTTTGGGACGGTCGTCGTCAGCATGGCTGATGTAGAATCCCAGGAGGCGGATCTTTTTCTGTGAGGTATCTACCAATTTGAGCATCTCCCGGGCGGTATCCCAGAAAAGGTTGAAGTCGGTAACAGGATCGGGGAGTGTGCGGCTACGGGTGATAATCTCGAAGTCGGCATACTTTACCTTAAGTGTCACTGTCCGTCCACGGAACTGGCCTTCTTCCATGCGCTCCCACACCCGTCGGGCGATATGATAACCTTCAATGTTGAGCTTGGTAGAGGCTTCGAGGTCTATGTCGAAGGTGTTTTCGGCACCGACAGACTTGCGGATGTGATTCGGGTTGACCGGTCGTTCGTCGATGGCGCGGGCGTTGAGGTAGTAGGCATGGCCTACTTTGCCGAAGAGGCGTACGAGGTCGGCTTCGGTCCGGTTTTTCAGATCGGCTCCGGTATGGATGCCGAGGCCATGCATCTTTTCGGCTGTCACTTTCCCTACGCCGAAGAAGCGTTCAATTTCCAGCTTCTCTACAAACGCTTCGGCGTCTTTAGGCAGGATGGTGAAGAGACCGTCCGGCTTGTTGTAATCCGATGCGATCTTGGCCAGAAACTTGTTGAATGATACGCCGGCCGAAGCCGTCAACCCCGTCACCTCCCGTATCCGCTGTTTAATCTCGCGGGCGATGAAGATGGCCGACGATTGCTGTTTGTGGTTGAACGTCACATCCAGGAAAGCCTCATCCAACGACAGTGGCTCTACCAGATCGGTATATTCGAGGAAGAGTTGCATGATCTGGTCGCTCACCTCATGGTACACTTCAAACCGTGGCGGGGCGAAGATCAGGTGCGGACAACGCTTCAATGCCATCGTAGACGGCATGGCCGAGCGTACCCCGTACCGCCGCGCCTCGTAGCTGGCAGCCGACACCACTCCCCGTGCCTCGGGATACCCCACGGCTACCGGCTTGCCCCGGTACTCCGGATGATCCCGCTGCTCGATCGAGGCATAAAAGGCGTCCATATCGATATGAATGATTTTGCGAACCACGGGACGAAGGTACGAACAATCCATCTACAAACCACCTATGTTTTCAACTTCCCGTCTGCTCAAAAACACTTAAAGTGTGCATTATCTTGTGTTAAAATCCTTTGACATATCGAATGTTTGATTACTTTTGCAGCCACTAAATGATAACTTAGGGTACATACTGATTGGTACAATCTAATATATTTATTTATATGAGTTTAAAAATTATTGTTTTAGCAAAGCAGGTTCCGGACACGCGCAACGTGGGGAAAGATGCGATGAAAGCAGACGGTACGGTAAACCGCGCCGCCCTTCCCGCCATCTTCAACCCGGAAGACCTGAATGCGTTGGAACAGGCCTTGCGCCTGAAAGACGCGCATCCCGGAACAACGGTAACGTTGCTCACCATGGGTCCGGGACGTGCTGCCGAAATCATCCGTGAGGGTCTTTACCGCGGAGCCGACGGCGGTTATCTGTTAACCGACCGCGCATTCGCCGGCGCCGATACGTTAGCCACATCGTATGCCATCTCCATGGCTATCCATAAGATCAAGGACTACGACCTGATCATCTGCGGACGCCAGGCCATCGATGGCGATACCGCACAGGTAGGCCCGCAGGTAGCCGAAAAACTGGGACTGTCTCAGATTACATACGCGGAAGAAATACAGCAGGTAAAAAACGGAAAAGTAACCGTGAAACGCCGCCTCGAACGTGGTGTGGAAATCGTCGAAGGCAAGTTGCCACTGGTGGTGACCGTCAACAGCTCGGCTGCCGACTGCCGTCCGCGCAACGCCCGATTCCTCCAGAAATACAAACACGCGAAGACCGTTACCGAAAAACAGGAAGCGGCTTCAGACTATATGGACCTGCTCGATACCCGTCCCTACCTCAACCTCACGGAATGGAGCGTAGCCGACGTCAACGCCGATACCAAACTCTGCGGCCTCTCCGGCTCACCCACGAAGGTGAAGAAGATCGAAAACGTGATCTTCCAGGCCAAAGAGAATATGACCCTCGAACCGACCGACGATGCGATCGACGGGTTAATGCGCGAATTAATTCTGAATCATACCATCGGGTAAATCAAACGATATGAACAACTTATTTGTATACTGCGAAATAGAAGACGGCATCGTAGCCGATGTCAGTCTGGAGTTGCTTACCAAAGGACGCAGCCTGGCTGCCACCATCGGTTGTCAGCTGGAAGCTGTAGCCGTAGGCCATCAGTTGGACGGTATCGCTGCCCAGGTATTCCCGTACGGGGTAGATGTGCTGCACGTGTTTGACGACAAGCGCCTGTATCCTTATACTTCGCTACCCCACACCTCGGTGATCGTGAAACTGTTTGACGAAGAAAAACCGCAGATCGCCCTCATGGGCGCCACCAGCATTGGTCGCGACCTTGGTCCACGCGTTTCTTCGGCGCTCGGCAGCGGACTGACGGCCGACTGTACCGCGCTTGAGATCGGCGACCACGAAGAAAAGAAAGAAAACAAAACGTATAAAGACCTCCTCTATCAGATCCGCCCGGCCTTCGGTGGTAACATCGTGGCTACGATCATCAACCCCGACTGCCGTCCGCAGATGGCAACCGTGCGCGAAGGCGTGATGAAGAAAGAAGTGTCTGATCCCTCGCACAAAGGCGAAGTGAAGAAGTACGACGTAGCGAAGTACATTTCCGACGCCGATTTCGTTGTGGCCGTGATCGACCGCCAGATGGAAAAGAGCAAGACCAACATCAAAGGCTCGCCCATTATCGTGGCCGGCGGATACGGCGTAGGCTCGAAGGAAAACTTCCAGTTGCTGCACGACCTGGCTGCCGTGATCGGTGGCGAAGTAGGTGCCTCACGCGCTGCGGTGGATGCCGGTTACAGCGAACACGATCGCCAGATCGGACAGACCGGTGTAACCGTCCGCCCGAAACTCTATATCGCCTGCGGTATCTCAGGCCAGATCCAGCACATCGCGGGAATGCAGGAAAGTTCGATCATCATCTCGGTGAACAACGATCCGAATGCTCCCATCAACACGATTGCCGACTACGTGATTACGGGAACCGTAGAAGAAGTGCTCCCGAAGATGATTAAGTACTACAAAAAGAACACGAAATAACTATGGCAAACTTCTATTTGGATAATCCCACCCTGAGACATCACCTTCATCACCCATTAATGAAGCGGATTGTGGAACTGAAAGAACGTAATTATGCCGATAAGGATGCGTACGACTATGCTCCGTTCGACTTCGAAGATGCCATGGACAGCTACGAGAAAGTACTGGAGATCGTAGGCGAAATCTGTGGCGATATCATTGCCCCCAACGCCGAAGGTGTAGACCATGACGGCCCCACGGTGAGCAACGGACGCGTAACCTACGCCGCCGGTACACAGGTAAACCTGGATGCTGTGCGTAAAGCCGGCCTGATGGGTATCGCCATGCCGCGTCGTTACAACGGTTTGAACTTCCCGATCGTACCGTATATCATGGCAGCCGATCTGGTATCGCGCGCCGATGCCGGTTTTGAAAACCTCTGGGGTTTGCAGGACTGCGCCGAGACCTTGTACGAATTCGGTAACGAAGACCAGCGTCAGCGTTACATTCCCCGTGTATGCAACGGTGAAACGATGTCGATGGACCTCACCGAACCGGATGCCGGTTCCGACCTTCAGGCAGTGATGTTGAAAGCTACCTATAGCGAAAAAGACAACTGCTGGTACCTGAACGGCGTGAAGCGCTTCATCACCAACGGCGACGCTGATATCCACCTCGTCCTGGCCCGTTCGGAAGACGGCACGCGTGACGGTCGTGGTCTGTCTATGTTTATCTACGACAAGCGCGATGGTGGCGTAAACGTGCGCCGCATCGAGAATAAGCTTGGTATCAAAGGTTCGCCCACCTGCGAGCTGGTGTACAAGAACGCCAAGGCCGAACTTTGCGGCGACCGCAAGCTGGGGCTCATTAAATATGTAATGGCATTGATGAACGGCGCCCGCCTCGGTATCATGGCACAGGCTGTGGGATTGAGTGAAGCCGCCTATCGCGAAGGCCTTGCCTACGCACAGGAACGCAAGCAGTTCGGCAAAGCCATCATCGAATTCCCGGCCGTATACGAAATGGTTGCCCTGATGCGCGCTAAAGCCGATGCTTCACGTTCTATGCTGTACGAAACCGCTCGTTTCGTCGACATTTACAAAGCCCTGGAAGACATTTCCCGCGAACGCAAACTCGAACCCGAAGAACGTACCGAAATGAAGAAATACGGCAAGCTGGCCGATGCCTATACCCCGATGGGTAAGGGCATGACCACCGAGTATGCCAACCAGAACGCTTACGATGCTATCCAGATCCACGGCGGTTCAGGCTTCATGAAAGACTATGCCTGCGAACGTCTCTACCGCGATGCCCGTATCACGAATATCTATGAAGGTACGACGCAGTTGCAGGTGGTTGCTGCCATCCGCCACGTCACCACAGGAACCTACCTGGATCAGATCCGCTCGTACGAAGCGTTGGACTACAAGCCCGAGTTGGAATCCCTCCGTCAGAAACTGATCGAGATGACCTCCCGCTACGACGAGATCGTCGGCCTCGTGATGGAACCGAAAGACAACGAATACCTCGACTTCCATGCCCGCCGCCTCGTAGAAGCTGCCGCTCATTGTATCATGGGTTACCTCCTCTTGCAGGATACCAACAAAGACGCCAGCTTCCGCCGTTCCGCCGAAGTCTACATCAACTACGGCCAAGCCGAAGTGATCAAGATCTACAACTACATCACCCACTTCGACCGCGAAGACCTGGGCTACTTCAAGCAGTAAGGTGTAAGTTTAGGTCGTAGTCCCGAATATTAAAACCCGGTCCCCCATCTCAATGGGAAGACCGGGTTTTATTTGATGTTGATACCATCTTGCATCATTTCCCTGCTCTTTTTGTGCCTCGTTTCGGATTATACTTTCTATATTTGTCGATATAAAATCGCTATAAGAAGAGTATATGAGAGATTACAACTTGGGTTTCATCTCGGATGAAAGCATATTCAACCATGTTAGGGAAACAGTTCGCTTGTATCGTAACCGTATCGATTTGAAGCGTTTCAACCATAACCTGATTGATCCTATCAAGTTGACTTTTGATGCAAAAGTATACGGTAAAACGTTTGAGGAAATTATTGAAGCAGAATGTATCCGACAAATTGATAAGACAAATACGAACCATATCGGTTATTTCCACCAAAACCTTTTTAAATATGTGGGTAATGGATGGGAAGTGCCCCAGAAAGGTTTTGATGTAGCCAATGACCAATTGCATATATATATGTGGAATTGAAGAATAAGCATAATACAATGAACGGAGGTGCCGGCGACTCTGTTTACATGAAAATGCAGAATAAGATATTGCATGACGACCAGGCTACATGTATGCTGGTTGAGGTAATTGCTACAAAATCCCAAAATAACCCCTGGCATAAGAACGGCCTTTGCCATAATAAGATCCGGAGGGTTTCGATAGATCAGTTTTATGGTATCGTCTTTGGAGATGGAGAATCCTTTGCAAAACTTTGCACAGCCTTGCCTGATATCCTGGATGATGTGATTGCCGATTTGCATGAAGGACATATTGAAAACAGTGTATATGAAGAGCTTCATGCCTTATCTCCGGATACATTGAAAAGCTTGTACTTACTTTCTTTTAAAACATACGATGGATTCCAAAACTTTTAATACGATGTCACAAATTATCTCAGCCAGCAATTTTGCTGATATCATGGGTGTATCCAAGGCAACATTGCAGAAGTGGGAATCGAGCGGTTCGTATGTGCCGTTGACGGATGCGAAGGGGAATAAGTTTTTTTACGCTTCTGAATTACTTCATGTCCCGGAAATAAAAGAAATGATAGAGTCGGTTTGGGAAAAAGAACTAGAAATACGCCCAAACCGGAATTACACTTCGATTGAATTGTTCGCAGGTGCCGGAGGGCTTGCCCTTGGGATGGAGAAGGCGGGCTTTTCACATATATTACTCAACGAGATTGACCATGACGCTTGTGCCACATTACGGTATAACCGTCCTGACTGGATGGTGGCAGAACAGGATATCCGCCAGATATCATTTAAACAATTTGCAGGGAAGGTTGACTTCCTCTCCGGAGGATTCCCTTGCCAGGCTTTTTCATACGCAGGAAAGCAGGGTGGATTTACGGATACACGGGGTACTATGTTTTTTGAGCTGGCTCGTGCCGTACAAGAAATACAACCGTTTGTTTTTCTCGGTGAGAATGTACGGGGGCTTATGGCACATGACGATGGCCGTACATTGGATACGATTAAAAATGTGATAAAAGAATTAGGTTACACCTTGGTTGAGCCCCAAGTGTTGAAAGCTATCAAATATCAGGTTCCTCAAAAGCGCGAACGTTTGTTTATAGTGGCTATCCGAAATGATATTGCCGGGAAAGCTGATTTTCATTGGCCTTCTCCTTATCACCGGATCATGACTTTACGTGACGCTTTCTTTAAAGGCATACTGTATAATTCGGATGTTCCTGTATCCGAAGGGCAAAAATATCCAGCCAGAAAACAAGAAGTGATGAAGTTGGTTCCTATGGGAGGGTACTGGCGTGACCTTCCAGTGGATGTGCAACGGGAATATATGGGAGGGAGTTTCGAACTTGAGGGAGGAAAGACAGGTATGGCACGCCGGCTTTCGTTGGATGAACCCAGCCTGACGCTGACTTGTGCACCTGCCCAAAAGCAAACGGAGAGGTGTCACCCTACAGAAACCCGTCCGCTGACTGTACGTGAGTATGCCCGTATCCAAACTTTCCCGGACGAATGGAAATTTGGAGGAGCGTTGTCTTCCCAATATAAACAGATCGGAAATGCTGTGCCAGTCAATTTGGCTTATGCTGTAGGAAGATCTGTTATTCGCTTGTTAAATGATTTGGGAGTCTAACTCTTTTAGCCATAACTTGTTTCATCTTCGGCTACTATGCTTATTCCTGAATTCAATTCAGGTGTCGGATAAGGATTGGTATGTTGCATCTGATACTTTTCGAGATATACCTTGCTTAGTAGATATACTATCTCATTCAATGTTTGCTCTCTTACGTTTTTCTTGAGTTGGCATTCCCAAACTGTCATTACATTCCACCCCATTGATCTGAGAATCTGATTGTTTCTTTTGTCCCTTGCTTGGTTCCGTTCGATTTTTGCTTTCCAAAAATCGCTATTTGTATGCGGGATGTGCCCATCAAGTATATGGCCATGCCAAAAACATCCATGTATGAAAATGATCGTCTTGTATTTCTTCAATACAATGTCTGGAGTACCTGGAAGATTCTTTACATTTTTCCGGTAGCGAAATCCTCGGGCGTACAGGTAGCGTCTGACGATTAATTCCGGCTGGGTGTCCTTTGCCTTTATCTTCGCCATGACTTTTGACCTTTTTTGTTGATCCCACCTATCCATAATGACTGATCCTTTACAAATGTACTTAATTATGAATGTCGGGTAATGGATTTGCTCGGTTTTCTACTTTTTTGTAAAAAATCCTTCCCCATTTTCTGCTCTTTTTCGAATAATCCTTTCTATATTTGTCGATCATACTGTCATGTGTTTGCGCAAACATCAACATATTAACATAGAAATACCATGAATTCGAAAGAACTTCCACGTCGCTTGTTCCTTAAACAGGCGCTTGCTGTTTCGGCGGCTACGGCTGCTCCGGCTATCTGGACAACAGCCCAGGGAGCTACCCAACCGGTCCGTTCGGCTGCCGCTCCCAGTGACAAAGTGAATATGGCCTTTATCGGCATTGGCAACCGCGGTAATGAGGTGGCCAAAGACTTTATTAAGACGGGCCTCTGCAACGTAGTTGCCCTGTGCGACGTCGATATGGGCGGCCCGCAGACGCAGGAGATCATGAATATGTTCCCCAAAGCAGAACGATTCCAGGACTTCCGCAAGCTGTTCGACAAGATGGGCAATAAGATTGATGCGGTGACCGTGGCTGTGCCCGACCATGCACACTTCCCCATCACCATGGAAGCCATGGCGCACGGCAAGCACGTGTATGTGGAAAAACCGATGGCCCGCACCTTCCACGAAGTTGAGTTGATGATGGCCGGCGAAAAGAAATACGGCGTAGTGACTCAGATGGGTAACCAGGGACACTCCGATGCCAACTACTTCCAGTTCAAAGCCTGGAAGGAAGCCGGTATTATTAAGGACGTAACCGCCATCACGGCCCACATGAACAATCCGCGCCGCTGGCACCCATGGGATCCGCGCCTTACACACTTCCCGCCGGCAGAACCCGTGCCTTCCACGATGGACTGGGATATCTGGCAGGGAGTATGTTATCCGCACGATTACAACAAAGACTTCCACAACGGCCAATGGCGCTGCTGGTACGATTTCGGTATGGGCGTGCTTGGCGACTGGGGTGCGCATATCCTCGACACGGCACACGAGTTCCTGGACCTGGGGCTGCCTACGGAGATCAACCCGGTGTACCTGAAAGATCACAATCCGTTCTTTTTCCCGATGTCGTCTACGCTGATATTCAAATTCCCCGAACGGGGCAATATGCCGGCGGTAGACATTACCTGGTACGACGGGCTGGATAATATCCCGGCTGTTCCCGATGGCTATGGCGTGTCGGAAATCGACCCAAACATTCCCACTGTGATGGGTGGCAAGATACAGCCTGCCAAGCTGAATCCGGGTAAGGAGATTTACAGCAAGGCACTCACATTCAAAGGCGGATCACACGGTAGTACGCTGTCTATTATCCCCGAAGAGAAAGCGAAAGAAATGGCTTCCAAATTGCCCGATGTACCGCAAAGCCCGTCGAACCACTTCGCCAACTTCCTCTTGAGTGTGATGGGTAAGGAAAAGACGCGTTCACCTTTCTCGGTAGCCGGTCCGTTGAGCCAGGTGTTCTGCCTGGGCGTATTGAGCCAGTGGCTGAATACAAAACTGATCTTCGATCGTGAAACGCAGCTTATCACCAACAACCCGATTGCCAATCAATTGTTGCGTGGCGCCGTTCCCCGTAAAGGCTGGGAGCAGTATTACAAGATTTAAAAAAATTCAACGCGTCGACGTGCTGAAAATCTACGTGTAGTCATTCTAAAAATCTATGTATAAATGTTTCAGCATCTACGTGTAAACATTTCAACATCCACGTGTAGATTTGAAAGCATCTACGCGTGGATTTTTTTAAAGGGTTTTCACTATTGACCCCCAAAAAAACAAAAAAAGCTGATCCATCAATTAAACCATTTCAGATTTAATCAGTCTGATAACCGCTATAGCTACGTATATACCGGTAATATTTTGAATAACATGACAAAGAAAGCAGTAGTGCGATGGGGGATGATTGGGGTGATCATCCTGTTTGTGATTGGAATGATTGCATTTCCGCAGTTGAAAAGTAAATGGTCGGCTTCAGAGGAAGGCGCACCGGCTGGTATACCTGCCGGAGGCAGTCCGCGCGCCCAGGTGTTGAACATCAATGCGGAAGTATTGAGGTACCGTTCGCTTACGGACAAGGCCGTGAGTATCGGTAGCGCCATTCCCGATGAAGAAGTAAACCTGTCGTTCGAATCCTCGGGTAAGGTGGTAGCCATCTACTTCACCGAAGGAACCCACGTGAAGGAAGGTGATCTGCTGGCCAAAATCAACGACAAGCCTCTCCAGGCGCAATTGAAGAAACTCGAAGCGCAAGTGCCGTTGGCTACCGACCGTGTCTTCCGCCAGCGGACCCTGTTGGAAAAAGACGCCGTGAGCCAGGAAGCCTACGAATCCGTGACCACCGAATATGAAAAACTGATGGCCGACATTGAACTGGTAAAGGCCAACATTGCGCAGACCGAATTACGAGCCCCGTTCGACGGGATCGTGGGGCTGCGTACCGTCAGCGAGGGAGCCTTCGTGACACCGTCTACCATGATTGTTAAACTGACCAAGATATCCCCGATCAAGATAGAATTCTCCATCAACGAGCGATATGCCTCTGATGTGGGCGACGGTACACCCATCACGTTCAGCCTCCGGGCCGCCGACGGCAAGATCAAGGAATACGCTGCCCGTGTGTATGCACTGGAAAGTGATATCGAACCCACCACGCGAACGCTAAAGCTGCGCGCCATTTATCCGAACGTACACGAAGAGATTAAACCAGGGATGTTCGTTTCCATTGAAATTTCCAAACAGGAGATTAAAGATGCACTGGCTGTCCCCAGCGAAGCGATTATCCCCGAAATGGGGAAAAACATGATCTACCTGTATAAAGGAGGCGTGGCGCAGCCCGTCGAGATACAGACCGGCCTGCGTACCGAAAGCCATGTACAGGCCCTGGAAGGCGTGAGTGAAGGAGATACGTTGATCACCACCGGTGTGATGCAGTTGCGTACCGGGATGAAAGTGTCGATTGATAACCTGAACTAAGCGCAGCGTATGGCAACAATATCGGAATTAAGTATTAAGCGACCCGTACTGTCTACCGTACTGGTGCTGGTGATCCTCCTGTTCGGGATGATCGGCTACCAGTCGTTGGGGGTGCGTGAGTTCCCGAGTGTGGACCAGCCCATCATCTCGGTCAGCACATCCTACCCGGGAGCGAATGCGGAGGTGATCATGAACCAAATCACCGAACCGCTCGAACAAAATATCAACGGTATCCCCGGTATCCGCTCGCTCAGTAGCGTGAGTAGCCAGGGGAACAGCCGTATCACGGTAGAATTTGAATTGTCTGTCGACTTGGAGACAGCGGCCAACGACGTGCGCGACAAGGTATCACGCGCCCAGCGTTACCTGCCCCGCGACTGCGACCCGCCCACGGTATCCAAGGCCGATGCTGATGCTACACCGATCATGCAGATCGGTATCCGCAGTTCGCAACGTTCGCTGATGGACCTGAGTGAGATTGCCGAGCTTACGGTAAAAGAACGCTTGCAGACGATCCAGAACGTAAGCGCTGTGGAACTTTGGGGGCAGAAACGCTTCTCGATGCGCCTTTGGCTTGATCCGGTGAAAATGGCCGGCTACGGTGTGACGCCGCTCGACGTGCGTAATGCCGTAGATGCAGAGAACGTAGAGTTGCCTTCGGGCAGTATCGAAGGGAATACGGTGGAGCTTTCCATCCGTACGCTTGGACTGATGTCTACCGCCAAGGAATTCAACGATCTGATCATAAAGGAAAACGGCGCCAATATCGTGCGCTTCCAGGATGTGGGTCGTGCCGAGCTGGCTCCCGAAGATATCAAGAGTATGCTCCGCCGCAACGGCGAGCCGATGGTGATCAGTGTCATCGTCCCGCAGCCGGGGGCCAACCATATCGAGATTGCCAACGAGGCCTACAACCGTATCGAACAACTGAAGAAAGACCTTCCCGAAGATGTTTCCATCGAGATGGTATACGACAATACCCGCTTCATCCGCGCGTCCATCTTCGAAGTGCAGGAAACTATCTATGTGGCCTTCCTGCTGGTGGTGCTGATCATCTTCCTCTTCCTGCGCGACTGGCGTGTGACGCTGGTGCCGGTAGTGGTGATCCCCGTCTCACTCGTGGGTGCCTTCTTTGTGATGTATGTGGCGGGGTTCTCTATCAATGTGCTCACCATGTTGGCTATCGTGCTTGCCGTGGGGTTGGTGGTGGATGATGCGATTGTGGTGACCGAAAATATCTATGTCCGCATCGAACGGGGTATGAAACCGCGTGAGGCCGGTATTGAAGGATCGACCGAGATCTTCTTTGCTGTTATATCAACTACGATTACGCTGATCTCTGTGTTCCTCCCGATCGTTTTCATGCAAGGGATGACGGGACGGTTGTTCAAGGAGTTCAGTATTGTGATTGCCGGCTCGGTAGGTATTTCGGCCTTTGTGGCGTTGACCTTTACACCGATGCTGGCCACCAAGCTGCTCAAACGACGGGAAAAGAAAAACTGGTTCTACCGCAAAACGGAGCCTTTCTTTGTCTGGATGAATGATATCTACGCCTCGTCACTGGATACATTCCTGAGCCGGAAAATATGGGCGATAGCGATTGTGGTAGTGATGCTTGTGGGGATTGTGGTATTCTGGCGTACGATTCCGTCTGAGTTGTCGCCGCTGGAAGACCGTTCGCAAGTGACGATCAATATGCGTGGACCGGAAGGCTCTACATTTGAATTTGTGCGTGACTTTGCCGACGATATCGAACAGATATCCGACTCGCTCGTGCCTGAACGCGTTTCGTCCATGCTGCGCTCCTGGGGTGGCAGCGCATTCCTCAGTCTTGTGTTGCCGGATATCAAAGACCGTGAGCGTTCGCAGATGGAGATAGCCGACGTGCTATCGGCTGCCGTATGGAAAGAGACCAAGGCGCGCGCCTTTGTGCAACAGCAATCCACCTTCGGCGGACAGCGCGGGGGGATGCCCGTACAATATGTGTTGCAGGCGCCCAATATTGATATGTTGCGCGAATACCTGCCCGAGTTCATGCGCCGTGTGAATGAAAGTCCGGTGTTTCAGATGGCCGATGTAAACCTGAAGTTCACCAAGCCTGAGACACGTATCGAGATCAACCGCGACAAGGCCTCGCTGCTCGGTGTCAGCACACGCAACATTGCGCAAACGCTGCAGTATGCGCTCAGCGGTCAACGTATGGGTTACTTCTACCTCAATGGCAAGCAGTACCAGATTTTGGGTGAGATCAACCGCCAGCAACGTAATACACCGTTGAACCTGAAGTCTATCTATGTACGAAGCAATAACGGGTCAATGATCCAGTTGGACAACCTTGTCTCCCTGCTCGAAGACGTGGCCCCGCCACAACTCTACCGTTACAACCGTTTTGTGGCTGCCACCATCTCCAGTGGTCTGGCTAAAGGGTATACGCTGGGCGATGGCCTGGACGAGATGGACAAGATTGCCGCCGATGTGCTGAGTGACAGCTTCCGTACAGCTTTGTCCGGCGAGTCGAAAGAGTTCCGTGAAAGCTCGGATAGCCTGATGTTTGCCATGATCCTGGCGCTGATCATGATCTTCCTTGTACTAGCCGCCCAGTTTGAAAGTTTTAAAGACCCGTTGGTGGTGATGTTCACCGTACCGCTGGCTTTGGCTGGCGCCCTGGCCTTTATGAAGGGGGCGGGTGTAACGATGAATATCTTCAGCCAGATCGGGATCATTATGTTGATCGGGTTGGTGGCCAAGAATGGTATCCTGATCGTAGAGTTTGCCAATCAGCGGCAGGATGCCGGGCTCACCCTGGGTGAGGCTATCCGTACCGCCGCCACGCAGCGTCTGCGTCCGATCCTGATGACCAGCGTATCTACCATCCTGGGTTTGCTCCCGTTGGTATTCGCTTCGGCCGAAGGGGCCAACGGACGTATCGCCATGGGTGTAGCTGTAGTGGGCGGGATGTTGGTGTCTACCTTCCTGACGCTTTACATCGTCCCCGCTATGTATTCATTTATATCTACTGACAGACAACGGAATAAAGAAGAATGAAACAGTTGATTATCACCATAACCCTTGCTGCAGCCAGCCTCACAGCCGGCGCACAGGTACCTTTCAGCCTCCGCCAGTGTATCGAGACGGGGCTGGAACGCAACTATTCCATCCGGATCATCCGGAACGAACAGCTTATCAGCGACAACAATGCTACCCTGGCCAATGCCGGCGGCCTGCCTACCTTCGACATGAACGGCGGTCTGAGCGGCACACTGAACAATACCAACAACAGCCTCCGCACCGGTGGGACGGAAAAGACGACAGGTGTGGCCAACGAGACCGGTAATATCGGCCTGAATATGGCCTGGACTGTTTTTGACGGCTTCGGTATCCAGGCTTCGTACGAACGGTTGAAAGAACTTAAACGGATGGGCGAACTGAATACGCGCCTTACCATCGAAGATTTTGTGGCCGACGTATCCAGTGAATACTACAACCTGATCCGTCAGAAGATCCGACTGCGTAACCTGCGCTCCTCGCTCGAATTGTCGCGTGAACGGTTACGCATCGTGGAACAGCGTTACTACATCGGTTCTATGTCTCGCCTCGACCTGCAACAAGCGCAGGTAGACTTCAATGCCGACAGTTCCAACGTGCTCAACCAGCTACAGGTGGTGCACAGTTCACGCATCGCGCTCAACGAATTGATGGCTCTAGAGAATGTGGAGGCCGAAACGCAGATAGCCGATTCGCTCATCACCCCCAATCCATTCCTGGATGAGGTGGAACTGTGGAGCAGCACAATGGAGACGAATGCCGCACTGCTGGTGTCGCAAAAGAACATCGCTATCTCCGAACTGGACCTGAAGAAGCTCAAAGGCCGTAACTACCCCTACGTCCGCCTCTCGGCCGGATACGGCTATACGGCCAACTGGTATGAGACCGGCTCGTACGACTTGCAGCAACGTCTCGGCTTGAACTATGGCGTCACGATCGGCTTTACCCTCTTCGACGGGAACCGCCGACGCGAACAGCGCAACGCCCGTATCATGGTAGAGAACCGCGGACTGCGTACCCAAGAACTCGAACTCGGCCTCCGTGCCGACATGAGTAACCTCTGGATGGCCTATCAGAACAACCTCGATCTGTGGAGCCTTGAGAAAGACAACCTCGTGGCGGCCCAGGAAAACTATACCATCGCTATCGAACGCTACAAACTGGGCGAACTCTCCGGTATCGAACTGCGTGAAGCACAGAACAGCCTCCTCTCGGCCGAAGAACGCCGTTCGATCGCTGAGTATTCTACCAAGTTGTGCGAGGTATCCCTGCTACAGCTCAGCGGACAGATCCTGAATTATCTGGTGCCCGACGCCGAAAAGGCCAGCTTCTGATAGTTGCCGGTATCGGGAATAATGTATCTTTGCCCGCAAACGGCTGATACATGAAAGTCTCCCTAAAGAAGACCATCTTGCGGAAAACGATATTGGGCTACCGTAAACTGCGCCACCAGCGCGGCTACGGAGTCCATTCGCCTTTTGTATATACGCTGATCACCAAGGTGATCGAGGAGCGTCACCCGTATTATGCCTACCAGGATATCGAACAGTTCAGGAAGCAGTTCTGGCTCCGCGCCGATCCGGTCGTTTATCCCGACCGCCGCCGCAAAGGCAGGGAGCATACCCAGCCATTGGGCACACTGATCCGTCGCGAAGCCATCTCCCCCCGCAAAGGCACGCTGCTGTTCCGTCTGGCCAACTATTACAAGACAGCCCGCATCCTGCAAATAGGTTCTTCACATGACCTGTCGGCCGTTTACCTGTCGGCCTATGCCAAAGGAGTGTGGTGTACCGTTCTGGAACCTGTTCCCGCCTTTGCTGCTGTTGCCCGCGAGATGTATGCCAAAAGCCTGTTCAATCCCATCGACCTGCGTGAAGGGGCGTATGAAGAAACGTTGCCGGGTGTGTTGACTGATCTGAAACTTGTTGATTTTATCTTTTTTAATACCTGCCATGAACAAAATAACCCTATCCGTTTGTTTAGAGAATGTGTTAATTATACAAACGAACAGGCTGTGTTTGTCTTCAACGAGATCAAGGCTAACCGCGCCATGCGTCAGTGCTGGCATGAAGTATGCACCTCGCCCGATGTGACGGTGACGGTAGATCTTTATTCGATTGGCATCGCCTTCCGGAATCCGAAATTACATAAACGAACCTATAAAGCGTATTTAAAATGAAGAAAAGTCTGATTTATACCGGCGGTGGCGACAAAGGCACCACTTCCCTGGTAGGTGGACAGCGTGTGTTTAAAGCTGATAAGCGGATAGAGAGCTACGGAACGATTGACGAGCTGAACTCGTTTGTGGGCTGGCTCATCACCCAGTTGGATGGAGAAGACGATAAAACGTTCCTGTCTTTCGTCCAGCATAAACTGTTTACTATCGGTTCCTATCTGGCTACCGACCAGGCAACCACCGAAATCCGTATCGAAAGCCACGTCACGCCTGCAAGCATCGCCCGTGTCGAACAGGAGATAGACCGACTGGACGAAAGCTTGCCGCGGATGCACCACTTCATCCTCCCCGGCGGATCTCCTTCGGCTGCCGCAGCCCATATTTGCCGTACCGTATGCCGACGCGCCGAACGCCAGATCTATCGCTTGGCCGAAACGGCTCCTGTGGAAGAGCCACTCCTGGTTTTCATCAATCGCCTGTCTGACTACTTTTTCGTTTTTGCCCGGAAAGAATGCATCTTGCATAATGGGAAAGAAATAATATGGGATAATACTTGTAGCTAATAAATAATGTTATATTTTTGCGGAAAAATTTGAGAAACCCTGCCGCCCCTTGGGTGGTTTAATACTGAATACCTATGTATTGGACTTTAGAATTAGCATCAAAGCTTGAAGACGCCCCTTGGCCAGCTACCAAGGACGAACTGATTGACTATGCACAACGTTCAGGCGCCCCCTTGGAAGTGATCGAAAACTTACAAGAAATGGAAGATGAAGGCGAGATTTACGAATGCATGGAAGACATTTGGCCGGATTATCCAAGTAAAGAAGATTTTTTCTTCAACGAAGAGGAATATTAACTATGTCAAACAATTACTTCTAACCGAAGTAAAAAAGATAAGGCTGTCCCACAAGACAGCCTTTTTTTTTCGGCTAAACGGGCGGTCGATACAATTTATGCGGGATGGGAACGTTTTTTAAGATGTGAATCAAAGAATGAAGAAACTTGGCTGCCTGGTCGTTCTCCTTGTATGCTCCTGTGCCGGTGTGGTGCGGGCGCAATACGATGCACAATTCAGCCAGTACTTCATGGCGATGGGGTATTACAATCCCGGGTTTGCAGGTACGTCAGACGACTTGAATATCTTTGCCACCCACCGTCAGCAATGGGTGGGGATCGCCCATGCGCCGCAATCTACGTTTGTGATGGCGGATATGCCGGTCACACTGGGGCAGCATACACACGGGGTAGGGGTGATCTTCTTCTCCGAAACGGTGGGCTTGTTCCAGAATATGCATGCGGCCGGGCAGTATGCATATAAAAAGAAACTTTTCGGCGGCGTACTGAGTGTAGGTATACAGGCCGGTATCGTAAACCAGACATTTCCCACGAGAGAAGTGATCCTGCCTGATCTCGGTGGGGTTGTGGGCGGGCAGAGCAGCAGTGTAGAAGCCGATGACGCCATTCCTACCACTAAATCAGAAGGTATGGGCCTCGACATCAACCTCGGTGCATACTACACGCACGCCAACTTTTACGCCGGTTTTGGGGTGACTCACGTAATGGAGCCGGAGATCAATCTGGGCGAAAATGCCGTTTCCTTTATCGGGCGGGCGTTTAATTTAACGGGTGGATACAATATTCAAACCCGAAACCCGTTGATTCAATTACAGCCATCGGTGTTTTTGAAGACCGACCTGATGAGTTTTCAGGCCGACGTTACAGCGCGGATGGTATACAATAAGATGTTCAATGGCGGGATTTCCTGGCGTGTCAACGAATCGGTGGTGGCGCTGTTGGGTGTGTCTCTCGGCCGCTTTCAGGTGGGATATGCTTATGATTTCCCAACCACACCCCTCCTGAAGGAAAGCAGCGGCAGCCATGAGTTGATGATGAAGTACAGCTTTAAGCTGAAAAAAACAAAAACGGGAAAAAACAGACACAAAAGTGTACGTATATTATAAGAGTATATGAAGAAAGTATTAGTTATACTTGCGGCAATGGCCCTGCTGACCTCCTGTGGCCGGTCGCTGATGGGTTCGGGGGGAGAGGTGACAGGCGTGCGTACGGCTGCTATCAACGAACCGGCGCCCTATGGCATGGTGTTGGTCAAACGAGGCGCCTTCGAGATGGGACCGTCTGACAAGGACTCACTCTGGGGCCTGATGCCTGAGACGAAAGGTGTGTCGTTCGACGCCTTCTGGATGGACCAGACGGAGGTGACGAATGCCAAATACCGCCAGTTTGTCTACTGGGTGCGCGATTCCATCATCCGTGAGCGGCTGTCTGAGATCAACGACCTGTTCAAGATCACCGAAGACCGTTACGGCGATCCCGTGACGCCACACCTCGACTGGAGCCGTCCCATCCCCTGGAAACGGGCTGCCGAAGACGAGCAGGAAGCCATCGAAAGCGTGTATTATACCAATCCGGTGACCGGTGAGAAGATGCTCGACATGAAGCAGATGATCTATAAGTATGAATGGTACGACTATACTGCCGCCGCCCTGCGCAAACATCGTCTCAATCCGGCCGAGCGTGTACGTAACACCGATATCACAGTCGATCCCAACGAAGTGGTGATTATCTCTAAAGACACGGCGTATGTAACCGAAGAGGGCCTCATCGTGAACGAAACCATTACCCGCCCGCTTTCGAGCGAATGGGATTTCCTCAATACCCACATCGTCAATATCTATCCCGACGAAACCAGTTGGGTGAACGACTTCAACAATGCCTACAACGAGCCTTATATGCGGATGTACTTCAATCATCCGGGCTACGACGATTATCCCGTGGTAGGTGTATCCTGGGAGCAGGCCTCGGCCTATTGCGTATGGCGTACCAACCTTTACAAGGAAACGCTGAACCTGCCCGCCGGACAAGTGGTGGAATCTTTCCGCCTGCCCACTGAAGGCGAATGGGAATATGCCGCCCGCACGGGTAAGAACGAATACAAATACCCATGGGCGACAGACGAGTTGCAGACCGGCAAAGGCTGCTTCCTCGGCAACTTCAAACCGGGTGAGGGCGATTATACCCAAGACGGGCACCTGATCAGCTCCCGCGTAGGCTCTTATTCACCCAATGAATTCGGTCTCTTCGATATGGCGGGTAACGTGTCTGAATGGACCTCTACCTCATTCTCCGAATCCGGTCCCTCGCAAATGAGTGATATGAACCCCACGCTGATTTACAACGCCGCCAAGGAAGATCCATACGCAATGAAGAAAAAAGTGGTTCGTGGTGGTTCGTGGAAAGACGTTTCACAGTTTATCCGCTCAGATATGCGCACCTTTGAGTTCCAGAACGAACAGCGTTCCTACATCGGCTTCCGCTGCGCACGTACGCAGGTAGGTTTCTCCAAATCAAAAGGGAAGTAATAACAAACCACAAATAATGTATTGACATAATAGTATAAAGACAATGGGAAAATACAGAAGATATAAAAACAGAGCAGAGATGTTCCTCTCCAGCGAAAGAGGGAAACGAATACTGAACTTCGTGTATAGCTGGGGCGCCTCGATCGTTATCATCGGGACGATGTTTAAACTCCTTCACCTGCCGTATGCCAACTGGGTTATCGGGATTGCATTGACAGTAGAAGCATTTGTATTCTTCATCTTCGCGTTCGAAAAGCCGAACGCCGATTATCATTGGGAAGATGTGTTCCCGGTACTGAAATCGAAGAATCCGATGGATCGTCCCGACTTTACCGGGCAAACCGTTGCCTCTATGATCGATTCAGAGGCCAATCTGGACGATGATTCGGTTGCAGGTGGCCTGAATCTGAACCTCGGAGGCGGAAAGAAGGTAACTACCAACGTAATCTCTGATCCGTTGGCCGTTTCCGAAGAAGACACCAAGAACCTGTCTGATAGCATCAAGAAACTGAGTGGCGCTGCCGAACAGATATCCAAGATGGCGGATCTGACCGAGGCTACCCAGAAATACCTCGAACAGCTCTCGGGCATGTCCGATAATATGCAACGTTTCAGCGAAGTGACCGGCTCACTCACCAACGTGTCAGACACGCTGTTGCATGCCTACCAGTCGATTACGGACAACTCCGACGGCATCCACCAGAACTCCCGCGGCTATGTGCATCAGATGGAAGCGCTCAACCGCAATATCTCCGGCCTGAATACCATCTATGAGATCCAGTTGAAGAGTATCAGCTCGCAGATCGAATCCATCGAACATATCAATGGAGGCCTCAACCGTATCCGGGAAATGTATGACGGATCGGTGGTAGACAGTTCTGTGTTCCGCACCGAAACAGAAAAGATGACCCGCCAGTTGGCCGAGCTTAACCGCGTCTACAGCCGACTGCTTCAGGCTATGACCGTCAATATGCCCGGCAATGCTTACCCACAGCAGCAACCGATGCAGCAGATGCCGCCGCAACAGCCTGTACAGCAACCGACGTATACTGCGCAGGCCGGCTATCCGCAGCAGGGCTACGGACAACAGCCTCCCTATAACGATCCGTATCAGCAACCGCCGTATAATAACCCCGTTAAGTAAGACGCAGCATGGCTATAGGAAATAATCCGAACTCCCCCCGCCAAAAGATGATCAACCTGATGTATCTGGTGTTCATCGCAATGATGGCGCTCAACGTCTCTTCGGAGGTGTTGGATGGCTTCGAACTGGTGGAAGGCAGCCTGCGGACGTCGATCGATAACTCGACCCAGCGCAACAAACTTGTCTCTGGTGAAATGGATGCATACTACCAGATCAATCCGGACAAGGTGCGCGAATGGTACGAAAAGAAGAACGTAACCAAACAGGCGTCAGACAGCCTGTACAATTATATACAGGAACTCAAGATCCGTATTGTACAGAAGGCCGACGGAGATGATGGCGATGTGCTCAACATTGACCACAAAGACGACCTTGAGGCCGCCTCCAATGTCATGCTGGCACCCGTCGTGGGCGAAGGCAGGAAGCTGCGCGAATCGATAGACCGCTACCGTGGCGTGATGGGCGATATGATAGAAGACTCCGTCAAGACGCGTATTATTGAAGAAACCCTCACCACCAAGCCTCCCCGTAAAGCCGGCATCAATACTCGCTCGTGGGAAGAGGCCTTGTTTGAGAATATGCCCGTGGCCGCCGCCTTAACGCTGCTCACCAAACTGCAGAGCGACGTGCGCTATGTGGAGGGCGAAGTGCTGAACAACCTGCTGAACAGTGTCGATGTGGGCGACTACCGTGTCAACCAGATCACCGCCCAGGTGGTTCCCGAAAGCCAGATCGTGATGCGGGGCAGCCAGTACCGCGCCAATATCGTGCTCTCGGCAGTAGACTCTACCAAGCGCCCCGCTATCTTTGTGAACGGACAGGAACTACCGGCTGAGAACAGGGGTATGCTGGCCATCAATACTGGTGCCGTAGGTACCTTCCCGCTCAAAGGATATCTCGAAATACCGAATGCCGACGGGTCTATGCTCCGTCGTGATTTCGAAACGCAATACTTCGTCACCGAGCCGAGTGCTACCGTGGCGCCTACGTTGATGAATGTGCTCTATGCTGGTTACAACAACCCGATCAGCATCGCCGTACCGGGTACTCCAAGTAGTAATATTACGGCAACAATTACCAACGGTACGCTCACCCGCAACGGAAATGTGTGGAATGCCCGTGTCAACACCGTGGGACAGAATGCCGTGGTTTCCGTACAGGCTCGTATGGCCGACGGCCGGTTGGTGGAAATGGCTAAGACCACCTTCCGTGTGCGTAAGTTGCCTGATCCGCTCCCCTATATCGAATTCAAGGAAGCCAGTGGCAATATGCGTCGCTTCAAGGGCGGTGTGATTGCCAAGCGTAACTTGCTCGAAGCAGGTGGTGTGTTGGCTGCCATCGACGATGATATCCTGGAAGTGGATTACTCCGTGGTGCGCTTCACGCTTACCTATTACGACTCGTTCGGTAATGCCCAGCGGGAAGTAACGGAGGGTTCGCGCTTTTCCGAGCGGCAGCGCAATTATATCTCCAACCTCGCCCGTGGAAAGGATATCCTGATCACCGGCATTGTAGCCAAGGGACCCGATGGCATCGACCGTTCGATTCCACCTATTCAAATGACTGTAAATTAAGATCCAAGATATGAAACGCTTGTATTACATAGCAACACTTCTTTACCTGCTGGCACTGTCGGGAACTGCCGTCGCACAGGAAAACACCGGAGGCAACCTCCAGCAACGCCGGAGCCCCGAAGCTTCTCGCGGCGCCCGCGAAGCAGAGAAAAAGCAGAGTTCCATGCCCGAACTCACCGTTCGCGCCCAGGACATGAACGACCGCATGACGCAGGAGATCGGTAACGCCCGCTGGGTGCGTGTGATCTACCGCGAGATCGACCTGACGAAGGAAAAGAATGCACCGCTCTATTATCCCACCCGTCCGCTCAACGGCACGATGAACCTCTTCACCATCATCTTCCGCCTTATGAGCGAAAGCAAACTCGAGGCCTACGAATACATCCCGGACTATGAGGTGTTTGACGACGATCATATCGTTAAATTCAAAGATGTGCTCGAACGCGCCTACATCTACTATGAGGAAGTTGCCGGACGTCCCGGCGAAGCTCCTTCATACATTATCAATGAAAGTGATATCCCTGCCGCCGACGTGCAGGCCTATTACGTGAAGGAAGCCTGGTATTTCGACCAGAACAATTCCGTGTTCGACGTCAAGACGCTGGCCCTCTGCCCCATCATGACCACTACCGACGATAATGGCGCCCAACAGACCATGGCCCTCTTCTGGTTGCCCTACGAGAACATCCGTCCGTATATCAACAGCACGTATGTGATGACTTCGAGTATGAACAACGCCAAGACGCTCACGCTCGACGATTACTTCCGCCGCCGCTTGTTTGAAGGAGATATCATCAAAACTGAAAACCTGATGAACAAAACAATGGTTCAGCTATATCCCGAGGCCGATTCCCTGCAACTGGCCCAGAAACAGATCGAAACACAGCTCACCACCTTCGAGAAATCCCTCTGGCTCCAGCCAGACACTACCAACGTAGCTGATACCAAAGGCGCCTCGAAATCAACAAAGGCTGCCACCACCTCTGTCCGTGGCGCCAAAACAACTACTACCAAGCAAGCTGCCCCCAAGGCACAGAAATCTTCTGCCGCCCCTACCCGCAGCGTACGCCGCACGAGGTAGTTGGGTCGCTATAGCCTTCAGTTGATTAGCTATAGCCTTCACTGATTAACATATAAAAGGCCTTACAGACTTCAACCTCTGTAAGGCCTTTGCTTTATATACGAATTTTCTTGATTGGAAGGAGTCGCTTGCGCTTCCCCTCTTGAGAGCTACTCTTTATACACATCTTTTGTGGCGCATGCTACTCCTACTGATTTATCTCCCCTGCCGCTTGCGTTCCGTCTCATCCAGGATGATCTTACGCATACGCATGTGTGAAGGGGTGATCTCTACATATTCATCCGCCTTGATATACTCCAGGGCATCTTCAAGGCTGAATATGATGGGAGGGGCCAGTGATACCTTATCGTCTGAGCCGGAAGCCCGCATATTGGTGAGTTTCTTGGATTTGGTGACGTTCACCACCAGGTCTCCCTCTTTCGAATGTTCGCCTACTACCTGTCCGGCATACACTTCGTCGCCGGGAGCGATGAAGAAACGGCCGCGCGACTGGAGGTTGTTCAGTGCGTATGCAAAAGCCGAGCCTGTTTCCATTGCGATGATAGAACCGTTGTTGCGGCGGTCGATATCGCCCTTCCACGGTTGGTATTCAAGGAAGCGGTGGGCCATGATGGCTTCGCCGGCCGAGGCTGTGAGGACGGCGTTGTTCAGGCCGATGATACCGCGTGACGGGATGGTGAATTCGAGGAACATACGGTCGTTCTTGCTTTCCATGAAGGTCATTTCACCCCGGCGTTTGGTCACCATATCGATGATGCGGCTGGAGCTTTCTTCGGGCAGGTTCACGGTGAGTTGCTCTACCGGTTCGCTCTTCACGCCGTCTATCTCTTTGATGATTACCTGCGGTTGTCCTACCTGCAACTCATAGCCTTCGCGGCGCATGGTTTCGATCAGGACGGAGAGGTGCAGCACGCCGCGTCCGTACACCAGCCATGAGTCGGCCGATTCGGTCGGGAGCACACGCAGGGCCAGGTTCTTGTCCAGTTCCTTTTGCAGGCGTTCGAATATATGGCGGGAGGTGACGAATTTGCCGTCTTTCCCGAAGAAGGGCGAGTTGTTGATGGTAAAGAGCATCGACATGGTAGGCTCGTCGATCGCAATTGTGGGCAGCGCTTCGGGTGTGCTCACATCGGCGATCGTTTCGCCGATCTCAAAGCCTTCGATACCGATCAGTGCGCAGATATCGCCGGAGGCAACGGAGGCTACTTTGGCACGGCCGAGGCCTTCAAACACATTCACTTCTTTAATCTTGGATTTCACCACGGTGCCATCGCGTTTGCACAGCGCCACTTCCTGGCCTTCCTTTAGCTCGCCACGATGTACACGGCCTACGGCGATACGGCCTACGTACTTGGAGAAGTCGAGCGACGTGATCAGCAACTGCGATGGACCGTCGAGCGTTTCGGGTTCCGGGATATGTTCGATGATGGTGTCGAGCAGCGGTTGGATATCTTCGGATGGTTGTTTCCAGTCGGTCGACATCCAGCCCTGTTTGGCCGATCCGTAGATGGTGGGGAAGTCCAGCTGTTCTTCCGTGGCGTCGAGGGTAAACATAAGGTCGAACACCATCTCCTGCACTTCAGACGGACGGCAGTTCGGCTTATCTACCTTATTAATAACTACGATCGGTTTCAGTCCCAGTTGGATGGCTTTCTGCAGTACGAAGCGCGTTTGAGGCATCGGGCCTTCGAAGGCATCCACCAGCAGGAGGCATCCGTCGGCCATATTGAGTACGCGCTCTACTTCGCCGCCAAAGTCGGCGTGCCCCGGGGTATCAATGATGTTGATCTTACATCCTTTGTAATTGATAGAGACGTTCTTGGCCAGGATGGTGATCCCGCGTTCACGCTCCAGGTCATTGTTGTCGAGGAATTGGTCCAGTTCAGCTTGTCCGTCACGGAAAAGTTTGCCTGCTAACAGCATTTTGTCCACCAGCGTTGTCTTGCCGTGGTCAACGTGTGCGATAATCGCGATGTTTCTGATATTTTGCATTAAAGAGTTGTTTAGAGGTGCAAAGGTACTACAATTTGAAAAAAATGATGCTGTATAACACCTAAAAACGAAAAAAGGTGTCGAAAATAAATTGCCGTTCCGAAAATAACCCCTATATTTGCACCCGCTTGAATAACATAGTATTAATTTATTTAAAGTAGAAAAGGATCATGTATTTAGATTCAACAAAGAAAAAAGAATTATTTGAGAAGCATGGCAAGTCTGCTACAGACACCGGTTCACCCGAAAGCCAGATCGCGTTGTTCACATTCCGCATCTCACACCTTACAGAGCACCTGAAGGCTAACCATAAAGACTATGGTAGCGAAAGATCCCTGCGTATGTTGGTAGGTAAACGTCGTCGTTTGCTGGACTACCTGATCAAGGTGGATATCACACGTTACCGTGCGATCATCAAGGAACTCGGTATCAGAAAGTAATTCCTCCACGCGTTTGGAAACATACACGAAGGCTGTCCCATCAGGGGGCAGCCTTCGTCGCTTTTGTGCCAAGCGTCTGCTTTTAAAATAGTTGAGCTTGCCTCTCCCCTTAGGGATCAACCCGTACACTTGTGGTGTGGCAATCTTTTCGGTTTTACTCCGATTGAAACGAAGCCTGCTATCCAATCTCCACGCATGCGAAGGTTTTGGCAACAACCGCCTTTCTCTACCCAGGGAATCAGCCATTGCCTTCAGCCTTTCGGCAGGAGTGTAACTCTCTCGCTTTCAGCAGTTAAGGCCTGCACCCTGACCCTTCAGTTTTGCTTTCAGCCGGTTCAGCCTTATCCGGCTGTTTCCCGGACTACCTTCCGGCAGGTTGATCACCTTTTCTAAGGAAACCTGCTGTATCTATCGTCGGCATCTGCAACAACTATTGTCGGGAATACGGAGTCCTATCACCGGCATCAGCAATACCTTTCCTTTTCACAGCTGTGATGTCTTATCCTCACATCTGTGATGTCTTCTCTTCACAGCTGTGGATCGAAAGCTTCACTGCTGTGAAAAGGAATCTTCACAGCAGTGGAACGGAATCTCCATAATTGTGGAATGAAATGATCATTCAGATGACGACAATACATCATAAGGATGACGACAATACATCATAAAGATGCTGCCGATAGAAGATTTAGCATACAATCCTGAAAAAGCTTCAAATATGTCGGAACTTGAAGCAAGCCCACATTCAAGTTCGTCGGGGTTTGAAACAAGCCCACCTGTAGATCTCACAGTATCTACAGGTGGCTTGTATAGGGATGGAAAGCTCAGACCTTGATTATACCCTGACTTATACCTTCAGGAACACCTTGTGCTTGTAAAGGAAATAGAGGAAAAGCCAGACGATAGACACCTGGCCGATCCAGGTGAGCAGTAGCGTCCAGTTCTCGGGGAAGAGGCCGATGAAGCCGCCGAAGAAGAATTCGGATATCTGCCGGAAGGGGATAATGCGGTTGGCCATATAAACCGTGATGGAGTTCATACCAATCACTTTGAAGAAGAATACAGGCTTCTTATACCCCCACACATCCACCAGCAGGTAGAACAGGGCGAAGAGCAACATACTGCATCCCCCGGCCATGCACACAAAGGAACTGCTCCACAACGCCTTGTTGATCGGATAGAACAGGTTCCATACCTGCGCGATGACCACCAGGGCGGCACCTGCGGCAGCTATATAGCCGGATTTCTTCATCATGGACAGCCCCTTCTGCGTGGAAGAGACAAGGATGCCCGTGAGCGCACCCAGCAAAGCGGTCGAGATGGCCGGGATGATACCCAGGATACCTTCGGGATCAAATATTTTACTATTCAGGCGGCCGGGCAACAGGATGCGGTCAACGTAGCAGGCAATATTACCTTCGGGTGTGAAACGGCCAGCTCCCGGATAGTCGGGCGCCGTGAAGAAAATGTTAAGCAGGTAGTAGCACAGCATCAGGCCGAAGCACCACACCACCCGCCACTTCAGCTTGTCGGTATTGATAAAGATGATAGCGGCAAACATCCACGCCAGGCCAATTCGTCCCAGCACACTCGCACAGCGGAGGGTATCGAAATCGAGCTTCAGCAGTCCATTGTAGATCATCCCAAAGAGCACCAGCGTCAGTCCGCGCTGAATGATCTTCCGGTATTGCGCCGACTTGGGCGATCCCGCCTTGAATTTGCCCAGTGAGAACGGCATCGATACACCCGCCATAAAGAGGAATAACGGGAAGATCATATCGTAGAACACGAAGCCATCCCACGGCACATGATGGAACTGCTTTTCGAGCGTAATGAGAAACGGCCAGTTGGTCAGCGTGGCAAGTCCGGCAATGATACCGCTCCCACCCATAATCCACAACATATCGAAGCCTCGGAGGGCATCCAGCGAATCCAGGCGCTGGTAGGTTTTCTTTTCCATATAATTCAGATCTAAAGAGTTTAAATCAATTCAAGCCATAAAGAAAATAAAAAGACCGCAAAGGACGCAATGATTTAACATATACTTTTAAATCCTGGTGTTCTTTGCGGTCAGTATGTAAGGGAGAGCATTACCTGAATGCTGCTCCTCTCGTTATCTTTTCTTGCGCTGGTCTTGCTGCTTTTTCAGCGTTTCCTGCTGTACGCGCTGGGCTTCTTCGAGGCGTTTCATGAAACCGGATTTTTTCTGCGGTTTCTTTTTGTTGGCTTCGAGCTTGGCCAGCAGTTTCTCTTCGTCGATAAAGAAACGGAACACAAAGGTTTGCAGGATCGTCATCAGCGTAGAGATGAAGTAGTAATAGGTCAAACCGGATGCATACTCGTTGAAGAAGAAGAGGAACATCAGCGGCATCATATACATCATGATCTTCATACCCGGCATTTGTTGCTGCCCGGTATTGGTCATCTCCATATTGAACTTGGTGTAGACAATGTTGGTGATCGTCATCAGGAGACAGAAGAGTGAAATATGGTTACCAAAGTACGGTGTGATGATCGGAATATACGTGTTCCAGCTCACAATGGCATCATACGTAGATAAGTCCTTGGCCCAGAGGAAGCTCTCGTGGCGCAGTTCGATAGCCGACGGGAAGAACATGAACAGTGCGATCAGCACCGGCATCTGCAGCAACATGGGCAAACAGCCACTCATCGGGCTGGCGCCGGCACGGCTGTACAGATCCATCACGGCCTTCTGCCGCTCCATGGCTTTTTCCTGTCCGGGATATTTCTCATTGAGTTCTTCCACCTGCGGACGCAGTACGCGCATCTTGGCAGACGACATGTACGATTTATAGGTAAGCGGGAAAAGGATCAGTTTCACTATCAGGGTCAGCACAAAGATCAGCAACCCATAGTTACCGATAAACTTACCCAGGAAGTCGAACAGCGGGATGATGAAATACTGGTTCATCCACCGGAACACGCTTACACCGAGCGAGATCATCTTTTCAAGGTCGAGCTGCTGTTCCTTCACAACACCCTTGTCGTACGATTTGAGCAGGGCGTACCGGTTGGGGCCGAAGTAGAACTTCATATCCGTGCTTTCGCGTCCCTGGAGGTCGAACGGCAGGGTGGTATTCGCCTTATAGCGTTTGAGGTAACCGTCGGCGGTGAGCACTTTGGAGTCGAGCGTGGTCGCTTCGAAGCCTTCGTCGTTGTCCATGATGAGGACGGTAGAGAAGAACATATCCTTGTAGCCGATCCATTTCAGGCGGTTAGACAACTGCTTGCTGTCGTTCTTGGATTCGCTCAGGTATTCCACATCATCGGCCATGAACTTGTAGTACAGGGCGGTATAGCGGCTTTCGAACTTACGCCCTTTTTCTTGCTGGCGCACATCCTGCTGCCACACAAGGTCGATGGTGTTGGTGCTCGGCGCCAGGATACCGTTCAGACCGGTACCTTTGATGCTGTACGAGAGCATATAATCGTCCGGCTTGAGCGTATAGGTAAAGTCCAGGTAGGCGCCTTCACCCATCGTGAGACGCATCACCACGCTGCCGTCGCCCTGGTTCACGGGTGTGAAATACATATCGCTGGTATTCACCACGCGGTTGGTAGCCGATACGAGGGTGAAATCGAAGATCGATTCCTTTTCGTCGAACAAGACCAGCGGACGAGCGTCGTGCGTGTCGTATTCCTTCAGGCGGGCATAAGCAATCCGTCCCCCTTTGGTACTGAGGCGAAGTTCCACCAGTTCGTTTTCCATCGTTACAAACTCTTCCGTGCCGTGCATGGCCTGTGCAAACACACCATACGTACCTTCCAGGCGGGCCTGGCGTACGGAGTCGGGGGCTGCCTGCAAGTCGGCTTCAGCCTGTTTTTCGAGGTTCTCCTGTTGGCTGATCTCAAGTTGCCGTGCCGTCTCAATCCTCGCGATTGAATCCTGATACTGGCGCTGTGCCTCTACTTGTTCAGGTGTTGGCCGGTTGTACCAGCTGAACACAAACAGAACGATCCCGATAAGGACAAAGGCAATAATCGTGTTTTTATCCATTCCGCTTTATTAGTTGTCTTTTTTCTTATTATCGATTGCCGCCTTCACAAAGCTGAGGAAGAGCGGGTTGGGGTTCACTACGGTACTATTGTATTCGGGATGGTATTGTACGCCTACATACCATTTCAATTGCGGTATCTCTACCACTTCCACCAGGTTGGTATCCGGGTTTTCGCCCACGCACTTCATGCCGGCATCTTCAAAACGGGCCTTGTATTCGTTGTTGAACTCAAAGCGGTGACGGTGGCGTTCCTGGATCATCTCCTTACCATAGGCCGAGAACGCATGCGAGCCTTTCTTCAGCACGCAGTCGTAAGCGCCGAGACGCATGGAACCGCCCATATTGGTCACATTCTTCTGTTCTTCCATCAGGTCGATCACCTTAAACGGCGTGTTAGGCTCCATTTCGGTAGAGTTGGCGTCGGCCAGGCCGAGCACGTTGCGGGCAAACTCAATCACCATGCACTGCATGCCAAGGCAGATACCGAGGCAGGGAACATCGTGTTCGCGGGCATAGCGGATGGCGGCAAACTTGCCCTCGATGCCGCGCTGTCCGAATCCGGGTGCGATCAGGATGCCGTCCATCTCTTTGAGTTGTTCGGCGGCATTCTCGTCGTTCAGCTTTTCAGAATGGAAAAGGTGGAGGTCCAGTTTGCGGTGGTTATAGATGGCGGCCTGCATCAGCGATTCGTCGATCGACTTGTAGGCATCCTGCAATTCCACGTATTTGCCCACGAGACCGATCTTGACGCTCTTCGTGGCATTGTTCTTCTTGTCGAGGAAAGCTTTCCAGGCTTGCAGATCGGTTTCCTGGATCTTATCCACTTCGAGGCCTACGCGGCGGATCACGATCTCGTCCATTTTCTGGCGGTGCAGCACGAGCGGCACTTCGTAGATAGTCGGTACGTCGATCGACTGGATCACGGCATCTTCGGCCACGTTGCAGAAGAGGGCCACCTTGCGCAGGATATCGTTTTGCAATTCCCGTTCGGTTCGCAGCACCAGGATGTCGGGCTGGATACCCAGTTCCTGCAACTGCTTCACGGAATGCTGTGTAGGCTTCGTTTTATATTCTTTGGCGGCGGCGATATACGGCACGTAGGTGAGGTGCACACACAGGCAGTTCTTGCCGAGTTCCCATTTGAGCTGGCGCACACTTTCGATAAAGGGCAGCGATTCGATGTCGCCCACGGTACCGCCGATCTCGGTGATCACGAAGTCGAATTTATGCTTCGTGCCGAGCATCTTGATGTTGCGCTTGATCTCGTCGGTGATATGGGGCACCACCTGCACGGTCTTGCCCAGGTAATCGCCGCGGCGTTCTTTCTCGATCACGCTCTGGTAGATACGTCCGGTAGTGATATTGTTGGCGCGTGTAGTCGGTACGTTCAGGAACCGCTCATAGTGCCCCAGGTCGAGGTCTGCCTCGTGTCCGTCTACCGTCACGTAGCACTCGCCGTGCTCGTACGGGTTCAGCGTACCGGGGTCGATGTTAATATACGGGTCGAATTTTTGGATAGTGACTTTGTATCCTCTTGCCTGGAGCAGTTTGCCCAGCGACGCAGCGATGATACCTTTCCCCAGGGAAGAGATCACGCCACCAGTCACGAAAATGTACTTTGTATCTGCCACGTTGGTCATATTTTTATGCCTATAAAAGCGCTATTGCATTAAAAACGGCAAAGTTAGGCATTTTCGCATTTTCCCCCAACGATCAGGGCGTTTATTTTACAGTAGCCCTTTAGCGAAGCATTCAGACAGGTTATTACAGAAAAGAAGGATATGACAGATACTTTCTGACATACCCCTTTACTCCGATAAAACAAGTTTATTTCAAAACATTTTTTTAACGATTGCAAATTACGGATTAAAACGTCTACCCCCTAAAGCTCCCTCATCCCCTCTACCAGCGAATGGGGGCGGAAGGAGAAGTCGCGGCAGGCTTTCCGGTTGGAGAGGCCGCTGTGGAGGGGGCGTGGGGTGGCTTCGTTCATCTCGGCGGTGGTGACGGGTTGGATAAGCGAGTGGTCGAGGTGGAAGAAGCCGGCTACGCGGTAGGCGATGTCGGCAATGGTGAGACACTCGTCGCCGCAGAGGTGGTAGAGGCCGGTGCCGGAGAACGGGAGTAACTGGCGGAGGCCAGTGGCTACATCGTCTACCCAGGTAGGGGTTCGCCATTGGTCGGAGACAACGCGGATGGGCTGGCCGGCTTCGAGGCGCGTCTTTACCAGTTGGAAGATGTTGCCGTGCTGGCCAGGCAGGGCGCGACCATAGACTACCACCACACGGGCAACCGCAGCGTTGGAACAGGCGGCAAGAGCGGCCTGCTCGCCGAGCCACTTGGTATGGCCGTAGTAGTTGACGGGGGCTGGCAGGTCGTCTTCGGTATAAAGCCGGTCCTCATGGCCACTGAACACAAAGTCGGTCGAGAGATGGATGAAGCGGCTCTGCAGGCGCGCACAGCAGGCGGCCAGGTGCTCCACGGCAGATACGTTGACGGCGTATGCCTCATCGTGATGCAATTCGCAGTAATCGGGCACCGAGAGGGCCGAGGTGTTGACCACGGCATCGGGACGGATCTCACCGAGCAGGCTACTGATGGCGGCGTAGACGGTGATATCGGCCGTAACGAAACGATAACCGGCAGTCGGCCAGCGGTCGGCATTGAGCGAAACGCCATACACCTCATACCCCTCCTGCCCTGCCAATTGTTGTAGGAGACGACGGCCGGTAAAGCCGTTAGCACCGATCACTACTATTTTCTTCATATCAAAAGAGATACACCAACAATCCCACCGCCCGGTGATTGGTAACGGCATGGGTATCGTTCACCTTTCCGTTCCGCGTATTAATCGTTCCGTAATAGGCTGTGGTAAGGCAATACTCCACACCCAAACGCCAGTGGGGCAAGTTGTATGAGAAACTGGGGTTAACAGTATACACCTGGTCGATATTAAGCGACCGGCCGTAAATTTGGGTAAGAGAAGTGCTGAGCAATTCATCAGATGTACCCAGGTTCTTGGTATAGCCGGCAAAGAAACCTGCTTTCCATTTCGTCCCGTACGTGAAGTTCACCCAGGAAGAAGAATGGCGAAAAGGTGTGTAGGACTGTTTGCCGGATAGTTCATCCGTCACGCGACTCACGCCGTAGCCACCAATGGTAGCGGTATGATCGGTCATTTCGTGTATCATTGATTTGGCGGCCACCATATAGTTCTTTGCGGTATATTTGAAGTGGGCTTCGTAAGAAAGACCAGTCACGCGTTCATGTACTTTATAGAGTTGACTATTCAACTCAGACACTGTACGCGGAGCGAGTGAGATAAGGTAAGCACCTGCGCCTACAATGGTGCGTCCCGCAATGAAATCAGCGCCGAGAAAGAGTTCGGGCACGCAACTGTTCTTGATATAGTCTTCCGACGCTCCGGCAGGGCCCGGCGAAGTATATTGCAATTGCCAAATCGTAGCAGCCGTGAGGTGTACGTTCCCGATATGCTGGCGGTAGCGGAACATCGGGCTACGGTTGAAGGGATTGAAAGGAGCCCCTGTGGAAAGGCTCAATACATCCGGCATCACATCTCCTACGAGCGGATGCCACGTTTGCCCGATAAGTAACTGGCTCTTCTCCCAGTCGAGCGCCACCCAGGCCTGGCGGATACGCAGCATGGTGGTGCTGGCCGAAAAACCACCAAAGTCGGTCTCGATCTTAGCCGACGTACGTGCCGAACCAACTGCCGGCCCCTTCATATCCAATCCCAGCCGGGTGGTGAAGGTATAGAAACTACCGTTGGGCGAGGCGTTGATATCCCGTCCGGAAGCGTCGATGCGCTCATCCATCGGATACAGGAAGAAGTTACCGTCTACCGGTGCCACTGCCGCGCGGCTGTTGTAGAACAGGTCGCCCCGCACAAAACCATAAAAAGTATACGAAAAATCTTTTTTTTGTGCCTTGACCGGGAACAGCAGGCAACACAAGGACAGGAAGAATAGGATCCGTCTCATCATTCAGGGGTTTGTAATGTATATATAATCGGTTATCACTGAGGCGGCAAAGTTAGACATTTTTATAATCTCCAATTTGATAAACGAAATATTATTTGTTCCTTTGCCGCCAAGTTGTAAGATTTTTACCCCAAATAGCATTAACATGTAATCCATATATAACGATATGAGTACAAAAAAGTTTTTACTGGAAGAAAAAGACATACCCACAGCCTGGTATAATATCGTGGCGGACATGAAGAACAAACCCCTTCCCCCGCTCAACCCGCAAACCAAACAACCGCTGAACCCGGAAGATCTCTATCCGTTGTTTGCCAAAGAACTGGTGCATCAGGAAATGAACCAGACCGACGCCTGGATCGCCATCCCCGACGAAGTACGCGAGTTGTACAAGAACTACCGTCCCACCCCGCTGGTACGTGCCTATGGACTGGAAAAAGCGATCGACACCCCGGCACATATCTATTTCAAAAACGAAAGCGTGAGCCCAATCGGCTCGCACAAGCTAAACTCAGCCATCGCACAGGCCTACTTCTGCAAAAAGGAAGGCGTAACCAATATCACCACCGAAACAGGCGCCGGACAATGGGGTGCCGCCCTCTCCTACGCCGCCAAGGCCTTCGGACTGGAGCTGGCTGTGTATATGGTAAAGGTGAGCTATCACCAAAAACCCTACCGCCGCTCCATAATGCAGACTTTCGGCGCACAGGTGATCGCCTCACCCAGCATGAGCACCAAAGCCGGCCGCAAGATCCTGACCGAGCATCCGAATTACCAGGGCAGCCTCGGTACGGCTATCTCGGAAGCCGTAGAACTGGCGATGCAGACGCCCAATTGCAAATATACGCTGGGCAGCGTGCTCAACCATGTGATGCTACACCAGACCGTGATCGGTCTCGAAGCTGAAAAACAGATGGAAATGGCCGGCGAATACCCCGATGTGGTGATCGGTTGCTTCGGTGGCGGTTCCAACTTCTCGGGTATCACTTTCCCCTTCCTGCGACACAAGTTGACAGCAGGGAAAAACATTCGCATCGTGGCTGCCGAACCGGCCTCGTGCCCGAAGCTGACGCGCGGAAAGTTCCAATACGACTTTGGCGACGAAGCCGGTTACACCCCACTCCTGCCGATGTTTACACTCGGACACAACTTTTCCCCGGCCAATATCCATGCCGGCGGATTGCGTTACCACGGCGCCGGATCGATCGTAAGCCAGCTGATGAAAGACGGCCTGATGGAAGCCACCGACGTGAAACAGCTCGACACCTTTGAGGCAGCCACCCTGTTTGCCGCTGCCGAAGGGATCATCCCCGCCCCGGAATCATCCCACGCTATCGCCGCCGCTATCCGCGAAGCACAACAGGCCAAGGAAGAAGGCAAAGCGCGTACAATCCTGTTCAACCTCTCGGGCCATGGCTTGATCGACATGGCGGCCTACGACCAGTACCTGGCCGGCGACCTCACCAACTACTCGCTCTCCAGCGAAGAGATCGAGCGGAACCTCTCCCAGTTGGAACAGATCATCACGGACTGATACCCGGTTTGGCAAGACGGTTCAGGGTCCCTAATCGCATCGGCACCAACCGGCATAAAAAGCAAATGGCGTGCATCCTCACGGACTGTACGCCATTTTCGATATATACATTTTTAACTAATGTTTCCTGTCTTGCCTTATGAGAAGATGGTATCGTATCCTGAAGAGGGGATGAGCAACTGCTGGCTGTTGAGGCTATAGTCTTTTGCCTTACCGTTCCACATGCCATAGTTGTTGATGATTTCTCCGGATTCGTTGTACGTAAACGTGCTACGATAGAACGGATCCCATTGTTCGTTGCGTTTGTTCCAACGATAGGCCACTTTTTCGGCTACCTTACCGTCTGCGTGGTACGTGAATTCGTATTTCATTTCTTTAGTCAGGGTGTTATTTTCCTGTGAAAATATCACTTTGGAAATGATCTTGCCGTTTTCTTCTTTCGTATCATACAAGTAGGTCTTGGGAGTTACGGCTTGTACAGCCATACTTGCCATAAACACAAACACAAGAGCCAGAACGATTTTTGCAAATACTTTCAATTTCATACTACTGATTATTTAGAGGTTATAATGTAATTATGACGCAAAGTAGGGATGTTTTCAGGTAATAAACAAACATTTAGTGACATATCGTAAGTGATATTAGCATATTTAACAATTAAGTCCGCCGACAAAAAAGCAAAACAAGACTAAAAACTTACAATTTATAACCAAATGTTCATCGCAGGCCAGCTTCCTCCTTACAAACTTACAGTACAGGCATCTTTAAATCACTGTTTATAAAGATAATCAAGACAATAAATTCTCTTTCGTCACTTTATATTAAAAGACGATAAATCGTTACGGCTGTTGCATATTTCAGCCGGAAAATAAAAATTTTATCAATAATTAACACGCGGGGGAATAATGCTTCCGGACGTAGGTTACACCTGTCCCAGGTACTCTTCTACCGTGTAGTTGAGGAAGCGGTTGAAAGGGAGGAGCAACTGATAGGCCTCCACGGCACGGTCCATCCAGTCGGGTTGCTGCAGGAAGCTGTCCGGATTGTGCGAAATGACGCTGAGATCTTTGTGCCGGAGGATCTCGCCATATGGGGAGTCGGCAGGGAAGCCGGCCGGCATACGTGTCAGCATCTCCCCTTCAAGGCCGGGGTAAATGCGTTTGAAGGGAGGATACTCCAGCATGGCGGTAAATTCGTCGATCTGGTCGTAGATATCTTGTCGGAGTTTCTTCAGCAACTTCGGTTCGGGCATCCAGATGCCGCCCGAGAGGATGATATTGCCCGGTTCGACATGGAAGTAGTATCCGCCATACAGGCTTTTACGTCCGCCTTTGCAGATATAAGCCGAGAAATAGTTCTTATACGGCAACTTATTGGGCGAGAAGCGGATGTCGCGATAGATGCGGTACAGGCAATCCTTCGCCTCCATCCCTGCGATTTCCGGATCAAAAAGGGCGATACGGTCGATCAGCGCCTGTACGTCGGCGGCAAACGATTTACGTAAGACGTCGTACCGTTCTTTGTTCGCCTGGAACCATACACGGTCGTTATTCTCTGTCAACTCACGAAGGAAGGGAAGGGTATCTGCATGCATAACGGATCGGATTAGAATTGATCTGCCAAAGGTACTCTTTTTCCCCAGGCCGGCGCCATCCGTTTCGATGGATTATTTTGTCATATTTACGAAAAGAGTTCTAAAGGGGGGTTGTCAAATGTCCACCATTAGCACACAGGGTAACACGGATTAGGCAAAATTTGGTGAAATTTGATTAGTAAGCGTTATCTTTGTAGCTCGAACGTTACCTTATGCCACTTCTTTTGCTCATACTAAACTCCATGGCCTGCATGCTCTTTTGGGGCGGTGCATCGTTGTTGTTTTTACGGGCGGGTGCCAACCGGTCGCGACGTCTCCTCGGAGGCATCCTGCTGCTGAACGGACTATTATATGCGTTCCAACTGTACAGCAGGCTTACCGGTAGCATGTTGTTTGTCAGCCGTGATTTCTTTTCACCGGCGACCCTGCTTATAGGCGTCTTTTTCGTGTTTATCATCCTGCCCTATATTATTGAAGTCATGCGGCCGGGGTGGATTACCTGGAAACGTGCCGGGCTGCTGTTCCTGACCTACCTATGCCTGCTCCTGTGCTACCTTGTGCCGGTGGCGCTACTTGGAAAGCCTGTAGCGAAACTGACGGGTCCTGCCGACTTTTGGGCACATGCCGGGGAATTCAACGTTTGGTTTCGCCCGGTGATATTTTTGGTTGAGATGGGCTACCTGATCACCATGCACAGCCTTGTATTCCGTTATCAGGCCAAATACCGTAAGTGGTGCAGGGAACAGTACTCCTCATCCGAGCAGATGGGTATTACGTGGTTACATTACTTTGAGTTAGGGCTATACGGCATACTCTGCAACTACCTGCTGTTGATGTTTGTGGGCACATCTGCGATATTTGTGGTACACCAATTCCTGGGTATCACGGTGTTTTCTTTCGCGTTATACCACGGGCTATTTCACGAAAATCCTTATCCCGAAGGTTTTTTCAGAAACACCATGAACGAGGAACAGGCCGAAGCTGCCGAATGGCCTCCGACAGCAGCCAAGGTAGTGGAGATAAAGGAAGATACGTTTGTAGAAAAACTGCCCCTGTACAAGGTTACCGTGCAGGAGTGGATGAAACGCGAGCGCCCCTACCTCCGGGTGGATTTTAAGCTGGTGGATGTTACAGTAGTGCTGCCGCTCAACCGCAGCTACCTTTCCCGGGTTTTTAACGAGGGCTTTGGCACATCGTTTAGCCAACTGGTACAAACCTACCGGTTGGAAGAAGCCAAACGCTTGCTTTTTGAAGAAACTGATATTCCCGTCAGCCAGATAATCGTCAATAGCGGTTTCCGGTCTGCCACCTCATTCCACCGCTCTTTCCTGAACGCATACGGTTGTACGCCCAAGCAAATGCGCAACGGCAAAGCTTCCCGTGGCTTAACGATGGTTTTTTTTACTTTTTGGTAGTTTTTTTTTACAATCCGGTACACCCCTCTTTCCTTCCCGTTCTATTTTTACCGCACTTATCTGTCTGTTAGTATGGCAGATAAAATCAACACATTCACCCCCCATTAACAGTTGCGCCCGACACATACCAGGGATTATCAAAATGAAAAAGGGAATTGTACGTTTTCTTGCCATTGCATGCGTCGCAATGCTGGTGAGCGCCTGCTCGAAAGATGACAACTTTGTTGACAACAGCGAACCGCTGAAACTAAGCGACACCGATTATGCCAATACCAACAATTGGTTCCGTTTTAGCAATAACCCCAATAAAGCGGTTGATATTTTTCTGATATACCCCACGCTACCCAGTGGAGATGATCCTGCCGACCGGCCGTTTGTAACCCTCGAAAGCCCGGGCATAAAGGAAAGTGCTGAGAATTGGTATAGCAAAATAGGACTGGCTGTAGAACCGAATGGGAATGTGTTTGCGCCATACTACCGCCAGGTAAGCTTTCAGGTGTTGCCTACGTTGGATGCAAGCATGTTTCCTGTGTATGCCGATTCCATTCCCCGTCAGGATATATTTGCCGCTTTCGATTATTTCGTTAAATACGTAAACAAAGGGGAACGTCCGTTTATCCTTTTAGGGCATTCGCAGGGTTCGCACATGGCACGCGAATTGACTACTACCTTTTTGGGACACGAAGAGTATAAACAGTACAATCAAAAACACATTGCAACATATGCCATTGGGATCAATGTAACAGCTGCGCATATTGCAAAGAATGCAAGCCTGAAATTCTCGGAAACGCCCACCGATACGCATGTGATCATGTCATGGAATTCCATTTCAGAGTCTGAAGCTGCCAGCAAGGTTTACCTGAATTTTGGAACTTATGAGGCTGGCTCCATTGTCACTAACCCGATTACATGGACGAGAAGTGAAGCTCCTGCACCCAAAGAAGACAATAAAGAATCCATTGTCTCCTTGAATGGGACAGTAGCATTTGTCGACAAGTATGTAGGGGCCACCGTCGACCAGACAAACGGTATACTGATAATTACTGGCATTGATGAAGCCAGCTATACTTCACCCATGCCGGTTTTAGGTAAATTCCACATGTATGATTCTGACTTTTTCTTCGGCTCTATTAAGCAAAATATAGCCGATAGGATTAAGGCGTACACAGGCATATAGCTATACTTAAAAACTAAACCCCAGGTTGAGGTAGAATTGCACACTGTTGACTCGGTTCGACATACCGAGATTCACATCCAGCGGCCCCGCCACACTGTCGAAGGCATATCCTAGGCGACCTCCCCAGAGGTGCCGGCCGTTCAGGATGGAAAAGAAATCATCCTCCTGCATACCGTAATTGCCGATCAACGACACGTAATGTTTCCCGGCGATCCGCTGGCGGAGGTGCAGGCTGGCGACCAACAGTGTATGATCGGCCAGTTCCACATGGTTGATCCCGGCGAAGGGGAGCTGTTGCGGCAGGTATTTACCGGGCATCTCGCCACCCATTGCATTCATGTACGGATAGGCTACATCATGACCGGTGATGACACGCCCCGAGAAAGCGGGCAACAGGCTGAGGTGTGAGTTAAGCGGCAACACAGCCGTGAAGTCGAGCGCCAATGCAGCGAAAGGCGTATGCCCTTTGTACGACACAAAATTGTCTGTATATACGGTATAGTTTGCACTCAGGGAGACGCCTTTCCGGGGAAAGTAGCGACGGTCCATCGTTTCGAACTGTGCTTCGGCAAAGTAGTTGAAAAAATGTTCGCCTTTCTTATTATATATTTGTGGCCCGTCGGGATCGATCGGAACATCTTCAGCATAGAGAAAGTCGTTGTAGTCGTAGTATTCGAACCGCCCGCCCAGCTTGAGGCGGAAGCTGAGCCAGTTCATGTCTGAATAAGCCAGCTCTACCAGTTGACGGCGGTAGGTGGTGTTAACCCACTTGTGACCCCGGTAATAGACATTGAGGTCGTGATAGGTGAACATATACGACAGCCCCATGTTGCGCAACAGGTTAGGCCCGATGGAATAATCCAGGCGGGCCGACGTGCGTTCGCCGATCCGCCCTGTAAAGGCCAGCTTGGAGCGATACCGGCTGCGATAATTGAGCGTAGCATTCAATTGTACGGCTACAAGTTCTTCTGAGTCGAAGCGGATACCGGCATTGAGCGAACTGATGGGTTTCTCCTGTACGGCAAGTACCAGGTCTTGTTGTTCCTCCCCCGTCAGTTTGTAGCTCACCTGCGAATAAGCGTCGGTACCGATCACGATAGACATGGCACTCTGCAACTGGTCGGCAGTGATCATACTGTTCGCTTTCAAGCCGGTAATCGACAACAACCATTTCATGTCCCGTGGATCAGCGCCCTCGAAGTTGATCTTACGGATGGGGAAAGCTTCATTCATCCCGACCGGGTGTGGATTGCGATTGGCAACCGGTCGTTCGTCGGGCGCCATGCCAATCTTTTCCTTCAGTGCGATCAGGTCGTTCCATTGCAGGCGGGCAGCCTGTTCGCCGCGACGGATCAGCGTGTCGATAGCAGCAGTAGAGAAACTCGCAGCCGTGTAAGGGGATACGTTGGGGCGGATGAGAAGGTCGGTGGTATCTTTGTTGACGCTGTATTTGTCGTGCCCAAGGAGGGCGATGATCTGACCGATCACATCGCTGGTGTTGTTCAATTTGTCAAGGTCTTTGAGGTCGCTGGTCCCCAGATCCACCCCGATCAGGATATCGGCGCCCATACGAAGGGCCACATCAGCCGGATAATTGTTGAGCAGTCCACCGTCGAGCAGCACCATACTGTCAAGACGTATGGGCGTGAACACAGCAGGGATAGCCATACTGGCCCGCATAGCCACAGGCAGGCTTCCGTGGTGAAACACCTTTTCTTTACCCGCCACCACATCCACAGCCACACAGGCAAAGGGGACAGCCAGGGAATTAAAATCCACGGAATCATGATAACCGATAGTAAGGTTGGAGAACAGGTTCTGCAGGTTCAATCCACGGATCACCCCATCGGGCAGGCGGTCTTTCTTTTCCATGCCGAAAGGGAGGGAAACCACATATCGTTCCGAGTTCTCTTTTTCGGGAAACGACTGGCTGGTACGTTCCACCCTGTCGCTCAGCAGCGCCATCCAATCCTGCAAGGCCACCATACTGTCTATCTCGGCAGGCGAATACCCGATGGCATACAGTCCTCCCACAATAGCGCCCATACTGGTACCGGTAATATAATCTATCGGAATACCTGCTTCTTCCAGCACTTGCAACACGCCGATATGAGCCATTCCTTTGGCACCACCGCCGCCCAGTACAAGTCCTACTTTCTTCCGTTCAGCCGAAACCGTCGGGAAAACAATCAACATTGCAAGTATAACCCCAAAAAACCTTTTCATCCGTTGCCTTTGATTTCCAACAAATGTAAATGCTTTGTACGAGACAGACAACGAATCCGCCCAAAAGGATTATTAATTTATCTTTATCGGAAGTACATATTATCATTTCACACCTTATAAAACACACCTCATTACCCTGGCATTGCGGCGTGCCTTCCTGTTGCCGGCCGGATTGGCCGCACATGAAAAGGGCAATCAGCCTATCGTAACCAATTCATACTGTTGGCTTCCCACTCCGAGCGCTTCGGCATGTTCGAGGATGCGGATGCCATGGCGTGATTCCATGCGTTCGATCAGGTGCACTTTGCCCGGGTCGGTCGAAGCATAGACCTGGTCTACACAAGCCTTGTCCAAGGCAACGGGATCAAGCGAAGCCAGGATACCAATATCAGCCATTTGGGGATCGGCCGGATGGTCGTCGCAATCACAATCCACGGACAGCTTGTTCATCACACTGATATAAACGATCTTTTCGCCGCAATAAGCGGCAACTGCCTGGGCCGCTTCGGCCATCGATTCAAGGAAATGATCTTGTTCAGGATTGCCCCAGTCGGTAAGGCTTTCCCCAGCCGAGTGTATCAACACCTTCCCTTTGGAGGAGGCGATGCCGATAGACATATTCTTGAGGGCGCCACCAAAGCCGCCCATTGCATGGCCTTTGAAGTGGGAAAGGTTTACCGTAAAACCGTACTTGGCAAAACCGACACCTACGATATCCTTATCCAGATGCGTTCCACCGGTAACGGGCAATTCCATTTCACCTTCGGCATCCATGATATCTACGGGAGCGATGGCGGTAAAGCCATGGTCTTCGGCAGCTTTCAGATGTAGTTCTGTAGTGGCACGATTGCCTCCATAAGCGGTGTTACAATCAACAAAGGTACCGTTCAACTGACGCACCAGATCGGCTACTAATGCCGGTTGCAGGAAGTTCTGTCCACCCGGTTCACCCATGCTCAGCTTGATAGCCACCTTGCCGGAGGCCTTCCGTCCCAGCACTTCGTACATACGGATAAGACTTGCCGCAGATATGTCCCTGGAGAAATACACTTTCGAGACCATCCCCTTCATCGCCTCACCAACTGCGGCGGCATCCTGCAGCTTTCCCTTACCGGTATTCATTGTACAACCGCAAACACTGCCTGCGATCACTGCGGCACTGAGCCCTACACCTACTCTCAAAAAATCACGACGATCCAATTGTCCGGATTTGCTTTTGTTGTCCGGCGATAGTTGTTTTTCCATCTTGTTCTTATTTTTCATATATAGTAACTCCTCGTTAACGCAGACTGACAAAGTCTCTCTCTTATACAAAGTTGACATAAATTGGCAAAAAGCACATACACTCTCCGGTAAAAACGAAAAAAAAGAGGATAAACACGAACTGTATCCGGTAGCATACGCATTTTTTACACTATGCGTGGAGTGCCATAAGCCTTCGTACCGAGGTATCTATACAAACAGCCGGCTTTCATGGAAATACGTTAAATATGCGTTAACAAATCACAATGATACAATAATTAAAATATATTTATTTGTTATTATTATTTAAAAACAGTAATATAATGAATTTTATTTGATTTATTTTGATTAACCTTGTCGCCGGATTTATTGCCGGACAAATTACCAAAGGTCATGGATTTGGATTAGTAGTGAACATGGTAATAGGTATTATCGGAGGGATATTAGGAAGAGCGATCCTCGGATTGTTGGGCATCGCTGCCTATGGCTTGATAGGAAGCCTCATCACAGCTATCATTGGGGCTATCGTACTGTTGTGGATTGTTACGATGCTGTTTGGACACAAAACCGAATGAGATCCCTCCTTACACCTCCTAAGGGCAGAGAACGGCATCCTGAGAGATGAGGCAGGAAACCCGCTCCATGCTCACTTTCGTAGTGCAGCACTACTCGGATTGTCCCGATCGTTTTTATGTCAATTCGATGCCATAATATTTAGAGAGTTCCGTTTTCACAAACTTAAACGGCTGTTCTTCTGCATTTTCCTGTTTATCTTTTCCGATCACTTTCCTCCCATCCGGTGTCAACAGGAATGTTTCCCGTTGTTCCTGGTGGGCATTTCCCCATTGGATACTGATTCTGTATTTACATGTTACATAAATACCCAGTAGCATATTCGGATCCAATCCTTTATACAATCCGATTTCGGAAGGATTGGCTTTTCTCAACGCCTCAATCCTTTGTTTCGAAAAGTCAATATTCGTTTTATATATTTCTTTGATAATTCCACTAATGTTACCGGATTTTATCCTATTATCCATCTGCAACTTCATGTTAAGCAAAATAGCTTCTTCTGCGGCGATTGCTTCACTTCTTTCCTTTTCTCTGTTTTTAAGAAGTATCCGGATGCTTTCTGTTGTGGTACAAGCTCTTGTTTTCATCGAAAGGACGATGAAACCCAAATCCATCCATTGGCCATACTGATCCGTTTGGATATAGTCGGCTATAGTCTGTTCGTATATCTGTTCATTTATCGAACAGGGTGCTACTGCTGTCAATGCTAATAATGCCATAATTGAAATGCTATTAAATTTTTGTTTTCCTGTTACCTGCATATACTGATTTCATTTTCATGCCTGATTAACCAGTTACATAAAAAAGGTGCGTCTGCAAAACTACATATACGGATGAAAACAAAGACTGCATTTAATCTCGCTGGGGAAAAAGGTGTCCGGATAAGTAAAAACAGGTGTATGTTTTGTGTGGAAAAATCCGAATCAGTCAAATTTCACAGCTCTTCGTTCATTTTTAACAGGGAGGTGTATTGGTAAGGCGTATAGCCGGTTGCTTTTTTAAATTCGGTAAAAAAGACACTCCGGGATTTGAAGCCTGACTTCTCTGCATAATATTCGACCACCCGCCCGGGCTTTTTCTGCATCAGTTTTACAGCGTGTTGCACACGATAGGTATTGATAAAAGCATAAAAATTTGTATCAAACGCCTGATTCAGTGTTTGTGAAATGTATGAACGATTCGTATTCAGGGCAAAAGCCAAATCCTGCAACTTCAGATCCTTGTTCAGATAAGGTTTCTCTTCTTCCACATATTTCAGTATCTTTTTTTTCAGTATTGCGTATTTGTCGGAGACATCGGAAAACCCAGTATCTTCAGTGGGCTCTACATTTCCGACTGCAAAGAAATCATCTGCCAAATCATCATTGCCTGCTGGAGGTATTTGGATATATTCTATCCCAAACGAATAAAAATAGAAGAGAAGGACAGGGACAATAAAAACATAGGTGACTGTAAAGACTTGATTGTCTGTTACTATTCCCAACAGATTATACACACACAGAAAACAGAGCACACAGATGAGTGATAGCATGTTTTTACGGTTAATCGGATTTACAGGCGAATAACCGGATTCAAGCAGTTCGCAGTAGTCCCGATAACCAGTAATCAAGTGATAGAGCACCCAAGTGAGATATACAATAAGGTATAAGGTAGTAAAAAAAATAAATAGGACTGACAGGTCCCCCCAATTCCGGACATAATCGGGGATTGTTCTCAAATCAGTCCTCCAACCATAAAAATAGTCAACGATAAAGGTGATTAACAGAAAAAAAGAAAAAGGAATCAGATGGCGGGCTAAAAATTTTTTAGTGATTCTGCCGGGATCAGTCAGACTGAGGAAACACATATAAGAGATACCGCTGGTTGGAATCAGCTTAAGAATGCCAAGTGGCCGGGGAATAGGCATTTGGAGGTGCCAAGTAAAGACAGCCTGTAATACCAGCTCCTCAAAATAGACCAGGATCATCAAACACCAGACTTTACGGGGCAATGCAAAGTCTTTGTGGATGAACCAGATAGATGTGATACAAAATGTAGTGACAGAAAGCAAGAAGAAGACATATCCAATTTTGGTATTTATAATCGTATCCATAATTTGGTATTAAGTATTGCATGAGATTTTTTAACAAAAAGACAGATTTTTGTCACAGATATATCACCTTCGATCAGAGATATAAATACGTACAATCGACTGGCGGGCAATTTGGCGTTTATTGCTACAATTTGTAAGTTGGCATTCTTAAGTCACAATCCGGAAAAGCCTCTTATCCCTTCTTACTTGACCATCGCAAAAATATGAAATATATTCTTAATCTCAAAAACACAGTCTATTTTCGCCCATAACTGAGCTGTTACGCTTTATTAAATGACGGATTCGGATTTTTTCCTCCTAAAAAATACTCCTCTTTTTACGTTATCCGACTTTTTTGTTTTATCCGGATTTACCCTATAACCCACCCCCTCTAACTTTGCCAGCTATTAAGTACTTCACTCATCACTTATACAAGTGGGAGTACTAACCATTCAGCATGCTGTTTAGCTAATTAATAGTATTTATTCACCGTTTAATTTTATAATGTTATGAACAAAGTTTTCTTTGGTTGCCTATTGGGAATACTCACGGCAACAGCAGCGTTCGCAAAAGGATCTGATTCGGATTTTAAGAAAAATGAATTAAGAGGAGGTGTAGGTTTCTTAAGTAGTAACGAACTCATCAGTACATATTCTGATCTCCTAAGCACCAGTCTGACCGGGGGTAACTATTCTGTATCGAACGAGAAGACACCAGGAAATTTCACGCTGGCATATAGGTATGGTTTGAATAAACGGTTATCACTGGGCTCTACTTTTGCCTATAGCCTGCTTAAATCGGATGTTAATTTCAATGGAAGTAAAACAGGAACATCCACAAACAATTATTTCACATTTGCCCCCGAAGTAGAGTATAAGTATCTATACACGAAGAATTTCAGGCTGTATGGTTTTGCTGGTGCCGGACTGACGCTTAACAGGCAGGAAGTAAAGGAGTATGGAAAAGTATCGACCGATTACAATCCGTTTTTTAATTTCCAGGTTACCCCATTAGGTGTTCAACTAGGAAACAAATTCGGCTTGTATGTTGAAGCCGGATTCGGGTACAATGGCATCATCAATGCGGGCTTGTTTGCGAAATTCTAAACTGAGATGACGGATTCCATTTGTTTATTAGTTTTTTATTTGCTGTTTTCCCGGAAGAAATGAGGGTGTGTCAAAACGACTCATCCTCTTTTTCTACGCAAAAGTCCCGACTTTCTCAAGCCAGGATTTCCCACTTAAGAAATACTATCTTAGGATATAAGTATTTCTAAGGTCAATAAAAAAAGGCTGCTAAGGCAAAGGGTACGGAAGACATTCAGGGAATCAAAAAGCGAGACCACCTGCCGCCGGTTATATGACATTTGTTTCACTATAAAGATTTACGGCTATCCACTTCGTGCAATACACGCATCTGCTGCTATGTACACAGAGACAGAACGGTCTATCAGCATAGCGAGAGTTTATTACAGGTTTGGCATAGGTGCTATTTAGGCATGTAATAGGCATGGTATATAAGGGTAGTAGAAATCAAGTAGTTATAGTATACAAAAATGGGGGGGGCGTTTTTGCAGTTGGATGTAGCTTGTTTTGTCAAAAAAGAGGATGTGGCGGTTGTCACATCCTCGCATCTTTCATAGTCTATTGAAACGTCATTCGTGTTTTTTGGTGCCTCTTCCTTCCCAACCACTTTTACCTTCATCCATAAAGACTTCCTGTAATGATTTAGATACACGCTGGTCTACTTCTTCCACAATCTGTACCCTCAACGGCTGTGTGAGCCGTTTTTCCCATTCAAGGACGGGAGCATGAGGACGGTTTTGGTCGTCTATCCGGTAGACAAGGAATGCCCACTTCTCGGAAAAAACATTCCCTTTCAATGCCGGTATCACCTGTTGCATATTGGCCGAAACAAAAGGATGGGAAAGCCCGCGCGCCCAATACACCCAAGGCCCGGTTGTGATATAAAAGAACGGATTGAGCAACCGTGGCGCCGATTCGATGCCACTGTTATCATATCCCAACTGGATACCGGCAAAGCCAAGTCCTTTTTCCTTGTTGAAGAAAATGATCCACGGGACATCCGCCTCCATCTTGATGTCGGTCAGGTCGGGTATGTCCCTTATGTCGTATACAAAGACAGAGTCCCTGATGATATCATACCAGGCGGCATGGGTGATCAGTTCGCGTTTAAACACCATCTCGGCATTACGAAGAGCCAGGCACTGGACTGTTTCATTGATCCGCATAGCCGTGTATGTGATAAAATAAGGAACACCGGGATAAAATTCATACCGTACGGAAGCATCTACTTCAGGCACTCCGCGGAGGTTATCCCAGAACTCGGCTTTAGCTATTACAGGACCGGAGATTGTTTTCATGCCTTTCGGTTGTTTCCAGTCGGCCGTATGTGTCCAAGCCGAAGGCGGTACATAGATATCAGGATTCCAGTGGACGGCTCCATTTGTTTCCAGCCGGTGGAAGAATGGGAAATCAGGCTTGCTCTTCAATGTGACCTGATCGAGATGCCCCGAGTTGGTATGCAAAGCGATGGAGTAAGCGCTGTTTTCAATCTGCAGTCCGGGAGCATCCCCCTGTACCGACAGATCGGAATGATAAGGCTTCACCATCGCATCCGGGTTGTTGTAGTATACGAGGAAGACACGGCTTGTCTTCGCCGGGACATCGGCAAGGAAAGCCACCCTGGCTGTGACGGTAGGCAGCCACAACGGCACCTCCCGGGTGGGTTTGCCATCCTCATCGGGAGCCAGGTCGTCTTCTTTCAGATATTCCTGCACGTCGTATACCTGGGAGGTTACTTCTTTGATCGCATGCGTCTCGGTATCTACCGATACCACACGTATGTCGCGCGTTAGCTGTTGTGCTTCGTCAGGGTAGAACGCAAGCAGAACCTCTACTGGTTCGCCGGTTCGGTTGATCCCGCCCGTTTCACTGACGATCACCGATTTGTAACTCTTCCACCGGTCACTGAATACCTCAGTACCCTGCGGCGCTTTGACTTTCCGGCTTGCGCTGACGATCACATCTTTGTTGGTTGCATGGACATCCTTTTTCAGGCGTACGGAGATACGGACATCATATTCCTGTCCGGGTTGCCATTTGACCCAACCAACGATACTGAATTTCCGGTAATTAGTAACATCCTGCGACACGCTGGTTCCAGAAGGCGGGCGTTCCGACAAGGGAGGATGGTTGGGGTTACCCAGATGGCCTTCTTTGTGAAGGTCTACCGCTCTCAATACATGCCCATCCACTGCTGCTTCCACTTCGATAATCGAAGGTTGCGGCAGTTCGATGTCGGCTTTGAAATGATAGTAGGGTATCTGGGGATGCGGGTAGCCCATCTCGATCCCCGAGATATTAAGGCTCCCGCTTTCCCTTCCTTTTTGGGCGTCGGCAGGCCATACGCACATGGCTGCCAGCAGGAATACGGATCCTGCTTTTCTTAAATGTTTATAAAGACTTTTCATACCTATTCTGTTATTGTGGTTCTGTAGATATCAGGTTCCGATTCCGTAATTCCTCAACTCCCTGTTTCCAATGGCCTCCGGTACCCCACATGTAGTAAGTGAAGTACATGGTGCTTTGCTGGTAAATCGGCGTCCAGGGTTGGAATTCCACATAGTAGTGATTAGCATCCCTGTTCCTCGGATGGTTCATCCACAAATGAAGGAACAATGGTTCGGTAACGGGGAAGGCGCCGATAAACGAAACATCTTCCTTTGTATCGTATCCGGCATTCCACCCTTCCTTCAGGTAGATCACCCGGCCGTAGGAGCGTTCAGGATCCATGACGAATTCCTGGAAACCCTCTTTCTCCGGGACGGTGAACACATCTTCAGTCCAGTGCCTGGCTCCCAGTTCAAGAATGGGTTGCGGGCCGATCACATTGGCTTCCGGGTTTTTGAAGGTAAGCGCAAAGCGGACTTCCAACAGCGGCGAATTACCGTAAAGGGTAAATGTCTTTTCCAGTTTATTCCCATAATAATCCGCCGTCATCTTCACCTGCACATAGTCGCCTTTATCCCGGATGACTTCCACGTCGTATTGCTTGTGGGTCTCCATGCTTCCCTGTCCCAGGAAATCTTCGAATCCGCCATACGGGTAATACCTCCGTTTCCGGTATGCCCGGTTGTCATCTTCCGGTTTTTCCGGCCAAAGCTTGAACAACAGGTTGTCGTTCCTTGATTTTACAATGTATTCGATCACCCGGGCACCTGTGGCCAGCAATGTGACTTGTACGCTGTCGTTCTCCAAGCGGTATTCCTTGATCCCGTCATTGTTCAGGTCTACTTCGGCGAGGGTAGGGATACCCTGTGACGCTCCTACCCCCAACTGGCTGATATTCGTAATACCCAAAGCTTCCACTTTGACCCGGTAATTACCCGGCGGAACTTTCAGGCCGAATGATAAGTCCTGGAACTTACCTGTTCCGGCTGTGCATGACACCGTATTTTTATACACTATCTTCTTGGGGTTAGCGCTGCTTTGCACTTCTATCTTTACAGGGAACGACGATTGATCCGAGAAGTTATGGATCGTCACCGGATAAGTGACCTCCGGCGTATGCCCGTAAAGCAGTTGATGGGTTGAAATAAAACGGGGCAGATCCAACATACTCGCCGTGCTTTTCCTCTTCCCATCCCATTTATAATGCAAGGCGATGGGATTCGTTTTTCCCATAGCTGCGGGAAGCGGACGGATATCGAACTGTAGTGTCTTCGTACTGCCGGCGGGTAGTTGTACCGGTGCGGTCAGCCCTTGTTTCAGGTTCAGTTCGGGGGGAAGTACCACCTCAAACTCTCCCGAAAGGTCATACGGGTATCCGTTTGTCACCTCCACGCGGAGTACATAACCATCTACAGATGCCTGCAGGCGGACTCTATCGCCGAAATATTCTTCCGGGAACACACGGTCTAGCAACAACAGATCCAACGCATGGCGGTACCGGTCAGGCCCCATCATGAGTCCGTTTTCCAATACGGCCACTTCCCGACGGTACATGATTGCATCCCACATAAGCTTCCGGGTCAACGGCGCACCTTTCGGGGTAAAGAGAACCATGCTGGGTACGGCATCGTCATGAAGCGGTAGGGTAGGACATATAAACGGAACGTTTTCATTGTCGATCTGTTCCTTATTCCCGTCATAACCTGTTTCCCGCGCATCATAAGCGATATACCCGTCGTAAGACAGGTTCGTGGCTAACGTATCATATACCTGCCTGAATGCATACCCTCCTCTTTCATGGGCATAGTTGATCCATTTTTCACGTGTATAGTTGCCTTGTACCTGTAAGCCATCATAATTCTCGCATCCATATATGGGAGGAGTTCCTACGTCCACCGCTACAGGTAATTGGGCTTTGCTTACCCAGTCTTCGAGTTCCTTTTTGGATAAGAAGTCCATATATCCGTCAAAGATAAACCAGTCGTTCCCTTCGTTCATCCCTTTACCGATCACGTCGAGGTAGTGGCCGGGCGTACACGTCACGCTCTTCACCAGTGTCTTGGCTCCGAACCAGCCTTTATGCAGATCGTATTCTCCGAGCAGTTCCCTGGTGGAATCGATTAGCGCCTTGACTTTATTCCGTTCGGCCGGGCTGACGGATGAGATGACAAACAGTTTCCGCTTGTCGTTCTCAAGGATAAAAGCATCCACTCCTATAAAGCCTTTGGCATCGTACTGGTGGCTTTTCAATTTTCCCCTTGCCATACCCGGATGGGAAGAAAGACCTTTTATGACTTCCTTCCCTGTTTCCGAGCCGGGATCAACCAGTAACAATACGTCGCTTTTTGCCAATGACCCCTCCAACTGCTGAACCGTAGGTTGATCCAGCACTGTATAAGTAGTAGTCGATAATTCATTGAAAAAACCTTCCTGGAGCGACAATCCGGGAATACCCATATCTTCCGCTATTTCCACCTTGCTTTGGGCAATGGTGTAGGCAAGATTGGGGATCACCGTTTTGTAGAGGTTCCCATAATGGATCCATTCACGATAGATATCGTGCCAGAAGTTCGTATATCCATTGAACTGGTATTCCGAACGGATTATGTTCTGTCCGATATCCGTATTCCCTTTATATTCAAAACCGTCTATGGTCTGGGCAGTTGCAAACGGGCTTTTCACAGACAAGACAAAGATGAATATAAGTATAATGTTAGCCGGCTTCATGATATCCGATCTCTATTGGTTTTATTTCACTACAATTTCATCGCAATGCATGACCACCGGGCTTCCGGTCCTTACATGCCACATGGGACATTTCAGTATGCTCTCGGCATGTACCTTGATATACCGGGCGCTGCAATTCATGTCGGTTTCAAACGATTGTATATAAATGACCCTCGGCATGGAATCTTTTTCGGGTTCATTGGGATCTGTCGGATTAACCACCTTTACCTGGTTGGTATAGTTTGTGCCGTCGACCGAAACCGCATAGGTTACATATTCGGGTAAAGCCATCTGATACCAGGTATCTTTGGCATCGAAGAAGTCCATATTGATATGCTTGATCGGTTTTACCTCGCCTAAATCAACAATAAAATCCATATGGTTACCTTCATATCCTACCCAATTGTCGAACCGGACATCCCGCCAGTCTTCATAAGAGCCGAATATTCCGTCTGTCAACGCTTCGATACCCTTGTAGTCCTTGCTTGGTAGAGTGAGCGCGGTCACCGTTTTATATAGGGAGAGAGCGCTTTTCGTATCCTCGATCTTGTTGAATATCCGTTGGTAAGATTTCATATAGTCGTCGGGCGAAATGCTACGTTCCCGCAGCCTGTTCACACCCTGCTTTTGGGCACGTTCGACAAATTGGTTCAACAGGGTTTCATACTTCTGGTTGACGACAATCTTTCCATTGTTGTCGTGACTGAACATACTTCGCGGTGTATCCGTCTCTGTCCTGCTTATCTGGATCTGGGCATACGTGATTGGCTGGCGGGCGGTCCATACACGGCTCAATAATGCGGTATCCTGCCCGACTGCCGACTCGGCCTTATCAAACAGCCGGTTATACTCATCCATCATTCCGGCTGACAGGTAACTTTCCCTTGCTGCTTCCGGGCTACCGAAAATGTCGAGACGGAAGTTGCTTGCCAACAATGACTCACGCATTGTATCAATATACTGGCGGATATAAGGGCCGGCATTACCATAATAACCGTTCACAAAATCATCGATGATGGCATTATCGTCGGCATCAGGATTCCACAGTAGTTTGCAGATAAGGTAAGCCCTCAGTTCAGCCATTTCTCCTCCAATCTGACTGTTTGACTGCATGAAGAACGCATTCACGCGGTTATTGGTAAAGAAGTCCAGGTTGGGTTTTATCGTATGCAGGTTGGGGAACGGGCTGACGAGGTTGCTGAACTGGATATTATAGTCCCAGATCAGAATATCTTTCGCTATCGCACCCCAGTTCTTCAGATCACGAGAGAAGGCGGTATCGGTTTCAAAAACCGGCCGGTGCCGCTTACTTTCTATATTACAAAGCATGATGTTGACATTAGGTTCGGGAATAATATTATCCGGAGCTTCGCGGGTATACCAATATGCCAGGGTGGAGATCATTTTGTCGGGGAACGCTTTGGCTACCTTATTAACAAAATAAATCATGGAACCGCTATTCCGTTTGGCATCACCTCCGTATTTCTTGTTCAACTCCGTACAATGTTCGCACTGGCAATACATATCGTTGTCGCTTTGACTTACCGACCAATATTTCAATCCGGGTCGTTTGGCGATCAACTCTTTCAGGTTTTTGATCAACTCATCAGCTACCGCCGGATTGGACAGGCATAACTGGGTAGGTAACCGCTTCCCGTCGCGTAAAGCAAAATATTCCGGATGTGTCTTCAGATATTTATCGGGAGGCATCAGTGTATGGAACGTATGTACGAACAACCCCCATTCGCTACGCGCAGACAATTTGTGCCAGTCGGTATATTCGGGATTCCGGGTAGCATTATACGATGTGGTCCGGTAAACAATCTTAGGGATAAAAACAATATCTTCCGGCAATGTGATTGAGTTTTGATTCGGGACGTAGGTATAAGCAGGCGTATATTTCCTGAATCCGAATGTTTCAAGCAGGTCATACATCCCGTAAAGGGTTCCTTTCCGGGAGCCACCTGCCAACACAAAGTTATTATCACTGGTTTTATAGGCATAACCATCTTCTTTCAACTGGTTGAAAGGAATATTCTGCTTTTTGGCATATTCAGTCTGCCCAATGTAGATACCATACTTCCCGGCATATTGGTTTTCACTGACGATCGGTAGTTCGGATTTGGACATCTCAAACAAATAATGTTGCAGCTGTTGCGATGCCTTTATCTCCACCGAGTCAGCTTGTGCCGGAATAACGATCTGATAGCCGGTTTTACCGTTTATTCTCAACTCAGAGCTACACCCTGCCGACAGCAGGATACAAATAGCAAACATGTAATATCTTATTGATTTCATATGATAGATTTTTAGTATGAATTAATACACTCTCACTTGTCATTCACTAATTCCAGTTTTACCACTTTAATGGCAGGGCTGTTAAGGGTAGCCATGGATCTGGCCTGCCGCAGATTGATGAAAACATCATTCTTCCCTACGTAAGGGCCATTGGTGTTCACATTGGATATCTCGCCCGGTATAATTTCCGAGCCATCGGAAAGCAATGTGGCGCTTTTTACCTTTCCCATCATATTGTCCAGACAAACAGGGCCGACATTGAAGTTGGCAATATGGGCATAAACCGTGTTACCTTTCTGCGTATACCAGCCCCATTCAGGTTTGTCCAGCAAGGCAGGGCCGCATCCATATATCCCGTCGTGGTTGTCTTTCATCCAACTTCCTATTTCCTCCAGTGTTTCGATGGATCTTTGCGGGATATTTCCCCTTGCATCCGGACCGACATTCAGCAACAGATTCCCATTCTTACTGACGCAATTTACCAACATATAGATAATATTGTCGGCAGATTTATAGTTGTTGTCGCTTTTGTTATACCCCCACGAATTGTTGATGGTCATACATAGTTCCCATGGAACAGGCCGACCGGCATTATCTTTTACGATAGCTGGCGGTGTGATCTGCTCGGGGCCGCCGAAGTCGCCGGCATATACCTCGGGAGTCTCTGCCATCATATTACCACCTAAGCGATTATCAATGATGATATGAGGCTGATACTTCCTGACCATTTCAACAAGTTTGGTCGCTTTCCATTTCTCACCCCTGTATTCTCCAAACGAATAGTCGAACCACAGGATATCGATTTTACCATAGTTTGTTACCAGTTCTTCGACTTGTTTGTGCATATAATCGATATATTCATCAAACTTCTGATCTTTCCTTTGAAAGTCGGGCTGATACCAGTCGATCAACGAATAATAAAACCCGATCTTCAGCCCTTCACTTCTGAAAGCATCGACAAACTCCCTGATCAGATCACGACGAGCCGGGGTCTTTGTCGCATTGTAGTCGGTGTACTTGCTGTCAAACAAACAAAAGCCGTCGTGGTGCTTTGCCGTGATTACAGCATATTTCATCCCTGCCTGTCTGGCAAGTTTGGCCCATTCCTTGGGGTTGTAGTCAACTGGATCAAACGCATCGAAATACTGTTGATAATCTTCCGTTGAAATCTTTTCCCGGTCTTTGACCCATTCACCCCGGGCAGGGATGGCATAGATACCCCAATGAATAAACATTCCGAATCGGGCATCACAGAACCATTCCGTCCGTTGTTGCCGGGCTTCATACGCATTCTGTCCCCATGCGATCCAGACCGATAGCATTTGGAATAAAAAAATATATATGTATTTCATGAAACATATTTTTATTAATGGTAAATAAAGAGGAGTGCCAAAAGCAGCCTTCCGGCACACCTCATCTTATGTCAGAGCGATATCACTACTAAAGGAGCATAGTTATGCCTTACAGTACCCACACCCGAAACACTGGCCAAAGCACCTACCCTGAAATAATAATTCCGGTTGTATTTGAAGTGTTCGCTGGAGTATTGAGACACATCTATACTTAATGTATATACCGTACTTTCATCGATCGTTGCAGCAGGGCTGAACGTTTTATAGCAAGACGTGTTCTGGATGCTGAACTTCACTTGTTCGCCCACATACATATCGGTGAATGCATACAAACGGATCGCGCTTAGTTTCACTTCTGGTTTTCCGCCCTGGAGTTTAAAGGAGGCGACAATCTGGTTGCCAGCCTTTGATATGTTTACATCTTTAACCCGAATGTACGGAGTAACCTCGAAGTCATAGTTGTTCTTCCCCTTTTTTATCTCCAGATCCTCAATCACAAAAGGATAAAAATTACAATTGATGAACTCGATCTTGTAATGGGCAGCAAACACCTTCTCATTCAGGAACTCTCCGCTCTGTTTTATTACCCAGGATTGAGCACCTTCGGGCCATCCTAATTCGTAGGCTCGCATAGCAGAACCGTTCTGGAGATCTGTCTCTACCAGTCCGCCTGTTACCGCATCTTTGATACCACCCGAAAAAGAAGCGTTTGGTCCGTCGTAGTTATCCATCTGGAAAATCTCACACCCTCCAAACAAAAGGGTTAAAGACAGTATCAATAATATATTATGGATTTTCATAAGAAGTGATTTTTATAAATTAATGTCCCGGATTTTGTGTCAACCGGTTTGTTTGTGTACTTGGGATGGCCAGATAGTAGTCTACCGGATTGAAGGTACGGCCGCCAACCTGTTCGTCGTAATACAAATTAGCACGTACAAAAATGTATTTAGGCGTCTGTTCACGCAGATCCAATAAGGGCACCAATGCATGTCGCCGTCCTACATTGAAGAACGTATGATAGTCGCGACGACGGAACATATCATCATACCGCAAGCCCTCGAAAGCCAGTTCAACCTTTCTTTCTTTCAGCACATTGGCTAGTGTGAGCGGGATCTCATCGGTATGGCCGGCTCTTTTCCGTAGCTTATTCAGATAACCCTTGGCCGCAGTGGCATCGCCCTGTCCGCTTTCCACTACCGCCTCGGCATAGTTCAGATACACTTCGCCCAGACGCATATCAATCCAGGGAGTAGTAGAAACTGACGTACCCGATCCGACCACCAGGTTTTTATTTTCTGCCAGATACTTCCGGACAGTGAATCCGGAACAGGAGAAGTTCGAATTTTCGAAACCTCTTCCCAGATTATCAAAACCGGAATAACCTGTGGGGCTTGCAGCGCCATAAGTATAGTAAGTGACTCCATCGTGTCCCACTTCACTTCCGGCACTATACACCATTACATTTCCGTTTTTTCCAATCAATCCCCCTTGTATGACGATCCGTACATTTTTGAAGATAGCGCCCGGAACGATGATGCTGGCAGCAAGGCGTGCATCCTTATCTTTAAAAGGATCGGATAAGTTCTCGTATTTCTTGAATGGGGCATTGACGTCAATCGTATTCGGATCACCCACGGAATAATTTTCTTTCCCATCTGTACGTGTGACAATTTTAGCACTCTCGCCGGTTCCGTTGTCAGTATAATCCTCATATATATCCACGATATCCAACGTAGGACTGTAGCGCCCATGCCGGAGATAACCTGGATGTGCTTGTGACGGACTATAGAAAGCATCATAACTATGCCCTTGATTGGAGACAAGCGACCCATCCATATAAGTACGACTGAAAATAATCTCATTATTGGATGTCAGGAACAAATTCTGATAGTTGGCCGCAGCCTCAGCCGGGCTTGACGGATCAGGCATGTACAGCGAATATCCGGATTTATCAATGATCTCCTTGGAAGCGCTGATACATTCGCCGTAAAAATAATTCGCATCGGTAGCCGACATACCCACATATCCCTGGTTCACCGCCTCTCCCGTCAACGGAGCATTGTTCCAATATTTGGCAAGAGAAGCAGCATACAAAGCCACTCTCGATTTCAGAGCGTAAGCCGTCCATTTGCTCGCACGGAATTTGCCATCGGTAAGGGTTACCGGGAGATTTGTTATGGCTTTATCACATTCTTTCAGGATAAAATCCCAGCAATCTTTCTCTTTACTGCGGGGGATATAGAGTGCTTCATTGTCAGAACCAGGTACGTACAGGTCATCCAACGCAGTTTCAATGATCGGTATTCCACCGTACCTTTTTACCAGCCCGAAATAAATATAGGCGCGAACAAAATGAGCCTCGCTTTCCAGCCGGTTGTATGTAGCCTCATCAATTACCTGATTGTTTTTTGCTTTTTCGATGCTTTCCAGGAATAAACTTACATCCCGGTTCCGTTGATAAGCATAATCAAAATAGTTGAATCGTTCTCCCGGAGGCCCTATTGCCTCCTGTCCGTCAGACCGGATCGCTTCGTCAGAGAACATGGAAGTCATCACAATACGTCCATCGCCTATGCCCCGGTTATAAAAACCTTCATTCGGACGATAATTGAAATCCTCCATCGGTACGGCATTGTACAAATTCGCCAGGAGTGTCTTCAACCCATTTTCACTGGTCAGCAATTGGTCGGCATTTACCTTATCCAGCGGTTCAACTTCGAGAAACTCATTACATCCGGAAGTTAATATCAACAGAAATGCCGAAACGATCGCAAGCTTACTTTTTAAATATCTATTTTTCATGTCATCCCCATATTAAAAGTTAATATTGACTCCGAAATTCATTGCCTTCATGATCGGATAGGTTAAATTTGCATCCCAATCCTTTTCCTGCTTTTCAGGGTCGATGTTTTTCAACTCAGGGTTACAGAATGTCAACAGATTGGTTGCATTTACATAAAACCTCAAGCTTTCTATCTTCATTTTCCTGAGGATGGGAGCAGGGAGTGTATAGCCAAGTTCCACACTCTTCAGACGAAGATAGTTGGCCATCGGACGGAACAAGCTGATCATCAGATTGTCTGTTGTTCCTGGCCGGCCGCTGGCCCACGGGCGCAAAGCAGCATATTTCCCTGTAACCCAGGTAGTAGCCGGATCATACGGATCGTTCTCGATACTGGCGGTATGCCACCGATCGAAGTATTTCTTATGCAAAGTAGGATACCGTCCATAGCCCCATATATCGTTCGAAGCAAAGTTGACCGAATAGAGCGCTGCCCCTTGGAAAAGCAGGTTCAGGTCGAACGACTTATACGTTCCTGCAAGCGTAAAACCATATTGCAACGGGGGATTGACACCCGAGCTGGCTCCTGTTCCCGAAACATATCCCTGGGCTCCATACGCCCAGTTCTCAAATACCTGGTCGTTGGTATTGACCACACCATCACCATTGACATCAAGGATACGGAAACTACCTGGCAGCATTCGCGAGTTACCGGATGTTCCTCCCAGCAAAGGAGCCGTTTCGTATTGGTTCATTGACGTATATTGTCCGTCATACTTATAGATCAGAGAACGTCCTACCAGGCGATTTTCATTCCCGTTTCTCCACCGGTCGAACTGGCTCGTGAACGAAGCCCTTTCCACATGCAGGCGTTTGGTACGCGAAAAGGTAGTATTCATACTTACTGTATAGGAAAAATCTTTTCCTATCTTCCCCCTGTGAGCCAGGCTCAGTTCCAATCCGATGTTCTTATCTGAATTGATATTATCATCAGGGAATGTAGCTCCGAAATAATTCGGAACCGTAGTGATACGTGTAGCCAGGATACCCGTATTCTTGCGTTGGAACATATCAAATGAACCACTCAGTTTCCCATTCCAAAGGTCAAAATCAAGACCTATATTAGATATTTCAGATGTTACCCACGACAGGTTATCATTCACTACACCAGGAGGATACATCCCTGTTGTCAACACACCCTCGTCAAAAATATATCCCCTGTCGGTACCACTGGTATATCCCGGTATATATTGGAAAGCCGCTCCGGCGTCACGCCCGCTTTCCCCATACGAAGCTCTCAATTTCAGGTTACTGAGAAAAGTCACATTGTCTTTGATGAAATTTTCTTCAGACAAACGCCATCCCACGCTTACAGAGGGGAATAGAACCCACCGTTTACTGGGAGCATACCGGTACGAACCATCATAACGCGCCACTAGTTCCAGCAAATATTTACCGGCATAGTCATAATTGATACGCCCGAAATAGGCAGCCAACCGCCGGTATTGCCGATTACCCGCGTTTGTAGCAGAGGTAGCTGTCCCCTGATCCAGGATATCATGAGTATAGACCTCCATATACCGGCGTTGTCCTCTCAGGTAATCAAGACGTTCCATAGAACCCTCCATGGCAACCATCGCCTGCAGGTTATGGGCGTTCCACCTGTGGTTATAGTTGGCCATCAGGCGCAGATAACTCTTCTCGTACAGGTTTATTATGTTGTAATACTGGTCTGTCCCGTAAGTAGATTGGTATTGATCCGAAAAATAGTCATACAGCTTATAGCTTCTTTCCAGATACGATTCATTGATGTTGCGGATATTATAATCCGTCAGCAGGGAAAAATCCAATCCTTTCAGAAAAGGAGTATTATAGGTAAGTTCAATCTGTGCCTGCCCGTTCAGTGTTTCCCACCGGCGGTAACCGTCGATATCGGGATCAATGAACGCAATCGGGTTTTTGTTCTCCGGCGCCATTACCGAGAAATGGTTTTCATTGGCCATCGTATGCCAGTCCTTCCCCCGTTCGCTGGTAATCAATGCTTTATATGTAGCCCAGAAATCATCCCGTTTGTTTTGCCTTTTATCTACCCTGCCCGATACGGCGACGTTCATTTTGAGGTCCTTTGTCAGTTCAGTAGTTACATTCGAACGAAAATTATACCGTCTATAATACATAATATCGCTCTTCAGAAGACCATTATCCTCCGTATACCCCAGACTGGTAAAGTATTTCACTTTATCCGATCCACCCCGTACAGAAAGGTTGTGGTTCTGCTGGGGAACCATGTCATACATCGTCAGATCAATCCAGTCGTGATCCTGATAACCCGGCACATTATTTTTATACTTGTCTAGCAGTTCCTTATCATAGGCGGCATACATTCCGGAGCCATTGTTCCGTTGCATTTCGTTCGCCATCAACATATAGTTGTAGGCATCCATGGTCAATTCCATCCCGGTAGGCATTTTCACCCCATACATGCCTGTATAGGAGAACTGCGTTTTACTGGAAGCTCCTTTTTTGGTGGTGACGATAATGGCTCCATTGGCGGCATTCATCCCATAAATGGCCGCCGAAGCATCTTTCAGAATGGAAATGTTTTCCACATCCTCGGGATTGAGTTGGGCCAGTTCCTTGAGAGCATCCTGGTTTCGTGTAACCCCATCAATGATCACAAGGGGCTCTCCGTATCCACGGATACTGATCATATTGTCAAATACCCCCGGTTCGCCTGTTTGCTGGCGGATCAGTAATCCCGGTATTTTCCCCTGTATATTGGTGATCAGGTTTTCTGTTTTTGTTGTGACAATATCTTCGGATTTGATCGCTGTAACAGCCCCGGACAGTGTTTCTTTTTTCTGTACACCATAGCCTACAACAACCACTTCTTCAAGTGACTGGTTATCCTCAGCCATTCTGATGTCGAAGGTGATCCGGTTACCTATCGCTAATTCCTGTGTAACGAATCCTACATAGCTGACCACTAACCGTCCATTGACTGGAACCTGGGAGATCGTGAATTTCCCATCCAGATCAGTTATGGAGCCGATCGTAGTCCCTTTGACAGATACATTGACACCGATAAGCGCTTCACCCCTTTCGTCGGTTACTGTCCCGGTAATAGTATTCGTCTGTTGCTGCGCCATTCCTGCCTTATTGGTCGGGTGTTCGGGATCCAGCAGGATCCTGCGCGAAATAAATATCTGGCGGTCTTCAATAACATACGTATTATCTGTAGCCTCAAACAGAATATCGAGAATCTTGTCTACCGTTTGATCCTTTACATTAAGACTGGTTTTCCGATTTATATCCAACACATCGTCATAATAGAAGAAAATGTATTCGCTGTTCTTCTCAATTTCCGTGAATATCTCTTTAACACTTTTGTTCTTTAAGGACAATGACAGTTGAGTAACTTGAGAATCTGCCGGTGTAGTACTACTACAAATACCTATTCCAACACTTAAGAATAGTATCATTAATCTCATAACTCTGAGTTTTTTCTTAAAAAAAGCTTTCGAATAGCTTGTTTTCCGTGGATTTATCATACATTTGTAATGATTTTAATTAATATCTCTTTAACTTAGTTTTTAATTGGAATCGTACCGGGTGATATTTCGAGTATCATCCGGTAGTTTTTTTATGACAGGCTATTCCATAGGCTATAATTTATTGATTAGTAATAATATATCTTCCATCTTCATTTCTCCACACTATAGGTGCGGTTTGAGAGATTCCTTTCAAGACTAATTCAATATCGTCTTTCAGGTCGAGCTTGCCCGAGCATTTTAGCCGGGCCACTTGTTGCGAGCATTCTATAGCCTTCCCGTAGTAACGAGACAATCGTTCCATAATCATATCCAGGCTTTTGCTCTCGTATTGATAGATCCCTGATTTCCAAGATATATAATCGTTTATGTCCACAGATTTGATTGCGGTTGTATCCGGAGTGTATACATACATCTCATTGGGTACAAGGATTGTTTCTTCCTTCTTGTTCTGGTTTGATTGGACTTTGACTATTCCGGAGACTAATACAATATTCTGGGTAGTATCTTTTTCATAGGCCATGACATTGAACGACGTTCCAAGGACTTCCACATTCAGCTTCTTTGTCTTTACAATAAAAGGCCGGTCTTCTTCCCGGGCTACTTCCAGGAATACCTCCCCGTCTACATATATTTCCCGGTTGGTTGGGCCGAATACAGCCGGATAAACCACCCTTGTCCCCGCATTTACCCACATGCGGCTACCTTCGGCGAATGTCAATACCGACCGTTTTCCCAGAGGGACGATCAATTGGTTGAACGCCGTCGACTTATCTATGCTTTTCCGTTCTTTCCTCCACTCGGTTTCCTGGTTGTTGATTGCTATCCCTTCGGCATTATAGGCGATCTTCGCTTCTTTTCCTTCGAGCGATACCGTTTCGTCTTTATCCAGGATAAGCAGAATATTATCAGCCATTGCCTCCGGCGCCCGCACATTTTCTATACTCCCATACATCACTTTCTTTTGCAGAAAGGGGTGAAAATACAGAGTTGCCCCACATACCAGCAATGCAGCTATGGATGCAACCACGGCGAAATGCAGACGGAACCGGCGTTTTTTCTGCTGTTTGCCATATCGGATATCGTCTTCTATATTTTTCCACAAGGCTTGGATTTCTTCCCGGACCATTTCCTTCGGGTCTACCTGGAGGAGATGGATAAAGTTACGGGCCATCTTATAATTGTCCTTATCTATTCCTTCTTCATCAATCAACCTGCGCCAGAAGCTTTCCGATTCCCTGGTCGGCTGAACGATTGAACGGATAAAGAAATCATCCTGGAGGAATTCCTCCATGGAATACGTCTGATAGTTTTTATGTGCATCTCCTGTTTGCATACCTTTCGTTTGCCTGATGTTACTCATAAATAACGCGATTTTAAAATGACCCCAATTAACGGTTTATCCTTTCTGTCGAATATACTTTTCACTTTCCTGATCGAACGTTGGATAAGGTTCTGTACCGATTGGTAATTCATACCCATCAGTTCGCAGATTTCCTTCATTTCCATTCCTTCGATATACCGATAATAAAGCACTTCCCTTTGTCGTGGCGTCAGAGAGTCAAGTATATGGTTTACCTTTTCTTTCCATTCATATTCCTGTTCGTCGGCAATCATGCGGTCTTCAATCGTATATTCGGTCGTAAAAACCGGTTCTATCGTATCGATATGGAAGAAGGCTTTATCTTTCTGAAAGTAATTAAAGAGCGTATTTTTCAGCGCCATGAACAAGTACAGTTTCACATTATCTGTTTTGTTCAGTGTAGACCGGTTGTGGTATATCTTCACAAAAACATCCTGGATGCAATCTTTCACTAATTCCCTGTCGGAAGTAAACCGCATACCATAGGCGAACAACTCCTCCACATATCTCTTATAGAAATAAGAGTAAGCTTTGTTGTCGCCTGAGAGAAAAACTCTCCATAGTATTTGTTCTTCCATTTGTGCGATTGGCGAGGTTAACATGCAAGATGGTTTTTATCATAAAACAGTAGAGACATCGAAATATACTCACTTATTTGATGTTTTAGAATGGGCGGAGAGTTAAAAAAACAGACACTCAAATATTAAGGGGTGGAAAACAAAACGGGCTAGTCTGTATCAAAGCAATCCAGCAGATTGGTTTGGTACAGCCTCTCCGATAATCCCCGCGGCAGGCAACCCTGCTATTTCACTTCCAGCACCATAATGGATTTGGAAGGCAGGTTGAGGCTTAACCCGTTACCGGAGATCTTTGCGATGTGGAAAGGTTGAGGGCAGACGGTTGCCGACATTCTTCATGAGTACTTCAGTCCGGTTGTAGTAGTAGTCACTGGCGCCACTGGCGATCTTGTAGAGTTGGTTGCCATCGTAGTCGCGGCAATAGGTGCATACAACCGAGGAGGGAATACAATAGTTTTTTATATTCTTCTTCTGTTATAATATTCATTGGTCACCATCCAGTTTTCGAAGATTTGTTATGTCTTGCGTCACTTCGATGATCCCGAGGAATTCATTATCGGTACTTCTGAGTACGGTATATTCGATATAAACAAAGCGTCCTTTTAAGTTTGAGATCCAGAAGATTGCCTCCGGTACGTTATCCGTAACCGAAGGCAATCCGGGATGAAGCAGAATGTGTGGCTGCCGAATCCGTCTATATGGAGGTAGGAGTAGGGAATAACACGGCTAACCTATTTTGTCCATATTTTTCTATTAGTAAAATACCAGTCGATCACCTTCTTGCTCAATTCCGTACAGAGTTCCGGATGTTTTGACGAGAGATCGGTCGTTTCGTGAGGATCCAGTACGATATCGTAAAGTTCGATATTCTTTCCGTCCGAATCGACTAATAATTTCCAATTATCCCGGCGAATACCCAAATGCGGGCTCCGCTGTTTCTTTTGGGGCTTATTGAAATAATTATTACGTCCGAAATCCCACATCATGTCTTTAGTGCGTTTCTGAGACTTTATACCCAGCAGAGCCTGGCTCATATCTTCGCCACTGTATTCGAAACCATCGATCAACCTGGCTCCTCCGATCCGGCATAAAGAGGGGTAAAGGTCAACTGCGTTGATCACACTCTCGTTATCTGTTACTCCACCTTTGATTGTACCGGGCCAGCAAACGATAAAAGGCATATTGATACCTCCTTCGTAGATACTGTTCTTGGAACCCCGCATACCGTTGGTGCGTGCGTTGTCGAAAGTAGGTAATGCCCCATTATCACTGGTGAAGATTACCAGGGTATTCTCACTTATACCCAATCGTTCAAGTCCTTCCATCAAACGTCCGATCTGTTTGTCGTATTGGGTGAGCACGGCCACAAAATTATTCCGGGTTGTCCAGGATTCGGAGATCGGATAAAAACCGGATGAAGGGATCCATGGGTCATGCATATCGTCCGGCCACAGGTTGACGAAACAGGGTTTATTTTTATGACGGGCCAGATAATCCAAGGTCTTGTCTACAAAATAGGCCGTACGATCCCAACGCTGGATACTGTCTTTCTCACTCCATATCCAATTGGTGGCTGTGATTAAGGGGTCGGGATCGGGACCCTCATACGTCGTCACATATTCATCGAAACCATATTTCGGTATTTGCGGCGCATCGTCTACATCGCGTCCACCTCCCATGTGCCATTTCCCGATATGCGCGGTTGCATAGCCGACTGCTTTCAATGACTTGGCTATCGTGGGTGCATGGCTATCCAGATAGTCGCATTGTTCACAATTGGCATTTCCTTTTCGGTCGTGCAGGAAAGTATTAATTCCCCACTCCGCCGCGAACATTCCGGTAGTTAACCCCACTCGGGACGGAGAACTCACCGGAGACGATGTGTAATAATGATTGAACTTCACTCCTTGTGAAGCCAGTTTATCAATGTTAGGGGTGGCTACCCATCCGCTGTTATAACAAGATAAATCTCCTATCCCCATATCGTCCGTATAAATGATGATAATATTGGGCTTTTGCTTCTGGGCTGTTGCATCCATTGTATGGACTAAACCGCAGCTTGCCGCTACTAGTAAAACTGTTTTATTCATGGTATATATTTTTATGGTAATTATATGGATTCCGTTTAAAAGGATACTGACTACGAGGAATAGGTAACGGATCCTGCAAACGAATATTCCAGGTCATCATATTTTTCAATAAATCAACTTGCTCGGTTATATTATTTTGATTATCAAACAGATTATTTATCTCTGATGGATCTTCTTTCAGATTATACAATTCTCCACGTCCGTTATTATCCATCACTAATTTCCAGTCGCCTTTACGGATCATCCGCAAAGCACCGCTTTGTGTCCACGGATTTAATCCGTCAAAACTACCTTCGACATCCGTCCGGCAACTGCCTGCTTTTTCAAAAGTCAGAGGTTCATCAAGAGTAAAATCTTCCCCACCATATCCTTGCTCAACTACAATACTGGAGAATTCTTCGCACGGATAGTCTTCTCCTTGTAATATCGGCCAAAGGCTACGTCCCTGAACTCCCACCGGGATTTCAGCTCCGACAACACTGCAAAGCGTAGGGAATATATCAACAATCGATACATGTGCCTCTATTGGCTTACTTTGCGGTTTAATACCATAACCCGCCCATATCATGGGAATCCGTGTTAACGATTCGGCTACGCCTGCTCCTTTACGGATCAATCCGTATTCGCCACAATAATCTCCATGATCAGAAAGGATAATAAATAAGGTGTTATCAGCTTGGTCGCATGATTTTATACCATCTATCAACCGCTTGATCTGATCGTCAATCATACGAACCATGCCTAAATAGAGACTTCTCAGTTGAGGAATTTGTTGTTGCAAGTTTGGACATGCCTTATCTTCCAATGCGGCCAATGCTACATATTTATCACCTTTCTTTTTCAGGTCCTTACGGGATGTGAGAAGCGGAGGTAAATTTTCCGGAGGAAACATAGAGAAATAAGGGTCACAGACTTGGGATGGAGTATGAGGTTCAGGAATAGATACCTGAATAAAGAATGGAGAATCTTTTTGTTGTTGAATCCAAACCAGTGCATCACTCACAATCTGATAAGGCTGTTGCTGTTCTACCGAAAAAGGAGCCGGCTTCAAATAATGCCCCGGTACTTCCTTATTCAGGAACTGTGCAAATGCCTTTTCGTCATTTGTTTCGGGTTTATCCTTGCCACGATGCCCATATCCGACAAAAAAATCAAATTCAGTATTTCCTTTTCGATATGTATGGTTCTTTCCTACCAGTGCTGTACGATAGCCATTCTCTTTGAAAATATCCAACATATCTTTTTCATAATATGCATCAGGGATATTATGATTCGTTCGCACATGAGTCGCACTAGGAAACCGCCCTGTTAATAAAGAGCAACGAGCCGGAGCGCTTGCCGGAGCTGCTGTATACGCCTTATTAAACCAGGCATATTTAGAAGCCAATGAGTCTGCATAAGGAGTAACCGGTAAGGGAAACCCCTCACGACCACAAAGATCAGCTCTTTGCTGGTCGGTAATAATCAATACAATATTAGGCTTCTGTTTTTGTGCTACAACCTCCGATACATGAATTAAACCAGTGCAAGCTGTTAATAATAATATCGTTTTATTCATGGTGAAAATACATTTTTAATTCAATAACTTCAGACTTTTAGTGTATGACAATAATTCGTTTCATACAAATGTACACAAATCATCGTCATACACAACAGTCTTTACCGATTCTACGGTTTAGTCACTTTCCTCTCTTTAGGAGCAACAAAGCCCGCTTTACCCTTCCCATAAGAGGTTTCCGGATTGTTAATTTAATATCCGTCATTCTGCTTCAATAAAGAACTCGCATCAATAGCAGATTGGGGAATCGGGAACCAAACATGGAAATCTTGTGCATTGGTAATTCCACGATCATGCGCACATGTAATAAACCGATTGGTACGGATCAGGTCTCTTCTTCGTTTCCCTTCATTCCAGAATTCCCATTTCCTTTCATTTAAGAGTTGTTCAAGGAAGGCTTCTTTCGAATGGAAATCCGATAAAGACATATTATCCAGTCCTGCTCTATTCCTAATCTTATTTAATAAATCTACAGACTCCTGATTCGGGCCGTCCAACTCATTCAAAGCCTCTGCTCTGGCCAATAATACCTCTGCATATCTGAAGAAAGGGAAGTCATTGCCATGTTCGTTAGCCGAAGCGTTCGGATCTGGCGGATACTTCATACCACGGGTAGCATCTTTATAATCGACAAGTAAATCGATCACTTTTCCTTTCGAATCTTCATACTTAGTCAATATACGCCCTTTGCGTTGGTCCTCAGGAGCAAAACTCTTATAAAAATCATCATAGAAACGATATTGAGAAGCAAAATTAGACCACTTTTCATTAATTACTCCTTCTATACCACCATCGAGCCCCTTATAAAAATCCCATGGCAGATTTGTTGCCAGAATATTATTAGTCGAACCACTGTTTGCCAAATAAGTCCTAACCCAAATAAATTCTTCATTTTTTTCATTCTCCAAAGCAAACATTTTGTTATAATCCGGACATAATGCAAACTTATTACTTGACATGATCTCTTTGGCCATATCTGCACAATGCTGCCACTGATGAGTATTCAGGTACCATATACAAAGTAGCGTCTGGGCAGCTCCTCTATGAGCACGCCCATAAGCAGGTTCTTTTCCTGTTTCATAAAGATCAGGGATCAGCGTTTGTAACTCCGATTCCATAAACGCTTTAAATTCTTCATCTGTTGCACGAGGTAATTCAAGAGGATCGTCCAAACTCTTTCTAATAGGGACAGGGCCAAACTGATCCCATAACATATAATAAGCCCATATCCTGATAAAACGTGCCTCTGCCAACAATCCGGCGAGATCCTCTTCACTGGTAAATCCGGAAGCATTAGGAGCATAAGCCAATACAATATTCGCATTTCTAATTTCCTCCCAATGGTTCATCCAGTCAAAAGCTTCTAATGTACTAGACGAATCCCACCGGAAATTGATCAAAGGCACAGCTGTCCCATTTTCACCACCACCGGATTGCCACAAAATATCGGTAGTCATTTCGCCTCTTTTTACAATATTTCTACTTCCTCCGATTTTAGAATAGGCATCTACCAGAACTGATTCAATACCTGATTTTGTAGCTAATAACGTACTTTCGGTGAATTGTGATTTTACTGGTTCATCAAGGATACTTTCACATCCCTGAAGTGACAACAACCCGCATAAAGAGAACAGACAGACTGTTATTTTAATATTCGATTTCATATATTTATTTTTTATATAGTTCATTAAAAATCAATCTTTGCTCCGAAAATAAATGTTCTTGCACTTGGATATGCATTAAAATCCATTCGGAAATTAGAATTATTATTCGGATTAATAGCTGGATCCAAACCTACATAGTCAGTAATTGTAAATAAATTTTCCGCAGTTACATACAATTGCAATGATTGAATAAGGCTTTTTAGCTTAGGAAATGTATAGCTCAAACGAACCGTTTTCAATCTTACATACGAAGCATCTGACAATGTTCGCGAATTTACAACTTTACGCCCTTTTTTTAGAGGATCAACAAAAGAAGGATATTCATTTGTTGGATTTTCTGGTGTCCATCTGTTCAAATAAGGTTCAGCAAACTTATTTCGCCTAAAATTTATAGGGAAGTAGCTATCTATTAAATTCCCGTTCAACATATCCACACCCTGTACTCCTTCAAAAAAGACATACAAATCAACGTTTTTATAAGTAAACGTATTTCCAAAAGACCATTGAAAATCCGGGAAAGAATTGCCTAACACAACTCTATCTTCATTATTAATAACACCATCGTTATTTTGATCTACATACTTCAGATCACCAGGCTTATAGTCTTCCTTCATTTTACCATAATCATCATTCTCCTGCCAGACACCTGCAACTTCCCATCCATAATAAGAATTTAACGGTAATCCCGGTTTACGGATCGCAACCTGTTCCACATGGGTATAGCCTGCGCCTATAATAATTTCATCAATACCTCCCAAATTTTTCACTTCATTCCTCATAGAAGTAAGGGTAATATTTGATTCCCACTTAAAGCTGCGCGTATCAATATTTACAGTATTCAGGAAAAATTCGATACCTCTATTATCTATTCGTCCAATATTTGACAAAATGCTACTATAACCTGTTGATTGTGGTATCGGCAACTGCAGAAGCATATCTGTCGTCTTTTTCCAGAAATAATCGATACCTCCGTTAAAACGGTTATTGAAAACACCAAAATCAAGTCCCAGGTTAATCTGGTCGGTTGTCTCCCACTTTAGGTCCGGATTAGGGATTTTAGCCGGTCCGGTTCCTACCATCTGTTTGCCACCCCATATAGCAGAGCCAGCCGACTGATACGTACTCAATGCCGGATAATCCCCAATCTCCTGATTACCGGTCCTACCCCAACCCAAACGAAGCTTCAAGGAAGAGATTTGATCTATCTCCTTTAGAAAATTTTCATTAGAGAGCCTCCATGCCAGAGCAGCTGATGGGAAATAACCGAATTTATTATTCTTACCGAAACGGGAAGAACCATCCGCCCTAAAGGTCACTGTCGCTAAATATCGATCGTCAAAAGAATAATTTACCCGGCCTATATAAGAGGCTAATCTGTTGCCGGTGACAGAATTTTGGATCCTGTATGTTTCCTGATTTCCAAGGTTCAAATTCTCTGCGCCTAATGATTCATTAGGAAAACCTGCTGCCCTATTATTTAGGTAGCTGGTGACATAACGTTGATAGGAAATACCTGCCAATGCTCCAAAGTTATGCTTCTTTATTGTTTTACTATAATTTGCCGTACCCTCTACTATATAGTTGCTTTTCTCTGAATTCTGATTCGATCCGATCCCACCATTAAATCTACCTTGTTTGGTCAGACTTGACACAAAATTTTTCCTGCTTTCATTCATAAAGTCAGTTCCTAAATTCAATCTTAAAAACAAATCTTTTGTAATATGATATTCGCCAAATGCAGAAGCCAAAATTCTATATGTATCAGAATAGGAAGTCATTCCTTCATTCAAAGCCATTGGATTATCAAGCGTAAGAATAGGAGACAATGCATAATTGCCATCTGCATCTTTAACTGCTAAAGTAGGGTCATAATTATAAGCTGAATACATCACGCCTGCAGTCTCATTTACTCCAAATCCGTTCGCCACAAAATGGTCTTTCATATATGTACCGGAAACATTCATCCCGATTTGCAATTTGCTGTTAATTTCGGACTTAAGATTCAACCTGGCTCCTATCCTTTCAAAACTGGTATTTTTAACAATACCTTCCTGATTTACATAATTAAATGAAGTATAGTAATATGTTTTACTATTTCCTCCAGAAAATGACAATTGATGTTCATTCGTAATTGCATTTTGTCTGGTTACTTCATCCTGCCAATCTGTTCCCATACCGCCATTCGCAATATCTCCTACCCGATTTGCTTCACTATCACCGCCAGCATCGATGATTTCATTCAATACTCTTTTATAATCGGCCGCACTCAACAAGTCAAGTTTATTTGAAGGACTTTGAATCCCGACAGACCCAGAATAACTTACTTTCATTTTTTCAGATTTCCCACTTTTTGTCGTGATCAAAATAACACCGTTTGCACCTCTTGACCCATAAATGGCCGTTGCAGATGCATCTTTCAAAATTTCAAGTGATTCGATATCTGAAGGATTAATAGACGACATCGGATTACGAGGGCTTCTGTTATCGCTAAACCCCACAATAGACCCTTGAGAAACAGGACGGGAGTTGTCAATAGGCACACCATCAATTACATACAATGGAGAAACACCTCCGTTAATAGAACTTGCTCCACGAATGTTTACAGAAAAGCCCCCACCCGGTTCACCACTGTTTTGTACCACATTAACACCCGCACTCTTTCCCAAAAGCATTTGGTCAACAGAAGTAGTAGCTCCTTCTTTCAAATCATCCAATCTGACGGAAGCTACGGAACCGGTAATATCACTTTTCTTCATTGTCCCGTAACCAACGACTATTACTTCATCCAATGTTTGGGTATCTTCCTTCAAAACGATGTGTAACGTAGTATTATTCCCCACTTTTATCCGTTGGTCCAAGTAGCCGATATACGAGATACGCAATTCTGCTTTTTCGGGAACCACCAAAGAAAAGTTACCGTCCAGATCGGTAACAGTACCGTTTGTAGTGCCTTCCACTATGATGTTTGCACCAATAACCGGCAGGTTGCTTTCATCAACTACGTTACCTTTTATTTCCTGGTCATTGACGGCCTGTGTCTGAGAGGTCGCTTTTAAAGTGAGGACGATGAGGTTGTTATTATCCTGCTTATAGGAGATATCCGTACCAGCAAGAAGATGGTTCATAACAGATTCTATACCTTCATCATTTGCAGACAGGGAAACGACTTTGTCCAGACTGGACAAATCATTATTATAAAAGAATTTATAACTACTTATACGTTCTATTTCCTTTAAAGCCTGCCGTATAGGCTGATTTGTTACGCTTATCGTTACTTGTGCCAATAATGACGGGGAAAGCAATAGAATAAATAAGATTAATTTAATTGACTTAAATTGACGTTTTTTCAAGGCATAATAAGCCCTGATTAATAAAATTTTCATGACTCTATAGACTTAATGGTATTAATTATTTCACTTGATATCGAAAAGCCTCAAGTATGGCTTATGAACTACGAGGTGGGATGATGACTGGCATTGTCTCATTCTTTTTAAAATTAATTTATCCTGTATTTTTCATATCGATAAAAGATTAAATATTACATTATTTATTTCAATGCTTTCTCGTAAAAAGCCTTTTCTTTCATATTTTCACGTAAGATAATCATGTTATCTTTTACTTCATACGTCAATGGTGAAGTGAGGGATAATTTCTGCAGGATACTTTCCAAACTCGTATTGCCCGGGGTTCCGGTAAACCGGTATCTTTTCAGCGATTCCGATTCAAAAACAATACGGGTGTTATAATACCGTTCCAGGGTATGGGCTATATTTTCGAATGTTTCACCATTGAATATCAACTCATTATATTTCCAGCTTATATAGTCGGAAGCATCTTTCACGCTCGTTTTTTTCATTTGCCCGGTTTGTCTATTAAAGAGAATCATCTCGTTCGGGTTTAAAACCAGACTGCCATTTTCAGAGGTAACTTCCACCTTTCCGGTTCTCAGAACCGTCAAAGCATCTTTTTCCTCTTCATAGGACTTCACATTAAAGCTGGTTCCCAGAGCGCGGACCTCCATTTCGTTTGTCTTAACAATGAACGGACGTTCCTTATCCGGTGTCACTTCAAAATAGGCTTCCCCTTCCAGGGACAAAACCCTTTCTTTCCGGTTGAAGCGGCTGCCGTAGGACAGTTTGGAGTCTGAGTTCACCCATACTTTGGACCCGTCAGGCAACACGATATTCGCTTTCTGCCCTTGCTCCACCGACACGATCATATCTTCCATGACCAGTTGGTTCATGGCATAGTAATAAACAGACAGACCGGTCAACAACAATAATATGAAAACAGCAGCTACCCGACAAGCCCATGAATAAAGGGTATGCCGTTTGTTTGCTTTCGCAGATAGCTTTTCTTTCTTTTCACTGTTGATCCTTACTTTTATCTGTCCCAGCAATTTCTGTTGCAACCGGGCATCCATCGCAGAAGAGGCCATGCTCCACTCTTCTTCTGCCCAATCCTGAAACGAGCCCTCGCTTTTCAGCCATTGGATAAGTGTTTGCACTTCTTCCGGAGTTGCCTGCTTTTGCAGGAACTTATCGAATAATTGTATGTAATCTGTCTTTTCCATTTTATTGTGCCTATTAGGTATACAGGCAACGGAGTAAAATCCGTTACGCGTATATATGGTTTTAACTTTTATTAATCAATGAGTAAAAAAAGGAGCAAGGGGAGAGAGAAGCAATAATCACGATCAATCCTGCTACGAAGGAAAGCCATAGCTTTGGTCAATTGCGACTCGACGGTATTCTCGGAAAGATTGAGCTTTGCCGCAATTTCCTTATTTGTCAAGAACTTACGACGGCTCAAAATAAATATTTCCTTACGTGCAGGAGGTAGTTGCTCAATCAGGGAGTCGATGTATTCTTCCAATAAATGATAATCGCCCTCTTTCTCTGTTGTATTTTCTATGGGTTCGGATGTTTTTACCTTTGCCAGGTAAAGTTGTTCAAGCATCCGGTGTTGATAGATATTGACCAGTTGGTTTTTGGCTATGGTACAGATCCAGGCTCCGAACGACTTGTTGGTATCAACCTGATCCCTTCCCTCCCATACCTTAATAAATACGGTCTGAACGATCTCTTCGGCCAGGTAAGTATCACCCTGGGATATACGCATTACAAAGTTGTATAGCTTGCCACTCCAACAATTATACAGGTATTCGAAAGATGCGTTATCTCCTCTTTTCAGATTACAGATGTGATGTAATTCCTTATCCATAACGTATGCAGTTCGCTGCAAAGGTAAAAGAATTATCAAACGATAGCACAAAATTAAAGAAGGTTGGCTCATCGGGGGAAACTGACTTCCCTGTATACGGTTATTTTTAAAAAAAACTTCAAAACTCCAATCGACTTATAAACAGGCTGTTGAAAGGAGAAAAATTTCACCGAAACATCACTGAAACGTCATCGGCCAATACAATGTGCCGACGTATCGATTTTCCCGGCTACCTCCACGCAGAGAAAACGGCGGCTGCCGGTTTAGGCGTCTTAGACGGACGCTCACTCTTTTTATCCACCACTACCGCCTCCGGAGTGTTCTGTTTGACGGTTAACCAGCCTGCATGCAGGCGCTTCAATCGCTGTAAAAGGCTTCTCATTTTGTATGTGTTTTTTGTTGACAGCTGCAACTATAATACGAAAAAATCCGCATCCACAAACGGTTAGGGCACAAATGAAACTACTCACAACAACCTGTTACACTATTGTTTTCCTGCTAATAAAGTAGTACATTTGCACTGATCTATTAGACTGGCCACAGCGGTGGCCAACGTTAACCACAACTGTGATGAATATTGACCACAGCCATGACAAATGTTAACCACATTCGTGGATAAAGCTGATCACAACTGTGGTCAACTTTGGCCAAAACCGTGACCAATTCTCACCACCTGTGCGGAGAACCTATTTGATCGGAGAGACCTTATTACATCCGTATAATCTAAACATGAAAAGTATGCCTGTTTACTATGACTTTTACCCAACTCCTCAACCGAAAGGAAGTAACAAACGCACCAAGTACCACGCACGTGTTGTACCCACCGACACGATCCACCAACGAGATCCGCGCCGAATCCATCAAAGCCCGCAGCATCTCCTTTCATGGGACTTTCGAGATTTGCAAAAAGTCCCACGATTTGGACATGATCCGTTTGCTTTTTCTCGCTTTTTCCTGCAACCCGTGCAAAAAAATAAATCCCCGATCTCGTATGGAAATCAGGGATTTACGTTGATTTGCTTTTTTCTTTGGTTTCTCTTGTGATCCACCTGGTGATTTGCCTGGGGCTCGAACCCAGGACCCCATCCTTAAAAGGGATGTGCTCTACCTGCTGAGCTAGCAAATCTCCGGA
>JAVBUH010000032.1:0-57192 GCA_031555505.1 Tannerellaceae bacterium
CGGCCGGGACGTGCATCTGTAGCCAGCGAGGCCTGCACCACACCTCCCTTGTGGCCTGCGCATCACTCCCCCTGTGGCCTGCGCCTCGCAGCTGCGCGGCGCAGGCCTCAATCAAGTGACTTGTGCGTGTGGATGCCGCCAGTGTGTCGTTTGGTTTTCAAACAGTTATGACTTTCCTTCAACATCACCAAGACCTCCTGAAAGAAAGACTGTGGCCTTCGAAAAAAAAGACCATGATGTTCCAAAACGAAGATAATAATGTTTGTCAACGAACATTATGACGATCGTTTTGGATCGTTATGATCTTTTTTGTGGCGATTGCAGGATTTGCAACACTTTCCAGTCGGGGTAAATAGGAAACGATTGGCATTCCATCACTTTCCGGGGTTGATCTGCTTCCATCCCACACAAGTCCAACTTGAAAATTGTAATCATTTAGTTGTAAAACGCAAAATGTACTACTTGAATGAGTTGTATATTCTGATCAAAACGCCTCAAAATCAGCACAAAACGTTAAAGTTACGATTTTCAACAAAAATATTATTTCAAAGATTTTACCCACGCGGAAGGGCACTTTACATTTGCAGTGTCGAAAGGAGTTAAACGAGAATTGAGGGGTATTATATGATGAGTAACCGATCGACCATGCATTAAGAAAATTATAGTTCTCAAGCAATAACAAACAAGTATAACAAATTCATAAATTCTTACAGCAATGACTGCTCTACAATTTCAGACCAAATTAGTGACCATGCAGGATTATATGTTCAATGTGGCACTGATGCTTACAACAAATCGGGATGATGCTTACGATTTGTTACAAGAAACAACATTAAAAGTTTTAGACAATCGGGACAAGTATGTGGATAATACCAACTTCAAAGGTTGGGTTATGACTATCATGCGTAACATTTTCATCAACAATTATCACCGTACCGTGCGTAGCTATACGATGATCGATCAGGGCGCTGATCTTTATAATATCGATACAATCAATGCATCAGGCTTTCACTCGCCAGACAGTGTGTGCGATCTGAATGCCATTACCACTGCGATCGAAAGCCTCCATGCCGAAGTAAAGGATCCATTTTCTCTTTTTGTGAGCGGATTTCAATATGTGGAGATCGCCGAAAAGTTGAATATACCGTTGGGAACGGTTAAGAGCCGTATCTTTTTTGCCCGGCAGGAATTACAGAAGAAACTGAAAGATTTCAAATATAACTAAGCCTAACCCTTATAGATATACTCACAATAACCGTTTTATACATCGTAGAGCTGTCCTGTTTGAGCAAACACAGGGCGGCTCTTTTGCACTTGAAAATTGTGATCAATTAGTTGAAAATACGAGTATAGCAACTTGAAGCAGTTGTGAATTCTGTTCATTTCGCCGTAAAAAGCACCGAAACAACAAAAAAACATCAACATCTCCCCCAAAAAACCGGCAGCTGATTTCCGGCTTTTTGTGCGGTTTTTTACTTTTGCTATGTAGAAAAGGAATAGGGATGTATGCTATATTGAGGAATACCGTTTGGCAGATTGACGCTATTTTAACATGTATAATTACAAATATTTAAACTCACAATAAAACGATGACAGCTCTGCAATTTCAAACTAAATTGATCAGTATGCAGGAATATATGCTAAGTGTGGCATTAATGCTTACTTCTAATAGGGAAGACGCATACGATCTGCTACAGGAAACCTCGTTGAAAGTTTTGGACAACCAGGAAAAGTTTCTCGACAACTCAAACTTTAAAGGTTGGGTAATGACCATCATGCGCAACATTTTTATCAACAACTATCATCGTGCACTACGTAGCTTTGTGATACTCGATCATGATGCTGATCTATACAACCTGGATGCGAATCATGAACGTAGTTTTGAATCGCCTGACAGTAAGTGCGACCTGGGTGCGATCAGTGGCGCTATTGACGATCTGCCCGGCGAAGTAAAAGAACCTTTCTCACTCTACATAAGCGGATATCAGTACACGGAAATTGCCGATGAGTTGGCTATTCCCCTGGGAACAGTCAAGAGCCGCATCTTTTTTGCCCGCCATGAACTACAAAAGAAGTTGAAAGAATTCAGGTATAACTGATAGATTAATACATACACTCACAGTAACCGTTTTGAATGACATGAACCGCCCATCCGATCAGATTCGGGGGGGGCGGTTCTTTTTTTACAGGTAGCTGCTTTTCCCTGTACAAAATGCGGTAAGCGTTAAAATAAATGTTGTAAATTTGCACTTTCTCTTCAAGGCATGAGGAGGTTATCATTTCAATCATCAATTTTACAGGTAATGAAAAAAGACAACATCATTTTTGACATTATTGAAAAGGAGCATCAACGCCAGTTGAAAGGCATCGAACTGATCGCCTCCGAGAATTTTGTGAGTAACCAGGTAATGGAAGCCATGGGCAGTTGCCTCACGAACAAATATGCCGAAGGGTATCCCGGTAAGCGTTACTATGGCGGATGTGAAGTAGTAGACCAAAGCGAAACGATTGCTATCGAACGATTGAAGAAACTGTTCAACGCCGAGTGGGCAAACGTACAACCCCATTCCGGAGCACAGGCAAATGCGGCTGTATTCCTGGCGCTGATGAATCCCGGCGATACATTCCTCGGATTGAACCTGTCGCATGGCGGACACTTGTCGCACGGCTCACCCGTGAACAGTTCGGGCATCTTATACCACGCTACCGAATATAATGTAGACGAAGCAACCGGCCGTGTGGACTACGACCAGATGGAAGAAGTGGCCCTTCGTGAAAAACCGAAAGTGATTGTCGGTGGCGGCTCTGCCTATTCCCGCGAATGGGATTACAAGCGGATGCGCCAAATAGCCGATAAGGTAGGCGCCCTGCTGATGATTGATATGGCACACCCGGCCGGATTGATCGCAGCCGGATTGCTGAACAATCCGTTGGAGTATGCCCATGTGGTAACTTCTACCACACACAAAACATTGCGAGGACCGCGTGGAGGTATTATCTTGCTGGGCAAGGACTTTGAAAATCCCTGGGGAAAGAAAACCCCAAAGGGAGAGATCAGAATGATGTCGCAGCTGTTGGATTCTGCCGTATTCCCCGGCATCCAGGGCGGACCTCTTGAACATGTGATTGCAGCTAAGGCTGTGGCCTTTGGCGAAGCGTTGGAGCCTGCCTACAAGACATACCAGCAACAGGTGAAAAACAATGCGGCTACGATGGCAAAAGCCTTTATCGACAAAGGATATAAGATCATCTCTGATGGAACGGACAACCATAGCATGTTGATCGACCTGCGCACCAAATTTCCGGAACTGACAGGGAAAGTGGCCGAAAAAGCGCTGGTGGCAGCCGATATAACAGTGAACAAAAACATGGTTCCGTTTGACAGCCGTTCTGCATTCCAGACTTCGGGTATCCGTGTCGGTACGCCGGCCATCACCACCCGCGGCGCCAAAGAACCGCTGATGGAAGAGGTGGTAGAGCTGATGGATACCGTACTGGCTGCGCCTGAATGTGACCAGACGATCACTTCGGTCCGTGCCAAGGTAAACAGCATCATGAAGGAATATCCGATTTTTGCCTGGTAACATCTATTATATACATATCATATAAAATGAAAAATCTCATCACGTCGCTGTGTGCAGGTGTGGCGTTCGCACTGTTGTGCAGTTGTAATCAACCGGCAGAACAGGCAGCATACAACAAAGGGATCAATATTATCCCGGCACCAGCCAGTCTTACGCAACTGGAAGGCAGTTTTACATTGCCCAGGAACGTCGTATTCTATGCGCCGGACAAGGAGGCTCAGGCAGTAGCCAACTACTTCTCTGCCAAATTAATAGCAGCTACCGGTTATAAACAAACCCTGACCGACGCGTCAGGCTCGGAAACGATTTCCCTCCTGCTGGAAGACGGCTTGGATGTGGGCGACGAAGGCTATTTGTTAGACGTCACCCCCAAAGGCGTCACCGTCAAGGCGCAAACGGCTGCCGGCCTGTTCTTCGGGATGCAGAGTTTTATGCAATTGCTACCTGCAGAGATCGAAAGCAGTACCGTAGTCAAAGGTATCGATTGGACCGCCCCGGCTGTAAGTGTGAAGGATAAGCCTCGTTTCGGTTATCGTGGCCTGATGCTGGATCCTTGCCGCCATTTCATCCCGGTAGAAAACATGAAGAAACATATCGATGCCATGGCATTGTTCAAACTGAACAAACTGCATTGGCATCTGACCGATGACCAGGGCTGGCGCATTGAGATCAAAAAATACCCGAAACTGACCGAAGTCGGCGCTAAACGCATCGAAGGCGAAGGTTTTGAATATGGTGGATTCTATACCCAGGAAGAGATAAAGGAAATTGTAAAATACGCCGCCGATCGTTTTATCACTATTATTCCTGAAATAGAACTTCCCGGCCATGGAATGGCTGCTATTGCGGCTTATCCGGAACTTTCGTGCACCGGCGAACCGGCCACTCCGCGTATCATCTGGGGTGTGGAAGATATCGTATTCTGTGCCGGTAAGGAAGAAACATTCCGGTTCCTGGAAGACGTGATCGCCGAAGTAGTGCCTTTGTTCCCCGGCGAATACTTCCATCTGGGTGGCGATGAATGCCCGAAAGCAAGCTGGGAAAAATGTCCGCTATGCCAAAAACGCATCCGGGAAGAAGGCTTGACTGCAAAAGACGGCCATTCGGCTGAAGAACGTTTGCAAAGTTATTTTGTGCAACGGATGGAAAAGGTGGTTGCCAGCCACGGCAAAAAAATGATCGGCTGGGATGAGATCCTGGAAGGTGGCTTGGCCCCATCCGCTACGGTAATGTCCTGGCGGGGCGAACAGGGCGGTATTGCCGCTGCTGCAATGGGCCATCAGGTAATAATGAGCCCCAATCCGGTTGGTTTGTATATTGACCAGTTTGAAGGTGATTATAAGATCGAGCCGGTTTCTATCGGCGGTTACACTTCGGTGGAACGTATATACAACTACAATCCGGTACCTGACACACTCCAGGCTACCGGAAAGGCACACTATGTGATTGGCGCCCAAGGCAATGCCTGGTCTGAATATATGTATCAACCGGAGTTGGTAGAATACCGTGTGTTCCCACGTATCCTTTCCCTGGCCGAAATCACCTGGACTCCGCTGGATAAGAAAGACTACAAAGACTTTGAGCGCAGACTGAATAACGCGCTTGTGCGCCTGGACGGACACCAGATCAACTATCATATCCCGATGCCGGAACAGCCGAACGGATCATGCAATTTTGTAGCCTTCACTGACAAAGTATCGCTGGCATTCACTACCCGTCGCCCGATGAAGATGGTCTATACATTGGATGGCACAGAACCAACAGTGTCGTCATCCCCGTATGGAACACCTATTGAATTCACTGAATCAGGTGTGCTGAAAATACGGTCGGTACTACTCTCCGGTAAGATGGGTAAGACCCGTGAGATCGTTGTTGAAAAGCAGGAATTTGCTCCATCCAAAATAGTTGAAAACACCAAACCGGGACTTAAGCTGGATGTAACTTATGGTTATTTTCTCGAATCTTCTCAGTTGGCAAATGCCACGGAATGGAAGTCGTCTGCCATACCGTCGTTGCGCGAGATCACCCGTGTGGAAAAAACGGATGAGTCTATGCGGGGAGTGAAACAATATGGTGCTGTAGCTTCCGGATATGTTGATATCCCGGAAGACGGCGTTTATTTCGTATCATCAGACAATGAAGAAGTATGGATCGATGGAAAGCTGTTGGTGAACAATAAGGGTGAAGTAAAACGCTTTTCGCGTCACGACAGTTCCGTTGCACTGGCTAAAGGGCTGCATGAAATAAAAGTAGTTTTCCTGGGACATATTATCGGAGGATGGCCTTCAAATTGGAACGATGGCCATGTTTCACTCCGAAAGGCCGACGCTGAAAAATTTACACCGATCTCACCGGAAATGCTCACGTTTGTTAATTAATCCAAAATAGAAAAAGGCGGCGAACAAATCACCGCCTTTTCTGTTTTTAAAAGGCTTAGGCATTGATAGATGGAATTTTATCATGTTTAATACAGACTATTAGTTTTTTTCTTATTTTTGTCCCAATAAGAAAAAGGAAAATATAGACAACAGATACTCATGAAGAAGTTAATTCTCTTACTTGATGACAAACCAGAAATTGCGAAGATCATAACACTCTATCTATCAGCGTATGACGTGAAATATGTTGAAAACCCGATCAAAGCTATTACATGGTTAATGGAAGGAAATATCCCGGATTTGATTATCTCAGACATTAATATGCCGGAAATGAACGGGGAAGAATTTCTCACTTACATAAAAGCGAACGAAATGTTTAGTGACATTCCGGTCTTTATCTTGTCAAGTGTGGATGGTAGTGAGGATCGAATTCGTTTATTTGAGAAAGGGGCCGATGATTTTATTTTAAAGCCATTTAACCCTGAAGAGCTAAAAGTCAGGGTGCGAAGAGTACTCAAACAATGAAATATATTTTTTTCGGAAATACTGCAGAACTAGAATCCCATCTGAATAATATCTCTGGAGAAGACATTGTTAGTTGTTCAAACCGAATGCAACTAAATGATCTTCTGTCTGCGGCCGAAAACTCGGCTGATACCGAAATTGCCTGTTGCCTGTTTCTGGAAAAGAAAAATCACCAATCGGATATACTGACCATCAACCTGGTCAGAAACCAACGCGTCGAAGTCTATATCATCCTGATCAGCGCCTCTCCGATAAGCAAGGATGATAAATTACAATACCTGAAATCAGGTGTTGATTGCATGGTATCTGCCTCAGTCTCGTCAGACGAACTTCAACGGATCTTATCCATTGCCAAAACGTTTAAGGCTAAAAAACGCCTGACGTCCTTTAAACAGGACATTGATCCGAGTAGGCTTAATTTTAAATTGCCTCTATGGAAACGGGCGTTTGATATTTTATTTGCACTGGCAGCGATTCTTTGCCTGTCGCCTGTTTTTATCCTTACCGGATTAGCTGTACGGTTGGAAAGCAAGGGGAAAATCGTTTACAAAGCCAAACGTGTGGGCTCTAATTACCAGATTTTTGATTTCTATAAATTCCGTTCCATGTATGCTGACGCTGACAAACGGCTTGCCGAGTTCAAAAAGAACAACCAGTATGTGATGGAAGAAGCTGAAATGCAGAAAGGACCTGCCATGGTTGCAGCCGCGCCAATGATCGCTGAGGATGTGCTTGTGGATGAAAACAGCATTATCCTTTTTTCCGATAGCGACAGTACCTCTGAAACAGCCTATTTGAAAACAAAGCGCACGGAACGCTCCAATGCCTTCTTTAAGTTGAAGAATGACCCGCGTATTACCCGGGTAGGTCACATTATCCGTAAATACAGTATAGACGAATTACCACAATTGTTTAACATCCTGAAAGGTGACATGTCGGTGGTCGGCAACCGTCCCCTACCCTTGTATGAAGCCGAACTGCTGACCAGTGACGAAAGTATTCTTCGCTTCATGGCTCCGGCCGGCCTTACCGGACTCTGGCAGGTGGAGAAACGGGGTGGTGCCGAAGCAATGTCGGCCGATGAACGAAAACAACTGGATATCAAATATGCACGCACCTTTTCCTTTTGGGGGGATGTGATGATTATCATAAAAACGTTCTTTGCTTTCGTACAGAAAGAAGACGTATAAGCAAATAAAAACTCATGAAGCAACTCTTTTTCATAATCCTCCCACTATGTGTTGCCGGGACATGTTTCTCTCAAAATAAGAATACCGGTTTTGAACGTGATAATGCGGTAGCCGTCACAACAGCTGATGAAGAGTCCATCCAAGCGTTGCTGGGTGACTATGAACGTGTGCAGTTACCCCCGCTTGCCGTATTCCTGCAATCGGTGTATGAGCATCCCTCCGTACAGATTTATGAATCAAGCCGGGATGAAGAACAGGCCAACTATCAGGTGGAGAAAACGAAGTGGCTGAACTATTTCCGTCTTACCGGGTCGTATCAATATGGCCGGGTCATGTCTTTGTCGTCGCAATCTTCTATTGAAGATCCCCTTTTCTATACAAGCTATGGCAACAACCAGCATACTTATTATGGCGGTGTCTCGCTCACTATCCCCATTGGTGATTTAGTTGGTCAGAAACAAAAAGTACGGGCGCAAAAAGCCCGTTTACGGCGTATCGAATATGAATATGAGATGTCAATCGAAGAGCGTAAACTGAAAATATTGGAGGCATACAACCAGGTAGTTAGTGAATTAGCCGTATTAAAGGCCAAATCGGATGCAGCAGCCTTATACAATGCTCAGATGAAAATATCTGAACAAGACTTTATCAATGGCCGGATTGATATCATCTCCTTATCCATGGAGAGAGCCAGACGATCGGATGCCGTTGTTACATATCAGGAAGGAAGGGCCAAACTCCATAATGCCATCACACTGCTGGAAATGCTCACCAATATAAAAATCATGAATCGATAATATGGATATAACTTTATTTATAGCCCGTTTTTTATACCGCATCCGTTACCAGATGATATTGGGAGGTTTATTGGTTACCGCTTTGGTAGCCTATTTTACACAATTCCTGCCTAAAACATATACGGTCACTACCAGTATCTACACAGGGATTGCCTATAATTCCACCCTCGATGACGACAGGCCCAATACGGTGGTGTTGAATAATATGTTCGACAACCTGATTAATCTTACAAAAGCCAAAGGAACACTTGAAAATGTGTCGACAAGCCTTTTTGCCATGAATATGATTCATGGAAATCCCAATGAGGACAATATGTATATCACTGCCGCCCATTTTAATGAATTGCAGAAAATAGTTCCGGAAGAAGTGAGCCGGTTGATCGACAAAAATTCGTTGGACAAAACGATTGAGAACCTGGATGCGTATAAGAAAGAAGAACCGCGGAATTTCTTATATGAATTATTCAACGGAGGACATCCTCATTATAGCTATGCAAGCCTGAGTAAAACTTCGGTTAAGCGGCTCGACAATAGTGATTTGGTAGAAGTATCCTACCAGGCCAACGACCCGGGAATTGCGCAGAATACGGTAAAACTGATTCATAATGAGCTGGTGCTTACCTATAATGGGATCCGGTACCGAACGGTAAATGATATTATTAAGCATTATGAAGAAGAACTGGTCAAAAAACAAGCCGTTCTCAATGCACTGGAAAATGACCTGACCGACTATAATGTAGAACAGGGTGTTATCAACTACCAGGAACAAACGAAAGCCTTGTCTAATTCATACAGTGAATTTAATAATCGATATGAAGCAGTGACCAAAGAGTATGAATCATCATCAGAATTGATGAAACAACTGGAAAGTCAAATTGAAACAAGAACCAAGCTGTTCCGGGCTAATACTGATTTTATTACTACCCTGAATGACTTGTCTACCATTAATGGCAAGATAACCGAGATCGAAACTTTCAATACGGCTGATAGTAATGAGGCTGTTAACAAAGAACTGGAAGATTATAAGAATCAGCTAAAAGCCGCAGAACGGAAAATCAGCGAAATCACTGATCAGATGGATGAATACAAGTATTCTAAAGAAGGTATTGCCATCGATAATGTGGTCAATAAATGGCTGGATGAATTACTTGTTAATATCCGTACTAAAGCTGAACTGGATGTTATGAATGCCCGCCGGGATGAATTTATGGATCAATACAGGCTATTCTCCCCCATTGGCACCCAGTTGAGCCGGCGTGAACGTGAAATTAAAGTGACTGAACAGGCTTATTTGGAAATATTCCATTCGTTAAATGTAGCCAAACTGAAGCAAAAGAATCTGCAGCTCACGTCTGCAAACCTGAATACGATATCTCCGCCTACCTTCCCGTTGTCCAGCGACGGTAATAAACGCTGGCTTTTTGTGATTGCATCCTTCTTTGGCAGTATCATTTTTATTATCGGTTGCAACCTGGTGATTGAATTACTCGACCGCACATTAAGGGATGCCGAACGTACCCGACGTTTAACTAAATTACCGGTATTAGGGGCATTCACCGGCAATATCCAATTAAAGTACAGGGGATACATCAAAGCCTGCAACCGTATCTCGGCTACGTATATCTGTAACCGGTTAAACAGTTATTTCAAACCCGGAAAAACCATCTATATCAATGTGCTGAGTATTGAAGACCGGGAAGGGAAAAGCTTTGTTTCCAGTTATCTGTTGGAGCATTGGGAAGAACAGGGGTTAAAGGTGAAATATGTGGATGCAGGGAAAGACGCGTCGTTGCAGAAACAATACCTGCAGGCTTTCTCCTTCGAACATATCCTGCATGATGTTGATGGAGATGAAAATATTGTCCTTATCGAACATCCTGCCATTTACCGGAACAGTATCCCGGTAGCCTTATTGCAAAAGGCGGATGTAAATATACTGATAGCCAATGCACAACGTGTATGGAAAACAAGTGATGATGAATTCATCAGTTATCTCAAGGATATGGTGGGAGACGCACCACTATTTATTTATCTGAATAATGCCATGCGTGAAACCGTGGAAGATTTCACCGGACAATTGCCTCCTGAATCTTCTGTTCGTACCATCACGAACCGCATTATTTATATGGGGCTCACGGCCAGGGAGACGTATGTAAAATAAGAGGATGATGAACCGGGTAACAGACACATCGCTAAGTAATGTAAAGATGATCAATCTCGTTCTTATTCCGGGATTGATTGGTATTGTAGTTGCATTGGTGACTAACAATATCGCCTTTATGGGCGCGATAGTTGTGTTCCCCTTACTGGTTATACTTGCTGTAAAGATACTACAGTTACCCCTTCTGTTATATTTTTCCATCTTTGTGATAAATTACTTTCTGATGGGAATTGGCCGCTACATCAATATATCCGGAATTGGCATCCTGATGGATATTTTAATGGTTGCGACCTTAATTCTTATCATCATTCATTCGGCATTATTGCGAAATATCGAATGGAAATATGGTGTCAATGTGTTGACGGTTGGTGCCTTTGTTTGGCTATTATACTGCTTGGCCGAAGTGTACAACCCCACCGGGGTATTTAAAGGTTGGGTATTGTCACGTGGACTAATTACGTACGGTTTTTTTATCTCCTTAATCGTATCTTTACTTTTTGATAAGTACAAATGGATTTCAACCGTTCTTTTCATGTATGCCATATTCACTTTGATGGCTGTTGCAAAGGCGGTTATACAAAATAGAATAGGATTCGATTACGCAGAGGCCGACTGGCTCAATAGGGGTGGATATACCACTCATCTAATCGCTTCCGGAACTCGTTATTTTTCTTTTTTTACGGATGCCGGTAATTTCGGTTCCAATATGGGGTGTGCCGGCATTACATTCTTTATCGTGGCATGCTATACAAAAAAGCATGCGCTCAAAATCTTTTATGGCATTGTTTCTGTCTTGGCTATTTATGCGATGTTTCTTTCCGGAACACGTGGAGCCATGATCGTTCCGCTAGCAGGTATGGCTTTATTGGCTGTGATCAGTAAAAACACAAAGATTCTGGCAGCAAGTGGTATTGCTTTACTGTTTATTTATAGCTTCTTTGTGTTTACCAATATAGGACAGGGTAATCAGCAAATACGACGCATGCGCACCGCTTTCAAACCTACTGAAGATGCATCGTATAATGTTCGTAAGCAAAACCAGCAGATATTGGGTGAATACCTCAAGGGTAAACCTTTCGGTGAGGGTCTTGGCCTTTCCGGACCGGAAAACCAGGAAATATCTGTACGGCTAACTACCTTGATTCCGAACGATTCCTGGTATGTAAAGCTATGGGTAGAAACCGGCGTTGTTGGTTTGACTTTATATCTCGGCATGATTTTCATTGCCATCGGCAGAGGCGCGTATATCATCATGTATAAGATACGTAACCGCGAGTTAAAAGGTATTTTGTCCGGCTTGCTTTGTGGTATCTTTGGTATGTTGATCAGTGCTTACGGGAATCCTTTTTGGGGACAATATCCAACGGCTATCATTGCATTTACAGCGTTGGCGATCGTGTTGAAAGGAGAGTATTTTGATAAACAATTGGAAAAAGAACAAGAGTACGTAATAGATAAATATAACATATAGATATGGAAGAGTATTTCTATTTAGGAAGTGAATGGCTTCAGAAGAATGATAATATATGGCAGATTGGAGAGGCGGTTGTCTTTCTGCTCTTTCTGATATCTGTCCTTTATCTTTTCATCTTCGCTATTTTCTCACTGAGAAAGCGCAAGTATTTTTACCCCGAGGCCAAAAAGTATTACCGCTTTGCTGTCTTGTTTACAGCGAGCAAAGGAGATTCCGTTATTGAGAACTCCATTCGTTCATTCCTGTTGCAGGATGTCCCAAGGGAATCCTATGATATATACGTGGTAACCAATGGTGACCTTGACACCAACAAAGTAGAAGAGTTATCGGCCAAGGTTGTAGTGTATCAAGGGCCGAATTATTCTAAAACAAACGCACTGCGTACTGTTGTTGACCATATTGATCAATCCGGCCTCTCTTATGATGCTGTGCTGGTTATGAATGCAAATAATACGGTAGATGCAAACTATCTTAACAAAATAAACGACGCATTCTATTCTGGTTGTGCGGCCGTACAGACACATCGGGTTGCTAAAAACAGAGATACCAGTATTGCCGTGCTGGATGCTGTAAGCGAAGAAATCAATAACTCCATCTTCCGAAAAGGTCATACCCAATTAGGCTTCTCCTGTGGATTGATGGGCTCGGGAATGGCATTTGAATATGAACTGTTCAGAGACAGTATACATATCGCATCGGATGCAGGGATAGAAAAACAGCTTGAGTTGATTCTGCTGAAACAAAATATTTATATTGAATATCTGGAAGATGTGTATACATACGATGAGAAAGTAGCCAACAGTGCCGGATTCTATCAGCAACGCCGCAGATGGCTGGCTACACAGTTTGCCAACCTCTTCTCCGGTATCGGTTCTATGCCGATGGCGATGCTGCGTGGCAACTGGGACTTCTGCAATAAACTTTTCCAGTGGATGATGCCCCCACGGGTGATCCTGTTTGGTTTTATCGTGCTGATATCCGTGCTAATGACTTGGTTCAATTGGGTGATCGCCATTAAGTGGTGGGCGCTTTTACTGATGCTTTGCATTACATTCAGTATCGCTATTCCTGACTATCTGGTAGACCGCAAACTCCGGAATGCGATCCTGAGCCTGCCTATTTTATTTATCCTGATGTTCTTTAACCTCTTCCGCTTACGGGGAGCTAACAAGGAATAACATCAGCATATTCATTCTTTATACTTTTGCAATATGAGGATCGCGATTGAAGCTCAGCGTATTTTCCGTCCAAACAAACATGGAATGGATTTTGTAGCACTTGAAACGATCAAGGTGTTGCAACAAATAGACAAAGTGAACGAATATTTCATTTTTGTCAGCCCCGGAGAAGACCGATGCCTCTCAGCATCTGAAAACATGCACATCGTCGAAGTCAGTTGCCCCTCCTACCCCCTTTGGGAACAGGTTGCCCTTCCTGCTGCTGTGCGCAAAGTAAATCCCAATCTGCTTCATTGCACCAGTAACACGGCTCCGATCTTTTGCAACGTCCCGCTTATCCTCACATTGCACGATATCATCTTTCTGCAACCACGCGAAAGTAAGAGCGCTTCCTTGTATCAGAACTTGGGCTGGTATTATCGGAAAGCCGTCGTACCACGGATTCTGAAAAAATGCCGGAAAATTATCACAGTGTCCAACTATGAACGCAGTAATATTATCCGTTTACTGGGACTGCCGGAAGAACAATTAATGGCCATTTACAATGGCTTTGGTTCACATTTCCAGGTGATAGACTCCCCCTCGTCTGTTACTCGTAAGTATCTGGCGGAAGACAACTACCTGTTTTTTTTAGGAAATACCGATCCCAAGAAAAACACAGGGCGTATCCTGAATGCTTACGCACGCTATGTAGATCGTTCTGCCCAGCCGCTTCCGCTGTTGATTGCCGACCTGAAAGAAGATTTCATCGATGCCATCCTTGCGCAACAGAAGATAACGCACATCAAGTCGCTGTTACGTTATCCCGGATATATCTCCAATAAAGATCTGCCATACATCTACAATGGGGCAAAAGTGTTCTTATATGCCTCGTTGCGTGAAAGTTTTGGCATTCCGCTGCTCGAATCGATGGCTTGTGGCACACCGGTTATTACCAGTAATATTACGGCCATGCCCGAAATAGCCGGCGAAGGGGGGATATTGATAGATCCTTATAAGGAAGATGAAATAACCAATATGTTGTTAAAGTTGGAAACAGACCAATCTTTTTACGATCAACAGGTTGCCTATGGACTGAAACGTTGCCGTGACTTCTCCTGGGAACACACTGCCAGCGCTTTGCTCGCTTTGTACATTGAATGCTAACCTTTGCCTCGTTTCAATAATTTTTCTTTCGATAAGACAGGTATGGCCATTGGAAAATAGATGAATGCAGCCACTATCGTTTTCAGGAGCAGTGATAATAGTATATTTTCAATGTGGACAAATTGTGTCCATAACTTTAAAGCGGTTATAAAGGCGATACTAATCAGCAACGGATAGATTAAGGTACGCATAAAACTTTTTAGCGATGCCTGCAAGGTGATGTGTATCAGGATATAATACGCTATGGAAAAGTTTATGAGGAAAGCAAAAAACAAAGATAAACCGATTCCTTCGATGGTTTGAAACAAAAACACCCCACAGCAAATGGCCGTAACCATACAAATGGAAGAGAGTAATCCGCAATAAAATAAGCGCTTTGTATCATTAGCGGCCTGGAATACCGAACCACTACTCGACAGTACTACCTGGATACCAACTGAACAGGCCAATAATTCGAATACCGGAATAGAGGGCTCCCATTGACTGCCGAAAACAATCAGAATCAGTTCCCTGGCAGAAAAATACAGGAAGACCGACAAGGGAAAACCGATCATTGCCAGCACTTTTACAATTTTCATGTATAATTCAAAGATTCGGTTCTTGTCGTCCTGAAATTCAGAAAAATAAGGCTGTATGACCGGAGACATTACGTGGGTCAGGTTTTGTACAGGCAACAGCATTAACCGGTATGATTTCTCATAATACCCCAGCATAGCCGGCGAAAGATATTTGCCGGTCAGCAGGTTGTCCAAATTCCGTGCAAAATAATTGATAAAATTGAACAAAAACTGATACGTTGAGAATCCGGCAATCTTTCGTAAAGACTCCCATTGAATACGTCCCGGAAGAATCGGATGCTTTAGATAGATCGCTATAAAAGTCAGCAACCCCGAAAACAGTGAATAAATAATCAGTGCATATACACCCAATCCTTTCAGCGCTGCCAAAATACCAACTATGCCACTGATGATTTGTACAATCAGTTGAGAAAACATTTGGTATTTGAACATCTTTTCACGGAGCAACAAGGCATTGGGAACGATACTCATACAGGTAAAGATCAATCCCAACGACAATACCCGGCACATACCCAGCAACACAGGCTGTTCGTAAAACATACTTATCAATGGAGCCAACAGTACAAACAATACGGCCAGTATCAGTCCTGAACAACAGGTAAATGAAAAAATAGACCGGATGTCATTAACCGATAATTCGCGTTGTTGAATAATGGCTGGTCCTATTCCCATATCGGCAAACAAACCGAAAAATATAACAAAAACGGATGTAATCGCTACCAGACCAAATACATCCGGCGAAAGCAACCGCGACAATACACTGGTGATAAGTAACTGGATAAGCAACCCCAGATACTTAGCCAATGCGATATACATTGTACTGGTAATAAACTGTTTTTTCAACGACATACTGGCTGCTTATTTTGTAGGATTCAAGTATTTTTTCAGCAAAAGGCTAACCAATGTTTTTGTTTTTACATAGCACGTATATCGGTTTAGGCAAATGAAGAATAATCGGATACGCTCACCTAATGGAAGTGTATATGCCTGCCATACGGCTGCATCAAGCATTTGCGACAGATATAAATCAATGGCATTTCGTACCGCCGCTGATTTATCTGCTACAAAAACAAGTATTTCCTGTGAAACGGTAAGATAACCTTCCATATTTTTCCAGGCAAATGGTTTTGTCATGATCGAATCAGTACGCAACCGGCGATGAAAAAAGGTGGCTCCTATCCATCCTACTCGCTCGGCAGACAGGTATAATTGTGTGGTAAATAACTGATCCTCATGGATAATTCCCGGATAATAATGCACGTTACTCCTGTCAAAGAAAGAACGACGGATAAAACTCAGACAGGGTGAAGGCGTATATTTGTTATTTTTCAGCTGCGTTTCAAATGCCTCCAACCCTGTATACACCCTGTCTTCCATTCCCTGCGTATGGGTATAGGCTAATGAAATAGTTGTATGCACACCGGCATCATAAAAACTATCCGCGTCAAAAATAACAAAATCAAGTTGATCGTTTTCGCACGTGTGATAACAGTGTAATAACGTTTCAGGGTCCAGCAGGTCATCACTATCCATAAAATAAATAAACTGCCCAGTGGCAATTTCCAGTCCGGCATTTCGTGACAACGAGGGGCCTCTGTTGGAATGTGAAAGCACGCGTATCCGTTCATCTTCTTTTGCCAATTCGTGTATGACCGACAAACTGTTGTCTGTTGATCCGTCATTAACCAGAATGATTTCTATCTCAGTCAACGTTTGCTTACGGATACTTTCTACCGTTTCTTGTACATATTTCTCCGTATTATACACCGGGATGATTACACTTACTTTCGGTTCTTTCATTACTTACTTTGTGATGTGTTATTACTCTCCTCATTTTTTACCACTTTCAGCACGCTCTCCATCTGCACTTTCCACGAGAGTGTACCTTCAATCGATGCGCGTATAGCAGCCGGATTCCGGACAACAGTATGATAAAAATCCACGATACGTCGAATATCCAACGGAGTCTCGTCAGCGGGAGCTTTAAGTATGTAGGGCATTGATTCAAAATCTTCGTCTATTTCGGAATAAACAAACGGAATGCCCCGGGCAGCATATTCGCGGTTCTTCAACGTTTTAATGTGGGTAATCCCACTACGATGTCGTCCCAGGCTGGCAATGCCAATATCTGCCAGTTCAAACATCTCATCCAACTCTTTACCGGATTTGTTGCCATGAAATACCACATAATTACTTACTCCGGCTTTTACGGCCTGTTGGTATAATTGCTGTGCATACCCCTGAAATCCTTCTCCCACTACATGAAATGTCACTTCTGTTTCAGGCTGCGAACGATAATACTGCTCCAATCCGGCTATCACCCGGTCGAATGCATGCCAGTAATGAATCTCAGCTACACCCATCAGATTGATTTTTTGGGGATTATCATGCAGGTGATGCTTCATGGGTAATACATCGAAATCTATCCCATTCGATATCGTGATGACCGGTACGCCAAAGATTTCTTCCCGGTCCACAAACGCGACAATACGATACAATTCCTTAGCTAACCTTTTTCTGAATAGTTGGTCCACAAATAACGATATCTTATCTAAAAATCGTAATGTTTTATATTCCTGATCGTATGGATAGGTAGGTATTTCCATCACTACTTTAACACCAGACTTACGTAATCTACGAAGAAAATGAATCAGGAAAGGATTGGCATTATGATCTGACCGCATATATACAAACGAAATTTCCTGACCCATAATATAGTCATACAAAGATCCCCAACTTATTCGTTTAGTGATCTTTGACCATACGCTTTGCCCGAAATTCCGTATAATATCCTCATCTCCTATCATCCGCACCTGATTGCCAGACGCATCAAAGGAGGTATGACATAACACGGTATGAACTCCACATTGATTAAGCGCCTTCACCTGGCTATATATTTTTTTGCTTATACCGTTATATTCGGAAAAACCATGAAATGTAAGAAATAGAGCATTCATCCTGTACAACGATTATTCATTAACTAATTTCACCCATGCCTGTTGCTCAAAATCATATCGCTTCACAGGGCGGGCCGGTGAACCTACGCTCACCGTATACGAAGGTATGTCATGTGTCACGATACTCCCCGCTCCCACAACACAATGTTCACCGATTGTTACACCGGCTACAACCACTACGTTCGCACCCAAATAGGTGTCTCTCCCTATGATCACTGGTGCCGCACTGACACCCTGCCCTATGATGGTTTCTGAGGGATTTTCGTAGTTGTGGATCAAACCGGAGATCAAACAATTTTGTCCTGTAAACGAATAGTCTTCCATCGTTACCGGACCGATGATCGTTCCACCAAGTCCCAAACGAACATTCTTTCCAATAATTATATTGCCAACTCCATTATTGATCGCACAGTAGTCTTCAATAACTGAGTGGGAACCCATTACAAACTTATGGTTTGGAAGCAAGTCCTTACGTACACTTTGGTAAATCACTGCTCCTTTCCCTTTTTTTATGTAAAAAGGAATCAAAAGCCGAAGCCACCATCTCGGACGTGCCTTTACCGGATGTACCGAAAGATGTAATAAATGCTGTTTAAGCCATGGGCTTTGTTTGATTTTTTCTTTCAACAGTAAAATATTCATACCGGAATGCATTGTTATGTATGCAAAGGTATTCATTTCCAACACTCTTTTATCAAGACAAAAGCATTATCTTTGTTTCCTACATTACATATAACTTGTTTGTATGGGAAATACCATCGTCTCTATCATCACCGTCAACTACAACGGCTACAAAGACACCTGCGAAATGATCGAATCGTTGCAACAATTCGAAACCTATCCGTATGAGGTAATTGTGGTGGATAATGCATCACGGGGAGACGATGCGGAACAACTCCGACAAAAGGCTTATCCCCGCGTGAAGATTGTCTCCAGTGCAGAAAATCTTGGCTTTGCCGGTGGCAGTAATCTGGGAACTCAATATGCCAAAGGTGATTATATCCTGTATTTAAACAATGATATCATAATAGACCGCCCCTTTCTTGAAGCGCTGGTCAACCGAATGATTAACAGCCCGAAAGCAGGCCTCGTTTCAGGAAAAATAGTATATGAACATCATCGCAACATGATCCAATATGCCGGTTACACCCAACTTACGCGTATCCGGTTGAAAAGCCACCAGATAGGTCAGGGTGAAGTAGATCATGGACAATACGATCAGGCCGCCATTACCGGTTCCGCTCATGGCGCCTGTATGCTTACCTCACGCCGGATCATGGATGAAGTGGGAATGATGAGTGATATTTATTTTCTCTTCTATGAGGAGCTGGACTGGAGTTTTCGTATTCAGCAAGCCGGGTATGAACTGTGGTACGAACCTGCCGCCGTTGTGTATCACAAAGAAGGAATGTCTATCCGTAAAAACAGCCCATTGCGCAACTATTACCTCTCACGCAACCGTATCATCTATACCCGGCGAAATTCCAGCGGATTGAACAAAGCGTTGTCCCTGCTCTATCTCACTTGTATCACCTATCCTGTCAATATCCTCCGCTCCGTAGCTACTGCTTATTGGGAAAATATCGGTGCCTTGAACAAAGGCCTTCGGGATGGATGGACACAGCAGAATATATAGAATGCTTCCCCTTATACCCGCCTGCCCACCTTTGCCGGTGTACCTCTAAGCATAAAACAACCTCGTTTTTTTGTCTCTGCAACCCATTGTCAAACAAATTTTCAACTGCCTGCCTATATAATGCCTATATAATGCCTATACTATATCTATACTATGCCTACCGGCCAATAGCATGCCTGCATTCTTCTTGAAGAAAGGGATTAAACGGCTTGAAGCAGGGATTCAGGAATGATGCTCCGTATGGATAAACGTCTTGCGTCCCTCTTTCATCTTAAAGAAGTTAGCACACATCAGGACTGCCATTACAGGGATCTTAATCACTGCCTTTGCCAGTTGTTTGTTTAACAGGTGACGCGGAATGGCTGCGATCAAAACCGCATAGAACAGCAGGGTCAGTACACACCATTTCTTCGCTGCTTCCCAATCAAGAAATACGAATAGCACCGTGATGCAGGTAAGCAGCATCAACATCACCGAACGGGGAAGCAACATCCACTGGATGATCTTATTGGCATAATCGAAATTGCCATGCATCAATGCCTGCGGAAGGTCTACAAAGGTAGCATGGAGCGAACCAAATTGCACGGCTTGCCAACGTTTTCGTTGGCGGGAGAAATTCTTCAGGTTTTGTGTCTTTTCATCAAAAACAAGCAGATCCGGCAGGTATTCCACATGGATACGGTTTTTGAGCAGCAACACTTCCAATTCACGGTCTTCTCCGGCTGTCTTCAAAAAAGGGACATGCTCCTTAAACCAGGCATAGTCAAACGCCATTCCCGAGCCGGATAAACTCCCCGAGAAGCCCAGGTTTGCAGTTCCCAGACGAAATAGTGTATTGTTGATCTCTTCACTCACCGCATCAAGCACCGCCACATCTGTATTCAGGTTTTTAGCTACGCGGTGTGCCTGTACCGCATGGCAACCGGAAGCAAAAGATTTGTTGATTTCCAACAGAAAATCGGGCTTCATCATATTGTCTGCATCTACAATTACTACAATATCATAGTCCCGTCCTTCCAGGTGCTTTATTGCCAGATTGAGCGCCTTTGCTTTCGAACTGTTATCATACTGTGCAATCAGCACTTCAATAGGCAAATGCCGTAAAGCTTCGTTTGTTTCGTCTTGCATGTGGTCGGAAATCACGATCACATCATAGGCTGCCTTGGGATAATCCTGTTTCAGAAAAGAAAATACGCTGGATAGTATTACGCGATCTTCCCCATAAGCAGGGAAAAGTACCACCATACGCCGGTGCGTGTCGGTCTGCTTTAGTTTGATCCTTCGTTTGAAAAACGAAGCGACACCCAAAATCAGTATATAGCATACCATCAGGGATAACAAACAAAATAATACAATATCCAAAGTTTTAAAAATGAGCATCCTATTTTCAATTAGCTACAAAAATATTCTTTTTTTTAACAAGGCAAACTATTCACCCTGTATTATTATATCTGCAACTCCGTTCTTCTTGATAGTAGCGTAAACTACAAATCCTCTACACAACAAGCGAAAGAGAAAAATGTTCATATCCAACAGACTTTAGCCTTCTTTTATCTTTTTCTCATTTAACCTGTTCAGATCGTATTTTCCTGCAGGAAAAGTATGTAGATTATAAAAAAAAACGTTTCTTTGCATCCGATATACTTAACTCTCACACCCCGCTTTATGACTGAAATAATCTTTTGGGTCTGTGTGTTTGTCGTGTTTTACACATACCTTGGATATGGACTCTTCTTATTTGTCCTTGTCAAGATAAAGGAGTTGTTCCGTAAACCTGCTATTTATGAACTTCCGGCCTCGCTGCCCGACGTCACACTATTTATTGCAGCCTATAACGAAGAATCGATTGTCCACGATAAAATGCGAAACTGCCGGCAATTAGATTATCCGGTTGACCGCTTGCGTATCGTTTGGATTACAGACGGAACTACCGACAATACAAATAGCTTGCTGAGTGAATACCCGGAGGTCGACGTCCTATTCTCCCCCGAACGTAAAGGCAAAACGGCCGCTTTAAATCGGGGCGTTCCTTTCGTAAAAACTCCGTATGTGATCTTTACCGATGCCAATACAATGCTGAATGATCAGGCTATCAAAGAAATTGTACGCCGGTTCTCTAATCCCAAAGTAGGCTGTGTGGCTGGTGAAAAGCGGGTAGAGATACGGACAGACCAGGGTGCTACTGCCGGTGAAGGGATCTATTGGAAATACGAATCCAAGTTGAAAGAGTGGGACTATCGCCTCTATTCGGCCGTTGGGGCAGCTGGTGAACTGTTTGCCATACGTACAGAGCTCTTCGAACAAATGCCAAACGATACACTATTAGACGATTTTATCCTCTCCCTGCGCATCGCTCAGAAAGGAAATAGTATCGCTTACTGTAAAGAAGCCTATGCTGTAGAAAGCGCGTCTCTGAATATGAAGGAAGAAGAAAAACGGAAAGTGCGGATTGCCGCCGGTGGACTTCAATCGATCTGGCGTTTGCGCTCATTGTTGAATTTTTTCCGGTATGGTACGTTGAGTTTCCAATATATCAGTCACCGGGTTTTACGATGGACAATCACTCCGGTGGTTCTGTTTCTGTTGCTACCGCTCAACATCTTGCTGGCGATAGACGGTAATCGTTTCTACCTGATACTGTTGATCTTGCAGGTTTTGTTCTACCTGACAGGCTATATGGGCTACCGGATGGAACAGCGCCATGTACGTAATAAACTGTTCTTTATCCCCTACTACTTTCTGTTCATGAATATCAATGTAATACGTGGTTTTTTCTACCTCCGTAAAAACAAAGGGAAAGGTGCTTGGGAAAAAGCGAAGAGGAGTAATTCCGAAAAATAAACAAAATATGGATAGGGAAACAACCTCCATGTCAACATTTCTACTATTTTTGTATTTTTAAACGTATTCTATAAAATTATATATAATAAATAATGGACAATTTAGCTGCTGAATATAAAGTACTTATTGTTGACGATGTCCCCACCAACGTCATGCTGGTACAAGCCATCTTGAAGAAAGAAGGATATACCCTGCTTACCTGTGATAGTGGTCCCAAAGCATTGAAAATAGCACAGGAAAAACATCCGAACCTGATTCTGTTGGATATCATGATGCCGGAGATGGACGGATACGAGGTATTGCAGCATTTAAAAAGCAACCCCGAGACAAACGATATACCCGTGATCATTATGTCGGCACTCAGCGACATGCAAAGTATAGTGAAGGGTTATCAGTTGGGCGCCATAGAGTATGTCACCAAACCGTTCCAACGGGAAGAACTACTCAAACGTGTAGCGCATCGCTTCGAGTTGTTCAGTATCAAACGCATCAAACAGGAGTTGGAAACAACCATCGAGTCGCGTGATACGCTTTATTCTGTTATTGCGCACGACCTCCGGTCACCTCTTGGATCACTGAAAATGATGATCAATGCGATCCTTCTGATGGTTGACAAGAAAAGCGTGGGAGATGAAGTATTCGAAATGCTCCAGATGATCAATAAAACGTCTGAAGAAATTTTCCTCTTGCTGGACAACCTGTTAAAGTGGGCCAAGAACCGCCTGAACCGTCAGCACATGCTCCGTCAGCAGACAGATATCAATGGGATTATAGCCAGTACGGCCGAAATCTATACCCCGATGGCCAAGCAGAAAGGAGTAACGATCTTTACCAACGATATCAATTCGAGGCTGATAGGCATGGTTGATATTGAAATGTTGAAGACGATTGTCCGCAACCTGATATCCAACGCCCTGAAATTCAGCTTTGACGGGGGTACTATCACACTCAAGTCTCATGTGGAAGGAGATTTTGTGATTGTGAAGGTGATCGATACAGGAAAAGGCATCAAACCTGAAGATCAGGTTAAGCTTCTTAACCAGCATACCCACTTCACCACCTACGGTACCAGTAATGAGAAAGGCTCCGGCCTTGGTCTGATGCTAATCAAAGACTTCGTCGAACTTCACGGAGGTAAACTTTGGTTCGAATCCGAAGGCGAAGGAAAAGGTACTACTTTCCTGTTCTCGCTCAAAGCCCTGAACCTGGAAGAATAGCCAGGGCTGCCTTGCTTTCAGCAAATAGGTTTCGGAAGCACATACCGCAAGAAATAATACCCAATCATTCCGGAAACAAACGAACCGGCAAAGACACCCAGCTTGGCTTGATTTAACAGATCAGCTCCCATGGGTGTATCTGTCTGGAAAGACAGGTTGGCAATGAACAGAGCTACAGTAAATCCGATCCCCCCCAGCATCGAAATCCCCAACAATGCCTTTCGCGTCATACCGCTTGGAAAGCTACAAAGTTTGATTCGCACGGCTATACTGGAGAACAGATAGATACCAATGGTCTTGCCAAGGAACAACCCGACAAAGATAGCCAGCGGAAGTTGAAACAAAGAAGACACACGGATATCGCCGAAGGTAACCCCGGAATTGACAAATGCAAACATAGGCAGGATCACATAATTCACTGTCGGATGCAACCGCTCCATGATACTTTGTAAGGGACTGATCATTTTATTTACCAGCGAATGCACATCATTCAACAAATGAAGCTGTGCCGGTGTAAAGGAATCCGATTTTACATTGGTCTGATCCAACAAATCCATACAGCTACGCATCCGGCCCGTAAAGTCGTTTATCTCAATTTTTTGATGCAGAGGCACTGTGAGCGCCACCAATACACCTGCAATGGTAGGATGGATACCCGATTCGAGGAAAAAGAACCACACAAAAAAGCCGAATATGTAGTAAAACAGGTTCCTGTCTACACGCATCTTGCAACCGACAAACATCACCATTAGTAATCCCATAGAAACCAACAAGGGCTCATAGGCGATATGTCCGCTATAAAACAATGCAATTACAATAATACCGCCGATATCATCCACCACTGCCAGCGCTGTTAAAAAAATCCGCAAGCCAAGTGGCACCCGGTTGCCCAGTAAAGCAAGTACCGCCAATGCAAAAGCGATATCGGTAGCCATCGGGATCGCTGCTCCCTGCGCCTCCGGTTGGGTAGAACAGACCAACAGATAGCACAACACCGGAACAATCATCCCGCCTAATGCGGCGAATACCGGCATCAGCGCTTTTCGGAGGGAACTCAACTCTCCCATCAGGATTTCCTGTTTAATCTCCAATCCGATCATAAAAAAGAAGATAGCCATCAAGGCATCATTCACAAACTCAAGCATGGTCATTGGTTCGCCGCCGTGCGAAAAGACAGACAGGGTACCTATCTGGAATTCGATCGGAAAAGAAAGCATGTGATGATAAGCAAACGCCCAGGGTGAATTGGCCAGGATCATCGCTGCTATGGTAGCGATAAATAGCAACAGACTGGGGTTAGGCTTACGTAAAATATAGCGTCGAAGTATCCTGAAGAGCAAATTCAATTTAAGCCGCATAGATAATCTTTTTGATGTTTAGTTTTGCAAGCCGACATATAAAGAACAATATTTAAGGACGGCAGGTTTAAATTACCGCAAAGATACAGCGTTTAGGCCAAAAAGTCCAAATAAACAAGCCGGAATCGGTCTGCTAAAACAACAGAAAAAGCAAGTACGTCAATCAATTTGTACGGTATCAACCTTTAACAGCCTGTTTTTCAGCCGTTCGGTTTCACGCTGCCGAATGCGCAATGTTATGGTACATTGGAGGTCAAAATGCTGCGATACAACAGTGGGATTGTCTTCCTTAATAATCCGCATCACCCCGTTCAGGAAGGGGTATTCGAAGGAGATGGTAAATATGTCATCCACCGTCCGCTCTTCTATCTCAGCGGCGGCAATGGCGTCGGCAGCAGCCGTCCGATAGGCGGTGATCAGGCCGCTTGTGCCTAATTCGATCCCGCCGAAATAACGGATCACAACAATCAGGATATCTGTCAATTCATTGGAATTGATCTGTCCCAGGATCGGTTTACCGGCGGTCGACGAAGGCTCGCCGTCATCATTGGCACGGAATACCAGCCTGTCGGCACCCAACATATAGGCCCAACAGACGTGTCGTGCATCGTAGTATTGTTTGCGGTAGGTGTCGATGATAGCTTTCACTTCATCGGCCGTAGTCACAGGGATAGCATACGATATAAACCGGCTACGTTTTTCGGTGTAATAACCTTCTGCGAGTTGCCTGATTGTCTTATACGTATCGTGAGCCATTGGTTAATCGGGCACTTTGGTTCGTGCCACTTCTTCCCGGTAGGCACGGAAATCTTTCATTATCTCTTCAATTTCTTCGATGAAGTAGGGATCCTCCACTCGCTGTTTCACTTCATTATAATACGTTTCAATGGCTGCCAGGGCGCACACATCTTGTCCACGTAGCAGGAAATAGGGTTCATCCTTTTCGTTGCATTGTTTGATCATCTGGATCGGATTCTTCATCGTTCTTCGCTATTCAACTTGTTTAATTGATTCTATTTCATGTAGCCAAAGTGTAGCCATGGCATCGCTTGGCATGCGCCAGTCACCCCGGGGAGACAGACTAATCGTTCCAACTTTCGGTCCATCAGGCAAACAGCTTCTCTTAAACTGTTGTTGGAAGAAGCGCCGGAAAAACACATGCATCCATTTCTGTATCACGGCCGGTTCGTATACACCGGCAAATGCGATCTGCGCCAGGTAATTGATTTTAGACGGACGGGCGCCGAAGCGGAGAAAATGGTAGAGGAAGAAATCATGTAACTCATACGGACCCACGAGGTCTTCCGTCTTTTGCCTGATCGTTCCGTCGGAAGCTGCCGGGATGAGTTCGGGGCTGATCGGCGTATCGATAATATCGAGCAACGTACGGCGTGAAGCATCGTCTACCTTGTGATTGGCTACCCATTCCACCAGGTAGCGTACCAGTGTTTTAGGGATACCGGCATTTACACCGTACATCGACATGTGGTCGCCATTGTAGGTGGCCCAGCCCAATGCCAGTTCAGACAGGTCGCCCGTGCCTATCACCAGTCCGTTTTCCTGATTAGCGATATCCATCAGCAGTTGCGTCCGTTCGCGGGCTTGACTGTTTTCATACGTTACGTCGTGTTTGTTCGCATCGTGCCCAATATCCTGGAAGTGCTGCAGACAGGCTTCCCGGATGGAAATTTCGCGGAACGTTACGCCCAGCGAACGGATCAGGGATACGGCATTTGTATACGTACGGTCAGTAGTACCGAACCCCGGCATTGTGATGCCGCGTATCTGCGAACGGGGTATCCGGAGAAGGTCAAAAGTCATCGCTGTTACCAGTAAAGCCAATGTCGAATCCAGTCCGCCCGAAATACCAATCACAGCCGTTTCGGCGTGCGTATGTACCATTCGCTTGGCCAATCCCGCCACCTGTATCTGGAAGATCTCTTCGCAACGTGCAGTCAACGCATCTCCCGAAGGGGTAAACGGACGGGGATCAATGGTGCGGGTGAGTACAGGCGATCCGGCGGTCTGAGGTAATGTGAAAGCTATCCGTGGCACGTCTTCCGGCACAAATGCCAAAGCGCCTTTCATAAAACTATTACTCACCAGGCGATCGTGCCGCAAATTGTCTATATCTATTTCACTCACTACCAACTGTTCTTCCATCGAAAAGCGGTGGGATTCCTGTAGTATTACGCCATTTTCAGCAATGAGGCAGCTACCCGAAAACACCAGGTCGGTAGTAGATTCACCAAAACCACAGGAGGCATATACATAACCGGCGATACACCGGCCCGATTGCTGGGCCACCAGCGCACGGCGATAGGCGTGCTTACCAATCAGTTCATTGCTGGCCGAGAGGTTCAGGATCACTTGGGCGCCCAGCATCGCCAGTTGCGAACTGGGGGGGACAGGCACCCATAAATCTTCGCAGATTTCCACACCGATCGAGAAGGTGCCTAAAGTAAATACCGACAAATGGTTCATCGGATACCGCTCCGCTCCGATCCGTATCGTATCTTCTGTCAATTCAAGCGCTGATGTAAACCATCGTTCTTCCTGAAACTCTTTATAATTAGACAAATACGTTTTAGGGATAACCCCCAGGATACGCCCTTTCTGGAAAGCCACCGCCGCATTGATCAGGCAGTTCCCGGCTACCAGCGGCAAGCCTGCCACTGTAAAGATATCCAGGTCTTTTGTCTGCTCTACCAGGTGTAACAATGCCTTCTCGGCTTCCTGCAACAGCGTATGTTGCGCAAACAAATCAAGGCAGGTATAGGCTGTAACCGACAGCTCCGGAAAGGCAAGTACCTCTACCCCGCAACCGGCAGCCTGGCGCATCAAACCTTCTATTTGTTTGACGTTATATACACAATCGGCCACCTGCACCCGCGGAACAGCCGCCGCCACTTTTACGAATCCATGGTTCATATACAAGGTATTTTCAGACTTCAAACTTACACAAAATCTTTGTATCTGCCTCTACAAATAGTAAGGAAAGGCTGTATGGGAAGCGGATTTAGCGAATCACGATCTCCCGGATAACCGTATCTCCGGCATATTCATTGAGGCTTTTCACCAAACGTTCACGGCAGATCGTGAGTTCACTGCGTAAAGCGGCCGACGTAACGGAGACATATAGCACACCCTCGCGTACATATATATTATGCGTATACTGCAGGATGTGACTTCCCAGCAAATCGCCCCATCCGTTTTTGATACGCGTTTCAAGGATGCGCTTTCGTAGCTCCGGATGCTGAGCAAAAAAGTCGTGGATGGCCTCGCCTATGCGTTGGGAATTTCTTCTTTTCATTCCTGTTCGGTTAAAGCGGTTATATCACCCTGCTCTACTTTGAACAGGGCATAGTCATGATCCATTTTGGCCAGGATGGCATCCAGGTAGTTACGGTTGGTATCCGTAATAAAGATCTGGCCAAACGCCGGATCACCCACCAGTTTGATGATCTGTTCCACACGCGAAGCATCCAGTTTATCGAAGATATCATCCAGCAGCAGCACGGGTGTTGTATGTCCCTTTTGTGCCAGGCAGGCGAATTGCGCCAGTTTGAGGGCGATCAGGTACGTTTTATTCTGTCCCTGCGAACCGATACGGCGGATAAGTGCGCCATTCAGTGTCATCTCCAATTCGTCTTTGTGAATACCTACGGAGGTATAGCCCAGAATACGGTCACGCTCCCGGTTGTCCCGGAGAAGAGACGCCAGTCCTTCATTGTCAAGGCGGGAAATATAGTGCAGGTCGATCTGTTCGGCTGATTGGGAGATCAACTGGTAATAGGCATTGAAGACCGGGATGAATGCCGTGATCATTTCGGCCCGCTTTTCCCGGATAGTGCAACCAAAGCGATCGAGTTGCATCTCCAGCACATCATACAGGGCCTCATCGGCCGATTGGCTTTTCAGCAATGAATTCCGTTGAAACAAGGCTTTATTATACTGGATCAGGGCATGCAGGTAAGTAGCGTCTTGTTGCGAGATGATCACATCCATAAATCGTCTTCGCTCTTCACTCCCACCCTGTATCAACACGGCATCGGCCGGCGACACCATCACCAGTGGCAGCAGGCCGATATGCTCAGACAGCTTGTCGTATTCCTTCTTGTTGCGTTTAAATTGTTTGCGCTGGCGGCGGCGTATGGCACAGAAGATATCCTCTTCCCGGCCATCCAGTTCATACTCACCCTGCAATACACATAGGTCGCTTTCACTATGGATCAGCTGGCTGTCGGGGGTGTTTAAATGGCTGCGACAAAAAGAGAGGTAGTGGATGGCATCCAACAGATTGGTTTTCCCCATCCCGTTGTTGCCAAAAAAGCAATTCATCTTGTAGGAAAATTGAACCTCAGACTGCCGGATGTTCTTATAGTTGACAATGGAAAGCTTTTTGAGTATCATCTGCACGTATTAACTGTACAAATGTAAAAAATATACGGCAAAATGCGTTTTATTCCATAAAAAAAACTACTTTTGCGCTTTGAATTACAAATCGTATCGAACAAGGTATATAACTAATAAACAACGATAAAATCGATTATGGCTACTACTAAGAAAAATGGCACCCCGAATGAGATTGAAGTAGGAGAACTTGTTTCCAGATCGGAACAGTTTATCGAAAACCACTCCAAGAAACTGATCTATGGCATACTGGCCATTGCAATTGTGGTGGGGGCTTTTTTAGGCATTAAGCACGGTTATCTGGCTCCGCGTGAAAAGAAAGCGGCAGTTGCCCTGTTTAAAGGCGAACAATATTTTGATAAAGATTCCTTTGCTTTGGCATTGAATGGCAATGGTGCCGACTATGACGGTCTTGAAGCCATCATCAACCAATACGGCAGTACGAAAGCCGGTAACCTGGCAAAAGCATACGCCGGTATCTGCTACTACAAGATGGGTGAAACCGACAAAGCGATCAGCAAACTGAAATCATTCAGCGCCGATGATCAGATGATCTCACCTGCGATTGTAGGTTTAATCGGGGATTGCTATGTGAACAACGGTGATACCAAAGAAGGCATCAGCTATTTCGAAAAAGCGGCTAAGGCTGCCGATAATGCAGTGATCAGCCCGATCTACCTGAAAAAGGCCGGTATTGCCTACGAAAGCCTGAAACAATATAAAGATGCAGTGGCAGCCTACACCGCTATCAAGGAAAAATATGCCACCTCGGCCGATGCCGCCGATATCGATAAGTATATTGTACGTGCAACCGAACTGGGTAAATAATCTCTTTGCAGCATAACAACACATAAGAAGGATGTCCTCTCAAGGCATCCTTTTTTTTAACTTACACAGACTATGGCTACAGCTTATCAGAATTTATCCGATTACGATTTCAATAGTGTACCCGATGCTTCCCAGATGAGTATTGGCATCGTAGTTGCCGAATGGAACAAAAACATTACCGAAAAACTGCTTGAAGGCGCCTGCAACACACTGGAAAAACACGGCGTAAAGCCCGGCAATATCCAGGTAGGACGTGTGCCAGGCAGTTTTGAACTTACTTTTGGGGCCAAACGCATGGCCGAGTGTAAAGACCTGGATGCCATAATCATCCTGGGATGTGTGGTAAAAGGTGATACGCCCCATTTTGATTACGTATGTTCAGGGGTAACGCAAGGAATTACCGAATTAAACATGATGTATGATATCCCGTTCATATTCGGTTTGTTAACTACCGACTCCATGCAACAAGCCGAAGACCGTGCCGGTGGAAAGCATGGAAACAAGGGCGATGAAGCCGCAATTACTGCAATAAAAATGATCGATTATTCTTGCAAGTTACAAAATTAGTCGTACCTTTGCACTCGTTAAACAAAGGGGCAGTTACCAGAGTGGCCAAATGGGGCTGACTGTAACTCAGCTGTCTTTCGACTTCGGTGGTTCGAATCCATCACTGCCCACGATAATGGACAATTGTAACGAATCAATTGTCCATTGTCAATTAAAAACCGCGGAAGTAGCTCAGTCGATAGAGCATTAGCCTTCCAAGCTGAGGGTCGCGGGTTTGAGTCCCGTCTTCCGCTCTGATGCACAGAAAAAAAGCCTGAGGTCAAAGACTTCAGGCTTTTCAATTTTTATACACTACCTACAGCTTATTGACGCTTATTGCAGCTTATTGCATTCCTTCCGTTACAGCGTCTTTGTCTATCTTCTTGATCAATCCCTGTAATACGGCGCCCGGTCCGAGTTCAACAAAATGGGTGCATCCGTCGGCAATCATGTTTTGAACCGATTGCGTCCATCGTACCGGAGCTGTTAACTGGGCAATCAGGTTGGCCTTGATCACTGCCGGCTCGGTCTGAGGCTGTGCGTTTACATTCTGGTAAACCGGACATACCGGTGTATTAAATGCGGTCGATTCAATGGCGGCAGCCAGTTCGGCACGGGCCGGTTCCATCAGTGGCGAGTGGAAGGCACCACCCACTTTCAGCTTAAGGGCACGCTTGGCTCCGGCAGCAAGCAGTTTTTCGCAGGCGGCATCCACACCGGCATTACTGCCGGAAATAGCCAACTGCCCAGGACAGTTATAGTTGGCGCATACCACTACTTCGTCTGTGATTTCATTACAAATCTTTTCCACGGTTTCATCCGGCAAAGCCAAAACGGCAGCCATCGTGGAAGGAGTCAGTTCGCAGGCTTTCTGCATGGCCATGGCACGTTGAGACACCAGTTTCAATCCGTCTTCAAAAGAGAGGGCTCCGGCAGCTACCAGCGCGGAAAATTCGCCCAGGGAATGTCCGGCTGTCATAGACGGCTGGAAATCATCACCCAGCGTCTTGGCCAGGATCACCGAGTGCAGGAAAATAGCAGGTTGTGTCACTTTCGTTTGTCTCAAATCCTCGTCCGTTCCCTCAAACATCAGGTCTGTGATACGGAAACCGAGAATCTCATTTGCTTTCTCAAAGAGTTCTTTCGCCAGGGGATTATTGTCGTACAGATCCTTGCCCATACCTACAAACTGCGCTCCCTGACCTGGAAATACATACGCTTTCATTGTTCTAATAATTTTCTAATTTCAGATTTTTAAGACCGCGCAAAGGTAATAAATTTGGAATAAACCGCCTACTTATGGTTACATATTGTATCTTTGCCGGTGTAAACAAGTAAATACTAACATTTAAAAATAGAGATATCATGAATCATTTACTATTCCTCGGCAACCTGGGTACAGGTGAAATTATTATCATTGCAATCATCGTGTTGTTACTCTTTGGCGGCAAAAAGATACCCGAACTGATGAAAGGTATCGGTAAAGGAGTGAAGAATTTCAAAGATGGCGTGAAAGGACTCGAAGACGATATCAAGATCGACGATACCGAAAAGAAATAAGACGCAATGGAACAACATGATGAAATGTCTTTCTGGGACCACCTGGAAGAACTTCGTTGGACTATTTTCCGTTCCGTTTTAGCGCTCTTTATCTTTGCGATTCTGTTTTTTGCCTTCATGCGGGGCGAACATGGTATCTTCCACGGTATCATTATGGCACCCACACGGGGAGACTTTATCACCTACCAGTTATTCTGTAAAGCCGGTTCCTACTTTGGCGTAGTGAGTGATTTTTGTGATTCGGCATTCCATATTGATATTTTCAACATCAAGTTGGCATCACAGTTCTTCACCCACATGACCACCTCTTTCTGGCTGGCGTTGGTACTGACATTCCCTTATCTGATGTACGAAGTATGGAAATTCATCAGTCCCGCGTTGTACGACAGTGAAAAAAGAAGTGTCCGTTGGGTGTTCCTGTTCGGAACGATCATGTTCTTTATAGGCTGTGCCGTAGGATATTTTATGGTATTCCCGGTCACACTCCGCTTCTTGGCAACGTATCAGATCAGTGTGGATATTACAGAACAAGTATCGTTGGAATCATACATGGACAACTTCCTGATGCTCACCTTCATCATGGGGATCGTATTCGAAATGCCGCTGTTGTCATGGCTGTTATCACAAATTGGATTGATCAACCGTTCGCATTTCCATCAATACAGGCGTCACGCGATTATAGTCCTGCTGGTATTGGCAGCCTTTATAACACCCAGTGGCGACCCATTCACACTGTCGATCGTATTCATCCCGCTGTACGGATTGTTTGAGTTGAGTGTCTTCTTTGTCAAGCCGGCCCCCAAGGACGACGACGACGAAGAGGAGGAGGAAAACAACGATTATTTGCCCCATACGGTAAACGGATAAACCAATAAAAGGAAGTGCCCTCCAACGGGTACTTTTCTTTTTTAGATAAACACCACCTTATACTCATCCTTAATTACTATCTTTACGCGGATTTTTAGACGATTATATGAGATTTGATGAACTACCGCTGGAAGACGCCGTATTGGACGGCCTCGATGCGATGAATTTTTTAGAGACGACTCCTATACAGGAACTTACGATCCCGGTCATTTTAGAAGGAAAAGACATTATCGGTTGTGCCCAGACAGGTACCGGAAAAACGGCAGCGTATGTATTACCCATTATCAATGAACTGAGCCGTGGGGGATTCCATGAACATGCCGTAAATGCCGTCATTATGGCGCCTACACGCGAACTGGCACAACAGATCGATCAGCAGATCGAAGGCTTTTCCTATTTTATGCCCGTATCGGCTGTTGCCGTGTATGGCGGTACGGACGGTATTGCCTGGGAACAACAACGAAGAGGGTTGGAAATGGGAGCCGACATTGTGATCGCTACTCCGGGACGCTTGCTTTCGCACATCAAGCTGGGCACCGTAGACTTGTCGCAAACATCATTCTTCGTGCTTGACGAAGCCGATCGTATGCTGGATATGGGTTTTTACGACGACATCATGCACGTGTATAAACAACTCCCCGATTATTGCCAGGTAATCATGTTCTCGGCCACCATGCCTCCTAAGATCCGTACGCTGGCCAAGACAATCCTCAAAGACCCGGCAGAGATCAAGACAGAGATCTCCCGTCCGCCTGAATCCATTATGCAGACAGCCTATATCTGCTATGATATGCAAAAACTGAAGATCATCGAGTCGTTGTTTTCCGAAAGCCGTCCGCAACGGGTGATCATCTTCTCTTCGTCAAAGATGAAGGTAAAAGAACTGGCAGCCGTTCTCAAACGGATGAAGTTCAATGTGTCTGCCATGCATTCCGACCTGGAACAGTCGCAACGCGAAGAAGTAATGAAAGACTTTAAAAACGGGAAGATAGATATCCTGGTTGCCACAGATGTGGTTGCCCGTGGAATCGATATCAACGACATCCGGCTGGTGATCAACTTTGATATTCCGCACGATCCGGAAGATTATGTACACCGCATCGGGCGTACGGCTCGCGGAACGGGAGGCGAAGGGTTGGCTATCACCTTCGTGTCTATCGAAGAGCAGGCAGCTTTCAAACGAATCGAAACATTCCTTGAGAAAGACATCTATAAAATTCCGGTAGATCCCAGACTGGGAGAAGCGCCGCTGTATGAACCCGAAAAGAACCGCAAGTTTGCACGGGGAAGAGGAAGAGGAGCCGGTAATGCAGGCAGTTCGGCTTCATCCAGACCGCGGGGGAAACATCAGGGAAAAGGACAAAACGGCAGCAAGCCTCCGTACCGTAAAAAGCAGGACAAAGCCTGATCAGGCTTTCATCTTTAGAATGAACACTACTGCCTGGCCGTTGGCCTTTCCATCCGGGAAGGCCTTTTTTGCGGCTTCGCCCGAACGACAAAAAGCATACCTCTGGTTGAAGCAGTCCATCGCTTCCAAGTCGGCCACCTGTCCGGTATGGTAGAAGTCATCGGTGAGGCCGCCTTTCACTTCGCAATAGGTACGGCGCTGCGAATCATAGCAAAACGTATATTCATGGGCCGGTTCAGACGGATTAGCGTAGGATGCCAACCAGAAGCGACCGCTTGTCCGAACGGGACATAAGGGTATGGCTTCGGCATCTTTCCCTCTTGTAAACTGACCACGCCAGGTTCCGAGCAAATGCAGCGTGTCGCGTAAAATATGATCGGGATGCATATCCGGCGCGTATGCATACACCTGTCCGGTATCGCCGTCTATGCACAATTGGGGTTGGCACATAGCCGGCAGCAGGCGATTGCGTCCTACATCCACCGGCTGCAACGCCTGGCTGTATAATGGATGAAAAGAACTGTTATAAGTAACTACCCGCTTACTGACCGTTGTTTCCATGGTGTCTTCGTTCGTTTGCACGTACTCTTCCACGGTCCATATCTGATCATGGATCAGGGTAAGCGATTGCAACCGGTGGCCTTGCAGGTTGCTTTTCAGCTTCTTTTTATGCTTCAGCACACCATCGAACGAGTAGTAAAAGATATCGTCATCATTGCCAAGCACGATCAATTCCTCGTTGCGCTGGTTCAGCACATAGCCGGCCACCCGTATTTCGTGGGGGTCGGTGATCCGGCACACAAAAGCGCCTTCGGTGGTAAAACGATACAAGACATCGTTGCTCACCAAGAACATATTGTTGCCCTGCTGGCGAATATTGCGTGCTTTGTCGATAGTGAGGTCGTCTGCCGTTTGCAGTGGAATAGCCACCACCTCCTCGGTGATATCCGAAAGCGTCCCCTTCAGGGCTGTGGCTTGCAGGTTGGACAGGTACAGGTCGTATCCTTGTTTGGCATAAACAAGGACGATAACGAGCAATAGCAAAGATAATGTACGCTTCATAACATTATTTTCGGATACATACTATGAACGATGGAGGTCTTGTATTATTGCCGTCCCGCCTTTTCTTTTTCACCGGATTTGCTTCAAATACATTGTATAATCACCCGTGAAGCCGTATCTTTGCCACCTGAGTGCTTGGTAAACCTCATTAAAAACAAGAACAATGCAAAAGACTGTCACGGTACCCTACATGTTACTGGGTATCCTTTTCAACATCTGCCTGGTAACAGCAAATCTGCTGGAGACGAAGATCATCCAGATAGGTCCCATTACAGCAACAGCCGGACTGATCGTTTTCCCTATCTCTTACATCATCAACGATTGTATTGCCGAAGTGTATGGCTACAAGAAGACGCGCCTGATCATTTGGAGCGGATTCGCCTCCAACTTCCTGGTGATCCTCCTGGCGCAAATTGCCGTACAACTACCTGCCGCTCCCTATTGGGAAGGGGAAGCAGGTTTCAGGTTCGTTTTCGGAATGGCTCCCCGTATCGCCGTGGCCAGCCTGATCGCATTCCTGGCCGGTTCGTTCCTGAATGCCTGGGTAATGAGCCGGATGAAGATAGCCACGGCCGGAAAGCACTTTTCCCTGCGTGCCATCGTTTCCACATTGGCTGGTGAATCGGCCGATTCATTCATTTTCTTCCCGATCGCCTTCCTGGGGCTCATTCCACTGTCGCAACTGTTTATCCTGATCGGTACGCAGGCTATCCTCAAGTCTCTGTATGAGGTGATTATCCTTCCTGTCACCATTCGTGTGGTACGCTATATAAAGCATCTCGACCAGATGGATGTATACGACGACCATATTTCCTATAAGTTCTGGAAAATACGCGACCTCTGATACCCGGATACTCAAGGAATTACGTATACTTTTGATTTAAAAGTGAGACAAGCAAACTATTTGAGTGAAATAGCTGTTATAGTTATAGATTCATTGCAAATTGGTTTTGCAATAGTAACTAAATCCAAACATTCGATTTAACCATAGAACTAATGTGGATTAAAAGCAGTCGCCTCCATTGAGACCGACTGTTTTTTTTTGGATGGAAACATACGCCAACCACCCCGCATCACTGCCGAATGGTTGGCTATGCTTATGCTAAAAAGCAAAGTTATAAAAAAAGACTACGTGTGCTGTGTGTAAGTGTTGTAAGCACGGATCAGTTCGTCGGTTCCGATACCGAGCAGTTGCATTTCCTTGAAGATGGCCGGAAGCGTTTCTTCCATGAACTGGTTGTGACGCATCTGGCGGATCTGTTTTTCAGCCTGCGGGGATACAAAGTAGCCGAGTCCCCGTTTGTTGTAAATAATCTCGTTGGCCTGCAGGCGTTCGAAGGAGCGTACCACGGTGTTGGGGTTCACTTCCATCTCAATGCCCAGTTCACGTACGGAGGGGATACGGTCGTCAGCTTTATAGTCGCCATTAAGTATCCGGTCGCATATCCGGTCGGCTATCTGGATAAATATCGATTGATTGTTTGTATAGTTCATCGCAGTTGTTTTCTTTTAAGTTTATAATAGACCAGGTACAGCAAACAGACGGATGCCGCAGGAAGGATTGCATAACCATAGTGGTACAGGTAATATACGGGACCAAAGAGCGCATCTGTGTCAATACGTATATTCTGTGTATCCTTAAACATGTGTATGAAAATCCGTGCACAGGCAAAGGTGATAAGACTTACCACACCCACAATGCTAAGCACATACCACAAAAGCGCCATCTTGCGGAAAAAAACATAGAACACAAGCAGCAGCAGGAAGAAGAACAGCCCCACACTTACGACCGCTGTCGTCAGTTTACCATACACTTCACCAAAGGCAACCAGCGGAAGGCCTGTCAAGAGTCGCCCGATCCCCGCTCCTACCCAGAAGAGCAGGTTGTAGGCCAGCAGGAAAACTACCCCTTCAATCAGCAGCGCTGTGAACTTCTCTGCCGTAGTGGCCGGCAGTGTCAGGAACAGTCCTTTCGGTTGATGCAGTTTACGCCCCACAAAGGCACAGTAATTGATGCCCATGATCAGCATTACTACATAGAAGAGAGGGACAAATGCGTTTGTCGTTCCATAGAGCAGCAAACCCCAGGCCGCTACACAGCAAATACTCCACAGTAGCGCGTACATTTTATATTCTACGCAATCAGCACGCAGTATATATCCGATTCGTTTTATACTAAACGTTGTATTCATATCCGTATCTTTTACTCGTTAATTGATTGAAACACCTGTTACTCATCTCAGTTGCTTCCGTTTCAGTTGCACATACGACAGGCAGAAGAACAGTACCGTCAAGGCTACCAGCGCCACCGCCCAATACGGCGTTTCGGGATCCATCAAAGAATTGGTATCGGCTTCCAGGATACCTTTTTCACCCATCACCATTGGATAGAACAGCTTGGCCACGTTGATCAATATCGTGACAAAAAGCACATAGGAGGCTATGTACAACAACAACGGCATTCTGCGAAAGGTGAAGAAATAAAAGAGGATGGAAAAAGTAAAGAAGAAGTAGCCACAAGTCTGCATAAGCGGAAAAGTATACAGGCTGTGGTAATCCACCATCGGATAGCCTGCCAGCAGTCGCCCAATCACGGCTCCGATCCAGAACAGCAGGTTATAGACCCCGAATAAGAGCGCGCCTTCAGCCATCAAGGCTGCATATTTTTCCGTAGTGCTGGCCGGCAGTGTAAGGTAGAGACCTTTGCCACTGTGTAGCTTCCGGCCGGCATACCCACAAAAGAGAACTGTCAGGATGACCCATATTGAGTAGAATAATCGCACATAGTCATTGGCCGAGTTATAGCACAGCAAGGCCCAGATGGCCACACAGGTCAGGCTTCCGAACAGAAGGAACAATTTTTGTTCCATCAGGTCGGCCCGTAGCATATAGCCAATGCGTTTGAGATTAAATGTTGTATCCATCATTGTTCCCTGTTATCGGTTGAATAGTTGGTTGATTGCAGTAGGATTGCTAATCACAGCATTGAAGAGGAGCTCCAACGGCACGGAAGTCGTTTCATGTTCGTGGCTGGCCATTACCCCGAACAGCCCCATCGGGGTAGATTCGGTATAGAATGCAGGTTCGCCCGTTTCTATCAGGCGGAAGGCTAGCTTGCCGGCCACTTCGTCCAGCGAACGGCTCAGCAGGATATTTCGTTTTTCCAGGATGCAGACCGAGTCGATCAGCGTTTCCAGGTCGCGTACCTGATGGGTGGAGATGATCACCGTCTGGTCGTCGCCGATATAGGTTGCTACCAGTTTGCGGAATACGGATTTCGAGGGAATGTCCAGCCCGTTGGTCGGTTCGTCCATCAGCAGCAACGGCGTATGGGCGGCCAGAGCCAGGGTAATGGCTACCTTTTTGCGCTGTCCCTGCGACATCTTCTTTACACGGGCCGTCATATCAATCTCCAATTGTTCGATACAGGCATCCAGTATCTCCCGGCTGAACGACGGATAAAAGGGAGCGTACATCTCAATGTACTCGTGCGCTTTCACATCGGGCATATTGAGCTCTTCGGGCAGCAGGAACACCTGTTGCAGAAAAGCGGCATGCCGTTTCGATGGCTGATCACCCAGTACGGTGCAGGTACCTGCGTCGGGAAACAATTGTCCGCACATGATATTCAGGAGCGTAGTCTTCCCTTCTCCGTTCTTGCCTAACAGACCGTAGATATGGCCTTTGGAGAGGCTCAGGCTTAGGTTGTCCAGCACAGGTTTGTTACGTTTGTAAGCCAGGCTTACCTCTTTTAATTGGATCATAATCTGTCGTTATTAGTGTATTAGTTATATAGTACACCGCAAATATATGGATTGTTTTTAGATATCAAATCGATTACGCAATTATTTTTCATTATGACGGACTGATTTTCCGATTAAAATCCGTAACATTGAAGTTTGTTAGCTGATATGAGTAAACTAATCATTAAATCTATCTACGTATGAAACGTTTCTTTCTACTTCTAATCTGTGTGTGTGCCATCCAACTCAGCGGTTCGGCACAAGTGAACAAGCTGGATACCGTAATGCCCGTCCGCGGACTGGCCATCGCTGCACCCTCCGTGCAGGGTCTCCCCCTCTTCCTCAAATTCATTGAAGAAGAACTGGGTCCGGCTCATTTCAATCTCCTTATCCTGCGTGTGGACTGGAACTACGACTACCAGTGCCATCCCGAACTGCGCGACCCCAACCCGCTCACCAAAGCGGATGTGAAAAAGATTGTGGCCGCCTGCCGCAAACACAACATCCGGGTAGCGCCACAGATCAACCTGCTCGGCCACCAGTCGTGGGCCGAAACCACGTATGCCTTGCTCAAGGTATACCCTGAATTCGACGAGACACCGCATGTGGATACCAGGAACTATACCGGTTGGCCCAACCCTGACGGCCTCTATTGCAAGAGCTATTGCCCCTTGCATCCGGGCGTACACAAAGTGGTGTTTGCCTTGGTAGACGAGTTGACGGAAGCCTTTGAGACCGATCTCTTCCATGCCGGTATGGACGAAGTGTTCTACATCGGCGACGATAAATGCCCGCGTTGCAGCGGTCACGACAAAGCCGAACTTTTTGCCGGCGAAGTGACCAAAATACAGAATCACCTTGCCCTCTCCGGCAAGCGTCTGATGATCTGGGGCGACCGTCTGATCGACGGCAAGGCTACCGGTCTGGGTATGTGGGAAGGCAGCATGAACAACACCCACCGTGCCATCGACATGATCCCGAAGGATGTATTTATCTGTGACTGGCATTACGAACGTGCCGACCTCACCTCGGTCTATTTCGCCATGAAAGGCTTTGACGTAGCCACCTGCCCCTGGCGCAAACCCGAACTGGCCGTGCAACAGGTGAACGACATGATCCGGTTCCGCCAGCAAACTACCCGCGAAATGGCGCCCCACTTCCAGGGCATCATCGCTACCGTATGGTCGGGAGCCGACGGCTTCCTCAAAAACTACTACAACCCCGAAACCTACAAACAGCCCGTTTCGGATGCCGTTACGCTGAAACGTTTGATGGAAACCTATAAAAAGATGTAAGCCCATCACGCCGTCCCTCTCTAATTTGTTTTATCTTTGTATGCGTTTTTTGGAACAACTATACATTAATAAAATAAGATCATGCACAATTGGTTTGAATGCAAAGTCTCTTACGAGAAGATGATGGAGAATGGGATGCAGAAGAAAGTAACCGAGCCCTACCTCGTAGACGCATTGTCGTTTACAGAGGCAGAAGCCCGTATCATTGAAGAGATTCGCCCGTATATCACAGGTGAGTTCACTGTTGCAGACATCAAACGGGCACGCCTGTCTGAACTGTTCTTCAATGAGAATGGCGACCGGTTCTACCGCATCAAGGTATACTTTATCACCCTCGACGAAAAGAGCGGTGCTGAGAAAAAGACAGCCGCCCAGATGCTTGCCCAGGCCACTACCCTTAAAGAGGCCATCGCTGTACTGGAAGAAGGCATGAAAGGCTCGATGGCCGACTACACGATCGCATCCGTTACCGAAACGCCGCTGATCGACGTATTTCCGTTCAATGCCAACAACGTGCCCTCCGTGAAATCGGACGAAGAACGGATGGCTGAACAACGCATGTAGGCCAACCCTGTACATTCGCTATGTCTGTAACAACCAATATCCGGCAACTCCTGGCGTCGCTCCCTGCGGGGGTGACGCTTGTTGCCGTCTCTAAATTCCATCCGGCCGAAACGGTGCTCGAAGCCTATAAGGCCGGTCACCGTGTCTTCGGCGAAAGCCGTGCGCAGGAACTGAAGGCTAAAAGAGAGGTATTGCCGGCAGACATTGAGTGGCATTTTATCGGCAGCCTGCAAACCAACAAGGTGAAAGAGATCGCTGCCTACGTCCATACCATCCATAGCGTAGATTCACGCAGGCTGTTGGAAGAGATCAACCGGCAGGCGGCCAGGCACCAACGTATCATAAACCTCCTGCTCGAAATCCACATCGCACAGGAAGAAACCAAGCACGGGCTTGCCCCCGACGAATGTCATGCCCTGTTGCGCGACTTCCGGCAGGAAGACTACCCGAACATACGGATCACCGGCCTGATGTGTATGGCCACCGATACAGACGATACGGAACAGATCCGTTCCGAATTCCGGCGCCTGCACAGCCTCTTTAGTGTATGTAAGCAACGTTACTTTGCCGGCGACGACCGTTTCCGGGAGCTTTCGATGGGTATGAGCCACGATTATCCATTGGCTATCGAAGAAGGCAGTACCCTGATCCGGGTAGGCACCCGTATCTTCGGCGAACGCGAGTATTGAGCATTCACGTATTTTAAAGCCTGACGGATAGGCGCATTGGAATTTATCGTTACCTTTGCCAGTACCATTAAAAAGATAGCATCATGAGAGAGCTGAAAACCAAATACGCCGGCCTTACGCTTCGCAACCCGATCATCGTGGGAAGCTCCGGGCTGACAACCAAGGCGGAACGTAATAAAGAATTTGAAAAAGCAGGCGCAGGGGCAATCGTACTCAAATCGTTGTTTGAAGAACAGATCGAAATGCAGGGTGATGTATTGATCGACTCGTCTGATTTCCCCGAAGCAGTAGACTATGTACGCCAGTATGTAAAGGCCAACCAGGTAAATAATCACCTCGAACTGATCCAATCCACCAAAGAATGTTGTACCATCCCCGTCATTGCCAGTATCAACTGCTATAAGGCGGATGCGTGGATAGACTTTGCCCGTCAGATCGAAATAGCCGGCGCTGATGCATTGGAACTGAACATCTTCCAGCTGCAAACCGACTATGGTTACAACTTTGAGAAAGCACGCAAATCCTATATCGATATCATACGCCGCGTGAAGGATACGGTTTCTATCCCCGTGGTCATCAAAATCGGTAAGTATTTCAGCAATGTGCCCGATATCGTGGAAACACTGAAAGTAAACGGCGCTGATGGCGTGGTATTGTTCAACCGTTTCTATCAGCCCGACATTGATATCAATAAACTGCAACTGGTTTCGGGCAACGTATTCAGTAGCCATTCCGACCTGAGTGATACGATCCGCTGGACTGCGCTCGTGTCCGGCAAGGTACCAGGTATCGACATCGCCGCCTCTACCGGGGTACACGATTGGGAAGACGTGATCAAATGCCTCCTAGCCGGCGCTTCTACCGTACAGCTTTGCAGCGCTTTGTATAATTGCGGCAACGAGATCATCTCGCAGATCATCACCTGCATGGAAGAATGGATGCATCATGCCAACTTCCAATCCGTCTCCCAGTTCCGCGGTCGTCTCAACTATGCCAACATCCCCGATCCGGCCATGTACGAACGTTCGCAGTTCATGAAATACTTCTCTAACCGCGACTGATCAGCCCCCCATCCTCAACCCACCGGGCAATGATACCATGCATCGGTCGCCGGATATGCATCGGGTGTGCATACTGGCTTATTGCACAGCCCGCACAACTTGAATGTGCAACGGGCTTTCCAAATGCGTAAGTCTGCGCTTTCAGTATTGTAAGCGTGCTGCTCCGAACGTATCTTACCGGATCATATCAAAGCCCGTGTAGGGAACGAGGGCTTGGGGGATGCGGATACCGTCGGGTGTCTGGTTGTTTTCCAGCAGGGCGGCCACGATACGGGGAAGAGCCAGGGCGCTGCCGTTGAGTGTGTGGCAGAGTTGGATCTTCTTGTTGTCGTCGCGGTAGCGGCATTTGAGGCGGTTGGCCTGGTAGCTTTCGAAGTTGGATACGGAGCTTACTTCCAGCCAGCGTTCCTGGGCTTTGGAATAGACTTCAAAATCGAACGTAATCGCCGATGTGAAGCTCATATCTCCACCGCAGAGGCGCAGGATACGCCAGGGCAGTTCCAGTTTGTCTACCAACGACTGTACATAATCCACCATTTCGCGGAGTGATTCATACGAATGTTCGGGGGTATCGATCCGCACGATCTCTACTTTGTCGAACTGATGCAGGCGGTTCAATCCACGTACATCCTTGCCGTATGAACCGGCTTCGCGGCGGAAGCAGGCTGAATAGGCGGTATTTTTAACGGGCAGTTCCGCTTCGTTCAGGATCACATCCCGGTAGATGTTGGTGACGGGCACTTCGGCGGTAGGGATCAAGTATAGATCGTCGGCCGAAGCGTAATACATCTGCCCTTCCTTGTCGGGCAGCTGGCCGGTACCGTAACCGGAATCGGCATTGACCACGTAAGGAGGTTGTATTTCGAGATAACCGGCTTCGCGTGCATTGTCGAGGAAGAAATTGATCAGTGCCCGTTGCAGACGGCAACCATATCCTTTATATACCGGAAAACCGGCGCCGGTGATCTTGACACCGAGTTCAAAGTCGATCAGGTCGTATTTCTTGGCCAGTTCCCAGTGCGGTATAGCGCCTTCATACAGCTCGGGAATTACGCCTCCGGCCTTTTCAATCACATTATCTTCGGCTACGCGTCCTTCAGGCACAGAGTCGTGCGGCAGGTTGGGCATCAGCACCAGGAGGTTCTGCATTTCCTGTTCAGCAGCAACTTTAGCTTCTTCCAGCGATTTATTGGCTTCCTTCATTTCGGCCACTTTCGCACGGGCGGCCTCGGCTTCATCCTTTTTCCCTTCCTTCATCAGCATACCGATGGATTTGGAGAGTTGGTTCAGCTCGGCCAGGTTGGCATCCAGCGTTGTCTGGCTGTTGCGGCGTACCTTATCCGATTCAATTACTTTCCCGATGATTTCCCGGGCATCGAAATGCTTTTTTGCCAACCGGCGGATTACTTCCTCCGGGTTCTCCGTGATAACTTTGAGCGTCAACATACTATCTTTAGCTTATTTATATTCTCTTATTTTCAATTGTGCGAAGCAACGAGTTTGCATGTTAAAACAAATCTATCGCACTCGTTTTCAGCCTGCAAATGTACGCACAATTACCTATTATCCCTCATCCTGCAAGTGATTTATTTCACCCTGCCACCGGTGATCCATGAGCGGGTAAAATAAGGTTCGCTGAGACTGCTCACCATTACACCACGTGAGGTACTGGTATGAATAAAACGACCATTCTTCAGGTAGATACCCACATGATCAGGCACTTTGCGGCTACCGCTGCCGGTTCTGAAAAACACCAGGTCGCCTTCCTGCAGTTTGTCACGACCTACTTTCCTGCAGTTGTACTTCAGCATATCGGCCGATGAGCGTTTCAGTTGCTTCCCGTAAATCTCGCGGTAAATAATCGCCACGAAGCCGGAGCAGTCTACACCTTTCTTTGTGCTGCCGCCCAAGCGGTGGGGAACACCCAGCCACCTGGCACCTTCATTATATAAATAGATATTATCGTCTGGGGTAATGCGTACGCCATAGAGGCGCGAGAGCTCTTTCGGCCCCTTGAAATCGGCAGGCAGTATGACCTGTTGCTTCTTGCTTCCGCACGATACGAGCAACAAACCAAGTACCGCCAGCAGCAAATAGCCGGATTGACAAGTATAAGATTTCATCTCTGTATAAAGCCCGGCACCACTGACGTGGCGCATAATTATAGAATAACATTTTATATCCAGGGGCTTACACCCCTGGCTACGGACAAGATACCGCTAAAGCGGCATTCGGCGTAAACTAACGCAGGCGGTTGAGCGAACGCACCAGGACTTCGTCGGCACCGATGCTGCGGATAGCCAGATAGTTGAGGATCAACGCTATCAGCGGGAACGAAAGTGCAAATTTGACGCTAACCTGTGCCCCTTCCAGTTGCCCCTTGAATGTCCAGAGGTAAAAGCCGAAGAGGGCATAGAAGCCAACCATCAGCAAGGCATTATAGATGCAAAAGCGGATTTGCAGCATACGCTTTTTATAGAGGAAGATAGTAACCAGCGCCAACAGCGAGATGATGGCCGCCAGGGCAAACAGCCCCCAGGTGGCATACACCAGTTCGGGCGTACTGAGGGTGGTAGTAAGGCCGGTCACGTCAAATGAAAATAGCTGGCCGGCCGTCTGGATCATCGCCAGCGGCAGGAACAACAGGGCAACTGTCAGAGCGACAATCACCAATAAATAGACGGTTTGTATACGTTGTATCATGGTGTGCAGATGTATGTAATGGGCAAGGGACTGCCAACGATTCCATTAACAGTCCCCTACCGATCGTTAGAAACGAATGGCTAATTAAAAATTATTCTTTTCCTTTGCCGGATTCTTATGGTATACCTTACCTTCCAGGTATTCCTGGGTAGCGATCAGGGTAGCCTTCGGCAGTTTTTCGTAGTAACGGGAGATCTCAATCTGTTCCCGGTTTTCAAAAACTTCTTCCAGGTTGTCGTTGTATGAAGCAAACTCCTGCAGTTTCTTTTCCAGGTCGCCTTTCATTTCCTGAGAGATCTGGTTGGCGCGTTTGCCTACCACCATGACGGTTTCGTAAACATTACCGGTATCTTCCGACATTTTCATCATGTCGCGGGTCACTGTGTTGGAAGGTGCATTTGATTTTCTGTAATCCATATATGCTATCAATTAATAAATAACGGGTTTAATACGAATCGGTGATCCGCGAACTGGCATAATCGTAGAAGCGTTTTACCTGCTTCGTATATTTACCTTCGGGATACTCGTTCATGTAATTATAATACTCGTCCACTACATCGCGGTAACGTCCCTGCAGTTTCTCTTCCACACTGACCACGGCCAGCTCATATTTGGAATTGATCATCAGGAACATAAACTCTTCGCGGTATTTGGAGTAAGGATAGTTCTTCAGGGCGTTCTGGGCGGTGATCACACTCGACAGGTAATTGTTGCCCATATAGGTACCCAGGTTGAAGTACAGGCGGGTAGCCTGTAATTCTTTCAAAGCCAGCTTTTCCTGTAACTCAAACAGGATATCCTGCGCCTGGGCAGCCCGTTCGCTTTGCGGATAATATTCCATGTAGAACTGTAACTGCTCGATCGCTTTGTATGTCTGCGACTGGTCCAGCTCAGGGATAGGCGAATCAAGGTATAACCCGTAGCCGGAGTAGTAGCGCGCTAACTCGGCATACTCCCCTTTCGGGTACGTATTATAATAGGTTTCAAAATACTGGGAAGCCGTCTGGTAGTCTTTCTGTCCATAGTAGCTCTGGGCAAGCAGGTAAAGAGATTCCTCTGCATACTGCATGCCCCGGAAAATGGGATACAGTTCTTCCAGTAATGTAGCCGAACGGCTATACTTCTTCTCGTTAAAGTATTTCTTGGCGTATGAATACTTTAACTCATAGTCAGTACTCTTCAGGATTTTATTGTACTCCCCGCAGGAAGACAGCAAAACCACCATCATCATCAATCCAACCGCAACCTTTTTCATTCAAAATGCATTTAGCGGGCAAAGTTAGTGCATACTTGGCAATTTATGAAACACAAAACGTTAATATTTATAACTTATACAGGTCGCTTGCCGCCAAAAGTTTCAATTTATTGGCTTTTAATACCTCCACGCACTTGTCGATATTGTCGGGACGGATGATGACGTGCGCCGCATCTCCTTCCGAAAAAGCGTACATATATTCTACAAAGATACCTTCAGCGGTGATGATTTCCATGGCCCGGGCCAAGGATCCGGGATCGTTGGGGCAGATCAGGCACACTACATCCGTGACGCTTACGCCGTACAGTTTTTCGCGAAGCACTTCGATCGCTTTTTCCGTATCAGACACAATGAGGCGCAGGATGCCGAAATCGGAATTTTCAGATACCGTAAAGGCGGTCATATTGATACCGGCGTCGCCCAGTATACGGGCTACTTCGGTAAAGCGGCCTTTCTTATTTTCCAGAAAGATGGAGAGTTGTTTGATTAGCATAGCATTTTATTATTATTGGTTATACAAATGACGATTGTCTTGTACATGCCGGGCCTTACCCTGGCTGCGCTCGATGCTGCGCGGCTCCATAATTTTGATATCGGGATGGATACCCACCACATTCTGGATACGACCGGCGATCTTCTTCTTCAGGGCGATGATTTTGTTCATTTCGTCCGAATAGTATTCCTGGCGAAGCTCTACCTGTACCTGGAAGGTGTCGGTATTGTTCACACGGTCTACCACAATGAAGTAGTGCGCTTCAAACTCGGGCATTTCGAGGATCACGGATTCTACCTGCGACGGGAAGACATTCACACCGCGGATGATGAGCATATCGTCGCTACGTCCGAGGATACGGTTCATGCGCACGGCTGTACGGCCGCATGCACACTTTTCGTAGTTGAGTGAAGTGAGGTCGCGCGTACGGTAACGGATCATCGGCATCCCTTCGCGGGTAAGGGTAGTAAATACCAGTTCACCGGTCTGACCGGGTTCGACGGGCTGGAGTGTGTTCGGATCTACGATCTCAGGGAAGAAATGGTCTTCCCACAGATGCGTACCGTGCTGAAACTCGCATTCGCCGCCTACGCCCGGGCCACAGATCTCTGTCAGCCCGTAAATATCGTAGGCCTTAATACGCAGTTTTTCTTCCAGTTCTTTCCGCATGTTTTCTGTCCAGGGTTCGGCACCGAATATACCGACACGCAATTGGAATTCGTCCATCGGCATACCGGATTCGCGGATTGACTCGGCCAGGAACAGGGCATACGACGGCGTGCAGGCCAGGGCTTTGGCCCCAAAATCGTGCATCAACTGAAGCTGCTTCTGCGTATTACCGCTACTCATCGGGATCACCGTCCCTCCGATATTTTCCATCCCGTAGTGAACACCAAGACCACCGGTGAACAGCCCGTATCCGTATGACACCTGTAACATATCGTGCTTGGAAAGACCGTAGGCCGTGAGGCAGCGGGCCACCACATCCGACCAGGTAGAGAGGTCTTTACGGGTAGAACCGACTACGATCGGTTGTCCCGTTGTGCCCGACGAAGCGTGCAGACGCACAATTTCCGACATGGGGACGGCCATCAGTCCAAATGGATAATTGTCGCGCAGGTCTTGTTTCACCGTGAAAGGCAGCTTTACAATGTCGTCGATCGAACGGATATCGTTCGGTGTCAGATCCATTTCCTGCATTTTACGGCGATAGAAAGGTGAATTATGATAGGCATGCTCTACTATATTCTTCAACCGGTAACTCTGCAACTTCCGCATATCGTCGCGGTTCATACACTCAATCATCTCATTCCAGATCATGGCATTCTTATTTCTTTTAGTTATTCTTTTGATGGTTTTACACGCAAATAGTCAATACAGGCTGCAAAGTAAGCGTTTTTTATCAACAAAGGCACACGGTTGATAGCAAGAAATCGTACGAATGCGGGTGGAGATGAAAGAAAAAAGCAATTTAACATAGGGTATCCGGTCGCTCGGCGATCTAAGGAGTGTACAAGCAAAAATCAGTATAAACACAGTCAATATGAAAACTTTTGGTAAACAAACAGCAAGATTTTTCCTGACAGCCCTCTTGAGCATGGGCATGATGGCCGTACAGGCGCAGGAAGAAACAGTGGAAGAAGCCTACATCACCGTTAGCGGTGTGGTGAAAGACCAGCAAAACAAAAAGAAGCTGGAGTATGTCAACGTATCCGTTCCCGGCACCAACATTGGAACAATCACCAACAGCGACGGTGCATTTGCCATCAAGGTGCGGAAATCGGTGAATGCCTCCAACATTCTGGTATCACACATTGGATACATGAATTCGCTCGTTCCGGTAAACGGTCGCGACCTGAGCGATCTCACCGTATGGATGCTCCCTAATAATAATGTACTGGAAGATCTGATAGTGCGTGCACGAGACCCGCGGTTTATCGTGGAAGAAGCTATCAGCAAGATTGGCGTCAACTACAGCCGCTTGAACAATCTCTATACCGGCTTCTACCGTGAGACAGCACAAAAAGGCCGCCGCTACATTAATATATCCGAAGCCGTGATCGATATCTATAAAACGCCGTATACCGACACGGATATCAACCGCGACCGCGTGCAGATATTCAAAGGACGCAAACTGCTGAGCCAGCGGGCCAGCGACACGCTGGTGGTAAAACTGCTGGGTGGCCCTAACCTGTCTATATTCGTAGATATCGTCAAGAACCCGGATTTGTTGCTCGACAGTGAAACGCTGGGGTACTACTCCTTCAAGATGGAAGAAAGCGTGATGCTGGACAACCGTCAGCACTATGTGATCCGCTTCATCCCGCAAGCGATCCTCCCCTACGCGTTGTATGAAGGCAAGTTGTTCATTGACAAAGAAAAACTCTCCTTTACCCGGGCCGAGTTCAACCTGAGTATGGACGACCGTAATAAGGCCACGCAGGCTATCCTGAAAAAGAAACCGTTTGGGTTGCATTTCCGCCCGCTGGAAGTATCCTTCCTGGTGACCTACAAGGAACAGGATGGCATCACCTACCTCAGCTATATCCGGAACGAAGTGCGTTTCCGCTGCGACTGGAAAAAGAAACTGTTTGCCACCAACTATTCCATCACCTCCGAAATGGTAGTGACAGATGGGAAGGAAGCCGATACAAACATCCCATATAGGATGTCTTTCAAGTCCAGCCAGTCCCTGTCGGACAAAGTGGTAGACTTTGCAGATGAGAACTTCTGGGGAGCCTACAATATTATCGAGCCGACCGAATCGTTGGAATCGGCTGTCAATAAACTTAAAAAACAACAAAACTGATTGTTCAGATAGATTTTTTGTAATTTTGATGTGTTAGATCTTACAGACCGGTCATGCTGAACGACGTACTCATAGTGAAAAGTATTAAGGAGGGAGATATCAAAGCCTTTGAATCTGTCTTCAAGCAATACTATCATCCCCTGTGTATGTATGCCGCCAGCCTGACCGGACGTATGGATGCCGCCGAAGAGATTGTGCAGGAATTATTCTATATCTGCTGGAAAGAACGGGAACACCTGCAGATGTTCCATTCGCTGAAAAGCTATCTGTATGCCGCCGTGCGTAACAATTCTTTCCAGTACCTGGAACATCAGGAAGTGAAAAACCGGTATCGGGAGGTTGTCTTGTCAGCCGAACAAAACGGCAACAGTTCTCCGCTGGAACAGATGGAATATAAGGAACTGCAATCTATCATCAACCGTACCCTGCTACACCTGCCCGAACGTAGGCAACGCATCTTCCGGATGCACCGGTTCGAAGGCTTGAAATATGCCGAAATAGCCACTGAGCTCTCCCTGTCTGTCAAAACCGTGGAAGCCGAAATGACTAAGGCGCTGCAGGCGTTGCGGAAAGAAATCGAAAATTATACCCATATAGCATGACTCAAATAGATATACATAGTAAAAAGACCGAGCAGGCATGGAACACGCTCTATGCCCGACTGGAAAAAGACGGTTTGCTGATCGATGAAAAGAAAAAGCAAAAGGCTGCTTCGTTCCGGTTGCATACCCTCAGATGGGCAGCCGCCGTGGTGGTGCTCTGCCTGTCGGCCACATCGGTGTATTACCTGGCTGTATCCGGCCACACAAACAAATCGTTGCTGGCTTTACAAAATACGGAAGCCTCTACTACCCTGGTGGCCTCCCTGGAAGATGGCTCGATGGTTTACCTGGACAACAACGCCCGGTTGGAATACCCGGAACATTTCGCTCCCGAAAGAAGAGAAGTATCCCTGCAGGGAAATGCGCTTTTTGAAGTAAGCGGCAATCCGGAACATCCTTTCCTGATCGAAGCAGGAAAGGCACAGATCGAAGTGATCGGTACCGCTTTCCGGGTACAGAACACGCGTGGCGTTCCCTTTGCACTTTCGGTGCAACACGGCAAAGTGAAAGTGACATTAAAGGAAAACGGACAGGTAAAGTATGTGACTGCCGGCCAGACAATACAATTAGCCAACAGTGGGCTGGAAGTGTTCCCCACCCGCGAATCCGAACAATTCTTCCGTTATCTGAACCGGGTGCAATTTAAAGATGTGGCACTGGCCGAAATCCTTCGGGTAGTCAACCAGAAGCATCCGGGCACCCGACTGGCCACGACGCCGGAACTGGCCGACCGGAAACTGACCGTCAGCTTTGAAGACGATTCGCCGGAACAGATCACCGAACTGATCTGTGCTGCCTTTAGCCTGCGGTTCACCAAAGAAGGGAACACCTTGCTGATAGCTGCACCCTAAGTCCGATAGAAGAAACCACCGACATGAGACCAACGGTTGTATATATCTTCCTGATCTGCCAGTTTTATATCTGGCTGTTTTCCTTGCCCGTCAAGGCGCAGGGAGAAGATGTGTTCGACCGGACCGTTGAATTATCGAAAGGCAGAGGGACTATTTACAGCCTGCTTGGGGAGGTATCCGACCGGTCAGGATTTCTGTTTATATACGATAGCCGCCTGATTGACAACGAACAGAAAGTCAGGGTCAAAACCGGCCAGTACTCACTGCGCGAAGCGATCAGCCGGATCATAGACAATCCGAATATCGGGATGCGTGTGATGGGAAGGCATATCGTATTATTCAAAACCGAAAAAACAACGGCCGACATCCCTGTTCATACGGATAGCTCTCTGATACTTGCAGCAAATCCGGATACTTTTTTCACGATCGAAGGAATTATACGCGACCAGTACACCGAAGAAGCACTACCTTACGCTTCGATCGGGCTCACCCATCAATCCGTTGGTACCATCAGTAATCTGAATGGAGAATTCAGGTTACGCCTTCCCGATTCGCTTCGCCACGCAAACCTGTTTATCAGTTACCTGGGATATGAAACGCAGGAAATCAATTTGTCGATCCTGGTTGGTGGCTATCATCAGATATTGCTGGTACCGAAAGTCATTCCGATCCAGGAAGTAGTGGTCCGCATCTCCAACCCTCTCCGTATACTGGAAGAGATGTTGGCTCACAGGGCAGACAACTATGCCAAAGAGCCTGTCTATCATACAGCCTTCTACCGGGAAGGTGTAGAATATAAAAACAGGCTGGCAAACCTGACCGAGTCGGTGATGAAAGTGTACAAAACACCTTACGAAGCATCCAGTGGGGGCGACCAGGTGAAAATGCTCAAAATGAGGAATATCGTCAATAAAAACGAAACAGATACATTAGTAACCCGTTTCAAGGCCGGCATCAATGCCTGCCTGATGCTGGACCTGGTGAAAAACCTGCCCGAGTTTCTCCAATTCGACGACCAAAACCTCTATCTGTATACGCACAGCGATATAACGGTAGAAGACAACCGCCTGGCCAACGTCATCTCATTTGAGCAATCGGCCTATACAAAAGATCCATTGTACAAAGGTCAGCTATATATCGATATGGAGAATCATGCGTTGCTGGCCGCCCGTTTTGAAATCAATCCGGACTATGTGCACAAAACTACCAGTATGTTTATCACAAAAAAAAGCAAAAACATCCAGATCTCTCCACAAAAAATTGCTTACGCTGTGTCTTACAAACAATGGAATGGTAGCTATTATGTGAATCATATCCGTGGCGATCTGTACTTCAAAGTGAGAAAGAAAGGATTTCTATCATTTTATGCACCGGTACATATCTGGTTTGAAATGGTTAATTGTGCAACCGATGTCACCGATGTCACTCGTTTATCCCGGGCTGAAATTATTTCAACCCGCGCGGTTTTTGCCGATACTGAATATGTATATGATGAAAGCTTCTGGGATAATTTCAACATCATTTCACCCGAAGAGCAGTTGACGGACGCGATCAATAAGATCTCAGCTAAAATTGAAGAAACAGGATACTGACCATCTAAAATCATAAAAGGGGCTTTTTCGCAAAAGCCCCTTTTATAGGTTTTTAATAGGTATTAGTCTTTAAGGCAAAAAGATTGTTTAGGTTATCTGCATGCAAAGATGTGGGATAAATCTTGACCGAACAAATAAAAAAACATATTATAAAACACATTTTTTAAAAAAATGTAATTTTTCGGCGGCCGGTATTAGTTTTTAACATTTACGTCTTCCGGCATTACCATCATCCTTTGCCTGTTCGTACAAAATAAACCACTCTATGTCACCACTAATAGACTTTTTGTCCGGATTCTATCGGAAAAGCCATTCAGACTAATGTATTAATAAACTTTAATATGCTGTTCTCGCAATGACTAAAAAGACCAACAAGCCCAGTTGATGGTTTCTTCCATTTCTTTTTCTTGCTGATCAGGTAAAGTGGGGAAAAAATCAATACCCGTCACCCTTTCTACGCTGTCGATCGGGACTGCAACTTCTTTTAAAGAGGTAAGACCATAGTCCCGATTATCCATCAAAAAACCAATTCCCTGATATTTATTATCCCTGATGGTCGCAATCACTTTATAAAAACGATGTGGGATCGCCACCCGATTCTTACCCAACGGCCGTAAATCATTTTCGATAACAGGTCCCGTTACAATGAGTAGCGTGGCATTTTCCTTCGCCCACAAACGGCACTGTTCTTCCAACTCCTTCCAAACACCTCTGTTCAGGCCGGGTACCTGTGGACAAATATTACTATAATAAAAAGATTCGCGCATGGCCTTTGCCGACCATTTTACGTCGCCGGCCGGAAGCATGTGCCCTTTGTCATAACCGGTACGTGAATAGTCTTCATTCATAGCCGTCTGTCCTTTCAAATCAGGATCCGGCACAAACTTATTAGACCGTTCATTCGCCGTGCTTTTGGCTTCTTCACCCGTCAACTCCCAAGCTACCCAGTTAGAGACTTTATAGTCTACATTGTAAGATACCGTATGGCCGGTATACCGGATTTTCTGTTCTTTGCGTTTTACCAGCAAACGGGGGATCTCAGCATCTTTGGGAAAAGTGACGCTGGAAACAGACGACTTCGATGATTTACTTTTATTTGTTTCCGGCTTAGTCTCTGCTTTTTGCTTACCGGCCCCGGATGTATCGGTTTGTTGTTTATTGGTTTCGGGTTTGCCTGGCAAAGCGGCAGCGGTTTTCTTTTCCGATTTGGCAGGCAATGTCGCTTGTTGCTCCTGTTTCACTGTAGATGCCTTCTCCGTTGTATGGGGATAGTAACGATCAAACACATAAGTAATAGCAATAACAGCCAATACAACGATCATCGTTCCGATGAACCCTTTCTTTAATAATATAACTAAAGGCGCTACCGATGTGGATCGCTTTTTACTACCGGATGTTCTTCTTTTCGTGGGTTTTATTGTCTGTTTCTTTTTTGTCGCCATACAAAATATTGCTCTCCTCTGTTTTCAGGAGAACAAAAGTAGCATTTAATTTGCTTATTATCAGAATCTATCCTATTTTTATCTCCAAATTGAGGAATGTTTTATTAAATTGATATTGTTATGAAAAAGAGTAGTATTTACCCTAGAAACGGCATGTTAGCTTTAGCCGTATTATTACTGCTATTGCCTACAGCCTGTAGCAATGATTCGGAGGACAAACCGGAGGAAAAAGCATTTGCTGTTGCACTCAAACTATATGGATCCACTGAAAACAGAGTAGACGCAAGTATTGAAAAGGTAACACTGTTTGTATTCAACGATCAGGATCAGTTTGTTGGACAGGTCAAGCTGACGAACGATGAGATTGCAAAAAATAGTTCAATCAGTCTGGACTATGTCAAAACAGATTATCTCACAGTGCTGGCCTGGGGTAACTTATCAGAAGAGTATGTGACAATCAACCCACTCAATACCGGAAGTAAAATCGATGATCTGAAATTTACAATTAAGGGAGAAAACGGGAATCCATGTGGTGAAAATGCGTTGTATTTCGGTCAGCAAAAAGTGATGCGTTCATCGTCGTTGTCTCTTGATCCGAAAGTGATCGAAATGAAGAACAAAGTCTCATACGCATCTATTCAGGTTATTGGTGTCTCGCCAGATAATGCCAATGCATTTCAGTGCCTTATAAAAGGAGGTATTGCTCGTATATTTGATTATAAAGGCGAAGCCATAGAAGAATTCGAAAGTATCAATGTAGCGTTGAAGCCTAACGTCAATGGTTTATCCTCTGACATATACATCGTATATCCGGCTAACAGCGATTCACAGATTGAGTTGTACAATGACGGGCAACTGTATACTTCAATAGACATCAATATTGAAGGTCCGAGACCTCTCCGCTTTGAAGAAGGGCTCTCTATACAAGCTCAGTTTGTATTTGATGATTCAGCGACAGGTCAATAAACGCAGTCACATACTATTTGATCTCATGTTTACCCGGTAGGAGCCTACGGCTTTTTCCGGGTAACATCAGTATAGCCTCGGTACCTTCGGGTACAATCACATTGGCATGTATTTTATCCCCTTTGCGTTGCAGGTGCACTTTTATCAGTCCATAGTGGGTTGGAATAACAGTAGAAGCCTCTTTCAACGGGCCCAGATTGGGTTTTACCAAAAATCGTTGGAATCCGGGTAACATCGGTTCAACGCCACAAACCTTCTGACTTAATAATGTCAACGGCCCTCCACTCCACGCATGATTGATCGTACCTCCGCCGAAACCTTCCGCACCAATCCCCCACCCTTCAAATAAGGTGGTATAATCCGTATAATCAAGCATACGTGTATAACGCTTCTTCATCCGTTCCAATGCATAATTTGTCTCTCCCATCACAAATAAAGCTTCCAGCACGTACTTCTCCATATACGGACTCGCATGATACTCATCTTTCAATACCTTTAGTATAGCCGGATACTTATCTTTCGATGCCAGCCCTGATAGCACAGCCATGGCCTGCGAACGATCGTCCGTTTTCCCCTTATATCCCGGAGAACGATAAGCTGTACCAGTCCAGAACTTCGTATTGAAGCAATTCTCAATCCGTTCCATACATATGGTGATATGTTGTATATCATTCGTTTTTCCCAGCATTTCTGCAAAGGCTTTCTCCGCTTTAAGTGCCAGGTAATACCAAGCGTTGGTAAGGACACCGATATCCACATTATCACCCCAGTCACCCCAGTTCCAACCCCCTTCACGTTCTACTACCAGTCCACTCTTATCCAACTTCCATACACCATGTAGATAATACCGCATACGGTCATAAATATGCGGTACAAAAGTACTGTCTCCGCTGTAATAATACTGTGTATAAAAACCATACCAGCCTACCGAAGCAAGCATTTGAAGCGGAAGTTCTTTGTCCCAGTTACCGGCAGGCACAGGTGAATAAATCGTTCCATCCCGACGTTGCCAATGCATAAGTTCATATATTCCTTTAACAGCCAACTGCTGACCGGATGGCGAAAGCGCATAGAACGTCTCCCCCAGTTCATTCACCTCGTCACCCCACCATTGTGCACGTTCCCGGTCGGGGCAATCCATATAATTATCGCGCATCGTTACATAAAGCGTCCGCGCCGATCGTTTCCATAACTCCGTATAAAAGGGATCATTACACGTAAACGAACCTGTCAGGGCTGCACCATATCCCGTTTCTCTGTACTTCACTTCCAGTATTTTCACACCTTCGGGAATAATATACCACACCTCATGCCCGTTCATCCAGCCATAACTTTCATACTCCTGTACACCCTCGCGGGTTATATACTCCGCCCGCACATTCTTCTCACTTCCCCCTTCGTAATTATCTGTGCGGATATGAAT
>JAVBUH010000024.1:0-55461 GCA_031555505.1 Tannerellaceae bacterium
TGCACACAAAAAGATGTGTATAAAGAGTAGCTGTCTAGGCGGGGAGCCAAGTTACTCTTGTTTACTATTTACATGATAGTCTTCAAGCTATATTCAAATCCAAACTTGAAGCACCGCCAGCTTTCCAACCCAACCTGAATATTCAAATTCAACCAAACATGAAGATATGAGGGGTATATGAATGACAGAAAAAAGGGGGGACCTGCGCCTCACCCTATCTAAGGCCTGCGCCTCGATCAATTGAGTCGCAGGCCTCACCACTGGCGAGGCCTGCGACTGGCGGAGACAAGGCGTTTGTGCCGTTGTGTAGAGGTGTGTGCGGTATTCGGATCTGGTTTATACAAACAATTCAACTGCGTGTGGTGTTCTACATGCATAATATATAATGTAGAAACTGATATGTTGTGCCGCACTCCGTTTGCAATCTTGCTATTGATTGCCTGTCTTTGGCTGACGGGCAAGGCGCAACAACCCCCGTCCACCCGGGAGATACTTGCCCGGATAGCGGAGATACATACCTTCAAGCAGGCCGGATATCCGGATGATGGTGCGGAGATAGTCAGGCAGGCTATCGGCCAACTTCGGGAAAAGGATTACCGTGCGGCTTCTTTCTATCAATACCGTCAATACAATAAGACGGTAGTCAGTGCGCTGGTGAATGGAGACAGTATCCGGCAAACGATTGATCGCAAACGCATTGGCAACAGCTACATCTTCCGCAAGCTCATACTCCCGTTCGAGCCCTGGTTGCAGTATGCCCGTCCCACCGGGAACGGGAAGGAGGAAGAGCTGACCACCTTCCTGTACGAGAACGACCAGACGATAGCCGGCGGGAAACCATACGGCCGGAGCTACACCCACCTGCATGCCGCCCGTTATGCAGGATTTTACCAACTGCTCGGCAAGCAGAATACGGAAGACCTGCTCGATCTGGTGTTTGGTGAAATCGATCTGGCCCGGGCAGACAACCAGATGATGCTGCTGTCGTTCCAGAGCCCCCTTGACAAGGATGCGCCAGCCATCTATCACTATCATCTTCGGGGAACGAAAGAGGTGGATGGTGCCAACTGCCACGAGATCGCTTTCTACTCCCTGGATGCACGGAAGAATACGTTTGCAGGCTACCTGTATATCCGTGCCGATGGCACCTATACGCTGCAGAGAGCTGTTTTCACCCTGAACGATCCGGAGCAGATGAACTTTATCAGGAACCTGCTGATCGTCCATACATATTCCACTGCGACTGATACCGAAGGACATACGTATACCGTCCCCCTGCGCAACGAACAGTATATCCTGGTGGGATATCCGGGTAAAGGGATGTTGGCGGCAACCCGCACGGCCGTGTACGACCGGTTTTTGTGGATCGCCCCCGAAGGTGCTGCCTCCCGGGAGGAGATGCGGAATACCGTAGACAAGGATTATGCCCGGAAAGACAGTGCTTACTGGGACTGGACACGCCCCATCCCCTTATCCGCTTCGCAGACACAGGTGGAGGCGTTGATGACGGAGGCGCGGCATACGCCGGTGTTTACCCTGATACAGGATGCCGTGCTGACGCTGATCAGCAACCATGTCACGGTTGGCGGGATAGACGGCCCGGTGGAGTTGGGTCCCCTTTCGCAGTTTATCAGCTATAACCATACGGAGGGAGTGCGACTGAAGATCGGAGGTAATACCAACGTGAACCTGATGGAACGGTTGATGCTGGGCGGCTATCTGGCCTACGGCACTACCGACACGCGGCTGAAATACCGTACAGACCTGGCCTTGTCTCTCACCCCCAGAAGCCGGTATATCTGGGAGTATCCGAAGACATTGTTCAGCTTTACGTATGTGAACGACCTGAATATACCGGGGCAGGATTTGCTCACGACTACCCGCGACAACTTTATCAACTCCTTCTCGCACGCCCCTACGGATAATATGTCGTTGCAGCGGATCGGCGTAGTGTCTTTCGAACAGGAACCGGGCCATCAGTTTGCGTACAAACTATCAGGGAAATATACCTACGACCAGCCCGCCGGTGTGGTGCAATACGTACAGGTGAATGGCGCGGATACGACGGTGGTAGACCATATCACTACCTCGGAGGTAGCCCTCGCGCTTTCGTGGGCGCCGGGACAACGTTCGATCCAGAACCGCGACAAGCGGATCATCATCCGCCACGGCGATGTGGAAACCACCCTTACTCACCGGGTAGGTATCAAAGGGGTGCTGGGATCAGACTATTCGTACCAGATCACCCAACTCACGGCTTATAAGAAGATCACCTTCGACCATCATGTCGGCAGCATGGATGTCCGTCTGTCCGGAGGCAAAGTGTGGAACCGGGTGCCTTTCCCGCTGCTGTTCATCCCTGCGGGCAACCAAAGCTATATTTTCCATGCCGACGATTACAACTGTATGAACTTCTACGAGTTCGTGACCGACCAGTACATCGCCCTGCATACCAACTGCATTTTCAACTGGTCGCCGCTGAAGTGGTTCCGCAAGCACGACAAGACGCAGGTGAGTGTAGGCGCCCGGGCTATTTACGGCCCCCTGGCCCAGGCCAACGACCCGGCGCAGCATCCGGAGTTGTTCGTTTTCAATCAAGGCGTCAAACCCTTAGGTGAGACGCCTTATGTGGAGGTGAACGTAGGTCTGGCCAACCTGTTCAGGATCCTCCGCGTGGAGTATGCGCGGCGGTTGACCTATCTCTCGCAGGACGACGAAACGGCGGGTGGCAAGCAGTTGTTTGCCGGGTCGCTGCTGGTGACGGCCAGTTTCGCCTTTTAGATCCACTCTTCTTTGATCACTTCACCCTGGACCGAGAGTACCACGGTCTTGATCGGGATGTACCGCCTGGCCTGTTCGCGTGCCATTTCGGCAATGCGTTTCAATCCGCCGCAGCAGGGTACTTCCATAATCAGTACGGTGAGTGTTTCGATCAGCGACACGTCTATCATGGCCGTGAGCTTGTCTATATACGACTGGACGTTGCTGTCGAGTTTCGGACAGGCAATGGCCAGCATTTTCCCTTTCAGGAAACGGCTGTGGAACTCGCCGCTGGCAAACGCCGTACAGTCGGCCGCCAACAGCAGGTGGTTGCCTTTGAGGAAACCGGCTTGCGGATTGAGCAGGTGGAGCTGTACAGGGAACTGCCTCAGTTCGGACGGCTGGTACTGTGGAGATGCCATCCCGGCAGGTGCGACGGGTGCGGCCACTACCGGCCCCTTGATCTCCCGCATCATCGAGCCAGGGCAACCGCAAGCCAAGGCTTTCTCTTTGGGTGCAAAGTTCACCGGTATCCCGTGTCGCTCCAGATACGCCAGCCCCTGGCGTAAGAGTTCCGCTTCGCCATGCTCTTTCAGGTGATGCAGGTGGGCCAGGATCACGGCTTCGCCTTTGGGGGCGATCCTTTCCATCACAGCTTCTTCACTGTAGGGCTCGGCTTCCCGCTCTTCCAGTTTGATGGCGCCTACGGGACATTCGCCTATGCAGGCGCCCAGCCCGTCGCAATAGAGTTCGCTCACCATCACGGCTTTCCCGTCGATCAATTGTAAGGCGCCTTCATGGCAGCCGCTTACACAGGCGCCGCAACCGTTGCATTGCTGTTCGTCAATCTTGATTATTGTCCGTTTCATCGCTTTTCGTTATTTATGGGCACAAAAGTAGGGCGGGCGGTGCATTTAATTCGTCGCAAATGTGACGTTTTTGCATTTTTTTGGGTATGTTTGCATAGTTGGAACAAATCAATTAACTGTGGACTATCGCGCCTTGTCAGCTATTCCTCTTTTCCGGTCTATCGAGGAGAAAGAGATCGAACGGATCTTCGCCGAAGTGAAGATCACGGAAACCACTTTCCGCAAAGACGAACTGCTCGCCCTGCAGGACGAACCCTGCAACCGCCTCATCCTGCTCCTTTCGGGTAGCGTAAAGGGGGAGATGATGGATCCTTCGGGCAAACTGATCAAAGTGGAAGACATCGAGGCCCCTAACCCGCTGGCGATCCTGTTCCTGTTTGGCGAACACAACCGCTTTCCGGTCCAGGTGACGGCGCGCGAAAGCGTAATCGCGCTTGTGATATCCAAACCATCTGTCCTCCGGATGTTGAGCATGAATACCACATTATTACGAAATTACCTCGACATCTCGGCCAACTTTGCTTCCCGCCTCAGCCAGAAACTCCATTTCATGTCGTTCCGCACCATCCGGCAGAAGCTGGCCTTGTACATCCTCGATCTGGAACGGAAAGCACCAACCGGCCCTATCGAACTGGACAAGCCCAAGAGCGCCCTGGCCGAATATTTCGGGGTATCCCGCCCTTCGCTGGAGCGTGAGCTGACCAAGATGCAGCAGGATGGATTGCTGGTGGCGGATAAGAAACGCCTCGAAATACGGAATAAAAGAGAGTTGGTGCGGCTTATTCAGCTGTAAAGTGTAACATCGGGTACACTTTATTGCGGGGAAACCATGTTTCTTTGTTGATTAATTATTAATGTACTGTTATTATGAGGAAGCTTCTGAGCCGGATACCTAATCAATTGATCCTGCCTTTTTTTATTGCAGGGGGATTGTTGACGGGTTTAGGCGCATACGCCGTCTACATGTCGCGGGCGCATTCTTACCTTTCCGACGATCCTTCGGCCTGTATCAACTGCCACATCATGTCGCCTTATTACCAGTCGTGGAACCATAGTTCGCATGCGCAATGGACCAATTGCAACGACTGCCATGTGCCGCACAGCAGTGTGGCGGCCAAGTATGCGTTTAAGGCGATGGACGGGCTGTACCACTCCGCCATCTTCACCATCAAAGGCGAGCCGCAGGTGATCCGTCCGCGGGAAGCCAGCAACAACGTGATCATGGAAAACTGTATCCGTTGCCACACCCAACTCAACACTGAATTTGTGCAGACAGGTATGATCTCGTATACCCAGGCCAGGGAAGGGGAGGGGAAAGCCTGTTGGGACTGCCATACGCAGGTGCCTCATACGAAGGTGAGCAACCTGGCTGCTTCGCCCCATGCCATCGTGCCGCTCCCGGCATCACCCGTGCCCGGTTGGTTAAAGCAGATAATGAAAGATAAACGATAAAACCCACATTGATATGTTTGTAAAAGTAACAGAAGCCATTAAGCGGAATCCCCTGATAGGATGGGGATTGTTCGCAGTTGTGATGTTAGCCGTATTCTTTATCGGACTGTTGGCCGCCTCCATCACCGAACGGCGGGCCGAGATCGTCACACTCTTCAGTAATAAACAGGTAGACATCACCGGTATTGAGTCGCGCAATGAGATCTGGGGAGAGAACTATCCCCGCGAGTTTGCATCCTGGAAGAAAACGGCGGATATGGATTTCCGCAGCAAACACCTGGGTAATATGCCCGAGGATGTGCTGGAAAGCCGTCCCGAAATGGTGGTGCTGTGGGCCGGTTACGCCTTTGCGCAGGACTATTCGGCACCCCGCGGACACATGCATGCCATCGAAGATATGCGGGCTACGCTCCGTACCGGTTCGCCTGACGAAAACACCAAGGATATGCAACCGGGCACCTGCTGGACGTGTAAAAGTCCGGATGTGCCCCGTATGATGCAGGAACTGGGCATTGAGGAATTCTACAAACAACCGTGGAGCGCGATGGGCGACCAGGTGGTAAACCCGATCGGTTGCGCCGATTGCCACGATCCGCAAACGATGCACCTCACCATCACCCGCCCCGGACTGATCGAAGCCTTCCAGCGCCAGGGACGTGATATCACCGAAGCTACTCCGCAGGAGATGCGTTCGCTGGTATGCGCCCAGTGCCATGTGGAGTATTTCTTCAAAGGCGACGGCAAATACCTCACCTTCCCGTGGGATGGCGGTATGACGGTGGAAGCCATGGAACAGTATTACGACGAGGCGCAGTATAGCGACTGGAAACACGCCGTGAGCCGTGCCCCGATGCTGAAAGCGCAGCACCCCGATTATGAGGTGTTCCTGCTCGGCCCGCATGCACAGCGTGGACTGAGTTGCGCCGACTGCCACATGCCGTATACTTCGGAAGGCGGTATCAAATACTCCAACCACCAGGTGATGAGCCCGCTGAAGAATATCTCCAACACCTGCCAGACCTGTCACCGCGATTCTGAAGAGAACCTGCGCAACTACGTCTACCAGTATCAGGACAAAGCCCTGGAGATACGCGACCGGGTGGAGAAAGAACTTTCAGCCGCCCACATCCTGGCCAAGACGGCTTGGGACAGCGGCGCCTCGGAAACAGAAATGGCTCCGGTATTGAAACTCCTCCGCCAGGCACAATGGCGTTGGGACTTTGCCGTTGCTTCACACGGCGCTTCTTTCCATGCGCCGGTGGAAACGCAGCGCATCCTGGCGCATAGCCTGGACCGTTCGCTGCTGGCACAGCTCGAAGTGCAGAAGGTGCTCTTCGCCCACGGCGTAACCAATGCGGCGCTGCCCGACATTTCCACCAAAGAGAAAGCGCAGGCGTATATCGGATTGGATATGAAGACCATCCGCGAAAAGAAAGCCAATTGGATCGAAACCGTACTGCCGAAGTGGGTAGAATCGGCGAAGAAGAACAATCGGCTGTTAACAAGTAATTAAACCTGTCGGTGTTGGAGCATAGTCGTAAGATTTGGCAATTCCCGTGGGGATATCCTGAAAGCGTGTCTGTGGTCTGTGGCATCCTGCTCACAGGTGTTGCCTTGCAGGTGCTCACGGGTGGTTTTGATTTCGCCCTCCTGCAATGGCCGGCCAATGGCTGGCTGGGAGCAGGCGGCCTGCTGCTGTTGGCGCTGTTGGCGCTGAAACGGGAAAGTGCGTTTTACCGCTGGCTGTCCGGCGCACCGCTGGCCGTGACGCTGATCGGCACGCTGGTGGTGCTGGGTGTGGTGATGGGGCTGGGGTATCTGCGGATGACCGCTTCGTGGCCGTTCATACTGGTCTACGGCCTTACGCTGCTCGCACTCGGCGCGCTGATTATCCGCCGGCTGGCCTCGTTCCGCATTAGGGACTACGCGTTCTACCTCAACCATATCGGCCTGTGGATACTGCTTTTTGCCGCCGGGATGGGTGCCTCCGATATCAAACGCTATGTGATGTATGTACAGGAGGGGCAGACCGAGTGGCGGGTGTTCAACGATCAGCATGAGGCGTTGGAACTGCCGCTGGCTATCGAGTTGATAGACTTCCGGCTGGAAGAATATCCGCCCCAACTGGTGCTGGTCAACAAGCATACCGGCGCTGTTACCCCTGCACCGAACCAGGACCAGCATCCCCTGGCCGACGACGACCACTTTTTGACCATGACCCGCCCCGAACCCAAACGCTTCGTGTCCGATATCAACGTCTATGCGGCCGACGGACAACAGCAACATACCTTGCTGGAAGTGAACAAACCTCTCCGGATCGGGCACTGGACGGTGTACCAATACGGCTACGACAATGAAGCCGGTATCTATTCCACCTACAGCAGTTTCGAGTTGGTGTATGATCCCTGGGTGCCGGCCGTCTACGCCGGTATCCTTTTATTGGCCGCCGGATCGCTTTGTATGCTCTGGAGCGGCAACAGAAGAAAGGAGGCTACGGATGACCTGGCATGAGTTCCCCTGGTTTGCCCTGCCGGCCATGCTCCTCTGGGCTGGCGCCGGCATCATTGTCTATACAAAAGCCAATCGCCTGGTAATAAACTGCCGGATCGCCAACCTCCGGATCGCCGACTGGCTGATGGTGGCCGGCATCCTGGTCTTCGCCGCTTTTATCACCGGCCTGTGGATTGGGCAGGAGCGTCCTCCGTTGCGTACGATGGGCGAAACGCGCCTGTGGTATTCTTTCTTCCTGGCGCTTACCGGATTTGTCACGTATAAGCATTGGAAATACAACTGGCTGCTTTCGTACAGCAACCTGGTGGCCTGTGTATTTGTCTGCATCAACCTGCTGAAGCCCGAGATCCATTCCAAACACCTGATGCCTGCCTTGCAGAGTTACTGGTTTGTGCCGCACGTCACGGTCTATATCCTCTCGTATGCCATGCTGGGTGCGGCTACGATTGCGGCGATGATGCAGTTGTGGCTGTTGGGCAGGGGCACACTGCCTGCCGGAACGTCTGCTGATACATCTGCCGGCACACCCGACCGTAAGCTGCAAACCGGCAAACTGTACGGGTTGATGGACAACCTGGTGTATGCCGGTTTCGGTTTCCTGATGCTGGGCATGCTGATGGGCTGTGTGTGGGCGAAAGAAGCCTGGGGCCATTATTGGTCGTGGGACCCGAAAGAGACCTGGGCCTTTGTCACCGCAGCCGCCTACCTGGTGTATATCCATGCGCGGCTGGTGCCTCGCCATCCCCGCTTTACGCTTTGGGTACTGCCGGTAGCATTTATCCTCCTGATGATTACCTGGATTGGCGTAAATTACTTACCTTCGGCGGCTCATAGTATTCACACCTACTAACGCCCATTTAGATCGTATAGCCGTATAGTGGTCTGATACGAAGGCAGTATAGCCGGTATAGTGATCCGGTACGAAGATCATATTGCCGTATAGTGTCCGGTAGTAAGTTAGTATAACTCGCATAGTAGATAATGAACGCCCGCGAAAAAGTTACCATCTCCCGCATGATCCGCCTCTACTGCAGGTCGCACCACGGCCGGCGGGAAGGTCTATGTCCCGAGTGCCAATCCCTCGAAACCTACGCCCATCAGCGCCTCGAACGTTGCACCTTCGGCGAAGCGAAACCCGCCTGTCGCCATTGTCCCATCCACTGCTACAAACCCCTTTACAAAGAGCGTGTCCGCGAAGTGATGCGCTATGCCGGCCCCCGCATGCTCTTCCGCTATCCGATAGATGCCATCCGGCATTTGTGGAAAGAATTCAGGCGATAAAAGCCTGTACTTTTGTCCAGGGGCTTGGCTTCGCCTGCACCCCTGGCTACGAACAGGATGCCCCTGATGGGGCATTGCACTGCAAGGCAGGTTTTGGTGCTGTTTCTGCCGATGGAATGATCAGATGCAGGTCTTGCGCAAATGAGGGCTGCGCCACACTTCCACGAGGCCTGCGCCTCACCCTGCCCGAGGCCTGCGCCTCGACCTATACGAGGCCTGCGCCTCGCGGAAGTGAGGCGCAGGCCTCAATCAGGTAACTCGTTCGTGTAGATGCAGCCGGTGGAACGGCCGGCTTTTTATCAATAAGACTTCCCTTCCAAATCACCATCGTCTTCTAAAAAAAAGATCATAATGTTCGAAAACGAAGATTATGATGTTCCTAAACGAACATTATGACGATCGTTTTGGATCGTTATTATCTTTTTTGTGGCGATTGCGGGATTTGAAACATTTCTTTGTTGAAGGTAACAAACTTCAAACCCCCATGAAAATACGTTGATTTACACACCCCTGGATATAAAAAAGTTTCCTTATAAAGGAAACCAAACTAAACCTGAATATTCAATTCCAACTATAGTTGATGATTAAGACGTGCGCCTTACTACTGCGAGGCGTACGTCTTAATCTGCTGAAGGGTGCGGGATGCTTCGTTAGATCTCGTCGTTGGCGTACAGGCTCCAGATGTTGTTGGGCTGGTAGTCGTACAGCTCATTGTCGGCAAAAAAGCGTTTGATTTCGATGGCTGCTGTTTCGGGTGAGTCGGAGGCGTGTATGATGTTTTCCTGCACGCTCATGCTGTAGTCGCCGCGGATGGTGCCGGGGGCGGCATTACGTCCGTTGGTGACGCCGGCCAGGGTGCGTACTACCTGTACGGCATCCAATCCCTGCCAGCAGCAGAGGATGACGGGACATACGCGCATGGCGTCTTTTACACGCTGGAAGAACGGTTTTTCTTTCAAATGGGCATAGTGCTCGCTCAGTATTTCATCACTCAGCCAGGTCATTTTCATGCCAACCAGTTGAAGGCCTTTTCGCTCGAAGCGGTTGGTGATTTCACCGATCAGTCCCCGTTCAATGGTACAGGGCTTTAAAATAACAAATGTCTTTTCCATAATCGAATCATATTTGTGGGTCAAAGAATATACATTATGAACCTTCGAATATAAGGAGAAGTTTTGAAGATATCGTTGTATATTGCCCTATTTCTTGTGCGGAAACAGTATATTTGTATGCTAAACATAAAAACAAGACGTCATGAAGTATAAACTCTTAGTCCTCGATGTGGACGGTACTTTACTGAATGATAGTAAAGAGATTACACCCCATACGCTGTCCACCTTGCAGAAAGTACAGCAGATGGGGGTTCGAATTGTATTGGCTTCGGGACGCCCTACGCACGGGGTGATGCCCATTGCAGAAATGCTGGAACTGAACAAGTACGGTGGCTTTGTTATGTCGTACAACGGCGGACAGATATTCAATATGCAAACCGGCGAACTGCTGTTCGAACGGCGTATCGATCCGGTGTTGATCCCTTACCTGGAAAAGAAAGCGAAGAAGAACAACTTCCCCATTTTTACCTATCACCGCGACGCCATCATTACGAACGATCCCGAAAACAGGCACGTACTGGCCGAGGCTGCCCTGAATAAGATGCGGGTGATGGGGGTAGGCTGTTTCGCGGATGCCGTTACCTTCGCCGTCTGCAAATGTATGTTGGTAAGTGATGATATAGAAGCCCTGGCCGGGCTTGAAAATCATTGGAAAAGACGGTTGGGCGGGACGCTGGATGTGTTCCCGTCGGAGACCTTCTTCCTGGAAGTGGTGCCACAGTTCATCAACAAAGGGAATACGCTTAGTGTGCTGATGGACCGGTTGCACGTGACCTCCGAGGAAGTGATGGCAATCGGCGACGGGGTGTGTGATATCCCGATGCTGCAGTTGGCCGGAACCGGTATCGCCATGGGTAATGCCGAACTGGCCGTGAAACGATGCACGGACCTTACCACGCTTAGCAACGAAGAAGACGGTGTGGCCGTTGCCATAGAAAAAGTGATCCTGGCCGAAGTGCGTCCGGCAGATATCCCGCTGGACCAGTTGAACGCCCGCGCCCAGCATGCCCTGATGGGGAATCTGGGGATCCAGTATACCTACGCGTCGGAAGAACGGGTGGAAGCCACCATGCCTGTGGATGTGCGTACCCGGCAACCGTTCGGGTTGTTGCATGGCGGCGCTACGCTGGCATTGGCAGAAACGGTGGCGGGATTCGGTTCGATGATCCTGTGCAAACCGGATGAGATCGCTGTGGGTATGCAGGTGAGCGGCAATCACATGTCGTCGGCCTACGAAGGAGATACGGTACGTGCCGTGGGGCTGATCATCCATAAAGGGCGGACGTCGCACGTATGGGATGTGAATGTGTACACATCCACAGACAAACTGGTGTCTTCCGTACGGGTGGTGAATAGTATCATCAAAAAGAAATGACGACGGAGGAGACGCAAACAATACTTGAACAACTATTCGGACAGAACGGGAGTTTTGCCGTATACCGTATGCCGGGGGAAGACCGGCTGCGGTATATCGTCGGGCAGGGTGCCCATCCCGTTTCTGTTTTCAATGATATCCGCGCATTGAACGGAGAGCGTGGCTTTGTAGTGGCTCCGTTCCATGCCTCTGTACACTGCCCGGTGGTATTGATACGGGGAGAGGAGCGGTTTTTACCCGGAACCGTGTTGGCGATGGGAGATGAAAAAGCGGCGGCATACAGCGTGGGGCCGGTGTCTCCCGGCTACGCAGAACGGTTCGGGCATTTTATCCGGCAGTTGCAGGCACATACATTTCATAAACTGGTGTTATCGCGGGCGATGGAACGTGAGCGTACAGGCTCGTTCTCGCCTGTAAAAGCATTCCTGCATGCGTGCGAACGCTATGTGCGTTCGTATGTATACCTTTGCCATACGCCGCAAACAGGCACCTGGCTGGGGGCAACCCCGGAGATGCTGCTGGCCGGGCGGGGAGGAGACTGGCATACGGTAGCGTTGGCAGGTACCCAGCCGTTGCAGCAGGGCGTGTTGCCTGCGTCATGGGATGCGAAGAACCGCGAAGAACAGGCCCTGGTAGCCGGCTATATCCGCAGCCAGCTGGCCACAATGGATATACGGGTGAACGAGGAAGGTCCGATTACGGTGCGGGCCGGTGAATTGGCTCACCTGCGTAGCGATTTCTCGTTTACACTGCCTGGCAATGGCCACTTGGGCGATCTGTTGGAATTGCTTCATCCCACACCTGCCGTATGCGGGTTGCCAAAGGCGGAAGCGTATGCCTTTATGCTGGACCAGGAAGGATACGACAGGCGTTATTACTCCGGTTTTATCGGCCGCCTGGATCCGCAGGATAGGAGTGACCTGTATGTCAACCTGCGTTGTATGCAGATCGGAAAGGATGTCCTGACCTTGTATGCCGGCGGCGGTTTGCTGGCCTCTTCCGAATTGGACTGTGAGTGGCAAGAGACGGAAGATAAGATGCAGACGATGAATCGGTTGGTGAATTAATGGATTAATAGATACTATATATGTATTCCGATAAAAAGAATGTGCTTCAACTGGCAGCCCTGCTGCTTGAACATGGTGTTACCCAACTTGTGATCTGTCCCGGTAGCCGGAACGCGCCGATCACGCAAACGCTGGTGCATCATCCCTCTTTTACCTGTCATTCGGTGACCGATGAACGCAGCGCCGCTTTTTTCGCCCTCGGCCTGGCGCTGCATGGCGGACGGCCGGCAGCCGTTTGTTGTACCTCAGGCACGGCCTTACTCAATATGCATCCGGCTGTAGCCGAAGCTTTTTACCAGCAGGTGCCGCTGGTGGTGATCTCGGCCGACCGCCCGGCTGCCTGGATCGGGCAGATGGACGGACAGACACTGCCGCAGCCTGGCGTGTTCGGGTCGTTGGTTAAGCGGGCAGTCACCCTGCCGGAAGTGCGGACGGAAGAAGACCGTTGGTATTGCAACCGGCTGATCAACGAAGCCTTGATGGAGCTCACCCATCACGGGAAGGGGCCGGTACACATCAATGTGCCGCTATCAGAACCCTTATTCGGGTTTAATACACAGGAGCTACCCGCTGAACGTGTCATTACCCGCTACCAGGGCCTCAATGTATACGACCGCAGTTACGACGAGTTGATCACCCGCCTGAACAAATACACTAAACGTATGATGCTGGTGGGGCAGATGACCCTCATCTATCTCTACGAAAAGAAATACAGCAAGCTGCTCTACAAAAACTTTGCCTGGCTCACGGAGCATATCAGCAACCGGGTGATTCCCGGTATGCCGGTGAAGAACTTCGACTCGATGGTCTATGCCCTGCCCGAGGACCAGCAGGAGAAGCTGGTGCCTGAACTGGTGATCACCTATGGCGGGCATGTGGTATCCAAACGGTTGAAACAATTCCTGCGCAAGCATCCGCCGAAAGAACATTGGCATGTATCGCTTGATGGGGAGGTGGTGGATTTGTTTGGCTGCCTCACGACAGTGGTCGAGATAGATCCCTTCGAATTCCTCGAAAAGATCGCTCCTTTACTGGAACAACGGCCAACGCCCTTCCCGATGCTGTGGGAGCAGTTGTCTAAATCCATTCCGGAGCCTGCCTTCCCCTATTCGGCCATGGCGGCGATCGGCGGTTTGCTACAAGCACTTCCGGAGGCCTCGGCGTTGCATCTGGGTAATAGTTCGTCGGTGCGATATGCCCAGTTGTTCACCCTGCCCGAAACGGTGGAGGTGTGCTGCAACCGGGGAACAGCCGGCATAGACGGCTCCCTGTCTACAGCCATCGGGTACGCGTCGGCTTCAGACAAACCCAACTTTGTGGTGATTGGCGACCTGAGCTTCTTCTACGATATGAATGCCTTGTGGATCGGCAGTGTGCGCCATAACCTGCGTATCCTGCTGATCAATAACGGAGGCGGGGAAATCTTCCATTCGATAGCCGGGTTTGATGCCGGTGAGCAGACGCAGCGTTTTGTGACAGCTTCGCATTCGACCTCGGCCAGGGGGTGGGCCGAAGAGCGTGGCTTTTGCTATACGGCTGTCCGCACGGAAGCCGAACTGGCAGAAGCGTTGCCTGCTTTTACGCAGGCCGGGCAGACCGGCCAGCCTCTGCTGCTGGAGGTCTTTACCGACTGTGGCGAGGATGTGCGCTTGCTAAAGGAGTACTACCAACAATTGAAACAATCATAAAAATATACGATCATGTCAACAGAAAGAAATTGGACTACCATTCGTGCGTATGAGGATATCTTATTTGATTTCTACAATGGCATCGCCCGCATCACGATCAACCGTGAACGGTATCGCAATGCGTTTACCCCGACCACGACCGGCGAAATGAGCGATGCGCTCCGCATCTGCCGGGAAGAGGCGGATATCTGTGTGGTGGTGATCACCGGCGCCGGCGATAAGGCATTCTGTTCGGGTGGCGACCAGAACGTGAAAGGACGCGGTGGCTATATCGGTAAGGACGGTGTACCCCGGCTGAGTGTGCTTGATGTGCAGAAACAGATCCGTTCCATTCCCAAACCGGTGATTGCGGCTGTCAACGGGTATGCCATCGGTGGCGGTCATGTGTTGCATGTGGTGTGCGACCTGTCTATCGCCTCCGAAAATGCGATCTTCGGACAGACCGGGCCGCGCGTAGGCAGTTTCGACGCCGGCTTTGGCTCTTCCTACCTCGCCCGCGTGGTTGGACAGAAGAAGGCGCGTGAAATCTGGTTCCTCTGCCGTCAATACAATGCGCAGGAAGCCTTGGATATGGGATTGGTGAACAAAGTGGTTCCCCTCACCCAACTGGAAGACGAATATGTGCAGTGGGCCGAAGAAATGATGCTGCTCAGCCCGCTGGCGCTCCGTATGATCAAAGCCGGACTGAATGCCGAGCTTGACGGGCAGGCAGGCATCCAGGAACTGGCCGGCGACGCCACGCTGCTCTACTACCTCACCGATGAAGCCCAGGAAGGCAAACAGGCTTTCCTCGAAAAACGCAAACCGAATTTCAAGCAATACCCGAAGTTCCCATGAAATAATCTATTATATTTGTGTAAGAACATTAAGCCAAAAGTATATGATTGTACAGAAAATAAAATTACATAACTGGAAGAACTTTCCGGATTGTGAAGTCAATCTGACTGAGCGTTCTTTTATTATCGGAGCGAACGCGTCCGGCAAATCAAATTTTATTGATGCATTACGTTTTCTCCGGGATATATCAAAGCAAGCCGGTGGGCTGCAAAGTGCAGTAAAGGAACGAGGTGGTATTACGAAAATCAGATGTTTAGCTGCTCGTGTAAAGACAAATGTTTCTGTAACTGTAGAATTAGGCGAGCCTGATGAAGATCATTTCACTTGGAAATATCATTTGGACTTCTCTCATACGGGTGGTGGTATTATGAAGAGTGAGGTTGAAATCAATTCGGAGGAGGTTTTTTTGTATGGTAAGGATGATCCTGTGTTAATACGTATGGCTACAAGTGCGGGGGAAGATAGAGAGACCCTGAAATATACACATCTGGAACAAGCGAATGCCAATCGTGATTTTCGTGAATTACAAACGTTCTTCCAGGAAATTGAGTATTTGAACGTAATTCCTCAATTGGTTCGCGAATCATCTTCTATACTCCAATCGTATGCTCGTGAAGATTATTATGGCAGGAACTTCCTGGAGAAGCTTGCCAAGATGAATGAGAAAACCAGAAATTCCAATCTTAGAAAAATAAATCAGTTTCTTACAATCGCCGTTCCTCAGTTGAAAGAATTGGAGTTTGTAAAGGATGAGATGGGAATTCCTCACCTCGAAGCTCGTTATATTCATTGGAGAGCTAAAGGCAGTAAACAACAGGAAACGCAATTCTCTGATGGAACATTGCGATTGATTGGCTTCCTGTTTGCGGTCATTGATAGTAAAGGGGTTATATTGCTTGAAGAGCCGGAAATTAATCTGCATACTGGCATCATAGCCCAACTACCTGAATTTATTGCTAAGATACAACGTACGAAGAAAGAAAAGGGTGTCAAACAAGTTATCATTACGACCCATAGTTATGACATGCTTTCCGATCCGGGTATTTCTCCGGATGAAGTGCTTATTCTCCAAAATACACCGGAAGGTACAACGATTAATCGTGTAAGTGATATGAAGGAATTGAAACCAATTGTTGATTCCGGACTAACGATTGCTGATGCAGTGATCCCTTTTACCAAACCAAAGAACATCAATACGATGTCTCAACTAAGTTTTGACTTTTAATTATGAAGATATATATAGTGGGTGAGGATCTTGTGACAAGTGCGATCTTGAAAAGGGTCCTTTCATATTGTGCTGATGACTTTGAAATAATTTCCGAGCTTCCCGCCAGAGGAGGTCAGGTGAAAAGCAAGATACATGAGTTTAATAAATTGTCACTTGCTTTTCCTGTGGTTCTTCTGACTGATTTGGATGCAAATATGTGTGCTCCACAATTATGCAATCAGTTTTTACCTGAAGGGAAAAATGATCATTTTATATTTAATATTGCTGTGGATGAAGCCGAAGCTTGGTTAATGGCAGATCGGGAAGGTTTTGCAGATTATTTTGGTATACCCATTGATAGCATGCCTGTCTCTCATCTTACTAAACAAGGAGGAAGAAGGGAGTTGATAGAGATGGATTTTAGTTGTAAGTCAAGCTGGTATTTGACAAATGAACTGATTCGGAATAGTAAAAAATTAGAACTAAGACAGCAGCTAACTCCTAAAAAGGGAGCATCTAAAGGTCCTGAATATAATAGTTGTATACTCCCGTTTGTCAATAATCACTGGAATATAGAGCAAGCGATGAAACATTCGGATAGTTTATGTAGAATGATACGGCGTGTACAAACTCTTGTGCAGTAATTACCTGTTGTTTAAGAAGTTGAGGATATGAAATACTGTCTCCATACGATCTATTGCCGGCTGCATTTCAAACAGCCGGCCGGCACTTCGCGTGGCGTGTACCGGGTGAGGGATGTGTGGTATGTAGTGCTCTCATCGGACGAAAAGCCAGGACGGGTAGGAGTGGGCGAGTGTGCCCCGTTGCCCGACCTGAGTTGTGATGCTTTGCCGAAAGATGCGTATGAGCGTGTGCTGGCTGATGCCTGTGTACAATTGGAGCGGGATGGACAGCTCGATCTGGAGGCATTGCGTCCGTATCCATCCATCCTCTTCGGGTTGGAAACGGCTTTACGGCATTTTGAAAGAGGATCGTATGCTTTGTGGGATACACCTTTTGCACGGACGGAAACGGGTATTCCCATTAACGGGTTGATCTGGATGGGGACGTATGAAGAAATGCTGTCGCAGATTGAATCCAAACTGACTGCCGGCTTTCGGTGTGTCAAACTGAAGATCGGTGCGATTGACTTTGATAAAGAATTGGCTTTACTGAAGTATATTCGTCAACATTATACTGCGGATGATATCGAATTGCGGGTAGATGCCAATGGCGCTTTCTTTCCGGATGATGCCATGGATAAGCTACAACAACTGGCCGCCCTCGACCTTCATTCCATCGAACAACCGATTCGTGCCGGGCAGTGGGATAAGATGGCGCAGTTATCAGCCTCTACCCCTATACCTATTGCGCTGGATGAAGAGCTGATCGGAGTTAACTATTTGCCCCACAAGCGCCGGTTGCTGAATACGATCCGTCCCCAATACATTATATTAAAGCCTTCCCTGCACGGGGGGATACGTGGCTGCACCGAATGGATACAACTGGCCGAAGAACGCGGCATCGGCTGGTGGGTCACCTCCGCCCTTGAATCGAATATCGGTTTGAATGCGATTGCGCAATGGTGCGCCACGCTCTCTAACCCGCTGCCGCAGGGATTGGGAACAGGGCAGTTATTTACCAATAATATTGATATTCCCCTGTTTATCCGTAAGGATTGCCTCTGTTACGATCCGGCTACGCGGGATGAAGAGGCATTATGTATCGAAGGCATCCGCTACACCCGGGAGAGCTTGCATTGTATACCGGTAGAAGGGAATCAGGCTGTTTGGCGTGAGTTGTTTGCTTTCCTGACAGACTGGTTCAATGATTCGCCGTTTATGCAGGTACAGACCTCCGGTTCTACCGGTGATCCCAAGCTCCTGACCGTGCGCAAAGAACAGATGCGGGCCAGTGCCCGGACGACGTGCAACTATATGGGACTCCAGCCGGGAGATACCGCTCTGCTGTGTATGCCATTGCAGTATATTGCCGGAAAGATGATGGTGGTACGTGCGTTGACCAACAGGTTGAACCTGCTTGTCCGTGAACCGTCCGGACATCCTTTGGCCGATGTGGAAGAACCTATTCGGTTTGCGTCGATGGTACCCTTACAGGTAATCAACTCCCTCCGTGAGGCTGAAGAAGCGGAACGGTTACGGCAAGTGAATGTCTTATTGATAGGCGGAGGTGCGATAGATCCCTCTCTGGCAGACATACTCTGTACATTCCCCCATACAGTTTATTCTTCCTATGGGATGACAGAAACGCTTTCCCATATTGCCCTTCGGCGGTTAAATGGCCAAGATGTTTCAGCATATTACAGTCCACTTCCCGCTGTTTCCCTTTCATTGTCGGAAGAACTGACGCTGGTTATTGATGCACCCTTTGTGTCTGATGAGGTATTGGATACCAATGATGTTGCCGAATTGTTGCCCGACGGTCGCTTTAAGATAAGGGGGCGTATTGATAATGTGATCAACAGCGGAGGCATAAAAATTCAAACAGAAAGTGTGGAAGAAGCCATTCGTTCAATCCTTTCTGTTAACTTTGCCATTACATCGGTGCCACATCCGCTGCTTGGCGAAGCAGTTGTGTTGCTGGTAGACTGTTACCCGGATGTGTCTCAACTTTGGGAACAGGTGCGTACCATACTGCCAAAGCATCATCAACCTAAACACATCGCCTGTGTGGAAGCTATTCCACAGACCGGTAGTGGGAAAACAGACCGGGCTGCCTGTAAGCGGCTGGCGGCTGGATTGAAAGATTTACTTATCTAATCATCTATAATATCATGAAAAAGTACGTAGGTATTTTTACATTTATCGCTTTAGCCAGCCTGCCGGCCTTTGGGCAGAACGGTGAGGTGTGCCGGTTCCCGCAGGATCCGACTACCGAGGCATTGAAAGCGTATGCGGGTTTCGATTGCGTGACCCTGCTTGACAGTACGTCCGTATCGGTACAACCTACCGGTTCGGGTACATTTACAGTGTACAAACGATTCACGGTGCAGACGCCTAAGGGGGCTGTAAACAATCGGGTGATCACGTATGATTACGACCCGTTGACAGCCTTTGCCGAATTCCGCTCCGTCACCATCTACCGTGCCAACGGCGATGTGCTGAACCTCGACGTGACCAAGGCTTGCGATTACGCTGCTCCGGCGCGTGCCATCTATTGGGGTGCCCGGCAGATCATGATCGAAGTAGGCCGTCTGTATCCCGGTGATATGGTGGAATACCAGATCGCCAAGAAAGGGTTTACGTATGCCTTGCTGGCCAACGGGCTGAGTGACGACGATTCGCGTTTCATTCCCCCGATGCGTGGCCAGTTCTACGATATCGTGTCGTTCTGGGTAGATGATCCTACGGTGCGTAAGGTCTATACCGTGACTGTTCCGATGGAAAAGGAATTGCAATTCCAGTTCTTCCAGGGCGAATGTGCTTCTTCGATGAAGTATACGGGCGACAGCAAGACCTATTCGTTTGCCATGACGGATGTGTTGCCGTTCAAACGCGAACCGAATATGGTAGACTTGTTCGATGCCGCTCCGAAACTCTTCATGTCGTCCACACCGAGTTGGGTGGAAAAATCGCATTGGTTCAACAAAGTGAACGAAGACTATGGTAGTTTTGCTCCCCTGCCCGAAGCGCAGAAGAAGGTAGACGAACTGATCAAAGGCAAGCAAACCGAGATGGAAAAGATAGCCGTACTCACACACTGGGTGGCCGACAATATCCGCTATTCGGGTATTTCCATGGGTAAAGGCGAAGGGTATACCTTGCATAATACGAAGATGAACTATACCGACCGTTGCGGGGTATGTAAAGATATTGCCGGTACGCTGATCTCTTTTCTGCGTATGGCCGGTTTTGAAGCTTATCCGGCTATGACGATGGCAGGCAGCCGGGTGGAAAAAATCCCCGCCGACCACTTCAACCATTGTGTGGCGGTGGTCAAACTGTCTAACGGCACCTATATGCCGCTCGACCCTACGTGGGTGCCTTTCTGCCGTGAGTTGTGGAGCAGCGCCGAACAGCAACAGAATTACCTGCCCGGTATCCCCGAAGGTTCCGATATTCAGGAAACACCCCTGTCGGCACCTGAAAACCATTACGTCCGCATCCTTGCCAACAACCGCCTGGATGAGAACGGTACCTTGCACGGCGAATTTGTGATCACCGCCGAAGGTCAGTCAGACAGTAACATCCGCCGTATCTTTACCGGTGGCTGGCAATCAGACTGGGAGAGCGCTATGGAACGCCAGTTGCTGGCCGTTTCCCCCAAAGCCGTACTGAAGAAGGTAGACTGGGGTAAAGATCCGAAAGACTACCAGGCAGCGCCTATCCGTATCGCCTTCAGCTATGTAATACCGGAATATGCCTCTGTGCTCGGCAGTGGTTTGGCGTTCAAGCCGATGGTGATGAACAATCTGTATGCGTCGGTAATGAGTTATCTCCGCATCAATACCAACCTGGAAACCCGCGAATATGGTTTTAAAGATGCCTGTTCCCGCCTGGTGGAACTGGACGAAACCATCCGGTTGCCGAAGGGTTACACACTGGTCAACGAAAGCCGTACCGACAGTGAGCAAAGCGGCAGCGCCGACTTTGAAGGCTCGCTCCGCCAGGATGGTGATAAAGTGAAATTATATCAGAAGCTCGCCCTGAAGAAACGCGTATACGAACCGGCCGATTGGGATGGTTTCCGTACGGCAGTGAATGCACACAAGAGCTATGCCGACTACCTGATCGTGACTAAATAACCGGGGATCAACCATTAAATGAAACAAACAATGACAAAATATACAGTAAAATCCGTTCTGCTTATCTGTCTCCTGCTTGCAAGCGCCGGCCTGTTCGCCGCTTCCGAAGCCGAGTACGGAAAAGTATCGAAAGCCTGGACGTTGCATGCAGACGGCAGCCAGGAATACCGCTACTCCATGGAGTTGACCCTCTTTACGCATACGGCGATGAATGGTACCTACGGGGAAAGCTTCGTTGTGTATAATCCTGATTTCCAGGAATTGAAGATCCATTCGTCGTACACGAAGCAAAAAGACGGTACGATCATCCAAACGCCTGAAAACGCCTTTGTGGAAGTTCTCCCGCGCTTTGCTACCGATGCGGCGGCTTACAACCGTCTGAAAGAAATGGTTGTGGTACATACCGGTCTGGAACTGGGTGCGACGATCTACCTGGATTATTCCGTGACCTCGAAGCCCGGTTTCTATCCGGCGCTCGACCTGAACGAATTCGTACAGGAAACGTCACCCGTGAAAACGTATACCCTTTCAGTGGCTGTACCGGCCGGTAAAACATTGCACAGCCAGTTGTATGCCTCTTCGGTAAAACCGGCTGAAGCGTTGAAGGATGGCATGGCATCATATACATGGACACTTCGCAATATCGCGGCTTCTTCACGTGAACCGATGCTGGCGCAGAACCGCAACGGTGTGCCGCGCCTGGTGGCTCATACGTATAATTCACAGGCCGATGCTCTGGATCTGCTGAACAAACGGTTTACAGCTGCAAAAGCCATGGAAGTGGAAACATACGCGCAATTTATCACCGAATCGTCTCAATCGGCTGCCGATAAAGTATCGGCTGTGCAGGCATACGTGGTAAACGAACTCGGTACCAGTGGTGTCCCGCTGACCGATACCGGTTATGCGATCCGTAATGGGGAAGAGGTAGTGCGTAGTGCGTATGGGACGATGGCCGAAAAAACCGAAGTGCTGTGTGCCATGCTGAATGCCGCCGGTATCCCGGCTTCGGCTGTTGCCGTTTTTCCGGCCACACTTGATCCGGCTGCCTGCGGATTGAAAGCGATCAAAAGCCTGGCAGTGAAGGCAACTGTAGATGGTAAAGAGCAGTACCTGTCGGCCACCTCTACCGCAGCTCCTGCCTTTACCCAACGGGGTGACCTGGATAGGGTGTATACGCTGGATGGCAAAGAGATTGCCCTGCAGTTGCAGCCCCGGATAGTATCTGAAGCTGTTGAGTTGGCGGTTTCTGCCGACAAAGCGGTAGGTGGATATGTGGTTTTTACGCTTCCGGTCCCCACTTCCGGCGTTGACGAGTGGGGCCTGAACAACCTCACAAGCAAACGGACACAACTGCTTGAGATCCCTTCGTGCATCCATGAAAAGGTGGTATATACCCTCACGCTTGCACCGGGTCTGAAACAACCGGTAAAAGACTACAACAAAAAGCAGACTACTCCTTTCGGTTCGTTCTCTCAAACACTTACTGCCGCAGGCGACAAGATTGTGGTCACCCGTACGCTCGAACTGAACCAGTTGCAGTTCACGCCGGCTGAATACACCCATTTCCGGACCCTGATCAACGAGTGGATCAACCCGTCTGCACGTGTGTTGGTTTTTTAGTCGGTTTCTATGCAGCGTTTTTCCGTTATGTTGCATCTATCTGGTAATAGATGGTTGTGTTGAACATGGGTTCACATAGTTAAAGTATCTGTAAAAATATACATCCGTATGGAATGTTAGTATATTTGTGCATACAATGCGTAAAACTATGTTAGAAACAAAGGATAGGGTTAAACCTTATCGTACAGATACCGTCTAAAAGGAAGAACGAAAAAGTGATATATGAACATATTAATTTAGAGGAGAAACAGATATGAAACCTATGAAATTGACATCCTTGGTTGTGATGCTCCTGGTAGCTTTCAACGTAGCTGCCCAAGAGGAGTTTTTCGATGATGTGTATTTCTCTTCCAAGAACAAAAAGAAAGAAAAAGCAGAAGAGAAGGTTGAAACAAAGCCCACCCAGACCGCTTATGTGGCTAATCCCGAAAAGGCTACTTCGTATGCCGATACCCGGGATGTGGACGAATATAATCGCAGATACACAGGCGTGGAAGTAGAAGAACCTTATTATGAGGATGAAGCAGCGCTTCAGGATGATAAGGTGACTGCTGCAAATAAGAAACAAGCCCGTACTTCAGAAACGGAATATACCGAACGTATTATCCGTTACCATTCACCGAGCAAGGTTACCATTGTGGGAGCCGACCAGGTGGATCTGTATTTGAGTGACGGCTATTACAGTTATGGGTATGATACCGATTATTCGGACGGTGGCGCTAATGTGAGTTTTAACGTCAACATCGGCAATAGCTGGGGATATCCCTGGACGTATGGCGGGTGGAACGATCCCTGGATGTACTACGGTCGTCCGTACTGGGGTTGGGGCTCTTCCTGGTATGGCCCAAGCTGGAGCATCAGTTGGGGTTGGGGAGGTTATTACAGCCCGTGGCGTTATGGTTGGTATGATCCCTGGTATTACGGTGGCTATTATGGCGGCTATTATGGCGGTTACTATGGTGGCTGGGGCGGAGGTTATTACGCTCCTTCTTATGGCCATTACCACAATCCGGCCAGGCATTATCCGAATGGACGTTCATCCTATTCCCGCAATTATGCCGGCGGACGTAGTGGCACAGGCAGCCGTTCGTATGTAGGGGGAGGCAGCGCTACCTCGTTGCGCGGCAATACCGGAGTTACCTCTCGTGGTACGACAGTAACCGAACGTTCTAACATGACACGTCGGGAAGCCGCTGCAGCAGCCGGTGTGAACAGCCGTTCTGCTACGTCAGGACGTAGCGGCGCTTCGGCAGGTGTTTCTACCCGTCAGGGTGGAACCGTCACCGATCGTTCGGCAGGCTCTGTAAGTAATAACCGTACACGTGTAGCTGCACCGACACGCGAAAGCAGCAGCGCCCGTCAGTACGCTGCCCCGTCAGGCAGCAGCCCTACCCGTAGTGGCAGTAGTAATTATTCCAGCGGAAGCCGTTCTTCGTCTTCTTCTAATTATTCAGCGCCTACGCGTAGCAGTTCTCCTTCTTACTCTGCTCCTGCTTCATCGGGTGGCAGCCGTTCGTCTGGCGGTAGTGTAAGTTCAGGTGGAGGCGGAGGCGGCCGTTCAACCGGAGGTCGTAGATAAGAGCGGGAGAGGATCGAAAAGGTAAAAGTTACACGTTGAAAATAATACGATAGTGATGAAAAGAATAGGAATAACACTGGTAACGCTGGCACTTTGTGGCGGCGTTGCTTTTTCACAGGGAATGCCAGATGCATACAAATATGCACAGACTGACCTTAACGGTACAGCCCGCTATCTGGGGATGGCCGGTGCATTCGGTGCTTTGGGTGGTGATATCTCGGCCATGAAGCACAACCCGGCTGGTCTGGCGGTGTATCGCAGTTCAGAGATTGTATCGACTCTCAGTCTGAATATGACAAACTCGGAAACCAACTGGTTAGGGACCAGGCAATCTATGGATCGCACCTATGTGTCGTACGACAATCTGGCGTACGTGGGCTATTTCCCAACCGGCAATTACGACGGATTGGTGAGCTGGAATGCAGGCTTCTCGTATAACCGGTTAAAGAATTTCCGTCGTAACTATACGATGACAGCCGGAAGTGCGATGCAAAACTCGTTGTCGGATTATACAGCTATGCGTGCTTTCGGTCTGCCGTCATCGGGACTTCTCGACTCAGAAACGCAGGATCCGTATCGGAATAATTATGATTGGTTGTCTGTGTTGTCTTATAATGCAGGTTTTATGGATGATTTTAATGATGATCCTAATGCTTACCATAGCCGTTTTGAGGATAAAAACAACGCCGGTCAATGGCAATCGTATGCCATCAACCAGGCTACGCTGGAAGTACACGAAAGCGGCGCGATCGACCAATACGATATCGCTTTCGGTTTGAATTTCTCAGACGTGGTATTAGTCGGTGGTACGATGACCATTACGGATATCAACTACGACTATGAATCCTATTATGATGAGTTCTTTGAATATGACAAGAACGATCTTTTCCTGGACAACGGCCTGAGTACCAATGGTACCGGATATGGCCTAAACCTGGGTGTGATTGTCCGTCCGGCGGATTACCTCCGCCTGGGTGTGGCCTATAATTCGCCTACCTGGTATAAGATGACCGATTATTTTTACGGCGAAGCCGCTACCTCCTATACCTATATGGAAAACGGTCAGGAAGTATGGGAAAAGTATAAAAATAATACGCCGGTGGATGCCTATAAAGACTACGAATACCGTTCGCCTGACAAATGGCTGTTCAGCGCGGCCGCCATCCTGGGCCAATCGGCTTTGATCAGCTTGGATTATGAATTGACCAATTATCAGAATATGAAGCTGAACGAAGCGAACGGCCGGGCGATGGATGATTCGAACACTGATATCGAAGCGGGCTATGGCATGGGGAATACCCTTCGCCTGGGTGCCGAAGTGAAAGTCACCCCGCAGTTTGCCGTACGCGCCGGAGGCGCCTGGAGCAGTTCTCCCTTGAAAACCCAATTGAAGAATGGCCAGTATGAAGTATTAACCGCCGGTACCATCCCCAATTTTACCCTGGATAAAGGCACCTCCAATTATACCGTTGGATTTGGTTATCGTTTCACTCCGAACTTCTATACCGACCTGGCATGTGTATTCACCAATTTCAAAGAAGACGTATATGCTTTCTCTCCCATGATGGAAGGTAGTGAGGCACTGGTGATCTCACAACCTGCTACCATGAAGACAAATACCACGCGTGTGGCATTGACACTCGGCTATAAGTTCTGATTGAATATCCGTATTTCGTCCTCGAATATCCCCTGTTTGTACAAAAAGCGTACAAATAGGGGATATTTGTTTTCAAAATGACCGGAAACGCTTGTATGAATCAAAATCTTTTTGTTTTTTTGCATTCATATAATATTATTGTATCACTTTTAAAGCTAATTGCCTATTGCATACCATTACTCTATAAACCAATTTTAGAGAAGTAATGAATACATTGAGAACGATGACCGACGAGCAGTTGGTAGTCCGTTATGCAGAAGGTGATAATGCCGCTTTTGACGTGTTATTGAATCGTCATAAAAGCTCCATCCATTCTTACATCTATTTTATTATTCGCAATCGTGATCTGACAGAAGATATCTTTCAGGAAACATTTGTGAAGGTTATCATGACCATCAAACAGGGGCGGTATACCGAGACCGGCAAGTTCAAGGCCTGGATCACCCGTATCGCCCACAACCTGATCATCGACTACTTCCGCCAGGAACGGAGTGAAAACACCTTGTCGAATGATGAAGTGGAGGTAGACTTATTTAATAATGTTAAGCTTTGCGACGGAACGGTGGAGGATGACCTGGTGCGCTCGCAGGTCCTAAGCGATGTACGCAAACTGGTGCGCTACCTTCCCGATAGTCAGCGTGAAGTGTTGGAGATGCGCTATTACCAGGATCTAAGCTTCAAAGAAATTGCCGAGATCACCGGTGTGAGCATCAATACGGCATTGGGACGGATGCGTTATGCAATCCTGAATATGCGCCGGATGGCGGAAGAACACCGCATCGAATTATCCCTGGCCTGAGCCGGTGTAAAAAAGATTGTCTTTTACATACTAAATCCGGCGCCCTCCCGTTCTAATTGTAGAACGATAAATATGGAGCCTATGAAGAGACTTTCTACACATTGTACAAACGATTTCAGTCGTAAAATGAAACAACACCGGGAGCAGACAGGCGGTTATCCGCGCAGGCAAACAATCGATTTCCTGAAGCAATTTGCCAGGGTGTATCAGGCAGAGCCGGTTTTAAGCCCCGATCTTTGCGCGTACATTTTAAATTAACGCATTACCGAAGAGAATTTCACCTGTGAAGTTCTCTTCTTTTTTGTACCTTTGCAGCAAACTGTATACTCTATGAAACATTTGGTGGCTCCCTCCCTGCTGTCGGCCGATTTTATGCGGCTGCAACAAGATATCGACATGATCAATCACAGTGACGCCGACTGGTTGCACCTGGATATTATGGACGGTGTGTTCGTTCCGAATATATCCTTTGGATTTCCGGTGTTAGAGCAACTGAAGACGGTATGTACCAAACCGCTGGATGCCCACCTGATGATTGTCGAACCGCAGAAGTTCGTAGCCGAAGTGGCAGCTATAGGTGCCTATCTGATGAATGTGCATTATGAGGCCTGTACCCATCTCCACCGCACCATTGCTTCCATCCGGGAAGCCGGGATGAAGGCCGCTGTTACCCTGAATCCGCATACACCCATCTGCCTGTTGGACGATATTTTGCAAGACCTGGATATGGTATTGCTGATGTCTGTCAATCCCGGTTATGGCGGACAACGGTTTATCGAACACTCCGTCACCAAAGTAGCCCGCCTGAAAGAAATGATCCTGGGGAAAGGCTTGCATACGCTGATCGAAGTAGACGGAGGCGTAAATGAAGAAACCGGCCGGCGTCTGGTAGAAGCCGGCGCGGATGTGCTGGTAGCCGGTAACTATGTGTTCAAGGCGCCGGATCCATTGGCCGCGATCCGGCAGTTGAAAGCGTTGTAGTATCCATCCTTCCCTGGCCAACAATACTTTACTATGATGATTGAACTGCAAAAGCGGCCGTTTCTCCGGCCGCTACTGATCTGGATCGGAGGCATTCTGCTCTATGTATTTTATTCTTATCAGTTGTTGGCCGGGATAGCCCTTATGCTGTCCCTTTTTTTGTTGGCTGCCGGTAGTCCTCACGCGGCCTATTCTTATCAGGGACGTTGGTTATGGGGAGCCGTTTTTGCCTGTTTGTTGCTTACCCTGTCTGTTCTGGTTACTGCTTATGCCGGGAAGCAGTTACATCATCCCCGTCCATCCGGTTTGCTGGAACAATTGGCTGAAAAGCGGCAGCGAATGCTTGTCGAAACGTATAACGATCTCCATTTGGATGAATCCGGGAAGACTCTTCTGGCTACGCTCATACTCGGCTACCGGCAGGCAATGGATCCGGAGATGAACCGGCGCTTTGCCCTTACCGGAGTGACGCATATCCTTTCCGTAAGTGGTTATCACACGATGGTGGTTTGCGGGTGTATCGGTTGGTTGCTGTGTTTTATTCCCCGCAATGGATGGGGCTATCGTATCCGGTGTCCGTTGATGATGGTGTTGCTCTGGGCATATATCTGGATCACAGGATTGTCTATCCCGGCTGTTCGTGCAGGATTGATGGCATCGCTTTATCTTGCCGGAAGGATGCTGAACCGCGACGGCGATGGTTACAATACACTCGCTGCTTCTGCCTTTTGCATGCTGGTGTATCAACCTTATTACCTGTTTGATATCGGTTTCCAACTGAGCTATGTGGCCGTGTGGTCGTTGCTTTACCTGCAACCCCGGCTTAACCGGCTGATCACTGTCCGCAATCCGCTATTGTCCACTCCCTGGGGATGGGTGACTACTACGGTGGCGGCACAAGCCGGTACCACGTTCCTGTGCCTGTATTATTTCGGACAATTTTCAACTGTATTCCTGCTCACCAATCTGCCGCTTACGCTGATCTCTGCGTTCCTTATCCCTTGCGGACTGCTCTATGCCTTGTTGCCGGCAGGGTGGGTGGGGAGTGAAATATTGCAAACCGTGGTAAAAGCATTGGTGCGTAGCATGGTTTGGATTGTAGACCGTTTCAGTTCCCTGCCCGGTGCTTCCCTTACGTTTGATTTTGGTTTTCCTTCGTTATTGGCCGGGTATTTGCTGTTTGTCCTTTTCTTGTTGTATGCCCGCAAGCATCGCGTGTGGATGTTGCTTGCGGCGTTATCGCTTTGTTTTATCTGGTTATTGGCCCTGCTGCTTGTAAAAAAGTACTAACTTTGCACGGATCAATACAACGGTTTTATGCTGACGAAAATTATTCAGGAAGAGAAGATCCAAAAGGCGCATAAGTATGTGGAAAAAGGAGACAGTTTTGTAATCGTAACGCATGTCTCACCCGATGGCGACGCCTTAGGCTCTTCGCTCGGGCTTTACCACTTCCTGCTCAATTATGGAAAAGATACGGTGAATGTGATTGTGCCGAATGAATTCCCTTCTTTTTATAAATGGATGCCGGGAGCCGAAGAGGTGATCATCCATGAGAAATATCCTGAATTTGCCGAAAAGCTGATCGCTGAAGCAGATGTGGTCTTCTGCCTCGATTTCAATGCGCCCAAACGGATAGGGAAGATGGCGCCTGCTGTGCTTGCAGCCGAAGGGCGGAAGGTGATGATCGACCATCATCTGGAGCCGGCCGACTTTTGCCGGGTAGTGATATCGTACCCCGATATGTCGTCTACAAGTGAAATGGTGTTCCGCTTTATCTGTCGGATGGGTCTGTACGACCTGATCGACAAGAAGGCGGCCGAGTGTATCTATACCGGGATGATGACCGATACCGGTTCATTCACCTACAACTCCAACAAGCCCGAGATCTATACCATCGTATGCGAACTGATCCGGAAAGGCATCGACAAGGACCTGATCTACCGCAGGGTGAACCAGGTATATTCTGAGAACCGCCTGCGATTGATGGGGTATGTGCTGTATGAGAAGATGAAGCTTTACCCTGAACTGCATGCCGCCCTGATTACACTCACCCAGGAAGAGCTCAACCGGTTTGCTTATATGGTGGGGGATACCGAAGGTTTTGTAAACCTCCCATTGCAAATAGACGGCATTATCTTTACCGTTTTCCTGCGTGAAGATGCCGATTATGTAAAAGTCTCACTGCGGTCGGTAGGCAATTTTCCAAGCAATGAATTTGCCACCCGTTATTTCAACGGCGGTGGTCATAAGAATGCTTCCGGAGGCGAGTTCTACGGTTCGTTGGCCGATGCCGTTAACACATTTGAAGAGGGTTTAAAGCATTTTAATCCTGTCTGCATGGAAGAAATTGCAAAAGAAGCCTGATTAACTGGCGAATATTCCCTAATTTTGTCACTCAATCAACTAATTAGAATAGAGAAATGAAGAAAGGTTTTACGCTCCTGATGATTATATGTGCCGCTTTGATGGCGTTGTCGTGCAGCAAGACAAAGTCGTACACCGATATGTTGAAAGACCAGCAGAAAGCGATAGATAAGCTGATAGCCAATAATAATTTTGAAGTACTAAGCAGTTATCCATCCAACGGGGTGTTTGGCGCCAACCAGTTTGTGAAACTGGATAATGGCGTCTACCTGAATGTGATTGATTCGGGGAATGGTAACCGGGCGACGATGTATTCAACGGATGTGCTTACACGTTTTACGATCCGGTATTTCATGGAAGATACTTTTTCATTGTCCAATTATGGCCCGAATAGCAACGGTATAGATCCGGTAGAATTTAAATATGGTTATTATACGGCTGTAGTAGGCCCTATGACCAGTGTTTATTTAAGATACCTGAATGGTTTCATGAGCGAAGGCTTCCAAACGCCTCTCCAATATGTTGGCGACAGGGCGAAGGTGAAACTTATTGTCCCCTTCCAGGTAGGCAGCTCTACCGATATGTCCAAAGGCGATCCTGCATATTATGAAATTGTCGAATATAAATTTGTTGATTAACTATGACGCTTATTAAATCTATTTCCGGCATCCGCGGCACGATCGGCGGAGCGCCTGAAGATGGCTTGAACCCGCTGGCTATTGTCAAATTCACGGCCGCTTATGCCTCCTTTATCCGAAAGCATACAGCGGTAAAATCCAACAAAATCGTTGTGGGTCGTGACGCACGCATCTCCGGGCCGATGGTAAAACAGATCGTGCTGGGTACCCTTACGGGTATGGGCTTTGATGTGGTGGATATCGACTTGGCTACTACGCCTACTACCGAGCTGGCCGTCGTGTGGGAGAAAGCCTGTGGCGGTATTATCCTTACTGCCAGCCATAATCCGAAACAATGGAATGCGCTGAAGCTGCTGAACGAACGCGGTGAGTTCCTCAATGCCGCCGAAGGTGCCGAAGTGCTGGCGCTGGCCGAGTCGGAAGACTTTGCCTTTGCCGATGTGGATCACCTGGGTAAAGTAGTGGAAGACCTCTCTTACCGCGACCGTCATATCCAAAGCGTGTTATCGCTGGAATTGGTAGACGTACCGGCGATCAAAGCAGCCAACTTCCGGGTGGCTGTAGATGCGGTAAACTCTGTGGGTGGTATTGTGATCCCCGAACTGCTCTATGCCTTAGGCGTAAAAGAGTTAGTGAAACTGCACTGCTCGCCCCACGGAAAGTTCTCACATAATCCCGAACCGCTGCCCGAAAACCTCACTGAAATATCCGAACTGATGAAGCAATCCAAGGCCGATGTAGGCTTTGTGGTAGACCCGGACGTAGACCGTCTGGCTATCGTTTGCGAGAACGGCGAGATGTTTGGCGAAGAATATACACTGGTGGCCGTTAGCGACTACGTGCTGAGCCGCACGCCCGGTAACACGGTAAGCAACCTCAGTTCCAGCCGTGCCCTGCGCGACGTAACCCGTTCGCATGGTGGCCAATACAATGCCGCTGCTGTGGGCGAAGTAAACGTGGTTGCCAAAATGAAGGAAACCAACGCCGTGATCGGAGGGGAAGGCAACGGCGGCGTGATCTATCCCGCCAGTCACTACGGACGCGACGCCTTGGTAGGTATCGCCCTGTTCCTTACACACCTGGCTAAGAAAATGAAGAAAGTGAGCGAACTGCGTGCAAGCTATCCTCCGTATTTCATCTCTAAACAGAAGATAGAACTTACGCCGGATATCGACGTAGACGCTATCCTTGAGAAAGTGAAAACACAGTTTGCCCCATACGACGTAACCGACATTGACGGTGTGAAGATCGACTTCCCCGACAAGTGGGCGCATCTCCGCAAAAGCAATACCGAACCCATCATCCGCATCTATGCCGAAGCCCCCACCATGGAAGAGGCCGACGCCCTGGGCGGCGAGATCATCCGGATCATCCGCGGGATGGTAGGGTAATCCTCAGGAACTCGTTCTCGAAGTTAGGAGTGAAGACCTGTTTGCCCAGATTGGAACGTATCTCTTCTATTGTCCAGAAACGGCCGCCGTCCAGTTCGCCGACATCGGGCGTGATGCTGCCTTCGTATACGGTGGTATAAGAATAAACAAGTTCTTTCTCGATGGCAGACTCGAATACGTAACTTGCCAATCGACGGGGTATGAAGTCCATAATGCCTAACTCCTCGCGTGCTTCGCGGCGCAGCGCTGTTTCTACTTCTTCGCCGTAGTCAATATGGCCGCCAACGGCGGTGTCCCACTTGCCGGGTTGGATATCTTTGGTCATGGCGCGTTGTTGAAGATAGAGTTCACCGGCAGCATTGAACACATGCAGGTGCACCACGGGGTGCAGCAACTTACTGCCGCTATGGCATTCGGTACGGGAGGCGCGGCCTGTTACCCGCCCTTCTTCATCTACCAGTGGAAACCATTCGATGGGTTGCATATACACGTCCGGATATACTATTAATGTACGCGCGTTCCTTTTCCTTCGTGTATCTCCGATGCCTGTGTGATGATCACCAGGCGCACACCGGCATCGATGGCCTGGTAGGCATTTTCCAGTTTGGGGATCATGCCGCCCTGAATGACACCTTCCTGCACATAACGGGCAAAGGCGGCACGGTCTATTTCGGGAATGACGCTTTCGTCGTCTTTCTCATCCAGCAAGACGCCTTTCTTTTCAAAGCAGAATACCAAGGTGACGTCGAAATGCCGGGCCAACGCCTTGGCCGTTTCGCCGGCAATAGTGTCGGCGTTGGTATTGAGGATATGGCCTTGCTTGTCGTGGGTGAGGGGGGCCAGTACGGGAACGATCCCCTGGCGGATAAGCGATGCCAGCAGATCGGCGTTTACTGCCTTTACGTCGCCCACATAGCCATAGTCAACTTCGCCCACAGGGCGTTTGTCAGACCGGATCAGGTCCATGTCGGCGCCGGTCAGCCCCAGGGCGTTTACCTGTAAAGCTTGCAAACCGGCCACAATGTTTTTGTTTACCAGTCCGCCATAGACCATCGTCACCACTTTCAGTGTTTCGGCATCGGTGATCCGGCGTCCGTTCACCAGCTGGCTGGAGATACCGAGTTGTTCGGCCAGCCGGGTAGCCGAGCGTCCACCGCCATGCACCAGCACTTTGTACCCGTCTATCGCGGCAAAGTCGCTGAGCAGTTGCCGGAGGGTCGTTTCTTCCTCCACTATTTTTCCACCTACTTTGATCAGTGTCAGTTTATCCATCGTATGTGTTGCTTTTTATTTGGGGCAAAGGTAAGAAGTTCGCATAAAAAAGCCCGTTCGTTCGTTTGTTAAAATATTTTTTTTCTATCTTTGCATCCAACTAAATGGTTGTATGCGGTAGTAGCTCAGTCGGTAGAGCATCAGCTTCCCAAGCTGAGGGTCACGAGTTCGAGCCTCGCCTACCGCTCATTAGTTAAGGTTTTGGTTTGGAGGCTGCTGCATGTGAATGTCGCAGCCTTTTTTTATGCCAGCGCTGCAACTGTCAGGAGAATGGATTTTGAAGGCTTGCTGTCACTCTAACTCGTTGGCCGACAGTGAAAATGACAGGAGTGACAGCAGATTTCCCCTGTGCAATTTTACAATAGGGATGATGGCTGAAAAGCAACAGTTTAATCCTGATTCCTACCGGATGTAGGTTTCACTCCGGCTGGGACGTGCGTCTGTAGTCAGCGAGGCTTGCGCCTCGATCAGTTGAGGCCTGCGCCTCACCTACCTTGAGGCCTGCGCCTCACATACACTGAGGCCTGCGCCTCACCTACCTTGAGGCCTGCGCCTCACATACACTGAGGCCTGCGCCTCGTTAAAACGATTGCCTCTCCACAGGTTTACGGGTTGATCCGTTTTTTCATGTAGTAAAGAGGATTTCAAACCGTGTCCACCCGTCGTGGCTGCTGAGGTTGAACTTGCAGTGGTGGTTGATGAGGACATCGCGAACGAACATCAGGCCGATGCCGTGCCCGCTGGGCTTGGTGGTAAAGAAAGGGGTGAAGAGTTTCTGGCGGACGGCTTCATCAATAACCGGTCCGTTGTTTTCGATCCGGATGGAGAGGGGCGCGGCGGCCGTGGTGATCCGTATCTCACCGTGGGAGCCGATGGCTTCGTAGGCGTTTTTGATGATATTCACCAGCACCTGTTCGAACTGGATGCCGTCTACATGTATCTGTATGTCGGGATCGGCCAGCGACAGGGTGAGTTTGATATCGCGCTGCCGGCATTCACTGCCGGTGAGGGCATAGACCGATCGCACCTGTTCGTTGAGGGAGATATCAGAACATGAAGGCTCGGGTATCTTGACCACATCGGCCAGGTTGCCGATGAAATGCGCCAGTCGTCCACACCGTTCATACGATGCTTCGACGGCGGGCAGCACATCGTCCCACTGCCGGGCCTCGTCGTGGCGGAAGATATCAGACACCACATTCAGTGTGGCGCCGATAGCGCCGACGGAATTGTTCACCTCGTGCGACATCATGCGTATGATACGGTCGTAGGATGCCTTTTCTACCTTGAGCAATTCGTGGGTGAGTTCTTCGATCAGGATGAAAGGATGATCGAAACCGTTGTCTACGAACGAGGAGTAAACGCACCGATAGGCATAGCCGCCTGCGCCACGGATGATGATATCTTCACCCGGTTTCAGCATGGAGAGGGTGGGAGCCAGTTCAATACTCAGTTCGTCGAAATGGAAACCTTGTATATCGGCCAGTTGTTCAACGCCCAGCAGTTTGAGACCCGATGTGTTCACTTCGGTGATCCGGCGGTCGAAGTCGAGGATGATGATCCCTTGTGGCGATGCATGGATCAGCAGGTCGAGGAACTGGTTTTTCTCGCGCACCAGCAACCGTTCGTGCCGCAGGTGGGTGATCATCCGGTTGAATACGCCGATCAACTGGTCGGCATCCTTGTTCTTCACCGGCCGGAGGTTGGTGGAGAAATCCTGTTCGTTGAGCAGTTGCATGCCGCTCAGGATCAGGTCGTAGGGTTTGATCAGCTTCTGATAGAGGAGGATGGAGAGGAGGATGGCGGCCACCCCGATCCCTTCGATCACCCACAGCGATGTGACGTCTTCCCGGAAGAACACCCAACCGATGCCGATCAGTGCCCCCGACAGGGTACAGGCGATGATCCAGAACAACCACTTCCGCTTCATCTTATTCAGGGAGTTTGATGTCGTATTTCTCCAGTCGCCGGTAGAGCGTTTGGCGGCTTACCCCCAGTGCGGCGGCGATCCGCGAATGGTTCGAGCCGTAGAGCCTGATCGCCCGGAGGATCATGTTCCGTTCGATCCGTTCGAGCGATTGGATGGAGCCAGCCTCCGGTTCGTTTCCGGCGGGTATCTCTACATATTGTTCCCGGAAGTCGGCTTCCGTGATCCGTTGATGGCCGGATACCAACAGGGTACGGTCTACCAGGTTCTTCAGTTCGCGGATATTGCCGGGGAAAGGGAGTTGTTGCAGGAAGTGGATGGCGTCGGGGGCGATCTCCACCGGCGGCAACCCGTTCAGTTCGCTCTGTTTCCGGGCAAAGTGATCCGCCAGCAGCGGGATGTCTTCCTGGCGTTCGCGGAGCGACGGCATGCGGATGGTGATGAGGTTGACGCGGTAGAACAGGTCTTCGCGGAACGTCCCCTGCGCCACCATCTCGGCGAGGTTGCGGTTGGTGGCGCTGATGATGCGGGTATCCACCTGCCGGGGCTTGCTGTCGCCCAGCGGTTCGAAGGTTTGGTCTTGCAACACGCGCAGCAGCTTCACCTGGCATACGAGATCAAGCTCGCCGATCTCGTCGAGGAAGATACTGCCTTTGTTGGCCAGTTCGAACCGTCCCATGCGGTCGTGCCGGGCATCGGTGAAGGCGCCCTGCTTGTGGCCGAACATCTCGCTTTCGAACAACGACTGGGAGATGCCGCCGAGGTTTACCTTCACGAAGTTGCCTTTATGGCGGTTGCTGCTTTCGTGGATGGCTTCGGCGATCAATTCCTTCCCCGTACCGCTTTCGCCGGTGATCAGGACAGGCGCATTGGTAGGGGCGATGCGGGCCACGGTATTCAACACCTGTTGCAGGAGCGGGGAGCGGCCGATGATCTTGGTGTTGCGGAGGGATTTATCCGTGGATGCGAGGTTGTCGGGAGTCTCTTTCCGGCTTTCTTCATTCAGTTGGATGGCGGTCTGGATGCTGTTCAGCAGGGCTACATTGTTCCAGGGTTTGGTGACGAAGTCAAATGCCCCGGCGCGTACGCCCTGTACCGCCAGCCCGATAGAGCCCCAGGCGGTGATCAGGATCACCGGTACGCCGGGACGGAACACCTTGACCTGCGCCAACAGTTCCAACCCTTCTTCACCGGTGGTGGTCTGGCTGTAGTTCATATCCATCAGGATGAGTTGCGGCTCGGTTTGGCGCACCACCTCGATCGCCTCCTGCCGCGTGGCAGCCGTGGCTACTTCATATCCCGCCCGCTTAAGCACCAGTGTGAGGGTGGTACGGACCGTTGCATCGTCGTCACAAATCAATATCATGGGTTATTCACATTCAGCACGTAAAAATAGGGATTTTATTGAATACGGTCGTGTGATCCTGGTTTTATTCTTCCCGTAACGCCTCAATGGGGGGTATGGCCGCTGCTTGTCGTGCCGGATACCATACGGCGGCGAGGGAGATGAGGGCGAGGAAGCCGAAGGTGAGGGCGTAGTTGATGAAGTACTGTTCCATCCCGATCCCGGCCTGCCCATGATTGGACCGGGGGATGCCGAAGGTCTGCAGCAGATCGGTCTGGCTCACGTTCAGGCAGATGTTGATGGCGATCACGCTGGACAGGAAGAGGAGCAACAGCGTTTCTGAAAACAGCATCGACTGGATTTGTCGCTTCGTGGCGCCCATGGCGATGCGAAGCCCGATCTCGCCGCGCCGCGATTGCGTGCGATACCAGAACGTACCGATGATACCCAGGAAGATGTTGACGATCAGGAAGGTGGTGATGGCATAGACACTGTTCAGGTTGGCGGTGACGCCTTCCCACTTCATGGCGCTTTTACGCATTTGAGCGATCGATTTGACATTGGCCAGAAAGTACGGACCGATCATCAACTGTTCGCGCATGTCGCGCGTGAACTGTCCGGCAAAATCCCTGTCGGCTTCCGGACGGGCACGAACGGCTATTTCAATGCGGGATAAGTTGCGTTGAGGCAGGTTGATGGGAGCAAACAAGCCGTTTGAGTAGGGCTCATAGAACCCGGACTTCACCGGCGTGGTAATGCCGGTCACCTGCATGGTCTGCTCTTCATTCATGGTCAGTGTCTTTACCTGGGTGGCCGGTTGCGCCTCCTGATCCATTCCTCCGAATTGTTGGTTCCGGTCGGGCGTGATCAACACCCCGCTATTTGTCCGGTCTTCCTGCTCGTTGAAGATACGCCCGGATTCGAGCTTGATGCGGAATACATCGAAGAACTCCGGAGAGACATACCGCATTTGCGAGAACAGCCAAAGGGAATCCGCATTGATAAAGAACCGGCTGGCTGTAAAATTCAGGCAATAAGGCACGGACGCCTGACTAAGGCTGACGTTTTCAACCCCCGGATAGCGTTTAACCCTGTCCAGGAAGAGCTGGAAATTGGCGTATGCATCCTCCTGCTGTCCGGCTTCCGCCCCGGTACCTTTATCACCCATTTGGATGAGGTAGGTGTGTTCAATGTCGAACCCCAATGGCTCGATATAGGATTTGCCCATAAAATACAGGTAGTCGCAGCAGAACCACAGGATGCAAAATACCAGGGTGTATTCAATGACAATCCAGGCATTCGCCTTCCGTTCGTTCCAGATAATCGTTACAATATGCCGTATCATGATTGTTTATCGTTTTGAGTGAGTGAATCGATTATGTTCATGCGGGAAGCCCGCCAGGCCGGGATGCCGGCAGAGAGGAGGTTGATCAGCAGGCACACGACAAATACAGCCATACATACCGGTAGCGAGAACAGTGTGCTAAGAGGGATACGGCTGTCTTCAATACCCAGCAGCCAGTCTCGCATCAGGAATACAACTGCATAAGAGAGGATCAACCCGATGATACCTCCAATGAGCGAAGTGATCAGGTTTTCGCAAAGTACCTGTATCAGAATGATATGCTTTTTGGCTCCAAAGGCTTTTCGCACGCCTATCTCTGCCGTTCGTTTTTTGATCCGTGAAAGGCTGAACCCGGACAGGTTGATGGCCGGCACTATCAGAAGGATGCATAGGATGAACACCGTTTTCAGGTGCTGCGCCTTGATGCTGTTGGCCAGGGAGGTTGGGTTGTTGACACGGATATCCATGCGGTATACCCGGTGGCTTTCCGGTCCACGGAGGTAGAGGGACTCGGGTGCATTCCGGGTGTGGTATTCCTGTTCCACTTTTCGCACTTCCTGGTATATGGCTGGGTAATCGTTGTTGCTCCGTGCCAACAACAGGGCCAGGTATCCTCCCTTATTTTTCGTTGCCGGCAGCGATGAACAGGGTATCCATACATCGCCGTAGGCCATGCTGAATACTGGAGATACATCACTCACAATGCCGATCACCCGGTAGGGATTAAATTCAACCATGATTGTCTGGCCGAGCGCTTTCTCGCCTTTGAACAGTTGTTGCGCTGTACGTTGAGTGATGACCGCCACCGGGATACCGGATTCGAACTCTTCCTGCACAAACGGTTTCCCTTCCCGAAAATGGAACGACATGATTTTCCAGTAATTGGCATCCGTGCACCGTACCACGGAAGGAATGTATTCTGTCGAGCCTTCTTTGTTGACAAGCGTGGATGTCTTCTCGTCAATGACATTGACAGCCGAGACATATTCCGGTGTCTTCAGGTTTGCCAAATACTGCTGTATGTTGTTATACGAGAGGTATCCACCTTCCATCGCGCCATCATCTGTCGTGTATTTTGCCACGAAACTGATGTAATATGTCCTGTCGCGGTTCACCTCCGGCGCCACACTGATCGTCTTCACTTCTTCGGATACCAGTATCGCCATGATCATCATGATGGCTAAGGCCGTACCGGTAATCGCTACGATGCTGATGAAGGTGTTCTGCTTCAGCAGTTGGATGGCTTGTTTAAAATAGATCTTGTACATACTTAATTATTTACCATTTTTTATAAACTACCCTAACTACTCATCCCTCAACCCCTCCACCGGATTTACCTTCACTGCCCGCCGTGCCGGGAACACAATTCCGATCCCGATCATAACCGCCAATAACAGATAGGTGATGATCATGACTGTCAGCAAGCGAGGAATGAGCGGTAACCAGTTTGCCTGTTCCGTCACACCGGCATATTGCAGGTTGATGAAAATCAGGGTGGCCGGAATGAAAGCCGCCAGCAACAAGGTATTCCCTTCCAGGAAGAGCAGTCTGGCGATACCCGGACGTGTGGAACCGATCGCCATACGGAGACCGATCTCGCTCTTCTTCCGTTGGGTGCGGAGCCAGAAGGTGCCGGCTACTCCTAATAAGATGTTCAGCAGGAAGAAGCCGACGACAGACAGGTTCATGCGTATCTCATCCATCCCCTTTTTAGTATAAGCTGTCCTGTAAAATGACATAGGTCTTACGTCTGCCAGGTAGAAGTTCCCAATCTGTAGTTGTTCGCGCATCTCTTTGCGGAAAGTCTCCGGGAAGGTTTTTCCGTCGCTGTTGGGTTTGATGCGGATAAACAGTCTCAGATAAACCGGAGATGCATATTTACTGACCCAATCAGGGGAGATCAGGCGATAGAAGGCATAGTCGTAATTATTGCTGAACTCACTGTATCGTTGCGCTTCACATACTCCCCCGATCTGATAGATGGCACTGTCTTCATTTTGGACGAAACACAGGATATCCTTATTGATCGCGTTTGACGAATTCCCGAAGAACGCATCGGCAACCGGTGAAGTAACGATCACATCCCTTCTTCCCAACGCTTTTTCAAGGTCTTCCACAGGATTGTTGTTGGCTGATCGAACCTGGAATACACGAAAATAAGAGGCGCTTACATCCCGTACGTATCCGTTTCGCATCAATGTGTTACTTTTGAATGTAGCGGACTGGTTCTGGCCTCTGTAATGGAAATGATTGGTAAGGGTATAGCATACGGCTTCCACACCGGGATGGCGGGAGATACGATCGAGCATGATACCCAGATAATCTCCGGGTGTGTTGGATTCGAATGCAACAGGATCATATTCATCACTTTCTTCACCTATTGTTTCGATGGTGAGGTTGTAAGTATGGTTGATATCGAATCCAATGGGGCGATTGTAGCGTTTATAAGTGATATACAGTGAATCAATCGTGTACCACATAAAGGAAGCAATAACCACCAACTCGATCCAGATCAGTATATTCCCTTTCCGTTCGTTCCACATTTGCTTGATTATTATTGACCACATATCAGATTGTATTTAAGGAATCCACCACTTTCGAACGAGATGCTTTCCAGGCCGGGATACCGGCTGAAAACAGATTCATCACCATACAGAACAAGAATGCATACAGGAAGACTCTTATACTAAACATACCGGAGCTTAATCCGGATTGCCCGGAATAGGTAAACAGCAACCAATTGCGTAACAGATACAAGGCCACGTATGAAAGTAACCATCCAAAGCCCCCTCCGAGTAGTGTTTGCAGGGCGTTTTCCGTAATCACCTGCCAGAGCAGGTGTTTGCTTTTGGCTCCGTATGCCCTCCGTACACCCAGTTCACCCTGTCGCTTTTGTATCTGCGAAAGAATAATACCGGAAAGGTTAAGCGCAGGGATCAATAATAGGATGAGGATCAGGAAACCATAACGGAAATAGGTATTTAATATATTCGGTGTATTGAGGCTTCCAGCCGCCAACCAGTTTTCCATTTGATTGAGTGGCTGGTTTCGGATACCGGCGTTGACTGCGACGGTTTTGGAATTGAATATGGCTATTTTGTTGTCAAGCTCTTCTTTCAGGGCTTTTTGGTTTACACCGTCCCGGGCTATGAGGGTACACCTGTAATGGCCATTGATACCTTCATTCCAGGTGTTGGCTTGATACAACGTATGCGGAAGCCATATCTCGGCATAGGCTTTGTCTGCAAACGGGGACACATCCCTTACCACTCCCACAACAGTATAGGTGACATGGGCTAACCTCAACTCTTTCCCTACCGCCTTTTCCATACCAAACATACGCCGGGCAAGGCTTTCAGTAATCACGGCACAGCGTATATTGCTTGTTATTTCAGCCTCATTATACGGACGCCCGTCGATGAAACGAAATTGAAAAACACGCCAGAAAGTGTCGTCTGTGTAGAGGGTGTGGCTCATGTATTCATGTTGCTTATCCATCGTGGAAGTAAACATCAACTGAGGCTTATAATCAATAGTCAGGGTTATCATTTCGGTATGTGATAGCGTGTACATACATTCTTTGATAAAAGGAAGACCAAGATTGGCAATCGTATGCCTGCTGTCAGTTCCTTTACCCAAACTTTCCACATAGTCCACATAGTACGACCGGCTCCGGTTCACTTCCGGTGCCATATCGGCTGTATTGACTTCGTACAGGATCATGATCACCATGATGATACAGATAGCCAATGCTGTTCCCGTAATGGAGATGATGCTGAGCAACGGATTGCTCCTCAGCATCTGAACCGCCTGCTTGAAATAGATCTTATACATATTATTATATAGGTGGTGTTATTCAATCCTTCTGCCGTCGAAGAAGCGCACGATGCGTTGGGTCTCTTTGGCGATCCGTTCGTCGTGGGTGACCATCACGATGGTGGTGCCTTCTTTGTTGAGGCCGAACAGTATGTCCATGATCTCGGCACCCATCCGGCTGTCGAGGTTTCCGGTAGGTTCGTCGGCCAGGATGATCTTCGGGCTGCCGATCAAGGCGCGGGCGATGGCTACACGCTGGCATTGTCCGCCGGAAAGCTGGCTGGGGAAGTGTTTCATCCGGTGCGAAAGACCTACCTTTTCCAGTACCGCTTTGGCTTTTTCGCGCCGTTCTTTTTCGGAAGACGAACGGTAGAGGAGGGGCATCTCCACATTTTCGATCACATTGAGCGAGTTGATCAGATGGAAACTCTGGAAGACGAATCCCAATGTCTCGTTGCGGAACTCGGCCATGGCGCCGTCTTTCATGCCGGTGGTGTCTTGCCCGGCGATGATTACGTGTCCTTCGTCTGGCAGGTCCAGCAGTCCCATCAGGTTGAGCAGTGTACTTTTGCCACATCCTGACGGACCCATCACCGAGAGGAATTCACCTGCCTTTACTTCCAGATTCACATTTTCCAATGCGAGGGTTTCTACCTCTTTCGTGCGGTATTTCTTGGTAATACCTGTCATTGCTATGATTCCCATACAATTGTATCTTTAGTCCTTTTGTGGTTGGATATGCAACAGTTGTGCCGAAGATGTATCTGTCTGTAAATCTGATTTTTATTTGTTTTCAGGGGTGTCCGGAACCGGACAAAACCGTCCATACTTTCGGGCAGGGATCAGGGCTTTATTTGCTTTCGCTATTATTAACAGAAAAATCACGGGAAAAAGCGCGTGAAGTGCAACCTTTCATTTGCCCAAGCCGTCTACTATAATGAAAGCATAAACCAAAAGATAGTTTAACAACAGGTAACGTAAGTCTGACCAAAATCCAAAATTGCAGAATACATGGAAAAGTTATTTGATGTAAGGTTTTGGGATGGGTATGAGGCAAAAAGAGCGTTTAGGTTATTTTTTTAGATTGTGATTAGGTGATAGTCGTTTAGGTTAAACATTGTAATAGTAAAAGGTATGAAACGTTTAGTTTATTTGGCGGTATTTATGGCGGTGGGTATTACAGGAAGTTGGGCGCAGCATGCACAAACGGTAAAGAAACCGTTTGAATTGAATTTCAATCAATTGACTACTTTTCTGGAACTCTCGCCTTTTCAGTGGAACGAAGTAAAGGCAATCAATGATCATTTTATTTTGCAACAGCATGAATCATTGATGGGGACCCCGGCCCGGCAGGAAAAACGGATGCAACAGGCAATATACGGAAATTTGAAATTAATGAAGGACGTATTGACGAATGAGCAGTACCGGAAGTATATCGCATTGTTGAATGTGACAAACAATAATAACCAGGTCATTGCTTATGACGAATTGCCGGATATCAATCTTGCAAATGTTGAATAATTAATATCCAAACAGCATGAAACGTTTAGCTTTAATGGTTGCCATTCTGATGGTGATGGCGATGGAAGGATATGCACAGGAGGATAGGTGGATGCAGGATGCAACATTCAAGCGGCTGAATGCCTATTTACAGCTATATCCCGGGCAGGTGGAGCAAGTATATGAAATCTATTGTTTCTTTGTTGTCCAGTTGCAACCATCCAAATCTGCCGATGCCCAGTTTGAGAATGAGCAATCGGAGGATGTTCAGCATGCCCTGATCGGGCATTTGAGGCGGATGTATCATGCGCTTTCCGGCGAGCAGTATCGTAAATATGTTGAATTGTTGGATGTAAGCCGGTCGCATATACAAGATGACAGATTGAATCCTGAACTGAAACGTTACCTGGCTCTTAGGTAACCCGCGGCATGCGGAAATGGAAACAGAGGGTGTGTGGGCCTTCTTTGATACAGCCTCCTTTGAATAAATTGATGCATATCAAGATTGATTATTTCATTAATATGGAATCTTTTCCTAATTTTGGGCGTTTTATGCTTTCATAAAACAGAATAGAAACCACTTATATTAATGTTAATCATGAAGGAAATGACAAAAAAAGGCATTAGCCGCCGCGAGTTCTTAGGTTACTCTGCGTTAGGTTTGGCTGGATTAACCATTCTTCCCAGCTGGGCGCAGAATGGAGTACGTATCGCACCGAGCGATCGGGTTGTATTAGGGTTTATCGGATTGGGGCAACAGGCATTGTCAGACTTTGCCGGTTTTGCCGCTTGTCCGGGTGTGCAAGTCGCCGCTTGCTGCGATGTGGATACCATGAAGACCGAACGTTTCAGAAGGCGTATTGCCGATTGGCAAAAAACAAAAGGCATGACCGCGCGTTGCGACATGTATGAGTTCTACGAAGAACTGTTGGACCGTAAAGACATTGACGCTATTGAAGTAGCCACTCCCGACCATTGGCACGCATTGACTACGATCCACGCCTGCCAGTCAGGCAAGGATGTGTATTGCCAGAAACCCCTGGCTTTCACCATCTCTGAAGGATTGGCGATGGTAAAAGCCGTTCGTGAAAACAGACGCGTGTTGCAGGTGGGTAGCCAGCAACGTTCGAGCGCTGAATTCCAGAAGGCCATCGAACTGGTACAAAACGGAGCTATCGGCCATATCGAAAAGATTTATGCACGTGTAGGCGCGCCTCCCAAACCGCTGGATCTGCCCGAAGAAGCGATTCCGGCCAACCTGAATTTCAACCAATGGATGGGACCGCTGAACGATCCGAAGATCCATTACCATCCCGACCTGTGTCCTCCTATTTCGCTGGATCCGGTACAGAACGAAAAACTGTGGGGTGCATGGCGCTGGTATCAGGAAACCGGCAACGGTTATACAGCCGACTGGGGTGCGCACATGTTTGATATCGCTCAGGCAGCTATCGGCATGGACGGCTCAGGTCCGGTTGAATTTATTCCGCAAGGCTACAACGGCACACAGTGGGCCACTATGAAATATGCCAACGGTATAGTGATGACGGAGCAACCGTTCCTCGACGATAACGAAGGTGCACAAGGTATCAGGTTCATTGGCTCTAACGGCTGGATTGAAGTAGCCCGCGGTTATTTGGCTTGCTCTGATCCTTCGAAGGTGCCGGCGGAAGTAGCCGGTCGGCGTCCGATGAGCCAGGCCGAAATGATGAAGATGTACGAAGAGTACAAAAAACGCATGGAAGAAGAAGCCAAGAATGCGGCAAAGAATAAGAATAAGAAAGGTACTCCTGCGGGAGGTATGGCCGGAAGTTATGAAACCAATGCTCCGCACATGCAGAACTTTATCGATTGCGTACGCTCACGCAAGAACCCAATCGCTCCGGTTGAGGTAGGCGCAAGCACCAACACACTGTGCTGCCTGGCCAATATCGCCCGCGAATTGAACCGCCCGGTGAAATGGGATCCGGCAACGCTGAGCTTTGGCGACGACAAGGATGCGGCCAACCACCGTCTGTACTGGTATCACTACCGGAATCCGTATACATTACCGTATTTTTGTAAATAATGGATAGCTATGAGTAACAGAAGAGATTTTTTACGGAATGCATCCCTGCTTACTGCCGGAGGTTTACTGGCGGGTAAAGCAGGATTGGCAAGTGCGAAAACAGCCGAAGCACCTGTGGTAAATGCACAGAAAGCATTGGGTCTGCAAATCTATTCATTGCAGAGAGAATTGTATGACGACGTTCCCAAACGGATGCGAGAGTTGAAGGATATGGGGTATGTGAACTTGGAACTGGCCGGATACGGCGGAGGGAAGATCAACGGTATGGATCTGATGCAATTCAAGAAGATGGCCGAAGATGCCGGCTTGAAGATTGTCAGTTCACACGTGAATCCCGCAGTGCCGGGTAAGCCTTTCCTGTTGGATTATACCAGGGACCTGGTTCCGCAGATCAGCGAATACTGGAAAGTAGCTGCTGCCGATCATGCGAAATTGGGTTGCAAGTATCTGGTTCAGCCCATGATGCCGAATGTGAATACACACGCCGATGCCGATCTGATCTGCGAAATATTCAACGATGCCGGTAAGATTTGCAAGGATGCCGGTCTGATTTTCGGATATCACAACCATAACTTCGAGTTCAAACGGATCGTGAAGCCGGAAGATGCTGCCAAACCGGCCATGCCGTGGGAGGTGAAAGGCGACCAGATCATGGACCTTTTTCTGGCCGGAACAGATCCCAACCTCGTGAACTTTGAACTGGATGTGTATTGGACGGTACGTGGCGGTAACGATCCGTTGGAATACCTGAAAAAATATCCGAAACGCATCGTAGCCCTGCATATCAAAGATACGGCTATTTTGGGACAGAGTGGGTTGCTGAATTTCGGCAACATCTTCAACCAGATGTATGCCAACGGTATTCAGGATTATTTTGTGGAACTGGAGCAAATGCCTGATGGCCGTTCACAGATGGCCGGTGTGAAGGATTGCGCTGCCTATCTGCAGCATGCACCGTTTGTGAAATGAAGCATTGGATAAATATATAGTGTAAAAGCCCCGGGAGATCGGGGCTTTTCTTATACAATGAAGGGCATAACTGCGTTTCTAAAAGAATGTTGCGTAAGGTTATCGTAGCTAAAATATAATAAATATTAGCGTTTTATTAGGCGTAAAGCCAAAAATGTTTCTACTTTTGTGCCTCTATAGGACAAATTTATAGTTTGGATGAAAAATCGCATAGGATTCTTTATTGTCGGTTGTTTGGTATACTTCCTGTCTTCCTGTCTTGGGGGAGATGATTCAACGGAGTATGTGGTTGATAAAAATTGTCAGATCAGTGCTTTTTCGCTGAAACATGATTCTGTACCGGGGCTGAGTAGTGTGAAGTTTACGATCGATCAGTTGACCGGTCGTATTTTTAACGCCGATTCGCTGCCTTATGGCACAGTGATTGGAAAAGTGGTATGTACCCTCTCGTACATGGGAAATTCGGTGATTGGGAATACGGTGATGCAGCAAGCAACAGGAGACACTCTCTACTGGAACGGAACGGACTCCCTGGATTTTTCCAAGCCGGTTAAGTTCACGACAGTGGCCTACGATGGAGTTACGACTAAATCCTATATGGCCCAGGTCAATATCCACCAGCAGATGCCCGATTCCATGGTTTGGTCGCTTTTCTCCAATCAGATCACCGGTATCCGGATGAAAGAACAGCGGGTAATTACCCATTCATACCAGGGAGTTGATTCCTATTTGATGTATGTACGCCCCTCCGACAATAGTGCGTATCGCCTTTATCAGGCTCCTGTGTCGGATGCCCGGAACTGGAATGAAATAACACTGAGCGGCCTGCCTGCTTCGGGTATCCCCCTGGCGCAGGTTACGGCATACAATGGGTTGCTGTATCTGCCTTCCTCAAGCGGAGTGCTGTATCAATCCGAAGACGGGCAGGTATGGACCGTTGCCGATGCCGGGATGAATGTGTATTACCTGTTTGGAATTGTTAAAGAAGCGCAAAACCAGCCTGCGATCCTGGCGGGTATTGTGGATAAAGAGGGTACGTTGACTTTTGCTGCCATGAATACAGCTAAGGAGTGGACGATGGGTGATGCGGTACCCGCCGGTTTTCCTGTGACTGGTTTCGGTAATGCCGGTTATTACAGTATGTATCACGAATACCTGATGGTGGCCGGTGGCCGGGACAAAGACAACCAGTTGCTCAACAGCGTGTGGTCTACCGCCAACGGGACCAACTGGGTGAAGATGACCGATGATGAAGCGACCAACTTCGGTAAACGGGAAGGCGTGATGTTGACAGCGTATGACGACAAGTATTTCCTGATTGGCGGGTTGACCGCAGACGGGAAAGGCTCCAAAGATATGTATACTTCGATCGACCGGGGCATCAACTGGGCATTGCAGGATACACTGGTGATACTGCCGGATGCATACACCGGAAGAGGTTTCTCGTCCATTCAGGTGGATAAAGATCAGTATATGTTTATCTTTGCCGGTAAAACCGGACAGGGTACGGACGAGTTGAATGAGATCTGGCGTGGCCGGATCAACCGGTTAGGGTTTGATAAGTAGAAAGTTCGTGCGATAACATATAATTTTATGAGGCTTTTGGCGTTAGAAAAAGAGGTGTGCTAATAAACAACAAGCTTATGACATCAACTTTTTTTCGACGTATCCTCATACTACTTTTATCGGTCGTTTTGTTTCCGGCGCTTTATGCGCAGGAATATAAATATGAAATAGGCGGAATGCTTGGCGGCGCTTTTTATATGGGCGACGTGAATAAGGGAACGCTCTTTAAAAGTACAAACCCTTCACTGGGTGCGGTGTTCCGCTACAATGCCAACTTCAGATGGGCCTTGAAAGCCGATCTGTTGTGGGCGAAAATTGCAGGAAGCACCAAGGGATTGGATAATGTGTTCCCGTTTCCGGGTGAGGTCTCTTTCGGCCGTAGCCTGATCGAACTGGGCGGACAGGCGGAGTTTAACTTTTTTCCGTACAGCGATAAGTACGCGTATATGAATACGAGACGATTCACGCCTTATCTGCTGTTGGGATTAGGGCTAACGGTAGCTCCCGGAGGAGATAAAACCTTCGCCGGCATACACATCCCCATCGGTGCGGGTGTGAAATATAAGATTGTGAACCGGGTGAATCTGGGCTGTGAGTTCTCTTTCCGTAAGTTGTTTGCCGACAACCTGGAAGGGAAAACCGAACTGGACAATCCCTACGGCATTTCGAGTAGTGCCTGGAAAAACAAAGACTGGTATTCGTGCTTGTTATTGTCGGTGACCTGGGACTTTGGTCCGCGCAGTAACCCTTGTAACAATGCCAACAGTATTATAAATGGTTTTTAGCATAAAACAGTGATATGTCACTACAGGAAGAAATAGACAAAAGTAGGCTGCCCCGCCATGTGGCAGTGATCATGGACGGCAACGGCCGCTGGGCGAAAGCACAGGGAAAAGACCGTAGTTCGGGCCATCAGGAAGGTGTCGTTTCTGTCCGCAAAGTGTTGGAAGCTGCAGTCGCTATCGGTGTGGAATACCTGACAATGTACACGTTCTCTACCGAAAACTGGAGCCGGCCCGAGGCCGAAATCCAGGCGTTGATGCATCTGCTGGTGTCGGCTATCCATAAGGAAACGCCTGACCTGATGAAGAATAATGTACGCCTGCTGGCGATTGGGGATTTATCCCGTTTGCCGGAAGATGCCCGCCTGACATTGCTCGATTGCATCAGGCAGACCGCTTCAAATACCGGCACTTCGCTGGTATTGGCGCTCAGCTATTCATCGCGTTGGGAACTGGTGGATGCCATCAGACAACTGGCAACGGCTGTCTCTGAAAAAAGACTTGCCCCGGGTGATGTTACTGAGGAAATGGTGTCTGAACACCTGACCACAAAAGGTATTCCCGACCCGGATCTGTTGGTCAGGACCGGCGGCGAGAAGCGTATCAGCAACTTCCTCCTTTGGCAGTTGTCGTACGCCGAATTGTATTTTACCGATGTGTTCTGGCCTGATTTCCGGGAAGAAGCGTTTTATGAAGCCATTGTGTATTACCAGCAACGCGAACGGCGTTATGGAAAAACCAGTGAACAGTTAGTCTGATATTAATGAGGATGATTACATATATGTACAAGAAAATAGTGCTGCTTTTTATTTTCCTGGGTTTCACCTACGGGATTGTCGCACAGGAAAGTGACACTACGCGAGTTGAAGCACCGGCTGAAGTGCCGGTCATTTCTTATTCTTTGTCACCACGGAAGTATAAGATTGCAGATATCCAGATAACGGGTGTGAACAAGGAACAATACCAGGATTTTACCCTGATCGGTTTTTCGGGGCTGGCTGTAGGCGACGAAGTGTCTATCCCTGAACCCGGAGGTGCGATTACGAATGCGGTAAAACGTTTTTGGAAGCATGGCCTGTTTTCGGATGTGAAGATCCTGGCCACTAAAATCGAAGGCGATAAGGTGTGGCTGGAAATCCAGTTGAAACAACGCCCCCGTATTTCCGAAGTCACCTACCATGGTATCAAGAAGGGCGAACGGCAAGACCTGGAAGCAAAGCTTGGCTTGCGCAAAGGATACCAGATTACCCCGAACGTGATGGACCGTACCAAGACGCTGATCCAACGCTTCTTCGACGGGAAAGGGTTTAAGAACGTAGATGTCAATATCGTGGAAAAAGACGACCTGGCCAACGAAGGCCATGTAATGGTAGATATCTATATTGACAAGAATCAGAAAACGAAGATCAACCGCATTTACTTTGAAGGCAATGAAGCGCTCGCAGACCGCACGCTGAAAAAGGCCATGAAGAAGACGAACGAAAAGTTCAACCTGAAAAACGACTTCAAGTCCAGTTGGTTGGAAATGTTCAGCACGAAGAAGTTCACCTCCGAAGAGTATGAGAACGATAAAAAGAACCTGATCGCCAAATATAACGAATTTGGTTACCGGGATGCCGTGTTGCTTTCCGACAGCGTGTCTAACTTCAATGAAAAATCGGTGGATATCCATCTCAAGGTGGAAGAAGGCGACCAGTACTTCCTGAAAAGCGTCGCTTTTGTAGGTAACACCAAATATCCTTCCGAATACCTGGAAGCGGTACTGGGCATGAAAGCCGGTGAGGTGTATAACCAGAAAAAATTAGGCGAACGCCTCACTTCCGATGAAGATGCCGTGTCGAACGTCTATTTTAACAACGGCTACCTCTTCTTCCATGCCGATCCGGTGGAAGTGGAGATCGAAAACGATTCCATCGCCCTCGAAATCCGTATTATGGAAGGTGAGCAAGCTACGATCAACCGGGTAATCATCAACGGTAACGACCGCCTGTATGAAGACATCGTGCGTCGCGAACTCCGCACCAAACCGGGGATGCTGTTCAGCCGCGAAGACCTGATGCGTTCCGTGCGTGAATTGGCACAGATGGGACACTTCGACCCGGAAAACATGAATCCCGTGCCGCTGCCCGATCCGGAAAGCGGAACGGTGGATATCGAATACAACCTTGTGTCTAAGGCCAACGACCAGGTAGAGTTCTCAGCCGGTTGGGGACAAACCGGGGTGATCGGTAAAATCAGTCTGCGTTTCACCAACTTCTCCATGAAAAACTTCCTGCATCCGAAGACGTATAAAGGAATCATCCCGCAGGGTGAAGGCCAGACGTTGACCCTGAGCGGACAGACCAACGGCCGTTACTACCAGGCTTACAGTGTGTCGTTCATGGATCCGTGGTTTGGCGGCAAACGTCCAAATACACTGTCAGTGACGGCTTATTTCTCCAAGCAGACCGACGTGAGCAGCAGCTACCTGAGCAACAATATGTATAGTGGTATGTATGGCGGTGGTATGGGTTATCCGTATTCGGGCTATGGTGGCTATGGTGGCTATGGCGGCTATGGTGGTTACGGCGGCGGTTATAATAACTACGAACTGGCCTACAACCCCGACAAATACATCACCATGTTTGGTGCGGCTGTCGGTTATGGAAAACGTTTGAGCTGGCCGGACGACTACTTCCAGTTCATGGCAACCCTCAACTACCAGATGTATACCATGAAAGACTGGGACTACTTCCTGGTGCAGAACGGGACTTCACACAATATCAACCTCGAATTGATGTTGCAGCGCAGCTCTATCGACAACCCGCTCTATACCCGTAGCGGTTCGCAGTTTTCGCTCTCTGTGGCAGCTACTCCTCCTTACTCATTGTGGGATGGAAAGGATTATGCCGCCATGAGCGACCAGGATCCGGGTAAGTTCAAGATGATCGAATACTACAAGACCAAGTTCAAAGCGAAGATATTCTCCCCCCTTGCCCCGCAAGGCGTGAAACGCACACCGGTGTTGATGACCCGTGTGGAATATGGATTCCTGGGCTTGTACGACCGCAACAAGAAAACACCGTTTGAAACCTTCTATATGGGGGGCGACGGTATGAGCGGATATTCCAGCACATACGCTACGGAAACCATCGGTTTGCGTGGGTATGAGAACGGTAGTATTGCCGGTAACGGGGGTTACAGTTCGTACGGCTATGCCTATTCACGCCTCAGCATGGAGCTTCGCTATCCGTTTATCCTGGAGCCCTCGTCTACCATCTATGGGTTGGCTTTTGTGGAAGCAGGGAATGCCTGGCAGAAAATCACCGATTTCAATCCGTTCGATTTGAAACGTTCGGCCGGTCTCGGTGTGCGTATCTTCCTTCCGATGATCGGTTTGATGGGTATCGACTGGGCCTACGGGTTTGATGCGCCGAACTATGGCAATAACCGCCTGAAAAGCCGGAATGGTAGTGAGTTCCACTTTATTATCGGTCAGGAATTCTAAATTAACGCAATTTAGTGGTTTGCATATAAACCCTGACTTATATTTGTAGTCATAAATGAAAATCATTTAACACAAACAGTATGAAAAAGACGATGATCGCAGGTGCGCTGCTGCTGCTTTGTACATTTGCCGGTACGGCACAGAAATTTGCGCTGATAGACATGGAATACATCCTGAGTAATATTCCATCGTATGAAATGACGAACGAACAACTTGGACAGTTGTCGAAGAAATGGCAGAATGAAGTGGAAGTGATCCAGCAGGAAGCCCAGAACATGTATAAAAGCTACCAGAGCGACCTTGTGTTCCTTTCGGCAGAAATGAAGACGAAGCGTGAAGAAGCCATCGTGCAAAAAGAACAGGAAGCCCAGGAACTGAAACGGAAATATTTCGGACCGGAAGGTGAACTGTACAAACGGCGCGAGAGCCTGATGAAACCGTTGCAAGACGAGATCTATACCGCCGTAAAGGATATCTCTGAAGATAAAGGCTATCAGTTGATTATAGACCGGGCCTCCGATATGAGTATTATCTTCGCGTCTCCCAAGATCGATATCAGTAATGAAGTATTGCTTAAGCTAGGATATTCAAAATAAATACGTACATTTGTGCGCGTTAGAAAAACAGGTACAAGTACAAAATTAATAACAAGTAATTATAAAGAAAGATGAAGAAACTTATTGCCTTGGTGGTATTGATGCTCCTCCCGTTGGGAGCTTTTGCGCAGGATAAAGTGGCATTTGTGTATACACAGGAAGTCATGGTTCTCATGCCTGAATATAAAGACATGCAGAAGAAACTGACCGATCTGGGAGAAAAGTACAGAAAAGAAGGTCAGCAGATTGATGAAGAATTCAAACGTAAATATTCTGATTTCATTGCTCAGCAGGATTCACTGACTGAAAACATCCGTACCCGCAGAATGCAGGAATTGCAGGATATGCAGGATCGTTTGCAGAACTTCATGCAGGTGGCCGAAGAAGATATGCAGAAACAACAGCAGACGCTGGTTGCTCCGATCCAGGACAAACTGCGCAACGCTATCAAAGTTGTAGGCGAAGAAAAGAGATACCTCTATATCATTGAGCCGGGCGCTCTGTTGTATATGGGTAGCAATGTGGAAGATGCCACACAGGCAGTGAAAACAAAGCTGGGTATTTAATCCCCCCTTTCGTAAACACATAGCAAGGATGTCTTTCGCAGGAAAGGCATCCTTTGTCATATAAACAAGAAATATCATGTATTCAGAAGCACCCGGACCGATCGGTATTTTTGATTCCGGCTATGGTGGGCTCACCATTTTCAGCGATATCCGCCAAAGAATGCCGGCATACGACTATCTCTACCTGGGCGATAATGCCCGCGCCCCCTACGGTCCTCGTTCTTTCGAGGTGGTGTATCGCTTTACCCGGCAGGCGGTAGAGAAGCTGTTCGAGGCCGGTTGCCGGTTGGTGATCCTGGCCTGTAATACGGCTTCGGCCAAAGCGCTCCGCACCATTCAGCAAACCGACCTGCCCGGATGGGATCCGGCACGCCGGGTATTGGGTGTAATCCGCCCTACGGTGGAAGAGGTGGATGCACTCAGCCGCACCAAGCATGTAGGGGTACTGGGTACTACGGGGACGATCTCTTCCCACTCGTACACATTGGAAATCGGCAAAATGTTTCCGCATATTACCGTTACCGGGGAGGCTTGTCCTATATGGGTGCCGTTGGTCGAGAATAATGAGTTCAATTCGCCGGGTGCCGATTATTTTGTACGGAAGCATATTGATCACATCCTTTCGGCAGATCCACAGATCGATACCTTGCTACTCGGTTGTACACATTACCCCTTGTTGCTGGATAAGATTCGTCAGTATGTGCCGGCCGGGATATCCGTTATTGCACAGGGTACCTACGTGGCGGCCAGTCTGGCAGATTACCTGGTGCGTCATCCGGAAATGGAGGCCCGCCTGACACGGGGAGGGCATACCCGCTTTCTGACTACCGAATCGGCCGATAAATTTTCCGAAGCGGCGTCCATCTTCCTGCAAGATCGTATAGACGTAGAGCAAATACGTATCGACTGATACTTCCCTATGCATAATCGTATCCTGATCACTTTTCTGCTTTTCTTTCCCGTTCTGTGGACGGCCAATGCCCAATTCAATGATGAAGCTTTGGCACGTAAAGGGCTGGTGGATGTGGCTCAATCAGACACTACCCTGTCAGTGAGCCTGCTGTATACGCATCCCGACAACTTTACGGGTGTTGTATTGTATGAAGGGATCACGAAGGCCTGGTTGCGCCCCGAGGCTGCCGCCATGCTCGTCAAAGCGCAACAGGCGCTGAAAACAGAATACCCCGGCCGTTCCCTGATTATTTATGATGCCGCCCGCCCGATGTCCGTACAGCGCCGGATGTGGGAACTTGCCCGGAAGGCGGGTAAGACCAACTATGTGAGCAATCCTGCCAGGGGCGGCGGCCTGCACAACTATGGCATGGCCGTAGACGTTTCCATCCTTGACGAACAAGGCCGTCCCCTGGATATGGGCACTGCCGTAGATCACTTTGGCGATGAAGCCCATACCGACAATGAATCCGCCTTATTGGCTACCGGCCGCATCACCCGTGCCGCCTACGACAACCGCCGGTTGCTGCGTCGCCTCATGCGCGGGGCCGGCTTCACCTCCATCCGTTACGAATGGTGGCATTTCAATGCCTGCACCCGCAGCCAGGCCATCGCCCGCTATCCCCTGATCGATTAATAGCAGGTTCACTGTTATTACTTTCATACTCAGCCGGAAATGGAAGAGGACGTCATTCGAATTCCGCGAAACTTGAATGTGGGCTTGCTTCAAGTTCCGGCGTATGTGAAGCATCCTAACCCATGAAATGAACATATCAGGGTGATATCATAGCTTGTGTGAATGCCCGGTCACGGGCATCCTGTACGTAGCCGGGGGTACAGGCGAAGCCAAGCCCCCGGACAGATGATTTTTATATGTTTTGTGTGCCGCGTCAGCGGTACCGTGTGGATAGACCGGCACCACTGACGTGGCGCAGGATTATAATGTACCATCCATTGTCCAGGGGCTTGGCTTCGCCTGCACCCCTGGCTACCTACATGATGCCCCTGACGGGGCATTCGCCTGCACCCCTGGCTATGAACAGGATACCGCTGACGCGGTATTGTCGCTATGGACACGGCGATATATTCACATACTGACGAGTGTGAACATTCATATTCCGGCGAATGTGAATGTGGCCTTGCTTCAAGTTCCTGCGTATGTGAAAGCGGGCTGCTTCAAGTTCCGCAAAATCTGAAAGATCCGACGCAAACTAAGGGAAAGTGAAGCATCCTAACCCATGAAATGAACCTATCAGGGTGATACCATAGCTTGTGTGAATGCCCGGTCACGGGCATCCTGTACGTAGCCGGG